>CAWGVY010000010.1:0-138618 GCA_963826185.1 uncultured Actinomycetes bacterium | reverse complement strand
CGGCGCCCGGAAGCATGCCCCGCACCAGCTGGGCGACTGCCTCGTCGGGCAGCG
Source organism: uncultured Actinomycetes bacterium (assembly GCA_963826185.1). Taxonomy (GTDB): domain Bacteria; phylum Actinomycetota; class UBA4738; order UBA4738; family HRBIN12; genus JAOUEA01. The sequence continues at coordinate 138,564 of CAWGVY010000010.1, read as the reverse complement.
GTTCGAGATGGACGGCCGCGAAGCTGCGTTGTCCGGCTCCCCAGGTCGGGCGCCGATCGGCGCGCTCAGGACGCGCAAGGGTCACGATCAGGATCGGACGGTTCCGCGACCACTCGAGCATCGACTCGATGAAGTCCAGCAATCCCGAGTCGGCCCATTGGAGATCCTCGAACACCATCACGACCGGAGCCGCGTCACTGATCCGCTCGAAGAAGGCCCGCCAGGCTGCGAAGAGCTCCTCCGGGGCCGCCGGCCGGACGCTCCCCGAGGCCGAGCAGGAACGCTAAGCGCGGCTCGAGCCATAGGCGGTCTTCCGGGTCCGGAACGTGCTCGGCGATCGAGGCCGCCAGCTTCGTGCGAGACACGCCATGGGGATCGGTCTCGGCGATCCCGGCCCGCATCCGTACCATCTCGCCCAGCGCCCAGAAGGTGATGCCGTCGCCGTAGGCCGGGCTCGCCCTCGTGCGAGTAGAACGTCTCCGACAGACCGTCGACGTGATTGAAGAGTTCCCAAGCCAGACGCGACTTCCCGATGCCCCCGATCCCGGTCACCGAGACCACACGGACCTTGCCCTCACGTTCGGTGGCGTGGAGGAGCTCCTTCAGTAGCCGCAGCTGCTCGGTCCGTCCGACGAATGGCGGCTCCACCGCCATCGGGTTCGCGCCCCGGCGCTCGCCGAAGACCCGCAACGCCCGCCACGCGTGGACGGGAGCTTCCTTCCCCTTGAGCGCGAGATCGCCGACGTCATCGAACGCGATCGCGCGCGAGGAGGCACGGAAGGTGGCCTCGCCGACGAACACCTGACCGGGCTCGGCCGCCGATTGGAGCCGGGAAGCCGTGTTGACCATGTCGCCGGTGACCATGCCCTCACTCATGCCTCCCGGCATCGTGGCGGCCTCTCCCGTGAGCACGCCGCCGCGGGCTCGCAGCGGTGTCCCCGTGGAGGCGCCGAGCTCCGCGACCGCGTCCACGAGCTCCATCGCGGTGCGAACCGCGCGCTCGGCGTCATCCTCGCGGGCCACAGGCGTTCCCCAAACGGCCATCACGGCGTCGCCGATGAACTTCTCGATCACGCCACCGTGACGCTCGATCACGGTCCGTGCCGTGTCGAAATACGCGCTGAGCAGTTCGCGCATGTCCTCGGCGTCGCGCTGTTCGGAAAGGGTGGTGAAGGAGACCAGATCGAGGAACAACACCGAGACGAGCCTGCGCTCGGGGAACTGGGCGGGCGGCTCGACCGGCTCCTCCGGTGCGTCGGCCCTCGCCACGAGTGCGCCGCCGCACTCACCGCAGAACTTGCTACCGCCGGGGTTCGGCGCCCCGCAGTTGGGACATGGCAGGGCCAGTGAAGCCCCGCACTCCATGCAGAACTTCCGACCCGCGTCGTTCTCGGTCCCGCAGGCCCGACAGTTCACTAAGACCCCATGTTCCGCATCGGCCGAAGCGTACCCAGGGTGGACGGCCCGCGCATAGTGCCGGGGGTCTGGCGCGCCTGACGGGCTTCGATCCCGCGATTTCCGCCTTGACAGGGCGGTGAGGACGGCCGGACTCCTCTACAGGCGCAGGTATGCGGTTCGCGGAACCTAAACGGTCCCGGTGAAGCGGCGGTGCGCGGTTCGTGCCCCCAACGGGATTCGAACCCGTGTTTCCGCCTTGAAAGGGCGGCGTCCTAGGCCTCTGGACGATGGGGGCGTGAAGACCCAGCGTAGCGACCCAGGATGACGGCCGACAGAGTATAGCCGGGACCTTGCCGCAGCCGGTCGCCAACACGGACATCGGCACCCGCGGGCAGCTCCAGGATGTGGCGAGCCGATCGCCGCCCGACCCACAGCCGTCCTGGAGGAACTTGCCGGACCTGGAGCACCGTGAGCCCTTCGTCCAGGAACGCCACCGTGATCGGGAACCGCATGCGTGCCGTCTGGACCGACCGACATCGCGCCAACAGCATCGCCGCATCGACGGCGAGACGTTCCCTCCCGCGGAGGCCCCGGGCCCGTTCCCCGCGCGTCTCGGGCACCTCCACCGACCAGCGCCGGTCTCGGGGATCCGTGAGCTCGATCGTCCGCACCTGTGGAGCCTAGCCAGCACCCCTGACGCCAGCGGATCAGCACCTGCTGATACGAAGTGAACCTCCACAGTTCGGCACCCTCGACCGGGGGATAGGACAGGAAGGTCCACAGGTTGTGTGGGGTGCCGCCGATCGTCGAGAAGAAGCCCTCCTTCGCCGGGGCCCGGTCCAGATGCCATCCTCCGGTGGATCGGCGCACGATGAACGGACGTTCCTGCGCTTTCCGCCGCACGTAGGAGCTCCCCACTGCCCACACCGTGCCGTGGGCGGGGACCACGACGTCGCGAAGCACCTGGATCCGGTCGAATCGAGCTGCTGCGGTCCATGCCTCCCCCGTCCAGTGCGCGAACATCCCGCGGCTCGATCCGCCCGCTCTCGGGGTGGAGCCGACGGCGTAGATACGTCGGGCGAGAGGCCGTCGACGGCCTCGGCTTGGCCGCGGGGCCCGAAGCGGAGCGACCAACCTCGTCGGGTCCACCGCGAAGCCAGGACGTGCGCGCTCGAGCCCTTCCGTTGGGTCGCACCCACCGCCCAGAGCGCGGTTCCAGCCGCGACCACGTCGTTGTACTCGCTCCACCGACCTGGCGAGGGTGTGGGGACGCGTACCACGATGAGCCGTTCCACATCATCGCCAGCGTGCGGGTGAGCGTCCCGGAACCTGCCCCGCACGAAGCGCGCTCCCACCGCCATCAATCGGTGGGTTCCGGGGATCATGGCTAGGCCTGAGAGTTGGCCGCGGATGCCAGATAGCCCGATCGGGACAAGCCTCCACCGGCGGCCGTCCCATCTCCCGGCGACAGGTCGCGGGGTCCCGTCGTTGACGGTCGGGAACCCACGACCCATACCTCGGTCGGCGAGACCGCCTCGACTGCACTCAAGACCCAGGACTCGACGTCACCGGTGTGCGGCCGTGGGAACCGGACCTCGCTCCATCGCAGGCCGGTCCAGCGGTAGACGTGTGACTCGTTGAACACCTCGTACCCGTAGTCCGAGATCGCCCAGGCGTCGTTCGGCGAGACCACGTCGATGTCGGTGACGTGCCCGAACCCTCCCGGTAGAGGGCGTCGCCCGGAACCGGCACCTCGCGCCACACGCCGCAGACCGGCCATCGCCGGACCGGCTGTGCGTGAGCGGCGGGACTCAACGCCAATGAAAGCGCAGCTACCAGGATCCCCACCAACGCGCGCATCATCCACTCCGTCCGGCGGGCCGGGTCAGCATGGCCCGACCGGCGCTCTCGGTGGGCCTGGCAGGATTCGAACCTGCGACACGAGGGTTAAAAGCCCCCTGCTCTAACCGGGCTGAGCTACAGGCCCCACCCGCGGGATTGTACGAACACAGCCCTGGCCACGAATCACGCTCGACAGGGTGCCGACACCACAGCCGTCTGGGAGCTGGCCTAGGAATAGACCCAGAAGACCTTGCAGTCCGGGGACGGATCCCAGGCGATCGTCGAGCCCTTGGGCATCGACACGATCTGACCGGGCCCGAACTCGATCTCAGTTTCATCGTCGATCCCGATGTGGACCGATCCCTCGAGGATCAGGACCGTCTCTCGCGCGGGGAGCTCGACGTTGGTGACCTCGGTGGGGACACCCGGTTCCGTCTTCCACAGACCCACGATCGTCGATCCCTCCTGGAGGAGGATATGCGCAGAGCCACCGACCTCGTCGTCGGGCTGCCACTCCTCGGTGTCGGTCCGGGTGATGTGCACGCCCTCGCTGATCTGCGTCATGCGCGGATGATAGGCCGACCGTGTCGCCCGGTCAGGGGCTCTCGCAGTCGCTCGGATTCTCGAAATGCACGCAGAAGTCGAATCCCCGCCCCGGCTGCACCTCGTCGGCGCTCCCCTTCCCGCCGTTCAGGTAGTCGTCCCCCGTTCCCCCTTGGACGGCGTCGTCGCTGCGGCGCCCGAACATCCGGTCTCTGCCGTCCTGACCGAGCATCGAGTCGTGCCCTCGGCCACCGTCGATCATGTCGTGTCCGGTTCCCCCATAGAGGGCGTAGTCGTTGCCTCCGCGCGCGAAGACCACGTCGCTGCCTGCCCAGGCAGAGATCATGTTGATCTCATCATCGCCGGCCAGGTGGTCGCCGTACCTCGATCCCACGAGGTTCTCGACGGCGATCAGTGTGTCTGATCCCCAGCCCGACGCCGTTCCCGCACGAAGATCCGCGTCCACCGACCTGGGTGCCCTCGCGTACCCGGCCCAATCGGAGTGGGGACCCCCGTTCAACAGATCGTCGCCTGGGCCTCCGATCAGGAGGTCGAGCCCACGCTCCCCGCGGAGCACGTCATCTCCGTCGCCACCGTCCAGCGATTCGTAGGTCACGCTGAGGTCGGGATCGTCAATCCCGGTGTCGCCGCCTCGGATGATGTCAGCGCCGGGGCCGCCGCAGACCATGTCCAGGCCGCCGCGAGCATCGATCCGGTCGTGGCCGCCCAATCCGACGATCACGTCATGCCCAGGTCCGCCGATCAGGACGTCATCGCCGGCCGTGCCCACGATGGTCGGCGCCTCCCTGAAGCACATCGGCGAGCCGTGTTCGGCGACGGATCCTTGGGCGACGTTGAGGGAGACCAAGTTCATGAACGTCACCGCCAGGCTGAGGGGCAAGATCCGCATCCGCTTCTCCATCCATGCTCGATGGTGCGGGCAACTTGGGCGCGATGGTACACCTGGTCACAACAGATCCCGTCTGGATCGTCGAGGCATGATCCGGCTCGACCCCCGCCGCGACCCAGCCGCGTGCGACGGAATCATCGCTCCGTTGCCCGACTGGTTCGGTATGGACGAAGGCATCCGCGAGTGCGCCGAGGTGGTGTGGACCCAGGGCGGTCTGGTCGCGGAAGCCGACGGTGCCGTGGTCGGGTTCCTGACCGTGGCCCGTCCGTATCCTCAGACCATCGTCTGGTGCTGGTGAAGACGCTCTCGATCGGATCGATCCGGGGCCCGAGTACGCGGAGACGCGAGCCTTCTACCTGGCGATGGGGTTCGTTCCGGTGGCGGAGCTGGACCTCTACCCCGACAACCCGATCCAGCTGCTGGCACTGCCCCCTGTGAGGGTGGCAACTACGACCGCTGCCGCACGGCCAGGAGGGGCCACTCGCCGTCGATGCCTTTCAGTTGGTGCATCCCTCGGTCGTCGAACGCCATGTCCGAGCCGACCACCAGGTCGGTGACCGTCCGCGACACCAGGATCTCGTCCTCCTGGGCGACCGCCATGATGCGGGCCGCCAGGTGCACCGCCATCCCCCCGACGTCGTCGCCTCGGATCTCCAGCTCGCCTGTGTGGATCCCCGTGCGGATCCGCAACCCGATCGGCCTCAGCTGCTCTCGGAACGTGGTCGCGAACCGGATCGCGCGGCCGGGTCCGTCGAAGGTCGCCAGCACGCCGTCCCCCGTGCTTTTGATGAACCTTCCCCCGTGCGCTTCCACCAGGCGACGCGCCATGTCATCGTGCATGTCCAGTAGTCCGCGCCACCGCTCGTCGCCCATGCGCTCGAGCATCCCGGTGGAGTCGACGATGTCGGTGTACAGGACGGTGGCCAGGACCCGGTTCGTCGGCGGTGCCGGCTTCACCCCCGTCAGGAACTCCTCGATGGCCGCGAGGGCTTCGTCCGCGTGATCCCAGTACAACGGGCCGTCGGCTCCTGGCAGCTCCACCATCCGGGCATCGGCGATGTGCTCCGCCAGGTAGCGGCCATGTTCCACCGGCATGAACCGGTACCCGACCCGATGCAGCACCAGCGTCGGGACATGGATCGCAGGCAACATCGCTCGCGCATCGGCCGTGAACATGGCTCGGAAGTACGCCTCTGCCGCGGCCGGTCCCGCGATCGCCCGCGTCTTCTTCGCGTACCAGGTGCGGAACGCGGGGTCATCCGCCCGGCTAGGGACCTGCAGGAGCACGTGCTGCTCGCTTCCCCAGCGCTCACCCACCGTCCGGCTCAGCTCCTCGGCGGCAGCCTCGGGCACGCCGATCGGATAGTCCTCGGACCGCGTGTACTTCGCCCCCGTGTTGACCAGGATCAGGGCGACCGTGTGTTCCGGTTTGGTCGCCGCGAAGAGCAGACCCATGGGACCCGCGTCGTAGACCGTGGTGATGACCGCGCGCTCGGAGCTGACGTCGCTCATCACGCAGTCGAGTTCCTCTACGAAAGATTCCCACGGGGGAAGGGCGTCGAGCGGGAGCGGGTCAGACGCGCCGGTGCCACGCCGGTCGAACCGGATCACGCGCGCGAACGACGCTAGCCGCCGGAAGAAGAGCTCAGCCTGCGGATCCTCCCAATCGGTGTCGAAGGCGCTGAAGCTTCCGGTGGTGAGGACCAGATCGACAGGCCCCGATCCCACGACCTCGTAGGCGATCCGGTGCGAGTTCAGGCGGGCATAGCCGACGGTGCGATCCACTGGGCGACAGCATATCCACCGCCATCCTGCGGTCGGCCTACGTCTGCAGCGCCAGGTCCGCGACGGCGTCGATGTCGTACTTGGTGGCGTTTCCCATGATCGCCACACCGACGGCGCGCGTGGGGTAGATCCGGATCACGTTGAAGAACCCCGCCCCACCTCCCAGATGCTCCACGAACGGAGGATCGGCATCCCGTCGGTTCGCCGGACGGAACCATCCCAAACCCAGGTCGTACCGGCGTCCACGCATCCCGATCTCGCGCATCAGGCGCGCGGAGTTCTCCTCGAGGATGCGAATGCCATCGAGTTCACCGTCCCGCAGGTGCATCCGGAGGAACCGAGCTGCGTCCTCCAAGGACCCGACTAGGCCGCCATACGCCTGGCCGTCCAGGAGGAAGCGGTTCAACGACAGCCATCGACCCTCCGGCCTGCCGATGACCCAGTGAGGTAGGAGGAAGCGCATCGGACTGCGCCGGGGGTGGTAGCCGGTGGCGGCGTCGGCCTCCATCCGAGGGTCATAGGCGAATCGGGTGGTCTCCATCCCCAGCGGGTCGAGGACCTCCTGCTGGATCAACCTGGAGAAGGGCGTGTCCGTGAGGTTCGCCATCGCCATGCCCAGCGTCAGCGTCCCCAGGTTCGAGTAGCTGGACTTCGTGCCGGGCTCGAAGCGGAGCTTGGGATGTTTGTGCAGGAGTCGCCGCAGGAACTCGTGGGGATCGGGAGCCGGCCGGTTCGAAGGGTGGATCCACGAGACCGGGATCGGGTTCGCGAGCCCTGCGCTGTGCGAGAGCAGGTGCCGTGGCGTGATCCGGGCAGCATCCGAACGCGGCTTCAGATGGAGCATCTCCTGCACGTGCGGCATGACCGGCGCGTCTAGATCGAGCACGCCCCGCTCGGACAGGCGCATCGTGGCCGTGGCGGTCACGATCTTCGTCATGGAGAACCACGGGCAGACCATGCCGGGGGTGGCTGAGGTCCCGAGCGTCAGATCGGCGGAACCGATGCCCACAGCCGCCCGAACACCGCGAGGGTCGACGATGGCGACCGCGATCCCCGGCACGTGGTCCCCCACGACGGTCTCGACCGCGGTCTTCAGGGTCGCATCATCCATCATCCATCGTGCCTCGGCTCCGCTGGGTGGACCGGATGATAGTCCCGTCACAGCCTCCAGGGCTCCGGGCATGAACCGACAGGGAACCCTGCGAAGGAGGCGTGCCATGAAGGGACGGACGGCGGCGATCGTTGCCGGGGTGCTGGTGGTGGGGCTCGTGATCGGCTTCGCCGCCAGCGCCATGGCGGGCGACGATCAAGCGGCTGCGGCCGGGACCAACCGACTGATCAGCGTGAGCTCGACCGCCACGGTGAACGAGGCGCCGGATGAAGCCGTCGTGAACCTGGCGGTGCGCAGCGAGGACGTCGACAGCGCCGCGGCGTTCGCCCAGAACGCCCAAGAGATGGCCGCCGTGCTGGACGCGTTGAAGGCGGCCGGGATCGCCGAGAAGGATCTGCGCACGCTCGATGTCGGACTCCAACAGCGGACGGTCGGGCGCGGGACCTCCGACGAGCACCAGGTCTTCGTGGCGTCGAACAGCGTGCAGGTGACGGTGCACGACCTCGACACAGTGGGGAGCGTGATCGATGCCGCGGTCAAGGCAGGCGCCGATTCGGTGAACGACATCCGGTTCCAGGTGTCGGATGAAGATCAGGTGCGCTCCGATGCGCTCGCCCAGGCGGTTCAGGGAGCCCGCGAGAAGGCCGACGCGCTTGCCCAAGCAGCCGGCGCTCAGGTCGTTCGGGTGCGCTCGATCGATGAGGGCAGCGTCCGCCTGCCGGTGTACCGCCAGGCCTACGACCTGGCGGCCCTCCCGAGCGCGATGACCCCCGTCGTAGCTCCCGATTCCCTGGAAGCGAGCGTCACGGTGCAGGTGGTCTGGGAGATCGGGTAGTGCGGAACGCTCAGCCGGGATAGCGGTTCGTGATGGGCATGCGCCGGTCGCGGCCGAACGCCTTCGGGGTGATCTTCACCCCGGGGGCGGCCTGGCGGCGCTTGTACTCGGCGTGGTCGATCATCCGGACCACGCGGCGCACCAGGTCCTCGTCCATGCCGCTCTGGATCATCTCGTCGACCCCGCGGTCGTCCTCCACGTAGGCCTCGATGACCGGGTCCAGCACGTCGTAGGGGGGCAGCGAGTCCGTGTCCTTCTGGTCGGGTCGCAGCTCGGCCGATGGGGGCTTCGCGATCGTCCGGTCGGGGATCGGCCCGGGCGAGCCCTGGGTGTTCCGGTAGTTCGCCAACTCGTAGACCATCGTCTTGGGGATGTCCTTGATCGGGGCGAACCCGCCGGCCATGTCGCCGTAGAGCGTCGAGTAGCCCACCGCGTACTCGCTCTTGTTGCCGGTGGCCAGCACGATCGACCCGAACTTGTTCGACATGGCCATCAGGAGGTTGCCGCGGATCCTAGCCTGCAGGTTCTCCTCCGCGACGCCCTCCTCCGTCCCGGCGAACAGCTCTGTGAGAGCGTAGCGGTAGTGGTCGAACACCTCTTTGATCTCCACGATGCCCAGTCGGATGCCCAGCTGGTCCGCGCACGTTCTCGCGTCCTCGAGGCTCTCGGGTGACGAGTAACTCGACGGCATCGCCAGCGCGCGCACCGCTTCGGGTCCGAGCGCGTCCACGGCCAAGGTCGCGGTGAGCGCCGAGTCGATCCCCCCGGAAAGTCCCACGACCACTTCGGTGAACCCGTTCTTGCGGACGTAGTCGCCCAGCCCGATCACCAGCGCTCGGTAGACCTCCTCCGTCCCGAACGGCCACGGCCTGCGTTGATCGGCGAACGAGGTCCCTTCCGAGATGTCGACGATCAGCAGGTCCTCGTCGAAGCGGTCGGCGCGGTGCACCACGGTGCCGTCGGGCGCCATCACCATCGAGCCGCCGTCGAACACCAGCTCGTCCTGACCGCCCACGGCGTTCACGTACAGGATCCACGCCCCCGTGCGATGTGCCCGCTCGCGCAGCACCTCTTCACGTTCATGCACCTTCCCACGGTGGAACGGAGATCCGTTGATGTTCACGATCGTGGGTACGCCCGCGTAACCGGTGAACGGGGCGCCGTCGTGCCACGCGTCCTCACACACGGACAGCGCCACGGTCTGCCCGCGGACGTCGACGGTGACACCCTCGGTCCCGGGCGCGAACGTGCGCTGCTCGTCGAACACGCCGAAGTTGGGGAGCCGCATCTTGTGGTAGCTCGACTCGATCTCGCCGTGACGGAGGAACCCCGCCGCGTTGTGGATCCCCGCATCCGTGCGGTCGACGAACCCGGCCACCACCGAGCACCCGCTGGACGTCTGTCGCGCCAGCTCCTTCGTGGCGTCCAGGTTGTCCTGCACGAACTCGGGCCGCAGCACCAGGTCCTCCGGCGGATAGCCGGGAACGGCCAGCTCGGGGAAGCAGATCAGCTCCACGCCCTCCGAAGTGGCCTTCGCGGCCGTTTCGGTCATGCGGGCCACGTTGCCGTCGAGGTCACCGACCGTGAGGTTGAGCTGGCCGAGCGCTATCCGGGACACGCCGGAAGCCTACGCGAAGCCGTCGGGAACGGAAGGTGCGTTACTCGGTCCCGCCGATGTCGACGTTGTAGGCCTCCCACACCAGATCCGCGCCCTTCTGGCGGTGCCGGATCACGGTGCCGATGAACCTCTGTAGGTCGTCGCGCGCGGCGTCCAGCGGCCAGGCCTCCCCGCCGATCTCGACCTCGTCGATGCGGGTCAGCATCTGGTCGATCTTCTCGGTGATGTCGGGGTGCTCTTCCTTCAGCCGGCGCACCGTTCCGTCCAGACGGGGCGCGCGCGTGATGATCTCGTCGTAGAGCCCACCCGGCTTCTCGGTGACGACCACGTGCTGATCGAACGCGTCGCGAACGCCGACAAGCTCCTTGTTTACCAGCGCGGTCCACTCCGGGATGCGTCCGGCGGCCGGCGAGGAGATCGCCAGCTCCAGATGGACGATGGCGTCGTGCAGCGTGGCACGGCGCTGCTTGGCCTCGGAGAGGGCGGGGGTGATCCGTTCCTGAGGGTCCATACGGCGCACGCTATCCGAGTGATGCTTCAGAAGGCAAGTCGGGCAATCCCGCCCCCGATGCCCCCCGTAATACCGACAGTCGACCCGGGGAGGGGATCCATGCGCCGTGCGTTCGTCGTGGGTGTCGTCATCGTCCTATCTCTGGCGTGGATGCTGCCCGCGTCCGCCGTGACGAAGACGGTGAACGGATCCGGGACCCACTGGTCCCCGGCCACGGTCTCGATCGCGAAGGGCAGCTCGGTGAAGTGGCATGCCACATCGGGCACGCACCACGTCAAGGCCTACGGTGGGAACTGGACCTTCAACAAGTCGCTGAGCTCCGGCAGCACCACCTCGGCCAGGAAGTTCCGCTCCAAGGGGACGTTCAAGTTCTACTGCACGATCCACGGTTCGGTCATGGGAGGGACGTGTTCCGGGATGTGCGGGAAGGTCGTCGTCACCTGATCCTCCGCCCGGTTCCCTGAGGGACGGGGGTATCGTGCGAGGGTGCAGGACACCCTCCCCGCCGATGATGCGCTGCGTCCGTACGTGCCCCGGCTGTTGCTGGAGCATCTGGCCCAGACGCCCACCGAGCGCGTGCGTGAGGTGGACGGGTCGGTGGTGTTCGTCGACATCTCCGGGTTCACCAAGCTCTCCGAGCGGCTGGCGAAGCGTGGCAAGGAGGGCGCCGAGCAGATCACCGAGGCGATCGGCTCGAGCTTCGAGGCCGTCTTGGCCGTCGCGTACGTCAACGGCGGAGGGCTGATCAAGTTCGGCGGCGACGCCTTGCTGTTGCTGTTCGAAGGAGAGGGACACGCTGCACGGGGGGCTCAGGCGGCCCTGGGGATGCGTCGCGTCCTGCGGGACGTGGGCCGGATCGACGTGCCGGGCGCGAAGGTGACTCTGCGGATGTCCGTGGGGATGCACACGGGCCGGTTCCATTTCCTGCTGGTGGGGGGTTCGCACCGGGAGCTGCTGCCGGTGGGTCCCGGATGGACCCGAACTGTCGAGATGGAGCATGCCGCCGACGCCGGGCAGATCGTCGTAAGCCGCCAGACCGCCGACGTGTTGCCGGCCCGCTGCGTCGGCGAGGCGAAAGGCCCGGGATGCCTGCTCCGTCGTGAGCCGGGCTCGGTCCCGCCACCGGCGGAGGTGCCACGTGTGGAGGTCCCCGCCGGGGACATCGCGACGTGTCTGTCCACGGCCGTGCGCGCCCACGTGATGGCCGGGGGAGGCGCGCCGGAGCACCGGCCAGTGACGGTGGCCTTCATCCACTTCGATGGGACCGACGCCCTGATCGAACGCAGCCCGGCCGAAGCGGCCGAAGCCATGAACGATCTGGTGACCATCGTTCAGCGAGCTGCCGACCAACACGAGGTCTGCTTCCTTGGTTCGGACGTGGACTCCGACGGCGGCAAGTTGATCCTCACGGCGGGCGCGCCGAAGGTCACGGGCGATGACGAGGAGCGGATGCTCTTCACCGCCCGAGCCATCATGGAGGCGGAGCCCGTGGTGCCGGTGAGGATCGGGATACATCGCGGATCGGTGTTCGCGGGCGACATCGGCCCCTGGTACCGGCGCACGTACACGGTGATGGGCGACACCGTGAACCTGGCCGCGCGCCTGATGGCGAAGGCCGGTCCCGGAGAGATCTACGCCACGGCCGACGTGCTGGACCGCTCAACCACCCTGTTCGAGACCACCGCGCTGGAGCCGTTCGCTGTGAAGGGCAAGGCGCAGCCGATCCAGGCGTGGTCGATCGGCGCGGCCATGGGATCGCGCGCGCGCGAGGCCACGCTGGAACGCGTTCCCCTGATCGGGCGCGCGGATGAGCTGGCTGTGGCCATGGAAGCCCTCGAAGCTGTCCGGCGCGGCGACGGCCGGCTCGTGGAGATCAGCGGTGAGTCAGGGATCGGCAAGACCCGGCTTCAGGAGGAGCTGCGAGAGCGCTCGGAGGGCACCCTCCTGCTGCACGCCACCTGCGAAGCGTTCACCGCGTCGACCCCGTACATCGTATGGCGTGAGCTCCTGCGTCAGCTGCTGGACCTGGGGTGGGAGGACCCCGACCAGGTCGTCGTCGAGCGTCTGTACACGGAGGTGTCGGCCCATGCCCCGGAACTGACGCCATGGCTCCCGCTGATCGCTCTTGCGTTCGATGCGGACATGCCGCCCACGCCCGAGGTCGAGGACCTCCCGGACGAGCAGCGCCGTCCGAAGCTGCACGAGTCCGTGGCCGCGTTCCTGGAAGCGATCCTGGGCGAGCCCGCCCTGATCGAGATCGAGGACGTTCACAACATGGACGAGGCGTCCTCCGAGCTGCTCGCGTTTCTGGCCGACGGGCGCGACGGGCACCCGTGGCTGTTCAGCCTCACCCGCCGCACGGAGGGCGGTGGCTTCACGGCAACCCCCGGGCCCGGCACCGTCCGTATCGAGCTGGATCCGCTCCCTCCGCAGGACGCGATGGCGATGGCGATCGCCGTCACCGAGCGGCAGCCGTTGCCCGACCATCTCCTGCCGATCCTGGCCGAGCGGTCGGCGGGGAACCCGCAGTTCCTCCGGGACCTGGTCCGCGCGGCCGCGCGATCCGGGAGCGTTGACGAGCTGCCCGACTCGATCGAGGCCGCCACCATGGCGCGGATCGACGCCTTGCAGCCTGAGGATCGCGCGGTCCTCAGGCGGGCGGCCGTGTTCGGGCTGACCTTCCGCCCGGACATGTTGGACTGGGTGGCGGAGGAAGGAGAGCCCGCGCCCGCTGCATCTACGTGGGTGCGGCTGCAGGAGTTCTTCCTGGATGACGGTGACGGTTACCTCCGGTTCCGCCGCGGGTTGATGCGCGACGCCGCATACGAGGGCCTGCCCTTCCGGACACGTCGGCGGCTGCACGCCGTCGTGGGCGAACAGCTGGAGGCCGGTGCAGCGGGCGCTCCCGAGGATCTGGCTCAGACGCTCTCGTTGCACTTCTTCCTGGCGGGTTCCTACGAGCGCGCTTGGCGGTACGGGCGTCTGGCGGGCGACGACGCCCAGCGGAAGTTCGCACCCGCCGAGGCCGCGGCCTTCTACCGGCGGGCCTTGGAATCGGCGGAGCGCTCCGAGACCGTCTCGAAGGAGGAGATCCCGGAGGTCGTGGAGACATTGGGTGAGTGCCTGATCCGTTCGGGACAGCTGGAGGTGGCGTCGAAGACCTTCAACCAGGCGTTGAAGTACCGGGTCGGCGATCCGCTTGCGTCGGCGCGGGTGCTGCTCCGCCAGGCATACGTCGCCGAGCGCGTGGGGCGGCCCGATCTGGTGGTGCGCCGAGCGGGTAAGGCCGCACGCCTGCTCGAGTCGGTACCGACGCAGGAGGCGAGGTCCGTGAGCGCCTCAGCGGTCGTGTCGCTGGCCGCGGCCCGCCGGTTCCAGGGCAAGATGGAGGAAGCGGTTCGGCTGTGCGAACGGGTGATCCAGGAGGCGACGGAGTCCGGGAACCGGACGGCCCTCGCCGAGGCGTACAACGTCCTCGATTGGTCGCTTCTGGAACTGGGCCGGCTGGATGAGGCGACGCATCTCTCGGACGCTGTGAAGATCTACGAAGCGTTGGGGGACCGTCGTTCCGCAGCGACGGTGTTCAACTCGATGGGTGCGCTCGCCTACTTCCGTGGGAACTGGGACGAGGCGGTGGAGCTCTACCAGCGCATGGTCACGATCATGGAAGAGCTGGGTGATCCAGGTGTCGCCGCACACGGAACGCTGAACATCGCCGAAGTGCTGTCAGACCAGGGGCACCTCGTCGACGCCGAAGAACGACTCCGGCGGGTCCTCCAGATCGCCAGGGGAGCCAAGGAGGAGAGCCTGGTGGCCTACGCCGCCGCTTACTTGGGGCGGGTCGCGAGCCGCGCGGGGAGGTTCGAGGAGGCCAGGGCCGCCTTCCAGGAGGCCAGGACCTCGTTCATGGCGCAGCGGGCCGACCGTGACCTTGAGCAGGTGGCGTCTTGGGAGGCCGAGTGCGCACTGTTCGAGGGTCGATGGGAGAGCGCGCTGGCGTGGACAGACGCGATGCTGGGTGCTGAAGGAGCCAGCGCGGCGTTGTTGGAACGCGTCCGCGGGGTGGCCCTGTTCCACCTGGACAACGAGGAGCATGCCCGCGCCGCCATGGACAAGAGCGTCGAGCATGCCGACGACGAGGGGTCCGATTACGAGTGCGCGCTCACGCTGCGCGCGCGCGCTGAGCTGTGGCCGGGTGAACCTGACTCGAGCCGGGCCCGGACAGACGCCGAGGCCCTCTTCGAGGGCCTCGGCGTCATCTCGGTGCCTGACACCGGCAGGAAGCCGGCTGACCAGTCTCTCTAGCTGTTACCACCCCGGATGAACTTCGGATCTCCGAATCCGAAGTAGCTCTCCGATGTTCTGGTAGTTCCGTTGGAGTTGTGATGCGTCTCCTGATCCGTAAGGCACCAAAACTCCGGCTCGCCAACGTGACCCGCGTCGATCCGATCGGGCAGCGTCGGGAATCCGCCCGAGTCCGCCTCGCACCACTGGATCGGGTGTGCGTCGGTCCCGTAATCCACCAATGTCGCCGGCGTGATCCCGGGGCTGGGAGCGGTAGCATCGGGCCAGTCCACGTGCATCGTGAGCGGCACGTCGTTAGCCGCGGCGCCCTTCGTGAGCGTCGCTACCGCGTCTCCACTGTCGTCGATCGACGTGTCGAGGCTGACCGGGGCCGGGTCGGCACAGGTCGGATCTGATTCACCCAGTCGTGACACCGTCGCCGGAAACGCTTCGTTGGTCGTCAACGGGTCTCCGCCCGGACACAGACCAGCTTCGAATTGCGTCTCGGACACCACGCGGAAGATCGAGTCCGTGGCGTTCGTGCTGCCCGAGCCTCCGCCAAGAGAGACCGAGGTAAGGACCTTCTTCGGCCGCAGCCGGATCTCGTCGAACAGCAGGTTAGAGCCAGTCGGGTCGCTCAGGTTACCGAACGTCAGACGGGCTGCCTTCGTCGGCCCCATCGTCACTTCCCTCGTGGCCACGACCGTGCCTGCCCGCAAGAACGTGACCACCGCGACCGCCGTGCTGCTGCTTCCGCGCAGGTCCAGGTCCGCATAGTCAGCGGCCGTGTTCGCGTCGATGCCGATGGCGGTACCGAGGGACATCCGCAGTTCCCAGTTGGTGGCGTCCACGGCACCGCAGTTGAGGTACTTGATACCCAGCGTGTGGCTCTTCAGTCCGACCTGATTGATCGAGAAGGACGAACCGACCCTGCCGCCGGTGAGGTTCGCCAGCGCCGCGGGACCCGTCGGGCCGTTCACCGGATTCGGGCAGACACCGGTGATCTGCTGCTGGGGACCCGTGGTGCTAGGTGTGTCGAAACGGAAGTAGTCCGTGAACGCCCCATCAGGGGTGGCCGCACCCATGTGGAGGTGAAGCGTCCCGTCAGTGGTTCGAACGGTGACCGGGGTGACGACCTGAGCACCGGCGCCCGGCATCACCATCAGTGCGCCGGCCAAAGCGACGACGGCTACTACGCCGAGCGTCCTCCAAGAACGCAACCTTCGCATGTCTGCCTCCTGTCCGTGCCGGGGGGGTCCCAGGGCACACGAGGGTTGCACGGTAAGACAAATAGCTCGCAAGGGTCAAATCGATGTAGGGCGGAAGACCGAGCGTTCGTCCGTCCGATGTAACCCGTTCAGAGGATGGGCAGGTAGCGCTCCAGTTCGAACGGGGTGACGTGGGCCTTGAAGGCGTCCCACTCCTCGCGCTTGTTGCGCATCAGGTACTCGTGGACGTGCTCGCCGAGCGCGTCGCGCAGCACATCAGACCCCTCGGCCAGGTGGATCGCCTCGACCAGATCTTCGGGCAGCGACGCGATCCCCGCGGTCTCTCGTTCGCCCTCGCTCATCTCATAGATGTTGTTGCTGGCTTCGGGCGGCAGTTCGTACTCGCCCTCGATCCCGGCCAGACCGGCGGCCAGCATCGCCGCGAACGCCAGGTAGGGGTTGCACGCAGGGTCGGGCGAGCGGTACTCGATCCGCGTGGCACCTTCCTTCCCTGGCTTGTACATCGGGACGCGCACCAACGCGCTGCGGTTGCGCCGCGCCCAGCACACGTATACCGGCGCCTCGAACCCGGGCACCAGCCGCTTGTACGAGTTCACCCACTGGTTCGTCAGCAGCGTGATCTCGGGCGCGTGCCGTAGCAGCCCCGCGATGTAGGCCTTCGCCGTCTTCGACAGGTGGTACTCGTCGGCGGCGTCGAAGAACGCGTTGCGATCGCCCTCGAACAGCGACTGGTGTGTGTGCATGCCGCTGCCGTTCACGCCCGAGACCGGCTTCGGCATGAAGGTGGCGTAGATGCCGAACTCCTGCGCGACCTCCTTCACCGTGAGGCGGTAGGTCATCACGTTGTCCGCCATGGTGAGCGCGTCGGTGTAGCGCAGGTCGATCTCGTGTTGGCTGGGCGCGACCTCGTGGTGCACGTACTCCACCGGGATCCCCATCGACTCCAGGTACTGCACCGTGCGCTTGCGGTAGTCGGTGCCCCACGTCCAGCGGCGTCTCGTCGAAGTAGCCGCCCTGATCCAGGAACGACGGATCGTCCACCGAGCGGAAGTAGAAGTACTCGAGCTCGGGGCCGACGTAGAACGTGAAGCCCAGATCCGCGGCGCGCTTCAGCTGCCGCTTCAGCACGCCGCGCGGATCACCGTCGAACGGCGTGCCGTCGGGGTTGGTGACGTCGCAGAACATGCGTGCCACCGGCGCCTCGAGCTTCCACGGGATGATCTGGAACGTGGCCGGATCGGGGTTGGCCACCATGTCCGATTCTTGGATGCGGCTGAACCCCTCGATCGAGGATCCGTCGAACCCCATCCCTTCCGCGAAGGCGCCCTCCAGCTCCTGCGAGGTGATCGTGAACGCCTTCAGGAACCCCAGCACGTCGGTGAACCAGAGCCGGACGAACCGGATCCCTCGCTCCTCGATCGTGCGCAGGACGTATTCGGCTTCCGCGGTGAGCGCCATGCATCGAGGGTACGGGCGGCCCTGCGGCCTGCGGTTACGCCCGTGTGAACTCTGGTCTCACCAGATGGGGTGCAGGAGCTGCTCGGATGCTGGCTCGCGCGACACGAGGGAGCCGGCCGCCCCGGCGATCAGCGGGATCCCCACCAGCACCAGCCCGAGCCATATCCATGGCACCACCACGGGGGCCCCCGACGTGTCCGCCCGCCAGAACACGGCGGTCGACACGAAGCCCATCGGCACCGCGATCAGTCCCGCGAGCGCCGCAACGGTGAGAGCGCTCGCTCCCGCCACCGTGCGCCGCGTGCGCGGCTCGGCGCCCACGGCCACCAGGATCGCCTGATCGCGTCTCGACTCTGCCGCGACCAGGGCCACGATCACCCCGACGATCGCCAATGCGATCGCCATGCCCGCGACGGACGCGTAGAGGCGCGCGGTGCCTTCGTGTGCGCCCAGGTCGCTTTCGGTCAACAAGGACGCTCCTTGGTACCGTGACGCGACCTGCTTCGCGCGGGCCACGTCCTCACCGCTCAGATCGCCGGGCGTTCGCAGGATGTAGTGCGAGTTCCAGCGTGGCTTTTGGCTGACGCGCAGGCCGACCTTAGCCGCACGCTCGGGGGAGATCACGTAGTCGAAGAGGCCCGACTGGGTGACGGACGCGAACCGCGTGGATCCGGCTTCCGCCGCCGGTAGATCCAGACCCAGGTCGGGACCGTCGGTCGAGAAGTCCAGTCCGGGGTGGATGTTGCCACCCTCCACGGTCCCGGGTCCGACGCCCACGACCTGGCCCTGCTCGAGCGCGGGGATGCCGTCCTCGGCGTGGAGCGCCCGGAGCAGGTCGGGTCCGCCGATCGCGAGCATGCCGTAGCCGATGTACGCGCCGATGGTGCCGTCCTCGGGCGGTTGCACGGGAGAGGGGACCCAGAGCCGACGCTCGTGAAGCGCTCCGGGCCGGCCGACCATCGTGACCGCTGGCTGGTACAGAGCGACGACCGCGCCCGGGAAGGCGGTCCTCAGCTCGGCCGCCATCGCGTCCTTCCGCGCCTGCCACTCGTCGCCGTGGCCCTGGACGTCGATCGTGAGCTGGTCGTCCGCCATGAAGGGGATCTGACGTTCGTGCGCCTCATCGCTGAGCGTATACGTCGCCACGGCGACGGGCATCGCGAGCGCCACGGCAGCCGCCGCCAACGCGGCGCCTGTCCTGCGACCGTGCCGAGCGATGTCGCGGGTCGCCAGGCGCAGCGTGGTTGGCATGGCGCCGGCCAGTTTGCCGACCCAGCCCACGACCAGCGGGATCGCCACCAGGAAGCCGGCGATCATCGTGGTCAATCCGACCGAGGCCCACAGCCCCGACATGCGCTTGGTGCCCCACGTCGTCACCGCTGCGCCGACGGCGACCGCGACGAGCCCCGCCACGGCCACCTTGCCCGGCCTGCGTGGCGGCGGCGTCCGGCCCGCCAGCGCCTGGATCGTGCTGATCCGGGCGACCGACCGTGCGGGACCGTAGGCGGCCAGCGTCGCGGCGCCGATACCCAGGACGAGGGCGCCCAGGAGCGGCAACACCGGGATCTCCACAGGCCCCACGATGCGCCCCGCGAGCCGATCCAGCTGCGGACGGATCGCGAACGCTCCAGCGATCCCCAACGCGACCCCCGTGAGCGACCCAACCAACCCCAGGCTGACGCCACCCATCAGCACGGTGGCGCGCACGTGGCGTGGCTCGCCGCCCGCTGCGCCGATCAGGCCAAGCGTGCGCAGCTGCCGACGAGCGCCCACGGCGAAGGCGGCTCCGGCGATCAAGACCGTTCCCAACAGCACCAGCGCCGTTGCGGCGAACGAGCCGGCCGTCGCCTCCGACCGCCCCGCGGGGAGCACCTCGGCCGCCTGCGCCCGGGACACGATGAGGTCGGCTCGAACCCCCGCGCCTTCAAGGCTCGCTCGCGCGGCGTCCAAGGAAGCCCCCGGCGGCAGGTCCACCAGGAAGCCGTCGCCGTCGTAGGACTTCGGTTGGACGGGGAGCGAGCCCGGAGCCGTCACCCCCACGGGCTCATGCAGTGCCTCGGGATCGACCACCGTGCCGGTGACGCGGAACGTGTAGCCCTTGTCCTCCAGCGTGATGTCGTCGCCGATCTGCAGGCCGAACGCCGCGAGGACCTCCGGCTGCACTACCACCTCGCCGGGGTCGGTCGGGACCCGTCCGTTCACGATCCGATACATCCCAAGCACGGGAGGTCGGTCGAGCGGGATCGTGGGTTCGCTGAGGTAGAGCGGAGTCTTCGTCCCGCCCACGATGTTCTCCGTGTACGAGCTGCCGCATGCCCACCAGCGTGCTGCCCGGCGGCATCACGTCCAGGTAGGTCTGCGGATCGTCCAGCCTCGGCAGCTCGTGCACGCGCAGATCCGCGGCTCCCATCGTCTCGGTCACCCGTTCGTCGTCGCTGGGGACCGCGGTGCGGATCGTGACCACGCCGGCGGTCAGGGCCGCGATCGGGAGAGCGACCATCGCGATCACCAGGGCGCTCCGCCACGGGCTCAGCCGAGCCTGTCGTCGCGCGATCCGCGCCGCGCCCCGATACGCGACGAGGCTCATCGGGCGGCGGTTTCGCTCAGGAGCGACTCGGGTCCCTCAGGCGGTTCGGTCTGATCCACGATCCTGCCGTCGCGGAGGAACACGATCCGGTCGGCCCACGCGGCGAAGCGCGCGTCGTGGGTCACGAGCATCCCGCTGCCGCCTCGATCGCAGTGATCCCGCAGGAGACGAAGGACGGCCTCACCCGTGACAGAGTCCAGCGCGCCCGTCGGCTCGTCGGCCAGCAACAGGCTGCGGTCGCCCACGATCGCCCGGGCGATCGCCACGCGTTGCTGCTCCCCACCCGAGAGTTCCTCGGGGAACCGGTCGGCCAGGTCCGCCATCCCCACAAGTTCGAGCGATGCCAGGGAGCGATCCCGTGCCTCGCCCTTGCGGACGCCGTCCAACTCTTGAGGGAGCGACACGTTCTCCGCGGCGGTCAGCCCGTCGATCAGGTTGAGCTGTTGGAACACGTAGCCGATCCGGCGCCGCCGGAGCCGCGCGAGGTCGGTCTTACCCAGATCGGCCAGGTGGGTCCCCTCCACCACGACGGCGCCGGAGGTGGGATGGTCCAGGCCGCCGGCCAGCGACAGCAAGGTGGTCTTACCCGAGCCGCTTGGCCCCATCACGGCGACGAGCTCGCCTGCGGCGGCGGTCATGGACACGTCGGTGATCGCGTCCACCCCCAAGTGGCCCGAACCGAACGTCTTCGTCACGCCGCGCAGTTCCAGCAGATCGGTCATCGGAGCACCTCGCTCGCGGGCTCATCGGTGGCCGTATCGATCGGTGGCGACGATGCGGAACCGACCGAAACTCGCTCTAGCCGTGATTCACAGGTGTCGAGCCATCGCACGCGCGCCTCGGTCTTGAAGATCAGGGAATCGATCAGGAACGACCACTCCAGTTCGGGGTGGTCGGCGTCTTCCTGCTTCAGGCGCGTGCACTCGCGCAACTGCTCGACGGCGCCCCTGCGCTCGGCCTGGATCACGGCGGCCGCGTCGACGCTGGGATGGCGGACGGCCATCACGAGCTTGAGGACCAGCTCGTCCCGGGGGGGCTGGCCGGCGGGCTGAGGACGCTCGAACCATGCGCGCAGCGTGTCGCGGCCCGCATCGGTGATCTCGTGGACCTTCTGGCCCTCCGTGCTGGCATCGGGATCCTCGCGCACCAGACCGTCGCGCTCGAGCCGGTCCAGGGTCGTGTAGACCTGTCCGACGTTCAGGGGCCACACCCCCCCGGTCCGCGTCTCGAATTCATGCTTCAGGCGGAGACCGTAGGTCGGCTCCTCATCCAGGATCGCTAGCAGGCTCATCCCGACCGACACATCGGCTCC
Organism: uncultured Actinomycetes bacterium; assembly: GCA_963826185.1. GTDB lineage: Bacteria > Actinomycetota > UBA4738 > UBA4738 > HRBIN12 > JAOUEA01. The sequence continues at coordinate 117,141 of CAWGVY010000010.1, read as the reverse complement.
CTTCAGGTAGTAGATACTGAGTATTATGCCCAGTATATCGGAGAGTGCAAGCCCTGACTTGAGGGAAGGTGGGCCAGGCGCTAGCAGCCCGCGGTCGACGCGATCCGCGTGAGGTCGCTCGTCATCTCCGGGCTGAAGGAGCCCGTCTGCATGTACTTCTGGCCTTCCTCGGCGAAACGATCGGGCGGGATCTGGCGCTCCACGGCGGAGAAGAGGCAGTCGCAGCGCGCTCCACCGCCGCATCCCGACGTGAAGCTCTGCCGCTGAGCCTCGGTGTAGCCGAAGGCGTCCGTGGGCGCGTTGGCTTCCGCCACCGAGATGATCGTTCCTGCGACGAGCAGCACCGCCATCACGGCCGCGGGCAGGACCGCCAGGACGTTCAGGGCGGGCCGGCCCTGGGCCCAGCCGCGCCGGAAGATGTAGACGCCGCCCGCCACCATCGCGACCGTTAGGACGAGCTCCACGACGATGACCGATGTCGGCAACGTCGTGTCCTCTCCCGTCAGCAGGGTTACAGCTCCCAGCGTCAGGAAGGCTCCGACGCCCGCCATGATGCCGCCGGCCACCCTCGCGGACCTCGACGGTTTCGCCGCCACGCTGGGGAACGCCGGAAGCGACGGTGCCATCTGGTCGGGCCGCGCGGGAAGGCCCGACTGCGGTGAGGGGCCGCTGACCCAGGCATCGTCGTTCATAGGACGGGTATCGGAGATCCCCGCCCGGCGCTGAAGGCGCGGGGTGGAGGGCCTCGACCGTAGGATGCCCGCATGCCGAAGCCCCAGGTGCTGGAGGCCGCGCTCGACCAGGCGCCCGACCCGGATCTGGCGCGGGTCGCGTTCGAACGCGTGGGCCTGGACCCCTCGGCCGCCCAGGCGCTGGCGCAGCCCCGGATCCTCCCGGTGGCCGCCCGGCTCCTGGGGTTCTCCACCGCCGCGGCCGACTTCCTGTCGCAGCATCCCGACGAGGTGACGAGCCTGGAGGACGTCTCGTCCCGGAACCGCTCGATGCTGGACGTGGAGCTCGCCTCCGAGGTCGAAGCCCACGGTCATGAGGCCGGGCTCCGTCGGTTCCGTCGGCGCGCGATGCTCCGGGTGGCCGCCCGGGATCTGGGCGGGGCCGAATTCGAGGACGTCGTGGCCGAGATCTCACGCGTGGCCGAGGCGTGTCTGGAGGTCGCCTGTCGCGCGGCGGTGGGGGACCTCCGTCTGGCGGTGGTCGGATTGGGGAAGCTCGGCGGTGCCGAGCTGAACTACGCCAGCGACGTCGACGTGATCTTCGTGCACGAGGACGGGGCCGATCAGGAGATGGCGGCGGAGGCGGCGGGACGCATGATCAGGTTGCTCTCCGAGCCCACCGCCGAAGGGATCGCCTTCCGCGTGGATCCCACGCTCCGTCCCGGCGGGCGCGACGGACTGTTGAGTCGCTCACTCGAGTCCACCGTGCAGTACTACGAGTCGCAGTCGGCCACGTGGGAGCGCCAAGCGATGATCAAGGCGCGCGCGGTGGCGGGCGACCCGTGGTTGGGCACCGGGTTCGTGGACGGCGTCACCCCATTCGTCTACCCGCGCGAGCTTCCGCCCGCGGCGATCAACGAGGTGCGCCGCACGAAGGTCCGGCTGGAGGAGTACATCCGACAGCGCGGCAAGGAGCTCACCGAGGTGAAGCGCGGCCGCGGCGGGATCCGCGACGTGGAGTTCGCGGTGCAACTGCTGCAGATCGTGCATGGGCGGCGCGACGCGCGGCTGCGAGACCCGAACACCTTGCGGGCGCTGGCGACCCTGGCCGACGAGGGCTACGTGGCCCAGGCCGATGCCGAGGCGCTGGGCGATGCGTACCGGTTCCTGCGTCGGTTGGAGCATCGCCTGCAGATCGTGCGTGATCTGCAGACCCACGACCTGCCGGCCGGGGGACGCGCGCACACGACGTTGGCGCGCTCGCTGGGGCTGGAGGACGCTGCCGCGCTGCAGGCCGAGTACCGGCGCACCACCGAGATGGTGCGCGGGATCCATGAGCGCCTGTTCTACCGCCCCCTGTTGGAGGCCTTCGCGGGGCCGGCCGCGCCGTCTCCCGGGACCGACCGCGCCGCCACGCAGGAGCTGCTGGCGGGCCTGGGGTTCGCGACGCCGGAGCGCTCGTACGAGGTGTTGCGGCGGCTGGTCGACCCCGCCACCCGTATGGGAAAGGTGCTGGCTCACGTCTTCCCGGTGATGGCTCCGGCGCTTGCACTCGCCGCCGATCCCGACGCGGCCCTGGTCCGGCTGGAGCGCGTCGCCGACGCGGTGGGGGACGAGGCCGCGCCGGCCGACGCCCTGGCGACCGACCCGGGTGCGGCGCGGCGCCTGGCCCACGTGGCCGCCGCCAGCTCCTTCGCCACCGATCTGCTGGTGGCCGACCCCACCCGCGTGGCCCAGCTTGCTGAGCGGGCGACCGATCCCGACGTCCAGGCCGCCCTGGTCACGGCCGTGGCCCGGTATGCGGGTCGCGAGCTCTCGCCCCAGGAGACGGGTGCCGCCCTGGCGGCGGTCGCCGACCGCGTGCTGCGCGAGGCCGTGGCGTCCGCCGAGCCCGACCTGCCCTTCGCGGTGATCGGGATGGGCAAGCTGGGCGCGCAGGAGCTGAACGTGGCGAGCGATCTGGACGTGATGTTCGTCTACGAGGGGGAGGGCTCCGAGGATCTGCGGCGTGCCGGCGCCATCGCCGAGCGGGTGATGCAACACGTCCGCGAGGCCGGTTGGGATCCCGACGCCGACCTGCGGCCCGAGGGGCGCAACGGTCCGCTCGCGCGATCGATCGCCGGCTACCTCGAGTACTGGCAGCGCTACGCGGAGCTGTGGGAGTTCCAGTCGCTACTTCGGGCCCGGGCTGTGGCCGGCGACGCGGACCTGGGACGGCGGTTCGAGCTGAACGCCCAGGACATCGCCTATCCGCCCGAGGGGATCACGGTGGACCGGGCGACGGAGATCCGCGCGATGCGCGACCGCATCGAACGCGAACGGGTGAAGCCGCCGGAGGCGGCGAAGTTCCATTTCAAGCTGGGGATCGGCTCGCTCGCCGACGTGCAGTTCGCGGTGGAGGTGTCGCTGATGCGTCACGGGGGGGAACGCCCGGAGCTGCGCACGCGCCGGACGCTGGAGGCGATCGACCTGCTGGCCGAGGCGAAGCTGCTGGAGGGGAGCGTGGCGCGCGACCTGGGCGAGGCGTTCGTCTTCCTGTGCGACGTGAAGAACGCGCTGGAGGTGGACCGGCGGCTCCATGCGGAGGCGGTGCCGGTGTCGGCCGAGGAGCAAACGGCGCTGGCCCGGCGTCTGGGCTACGAGGAGTACCCGCGTCAGGCGTTCCTGGACGACTACCTGCGGATCACGCGCCGCTGCCGGCGAGCGATGGAGCGGGTGTTCCGCGAGCCCGACGTTCCCTGAGACGGCCGGTAGGGTCGATGCCATGAGCGAACGACGGACGGCATTGATCACGGGCGCCAGCAGCGGGTTCGGCGTGTGGTTCACGCGGCTGTTCGCGGCCGACGGGTTCGATGTGGTGCTTGCGGCGCGGAGCCAGGAGCCCATGGAGGCGTTGGCGGAGGAGGTGCGGGGAGCGCGCGGCGTCACGGCCACCGTGATCCCGATGGATCTGTCGGAGCCCGGGTCGGGCGACGCCTTGATGACGGATCTGACGGACCGCGGGCTGCACGTGGACGCGCTCGTCAACAACGCGGGGTTCTCGACCTACGGGCGGTTCGTCGAGACGGACACACAGCTCACCACGCGGATGCTGAACGTCAACGTGGTGGCGCTCACCGAACTCACGCGGGCGTGCGTGCCGCCGATGATCGAGCGCGGCTGGGGTCGGGTGCTGATGCTGGGCTCGATCGGCTCGTTCGCACCAGCGCCTATGACGGCGGCGTACGCGGCCACGAAGGCCTACGTGCTGTTCCTCTCGCTGGCGCTCGCCGAGGAGCTGAAGGGTACCGGCGTGTCGGTGACCGCGCTATGTCCGGGACCCACGGAGACGGGGTTCCAGGCACGCGCCGCGATGGCGGACTCGAAGCTGGTGGCCGGCAGGGAGCTGCCCAGCGCCGAGTCGGTGGCGCTTGCGGGCTACGCCGCCCTGAAACGGGGCCGGCCGTACCTGGTCACGGGGACCACTAGCAAGGCGTTCGCGTTCGGGACGCGGCTGCTGCCCCGAACGGTGGCGACCACGATCGCGGGACGTTCGCAAGCACGCATCGCGTCGATGTGATCCCGGTCACGGACGCTAGCCATCCTCGGCAGGACGATGGAGGCATGGCCGCCGACCCGATCGAACGGTACACTTCGGGTATGAAAAAGACGCCACTTACAGCGGGTCGCTCGGAGGTGGGTATCCGCGAGCTTCGCGATCACCTGAGTGCCTGGCTCGACGCCGTGTCCTTGGGGCGAGAGATCACCGTGACCGACCGTGGGAGGCCGGTTGCCCGGATCGTCCCGGTCGTCGGTGGCACCAAGCTGGAACGGTTGATCGCCGAGGGTCGCGCGCGCCCGCCGCTTCGTCCGGCCGAGCCGTCCGATTCGTGGCCCCGGCTGCCGGTCAAAGGCTCGGTCAGCGACCTGGTGATCGAGCAACGACGGCGGTGATCGCTTACTTCGACACATCGGCGTTGGTGAAGCTCGTGCTGGTCGAGCCGGAGGGTGAGGTCGTCGACGGACTCTGGGACGCGGTCGACGACCGCATCACATCGGTGGCGGCCTACCCTGAAGGGCGCTCAGCCCTCGCGGCGGCCGGGCGCGGCGGGCGGATCGGTCCGATCCAGCATCGGGGGGCGATCGCGCAACTCGGGAACCTGTTCGCCTCGATGGCGACCATCGAGTTGGACGCGAGCTTGGCGATGACGGCTGGGGATCTCGCTGAGCGGTTCGCTCTGCGGGGTTATGACGCTATCCACCTCGCGTCGGCGCTGGACGCAGACGACGGTGCAACGGTGATGGTGACATGGGATCGGCAGTTGGCGCAGGCGGCGACCTCAGTGGGGCTCGGGGTCGCGCCGGCCTGAGCATTCAGGGCGAAGCGGCGCCGGGCGGGGAGAACTCTGCGCGCACGCCCAGCAGGCGGACCGGACGGTCCAGCTCGAACCGATCGAGCGCGGTAAGAGCCCCTTGGGTCAGGTGGTCGAGGTCGGTGGTGGGCTCGGCCAGCTTCACGGCGTGGGTCGAGGTGAAGAAGGGCGCGAACCGCACCTTCACCGTGACGCGGATGACCTGGCGGCCTCGCGGCAGCTCAGTCGCCAGTTCGCGGGTGAGGCGCCTGATCTGGTGGCGGATCTCATCCGGATCGGTCAGGTCCTGCTGGAAGGTCCGTTCGTGGCTCCGGCCGCGGGGGACGTAGGGCTCGGCGGTGACCTCGCCATCGTCCTCGCCGGTGCCCAGGCTCCGGATCCACGGCCCGGTGTTGGGGCCGAAACGGGTCGCGAGTACATCGTCGTCTGCGTGGGCGAGCTCGTCGACGGTCGTGATGCCCAGCTCGTTCAGCTTGGCGGCGGTCTTCTTCCCGATGCCCCACAGGGCGTCAACGGGCCGCGGGCCCATCACCGTCGGCCACTCGTCGCGCGTCAGCCGGAACACGCCCCGCGGTTTCGCGAAGGCGCTCCCGAGTTTCGCCCGGTGCTTCGAGTCGCCGACGCCGATCGAGCACCATAGGTCCGTGCGCTCCAGGACGGCGTGCTGCACGTCGCGCGCGAGCGCCTCGGGGTCGTGCGTCTCGACCGCCATGAACGCCTCGTCCCATCCCAGCGTCTGCACGACCGCCGGGAACGACCGCAGCGTCTCCATCACCCGTCCGCTGGCCTCCAGGTAGTGGTCGGCGTCGACGGCCAGGAAGATGCCGTCCGGACATCGCTTCAGGGCCGTGCGCAGAGGCATGCCCGACCGCACGCCGAACTCGCGGGCCTCGTAAGACGCGGTGGAGACCACCCCGCGCTTCGTGGGGTCACCGTCGCCGCCCACGATGACGGGCTTTCCGCGGAGGTCGGGATGTCGCAGCACCTCGACCGCCGCGATGAACTCGTCCATATCGACGTGGAAGATCCAGCGCGTCACGGAACCAGCATGGCGAACTTCTCGCGATCGTGACCGCGATCACAGTCGATGGGCGCCGGATCGGATCAGTCTCACGAGCGTCGTCGATCAAGGAGGACGCATGAGCCGGAAGGCCCAGTCACGTTGGAAGGTCAGGATTGTTCGCGACAGCCTGGACGAGGCCGAAATCTACGTAAGTGGTCGTGATCGCGATGAAGCGCAGGAAGCAGCCGACCAAGAGTTCATGGACGGCGGCATCTTCGACTTCGAGACCATCTGGTCCGAGTACACGCTGGAGATAGACCCAATCGACCCGAGGCACGAGGCGTATCCGGTTCAGCGGTCCGCCACCGAGGGCCTTGTCTGCAAGATCTGCCTGAGGACGGTGGTCTGGACCGGAATCGCCGCCGACGATCCCAACAATCGAAGCGGGAAGACGATCCCAGGGCCGTGGGTGCACAGATGATCGCTCCGGAGGACGCAACAAGGATCAGGACTGGACGTATAGTTCGCGCGCAATGTCGGCTGGCTTCGGCCTCGCTGCCCCCATGAGCCGAATGTACGCACTATCAACCCATTCAAGCAGCTCGCGAACGGTTCCGTGACCCAGGGAGTCTCGCAGTTGCTCGGTTGCCTGAGCCAAGCGCCAACCGTGGATGAGCACAATCGGATACTCGTCCACGATGAGTTCCCGCTGAGCGGCATCGGTGTAGTAAGAGCTGGTCACGTAGGCGCCGATCCATCCACGACGAAGTCGAGCAACTACCCGCGCCAAGTCTTCGGCCGTGACACCTGAGCCCTTCGGCCATGGCTTGCGACACTTTGCTTGCCCGAGAACGACAAGTCGAGTAGAGGAGAAGCCTTGGCCCATATCCACGCGCTGTACGAAGTCCACACCTCCGTCGGGCCCCACTGGGGTGATCCAACCTGGGTAGTAGGTCACCCCGGGACTGTCCAGGACGAGCTGGGTGGCGAGCGAGGCGAGAGCTTGGAATCCGTGTTTGTAGTTCCCTTCATAGTGCTCGTACACCTGCATGAGAACGGATCCGAGCGAGGTCTCGCGGGGCGGCACCTGCTCCTCATAGGGAAGGACGTCTTCGATGACGATGCTTCGCCGGACCTTGTCTGATTCGAGGGCCGGGGCACCTTGCCTGACCCACAAATGCCAAGATCGCGGTGCCTTGGAGTCTGCAGCCTCATCCGAAATCAACCGATCTCGACGATCGTCAAGCCAATCGACGCTGAAGTGCTCTGTTCCGTCGTGGGTCTCGTCGCCTCGGAAGAGAAGGCAGTCAAAGGCGTAGTTCGAGAAGGATCGGCCCTTGTGCAGTTGGGTTATGCGATGTGCCTCTCGGATGATTCCGAACCCAAGGAATTCCGTAAGTGGTTCTCCTTCTTTGTTGCCGAGATTCCGGAAGAAGAGAAGGGGGCCGGCTGTCGACCGGACGAGGGGATCGGGGGACGCGTACCGGTTCATCTCCTCTAAGAGGACCCGATTTCCCGGTGCCAACTCGGCTGGCCTTCCGAGTTCCGGCTTGTTGTCGCCGAAGTAACGAATGAAGCCTGTTTCGAGATCGACATCGTCCAGCCAGGGAAGGCTGTGTCTCTCGCCAGCAGGCGTCATGAAGATGGCAACCGCAGGCCGTCGGGTCCGGCCTTTCGGGCGGGAAATTGGATTGATGCCAGCGCTCTGGCGAATGTGTGTGCCGCCTGGCGCATCTGTGACCTGCCAGAAGTTGGGGAATGTCCTCCACTGTGTGGTCGCCACGTTCTCGCGAGGTTTCCAGAGCTTCTGACCGTACGGCATGATGCGGCTTGCGGACTTGAGAGACATCCGGAAGAGCATCGCCCACAGGGCGACACCTCTGCAAGCGAATGGTTTCGAGCAGGGGGGAGCTCAGACCTGGCCTGGCTGCAATGTCATGTGGGTTCGTTTCGCAGGTACACGAACCAGTAGACGACGCCTACCAGCACGGCGCCTCCGATCACGTTGCCCACCGTCGCCGCGACCAGATTGTTGATGAACCCTCCAAGGTTCAAGTGGGCGAGCTCCTGACTCGTCAGTCCGGATGCATGGACAACCGCGGGCTCGTCCTTGATCAGCCACCCCGCGGGGATGAAGTACATGTTCGCGACGCTGTGTTCGAAACCTGCGGCCACGAACGCGCTGATGGGCAGCACGATGGCCGCGATCTTGTCCAGAACGGTTCGTCCCGCCGGCGGCGAGCCACACCGCCAGGCACACCAGGGCGTTGGCCAGGATCCCTCGGACGAATACCACGCCGAAGGCCAGCGAGGTCTTGCTGGCCGCGATCGTCAGCGCGGTGGCTCCGACCGCGTCGTCGGACTGCGTCCACCACTGCGCGAGCCACACCATCAGGGCGATGCTCAGCGCGCCCACCATGTTGCCCACGTACACGATCGCCCAGTTCCGCAGCAGCTGACCCACGGAGATCTTCCGGCTCACCAGGCTCATCACCAACAGGTTGTTGCCCGTGAACAGCTCCGCGCCCGCCACCACGACCAGGATCAGGCCGAGCGAGAAGCCCAGCCCTGCGAGCCACCGCGTGGGACCGAAGCCCAGCTCCGAGCCGGTCCCGATGATCGTCGCGAGCACCGCCCCCAGGCCGATGAACGCCCCGGCCAGGACGCCCAGCACGAACAGCGAGAGCGTGGAGGCGTTCGCCTTCGCCACGCCGCGGGTTTCCACGAGCGACGCGATCTCCTTGGGGGTGAACGCCTCCACGCCCGACATCGGGTGTTGGTCGCTGATGCCGTGCCTCCTTCCTCCTCGAGCCCTCGTCGGTCGGTCAGCCGACCAGCGAGTGCTGCGTCTCCTTCAGGACCCCGCCCAGGACGTCCATCAAGCGCGGCTCGCCGAGCTCCTCGAGTGCGTAGGTCACCCTAGCAACCGGCTTCGTCACCTCGATCACGTGCCGCAGGTCCATGGGCGTGCCGATCACGACCACGTCGCACGGGGTGCGCTCGATCGCCTGCTCCAGCTCCCGCAGCTGCGCGGGGGAGTAGCCCTCGGCCGGCAGCACCGGTCCCACCTCGTAGCGCTCGAACACCTGCGCGATCGTCCCCGTCACGTACGGACGGGGGTTCACGATCTCGGCGGCACCCGCGCGCTCCGCCGCGACCATGCCGGCACCGAACTTCATGCCGCCGTGGGTGAGCGTCGGACCGTCCTCGATCACCAGGACGCGCTTGCCTTTCACCAGATCCGGCGGATCCAGCGTCAGCGCGCTGTTGGCCTTGAGGATGACCGCCTCGGGGTTCAGCTCGCGGACCGAAGCCTCCACCGCCGCGACCTGCGCCGGCTCGGCGACGTCCACCTTGTTGATCAGGATCGCGTCCGCCATGCGCACGTTGGTCTCGCCCGGGAAGTAGGTGCGTTCGTGGCCCGGACGGAGCGGATCCGCCACGGTGATGTGCACGTCCGGACGGTAGAAGGGCAGGTCGTTGTTGCCCCCGTCCCACAGCAGGACGTCGCACTCCAGCTGCGCCTGCTCCAGGATCGCCCCGTAGTCCACGCCCGCGTAGACGACGGTTCCCTCGCGGATGTGCGCCTCGTACTCCTCGCGCTCCTCGACCGTGACGCCCGCGCTGTCCAGGTCCTGTAGCGTCGCGAACCGCTGCACGCGCTCGGCCACCAGATCGCCGTAGGGCATCGGGTGCCGCACCGCGACGACCCGCAGCCCCCGGTCCTTCAGGAGCTCGGCGATGTACCGGGTGGTCTGGCTCTTGCCGCATCCGGTGCGTACCGCGCAGACAGCGACCACGGGCACCGTGGCATCCAGCATGGTGGCCTCGGGTCCCAACAGCAGGAAGTTGGCCCCGGCCGCGGTGACCTCGGACGCCTTGTGCATCACGTACTCGTACGACACGTCCGAGTAGGCGAACACGACGTCGTCCACCTTGCGGTCACGGATCAGGGTCGTCAGCTCCTCCTCGGGGTGGATGCGGATCCCCTCGGGATGATGTGGCCCCGCCAACTGCCTCGGGTACATCCTGTCGTCGATGAACGGGATCTGGGTGGCGGTGAACGCCACGACCTCCACATCGGGGTCGTCCCGATACACGACGTTGAAGTTGTGGAAGTCGCGTCCCGCGGCTCCCATGATGACGATGCGTCGCCGTTCCATGGTGCGCCTCCCTTCCATGCACGAGCCCGAAGGCTCGGCTTTGCTTCCCTTCTCCAACTACCTGGAACGCTAGGTGGCTCCGGCGTGGGACGAGAGAGCCGAAGGTCCCCCAGACAGCAGGTCGACGGCCGTTACCACCCCGAGTGCGTCCCCCTTACGGTGCAAGTAGGTCGGAGGGATCTGACCCTCCGCCTGGAGTAAGGAGGGGACGATGAAGACCTCAGTCGCACGTCCCATCACCTCTGGTCGGCCCGAGCTCAAACGCGAGATGGGCCTGTGGACGGCCACCGCGATGGTGATCGGAAACATGATCGGCTCGGGCGTGTTCCTGTTGCCGGCGGCCCTTGCCGGCGTCGCCGTGGTGTACGGCTCCAGCGTGTTGCTCGCTTGGGTGGTGACCGGTGTGGGAGCGATGCTCCTGGCCGGGGTCTTCGCCACCATGGGCCGCGCGTACCCGAAGACGGGTGGACCGTACGCGTACGCACGGCGGGCGTTCGGTGACTTCGTCGGCTTCCAGACCGCCTGGGGCTACTGGATCGCGGCGTGGGTCGGCAACGCGGCCATCGCCATCGCCTTCGTCGGGTACACCACGGTGGTGTGGCCCGGCCTGGCGAACAGCAGCCTCGCGATGGCGCTGCTGGCGGTCGGCTCGATCTGGCTGCTGACGTTCGTCAACATCCTGGGTGTCCGCGAGGGCGGTTGGGTCCAGGTGGTCACGACGATCCTCAAGTTCGTGCCGCTGGCCCTGATCGGCGTGATCGGCCTGTTCTACTTCAACGCCGATCACTTCACGCCGTTCCTGCACGCCGCGGGCACGACGGGGAGGCAAGGGCTCACCTTGCTGGAAGGGATCACCGCAGCCGTCGGGCTGACGCTGTGGGCGTTCATCGGTCTCGAGTCGGCCACCGTGCCGGCCGAGGAGGTGAAGGACCCGAAGCGGACGATCCCGCGGGCGACCTATCTGGGCACGGCCGTCACCACGTTGGTCTACATCGTGGCGACCGTCGCGGTCATGGGGATCATCCCGATGGCCACGCTGCAGACATCGAACGCACCGTTCGCCGACGCCGCACGTTCCATCTTCGGCGGGGCGTGGGGCAAGTGGGTCGGCGTCGTCGGCATGATCGCGGCCTTCGGAGCGCTCAACGGATGGACGCTCCTGACGGCACGCGTGTCGCTGGCCGCATCGAACGACGGGCTGTTCCCGAAGTTCTTCGGGCACGTCAGCGGGAAGCGGCGCACGCCCGTCTACGGCTTGATCGCCGCTGCCGTCCTGGTCACGGGCCTCGTGTTCATGAACTACACCGAGTCCCTGGTCGACCAGTTCACGTTCATGCTGCTGTTGGCGACGTTGACGACCGTGGTGCCGTACGCGTTCGCTGCGGCGGCGGAGATCGCCCTGTTCGTCAGGGAGCCGGAACGGTTCACGGGCGTGAAGATGCTCCGTGACACCGTGGTCGCGATCCTGGGGTTCGGCTACGCGCTGTGGGCGATGTACGCCACAGGCTCCGAGTCGATCGCCAAGGGCTACATGCTCCTGATGCTGGGGATCCCGCTCTACCTGTACCTGCGGTGGCGCCGCAAGGCGGACCGCACTCCCATCGAGATGGAGCAGATCGCCGACGTGAAGCTGGAGGAGGTGACGGACACGGTACGTGAGCGGGAGCCCGCGCTGACCCGCTGAGGTCCCCGCAGGTTCCATCGGACGCTCAGAGGGCGGGCCCTTCGGGCCCGCCCTCTGAAGCACACCACTAGTCCGTTACAGACTAGTGCTCGGTTCACACGTCATAGTACATGTGGAACTCGTACGGGTGGGGGCGCAGGCGCACCGCGTCCACCTCGTTCGCGCGCTTGTACTCGATCCACGTGGAGATGACGTCCTGCGTGAAGACCCCACCCTCAAGCAGCCACTGGTGGTCGTTCTCGAGGTTGTCCAGGACCTCCTCCAGCGAGCCGGGGACCTGCTTCACCATCGCCTTCTCTTCGGGCGGCAGGTCGTAGAGGTCCTTGTCCATCGGCTCCGGCGGCTCGATCTTGTTCTTGATCCCGTCCAGGCCCGCCATCATCATCGCCGGGAACGCCAGGTACGGGTTGCACGTGGGGTCGGGCGTGCGGAACTCCAGGCGCTTGGACGCCGGCGTCTTGGAGAACACCGGGATCCGGATGCACGCCGAGCGGTTCCGCTGGCTGTACACCAGGTTGATCGGCGCCTCGTAGCCCGGCACCAACCGGCGGTAGGAGTTCGTGGTGGGGTTCGTGAACGCCAGCAGCGACGGCACGTGTGCGAGCAGCCCGCCGATGTACCAGCGGCCCATGTCGCTGATCCCCGCGTAGCCCACCTCGTCCCAGAACAGGTTCTCGTCATCGCGCCACAGGCTCTGGTGCGTGTGCATCCCCGAGCCGTTGTCCTGGAACAGGGGCTTCGGCATGAAGGTGACGGTCTTGCCGGCCTGCCACGCCGTGTTCTTGACGACGTACTTGTACTTCAGCAGGTTGTCCGCGGTCTGCAGCAGCGGCCCGTACCGCATGTCGATCTCGGCCTGGCCGGCGGTGCCCACCTCGTGGTGGTGCACCTCGATCTTCACGCCGGCGCTCTCCAGGTTCAGCACCATCTCCGAGCGCAGGTCCTGGTAGTGGTCCATGGGGGGCAGGGGGAAGTAGCCCTCCTTGTACCGCGGTCGGTAGCCCAGGTTCTTGCCCTCGGCGTCGACGGTGCCCGAGTTCCAGACACCCTCCTCGGCATCGATGTGGTAGTAGCCCTCGTACTGGTTCTGGTCGAACCGGATCGAGTCGAAGATGTAGAACTCGGCCTCGGGTCCCCAGTAGCTGACGTCCGCGATGCCCGTCTGCTTCAGGTACAGCTCGGCCTTCTTCGCGATGTACCGCGGGTCGCGGGAGTACATCTCGCCCGTCACCGGGTCCTTCACGAAGCAGTTGATGTTCAGGGTGACGTGTTTGGTGAAGGGGTCCATCCACGCCGTCTCGGCGTCGGGGACCAGGAGCATGTCCGACTCCTGGATCTCCTGGAACCCGCGGATCGACGACCCGTCGAACCCGATCCCGTCCTCGAACAGATCCTCGGTCAGCTCGGCCGCCGGGACCGAGAAGTGCTGCATCAGGCCGGGCAGGTCGCAGAAGCGGAAGTCGACGATCTCCGCCCCGTGTTCCTTCACCATGGCCAGAACGTCCTTCGGTGTTGCCACGTGCCGTCCCCCTTGCCGATCGACGATGCACGTCAGCCTACGGGGGCTCCGGGCGGGTGCTGTTTCCGCAACGTTAACTCTGCGTTACGGACGCCTTTCTCGAGCCGCGTCTCAGCAGAACCCGGCCACCGTGCATCCATGTACCGTGCGAGCGGAGGAAGGCGTCGTGGGTGTTCCTGAAGAGCTGGTCGAGACACGGGCCCGTTTCGACACGTTCTTCGAGGAAGAGCGCGAGCGCCTGTTCAAAGCCCTCTACTTCGTCACCGGGAATCGCCAAGACGCGGAGGAGCTGACGCAGGATGCGTTCCTGCGCCTGTGGGAACGGTGGGACCACATCGATCGGATCGACGATCCCACCGGCTACCTCTTCCGCGTGGCGTTGAACGGGTTCCGGATGCGGCGGCGCCGAGCGGCGACCGCGGTCCGCAAGCTCGTCCCGGTGGTGGAGGTCTCGGACGCGTTCCTTGAGGCGGAGATGCGCGCCGATGTGCGCCAGCTCCTCTTGGGGGTCACGCCGAGGCAACGGGCTGCGCTTCTTCTCGTGGACCTGCTCGGGTACTCATCCGAGCAGGCGGCACGCATCCTGCGTGTCCGACCGTCCACGGTTCGGGCCCTTGCCACACAGGGCAGACAGGCCCTGAGAGCGGAAGGAGCGCGGGATGCCTGACGTGCAGGAGGTGTTCCGCATGTCGACACAGAAGGTGCGCCAAGACCCGGGCGCCATGGAACGACAGGTCAAGAGGCAGCACAAGGCGGCCCGTAACCGGAAGTTCGGAGCGTTCGCCGTCGTCGCCGGGATCGTCGCGATCGCGCTGGTCGTGGTCGTCACGAACCTGGATCGCACGGAAACGCCGGGCGGCGTGGCAACGCAACCCCCTCCGATCGGCGCGCAGTCCGGACCGGTCTTCCTCGATCTTCAGACCGGCGAGACGACCCCGCTGGCCGAGAGCATCGGCGGCGTCGCCCACTCCGACCACGATCTTCTCCGCCGTCTCCCCCGACGGCACGAAGATCGCGTACAACCCGTGTTGCGACCCTCCCGTGGCCGTTTCCGTTGCGAACATCGACGGGACCGATGCCCACAAGGTCACGCCGGCCGGCGTGGATGCCTACGGCGCTCAGTGGATGCCGGACGGTGACTCGCTCGTGTACCAGGGTCGCGATGGCTCCACGGAGTTGATCGGGAACCTCTTCATGGTCGACCTTGCCACCGGCGATACGACCCAACTCACGGATCTCGGACCCAGGATCTCGCACGAGTGGTTCCTCGCTCCCGAGCCCAGCCCAGACGGGACGACGGTGCTGTTCCAGATGCCGCGAGACATCGGCCCTCGGTATGACCTGTGGTCGGTTGCCCTGAAGGGAGGCGAGCCCACGATCGTGCGACGCAACGCCGGCTTCGGGGTCTACAACCCGCTTTCGGGGGACCTGGCCTACCTCGATTCGCCTCGTCGCGTCGCCGGAGGATTCTCGTCCCTGGCCCTCTACCTGGCACCCAACGGCACCGATCAAGTGAAGCTCCTTGCCAGGGGAGACGCGATCATGTGGCCTCGGTTCTCACCCGACGGAACCCGGATCGCCTACGCGGACGGCGGAGAGATCCACATCGTCGAGGTCGCGAGTGGACGGAACTCGGTCGTCGCGGAGGGAGCACGGGCGGTGTGGGTGGACGACGACACCCTGATCGTCTGGCCCTTCTGATCGATCCATCAGATCCGGAGAAGCCCAGCCCCGTCGGGGGTTGGGCTTCGCCTTTGCACGCGTCGATGTACCGTGGGAACGAGAGGCCGGATGGGAACAGGATGAGCACAAGGGTTCGGGTCGGCACGGTCGCGGTAATCTGGGCGACGGTCGGGGTCCTCGCACTCGGCACATCCACCGCTGCTCCCTCGGTTCCCCGGATCTCCACCCTTGCGTCATGGCAGATGAACGAAGGCTCCGGCGCCCACACCATGGTCGACAGCAGCGGGCACGGGATCAACGGGTCGATCGGTTCGGCGGTCAAGACCGGTGTCCACGTAGCCGGCGCCACCGCGTATCGGTGGACGTTCACGAGCCCCACCAACCCACCGCCCAAACCCCAGCGTCTGATCCAGGTGAAGGACTCGCGGCTCAACCCGGGCAGCGGCGACTTCGCCATCACGATGCGGTTCCGCACCACGAAGACCTTCGGCAACATCATCCAGAAGGGCCAGGCGGGCTCCAGCGGCGGCTACTTCAAGATGCAGATCCCCAACGGTGTCCTGAGCTGCATGTTCAAAGGGAAGGTCGGTACCAGCCTGCAGGGCAAGACGATCAAGTCCAGCGGGAAGCTCAACGACGGTTCCTGGCATGTGCTCCGCTGCGCTCGGACGAGGGCCAGCCTGAGCCTCACCGTGGACGGCTCCACCAAGTCGGTCTCGGGCCAGACCGGCTCCATTTCGAACCCGAACCCGCTCACGATCGGCGGCAAGCTGAACTGCGACCAGCTCGAGACCACGTGCGACTACTTCACCGGCGACATCGACTACGTGAAGATCGAGAGCTGACGGAGATCGCTGGGTTTGACTGCCACCGGAACCGAAGGCGTAGAACCTGCGTGGACCTACGTAGGTCGATAGGGGGAGGGACCCTGATGCAGCGCGCCTCGCGCACCACCGGTCTCAAGTTGGCCGTCCTGATGGCCGCCTTGCTGGTCGTTCCGCAGATCGCCCACGCAGGACCGACCACCGATTACGAGTTCGCCTCGCCGCTGTTCGGATTGCATGCGGCACGCGGTGGCGGGCTATTGGTGGCCGACGCCGGCGCCGGTGTCGTCAAACTCAAAGGCCCGCACGGCACCTTGGTGGCGGAGCTGCCCAACGTGACCGACGCCTCGTCGATCAACCGTCACGCGGCCCACGCGATCACGGGTGGTCCCCTGTCGAAGTTCTACCGGGTGAAGGATGGCTCGGCGAAGCTCGTTGCTGATCTGGGCGCCTTCGAGGCCCGGGTCAACCCCGACGGCGGCGAGATCGACTCCAACCCGTTCGGCGTGGCCTCGCTGCCGCACGGCCGGGCCCTGGTGTCCGACGCCGCGGGCAACGACCTGCTGGTCGTCGGTCGTCACGGCTGGGTGAACTGGGTGGCCACGCTGCCCAACGAGTTGGTCCCCACCAGCAACGCGAAGCATCTGGCCGGTTGCCCGACCCCGCCGCCCGACCTGGCCGACGTCTGTGACCTGCCCGCCATGATCCCGGCGCAGCCGGTGGCGACCAGCATCGCGATCGGACCCGACGGCGCCTGGTACATGGGCGAGCTGAAGGGCTTCCCGGCACCGCTGGGGCAGTCACGGATCTGGCGGATCGAGCCGGGGCACGCGGCACGCCGCACTGCGGAACGAGTCCCCGATGCAGCATCGTGGCCGACGGGTTCACCTCGATCGTGGACCTGGGCTTCGGTCGCGACGGGGCCCTGCACGTGGTCGAGATCGACGAGGCCAGCTGGCTCGCCGTCGAGCTGGATCAGGCCACCTCGGGCACGATCGACACCTGCGACCTGTCCTACGGCGTCCACTGCCACAAGCTGGTTGGCGGTCTCCCGATCCCGACCGCGGTCGCCTCGACCCGCAAGGGCACGTTCGCGACGATCTGGTCGCTGGTGCCCGGCAAGGCGACGGTCACGAAGATCGCCTGAGGACGAACGAACGCCCCCGCTCCCTCAGGGCGGGGGCGTTCGTCGTCGGGAAGAGCTGCCGGCCCGCGCCGGCTGGGCACCGCCGGGGGTGGGCCACGGCGGTCACCGGCACGGGCCGGTTGAACGGCGTCAGGAGCGCGAGACCGAGGGGAGGGGTCCCGTATGCGGGACGAGCATCGCGGTCCTGGGTGCGCCGTTCACGTCCCAGTCATCGGCCGGGGAACGGGCTGCGGCGCAGAGCCCATCGTCGTCATTTCCGCCTGGCCACGGCGGACTAGGTCTTCGGGCCTCAGTCTTCGGGCTCGTCGACCCGGTAGCCCACGCCCCGCACCGTCTGGATCAAGTGCTCGTGCTCGGGCCCGAGCTTCGCGCGCAGCCGTCGGACGTGCACGTCCACGGTGCGGGTGCCGCCGTAGAAGTCGTAGCCCCAGACCTCCCGGAGCAATGCGGGGCGCGTGAACACGCGGCCGGGCCGCGACGCCAGGAATCGCAGGAGCTCGAACTCTTTGAACGTCAGATCCAGTGGCTGCCCGCTCACCGTCACCCGGTAGGTGTCGGCATCCAGCGACAGGGGGCCGAGGCGGATCACCGTCCCGTCGCCCGCTCCCGCCCTTCGTCGCACCAGGGCCAGGCGGACGCGCAGCTCGTCGACCGGCGCGCCGGGGTACACGAGCTCGTCGACGACCTCGTGCCAGGGGTGACGGGCCAGTTGATCGCGCTCCACGATCACGAGCGCCGGGACGCGCGGCGCGCGCGCCTGGAGCTCAAGGAGCACCAGCCATGCCTGACCGGGGTTCTCGGCCGCGTCCACCACGACCGCCTCGGACTCGAGCGCCTGGATGTGCACCAGGGAAGAGGCCGCCAGGGGCTCGACCTTGAGGTCCACGTGGAGGTCCACGAGGGCCGGCAGCACCGTCTGCGGCGGACGATCGGTGAGCAGCACCAGGAACGCCATCGGTCTCCTCACCCTAACGGGTCGGCGTATCCGCCGGTACGCTTGACCTGCGATGACGACGGTCCAACACGTCACCTCCCATCACTGGCACGTGCCGGCGCGGCCCTTCACGGTGTACACGGACGACGGCGTGCGCATCGAGGGCTCGCGGCTGGGTCCGCCCCACACCGCCGATCTGCCGGCACTGGTGCTGGCGCACGGGCTGATGGGGTGGCATCGCAAGCCAAGGTTCGCCGTCTTCGCCGAACGGCTCACGCCCTGGTTCATCGTCTACGGGTTCGACGCGCGGGGTCACGGCGAGAGCGGTGGCGTGAGCGACTTCGGCGGCGACGAGATGTACGACGTGGACGCCGTGGTGCGGCTGGCCCGGCGGGTGGGGCATCGAACGGTGGTGACGGTGGGGACCTCGATGGGCGGCATCGCGGTCCTGCGTCAGGCGGCCCTGATGGACGGCGGTCCCGACGCCGTGGTCTCGATCTCGTCGCTCGCGTACTGGGATTGGCACGAAGGGGCGGACCCGCGTGCGCGCCGCAACTTCCAGGCGCGCGTGGGCACCGCGCCGGGCCGCGCGGCCCTGCGTGCGTGGGGCGTGCGGCTGCCCGAAGACTGGAAGGAGCCGGAGTCTCCGCAGGACGTGATCGGACGCATCGCCCCTACGCCCGTGGTGATCATCCACGGCAAGGACGACCAGCTGTTCAACGAGGACCATGCCGACAAGCTGTTCGCCGCCGCCAACGAGCCGAAGCGGTTGTTGATCGGCGATCGGTTCGGCCACGCGGAGGACGGGCTCACCCCGTCGTTCGCGACGCAGCTGAGCCGCGTGATCTACCAGGAGTTGGATCTGCCGTGGTCCGCGTGAGGCTGTTCGCGGCCCTCCGCGAGCTGGCGGGAGCCCCCGAGGTGGAGGCCACCGGGCACACCGTCGGCGACATCGTGGACGAACTGAGCGGGCGCTACGGCGAGCGGTTCGCCGCGATCGCGGCCGTGGGTTCGTTCGTGGTGAACGGGGAACGGGCCCGGCGCGACCAGGCCGTGGCCGAAGGCGACGAGGTCGCGCTCCTGCCCCCCGTATCGGGCGGCACATCCTCTGCCGCCCTGGGATACTGAGGGATCTCCATGCGGTTCCATCGGGTCTTGTTGGTGGTGAACCCCGTCGCCCGGACGGTCTCCCAGCCGACCCTGGCGGTGATCGAGAAGGCGATGTCGGCGGACTTCTCGCTGGAGGTCACCGAGACGAAGGAACGCGGCCACGCGAACGAGATCGCGGGCCACGCGGTGCACGAGGGCATCGATCTGGTGGTCGTCTTCAGCGGCGACGGCACGATCAACGAGGTCGTGAACGCCCTGGCGGGCACGTCGGTGGCCCTTGGCGTGATCCCCGGCGGGGCCACGAACATCCTGGTGCGGGCCCTGGACCTGCCCACGGATCCGGTGGAGGCAACGGGCGTCCTGATCGGCAAGGCGCTGGATGACGAGGCCTTCAAGCTACACCTCGGGCGGGCCGACGGCCGCTACTTCGCGGTGAACTGCGGCGCCGGTGTGGACGCAGCCGCCATGGCGCGGATGGACGCGAAGTTCCCCAAGACCAAGGCGAAGTTCGACCGCGTGGCGTTCCGGTCGGTGGCGTGGGAGCTGATGGTGGGCTACGCGGGCCGCCGTCCCGATCTCCAGGTCAGGATCGACGATGAGCCGCCCATGGAATCCCTCTCGGTGATGGTGGGGCGCACCGACCCCTACACCTACTACAAGGACCGGGGGATGCGGATGACGCCGGAGGCGTCGCTGGACTCGGGCCTGGACGTGTTGAGCGTCCGCAAGCTCGCGCGCCGCAGCGTCCCCCGGATCGCGTGGCAGGTCTTCGGCTCGGCGCGTCACATCCAGGGACGCGACATCGACTACCGCCACGACGCCTCGCGTGTGGTGGTCACCGCGGAGGACCCCTTCCCGGTGCAGGTGGACGGGGACTCGCTGGGCGATCACAAGCGGCTGGCCATCGAGCTGGCCCGCGAGGCCCTCTGGGTCGTCGCCTGACCTACCGCCGCCTCAGCGGTGGATCCCGCACTCCCACTTCGATAGGCCGGCCCAGCGGCCGGCGCGCTCGGGTTCGTCGGGCTGGTGGATCCGCGTGCAGGGCGCGCACCCGATCGAGGTGTAGCCCAGGTCGTACAGGGGGTTGTGCGGCAGGTCGTGCTCCCGCAGGTAGTCCCACACCTGGTCGTGGGTCCAGTGCGCCATTGGGTTGATCTTCACGATCGGGTGACCGGGCTCCAGCTCGTAGCGCTGCACGAACGGCGCGGTGGCCCGGGTGGGCGAGGAATCGCGTCGGTAGGCGGTGATCCACGCATCCAGGTCGCGCAGGGCCTCGAACATGGGGCGCACCTTGTTGAGTTCGCAGCACAGCTCGGGATCGCGCTCGTACAGGCGCGGGCCGTAGACCTCAGCCTGACTCGCCACGGTGTGCTCGCCGCACAGATCGACGACGTTCAGCCCCAGGCGCTCAGCGAGCCGCTCCTTGAACGCCAGCGTCTCGGCGAACTGGTACCCGGTCTCCAGGAACAGGATCGGCAGGTCGGGCCGGAGCTGGGTGGCCAGATGCATCGCCACGGTGCCGTCGGCTTGGAACGCCGAGGCCATCGCGATCCGCTCCAGCCCCGAGGACCCCAGGGCCCAGCGAAGGATCTCGCGGGGATGGGCGTCCTCGAACGCCAGGTTCAGCGCCACGATCTGGTCATCGGCTAGCAGTGTCTGCACGGGGGCCCCTGGTCGATCGCCGGGCGAGCATACCCGCGCCGTGCGGATCGTGCGCAGGTTCGGGCCCGGCGGTTCTCGTATCCTTCCGCCGTCGTCCACGGCCGGTGGACGCAGCCAAGGACCCTCGAAGGAGCCTGATCCCATGTCCGAGACCTCTCCCATCGCGCCCCACGGCGGCACCCTCGTGGACCTCCTGGTCGCGGGCGACGCCGCCACCGCCCTGGCCGCCGAAGCCGCGAACCTGCCTAAGGTCGTCGTCTCCGAACGCGAGCTGGCCGATCTGGAGATGCTGGCCGTGGGCGCCCTCTCGCCCCTGCGTGGGTTCCAGGGCGAGGCCGACTACCACGCGGTGCTGGAGACGATGCGCTTGGCCGACGGACTGCCCTGGGCGATCCCGGTCACACTCTCGCTCACCGATGAGGAGGCGCACCGGTTGGGCGGGGCCGGCGCGGTGGCCCTGCTTCCCGCGGAGGGCGCCGATCCCGTGGCGGTCCTGCGGATCGAGGAGATCTTCAAGCGCGACAAGGCCAAGGAGGCCGTCTCGGTCTACCGGACCGACGACATCGAGCACCCGGGTGTGAAGGCGTTGTACGACGCCGGCGACAACTGCGCGGCCGGGACGCTGGAGGTCATCGCGCTTCCCGCCCACGGCGATTTCGTCCCGTACCGGCTCACCCCGGCCCAGACGCGGGCCGTGTTCCAGGAGCGCGGATGGAGGTCGGTGGTGGGGTTCCAGACCCGCAACCCGATCCACCGAGCGCACGAGTACATCCAGAAGTGCGCGCTGGAGATCGTCGACGGGCTCCTGGTGCACCCGCTGGTGGGGGCCACGAAGGGCGACGACGTGCCGGCCGACGTGCGGATGCGGTGCTACGAAGCCCTGTTCGAGGGCTACTACCCGAAGGATCGCGCCATGGTGAGCGTCTTCCCAGCGGCGATGCGCTACGCGGGCCCGCGCGAGGCCGTGTGGCACGCGATCGCCCGCAAGAACTACGGCTGCACGCACTTCATCGTGGGCCGCGACCACGCCGGCGTGGGCACGTACTACGGCACCTACGACGCGCAGCAGATCTTCGAGGAGTTCGAGCCGGGCGAGCTGGGGATCACCACGCTGAACTTCGAGCACTCGTTCTGGTGCAACGCGTGTGAGGGGATGGGCTCACCGAAGACCTGCCCGCACGGCGAGGAGCAGCGCGTGTCGCTGTCCGGCACGAAGGTGCGCGAGATGCTGCGGGCGGGCGAGCGGCCGCCGCAGGAGTTCTCCCGTCCCGAGGTAGCCGACATCTTGATCAGCGCGATGCAGGCTCAGGGCTAGACCCCCGCACGGCTTATGGAGCCGGGGGTAGCCGCCGGAGCGGGGCTCGCGGTAGCCTCCCGGGAGCGTTCTTCCGGCCCTGGAGGCAACGATCCGTCCCCTGAAGCTGCTCCGATCCGCCGTCGTGGCGGGCTCCGTCGTCGTGTTGGTGGCGGCCGCCCTGCCGGCGGGAGCCGACACCGCGTCCGATCTGGAGGCCGCGCGATCGACGGCCGACGCCGCCCAGGCGGAGCTGGCGCGCGTGGCCGCGTTGTGGCAGCAGAGCGAGGCCAAGCTGGCCGTCGCCCAGGACGCGGCCGATGCCGCGCAGGCTCACATCACGGAGCTGGACCGCCGGTTGCAGATCGTGCAGGTGCGGCTGAACGATCGTGCGGCGGAGCTCTACATGAACGGCGGGGACGCCACCATGTTCGCGTTGATCGCCGACGGGTCGGTGGAAGACGTCGCGGACCGGTTGCAGTTCGCCGAGGCGGTGGCACAGCACGACACCGATCTGACCACCGAGGTCGCCGTCGAACGACAGACCCTGGCCTGGGAACGCCAGCGCCTGACGAAGGCGGTCGCGGACCGAGCTCAGGCGCTGGCCGCCCTGCAGGCCCAGTCGGCCCAGATCAAGGCGCAGGTAGACACCTACCAGGCGCTGGTGATCGAGCTCCAGGACAAGCTGGCCGCGGAGCAGGCGCAACCGGACCCGGCGGCCACGGGCGGCGACCCCACGCCACCCACGGATCCGGGTGGGGCCGGGACCCCGCCGGTGACGGGCTCGGGATGGCTGCTGATGTGTCCGGTGAACGGCCCGACCTCGTTCGTGGATTCGTTCGGCGACCCGCGACCCGGTGGCAGGACTCACGAGGGGATCGACCTGATCGCTGCGCTCGGCACGCCCGTGGTGGCCGTGCACTCGGGAACGGTGCACCGCACCTCCAGCTCCACCGGCGGCTACGGGACGGTGATCTTCCATGACGGCAGCGCGGACTGGACGTTCTACACGCACTTCAGCGCGTACGCCGGTCCGAGCGGAGGCCACGTTGGCGCCGGCGAGACGATCGGCCTGGTGGGCTCCACGGGCGACACCTCTGTGAACCACCTCCACTTCGAGTACCACCCCGGCGGCGGAGGCGCGGTGGATCCTTACCAGGCGCTCCTCGGCGTCTGCTGATACCGATCCGTATCATCACTGATACGTATCCGTTATCATCCAGGGGATGAACGCGGCACGGATGCTTTCGACGGCGCGCCGACGCGCCGGACTCACGCAACGGGAACTGGCACGGCGTGCGGGCGTCCCACAACCCACGATCTCCCGGATCGAGCACGCCGCGATGTCGCCCACCATGGACACCCTGGGCCCGCTCATCGAAGCGTGCGGCATGGATCTGGGGCTGATCGAACGGCAGGGGCAGGGTGTGGAACGGGGTCAGCTCTGGGACGGGCTGCGGCGCAGCCCGGCGGAACGGCTCCGCTATTCGGTCACGGCGTCGGGGAACATCGCGAAGATGGTGCGCCGGGCCCGGGAGGTGGGGCGGTGACCGACTTCGACCCCATGCGGATCTTGAGGTCGCTTGCCGATCACGAGGTCCGGTTCGTGATGATCGGTGGCCTGGCGGGGAACCTCCGAGGCACCGCGGATGTGACCAGTGACCTGGACATCTGCTACGCGCGTGACGACGACGATCTGGTGCGGTTGGCCGCTGCCCTGCACGATCTGTCGGCCCGGCTCCGAGGTCCAGGGGTCCCCGACGATGCGCCGTTCATCCCCGACGCCCTCGCCCTCAGACACGGCGACACGTTCACCTTCGCGACGGACGCGGGGGCGTTCGACATCCTCGCCACACCCAGCGGCACGCGCGGGTTCGCCGACCTCGATGCGGACGCCACCACGATGGACGTGGGCGACGGGATCTTGGTGCGGGTGGCGTCCGTCGACGATCTGATGCGGATGAGCCGCGCGAGCGGCCGTTCCAAGGACATCCTGCACCTCGAGCATCTCGCCGCCTTGCGCGAGGAGATCGAGGCGTTCCGCGAGGAGGGGCTCGACCCGCAACAGGGTTCGGCGTGACCGGCACCAACCCGGTCCGGCTCGTAGGATAGGTCGCCATGAGCACCGCACAGCAGGGCGGCCATCGCCGCATCGACCGGATCAGCGAGGCCTCCTACCTGGAAGGGCTCGAGGCGCTCCCCTTGGAGGAGCTTCGCGCACGACGCGATGAATGCCTCGCCGAGCGCGAGTACCTGTCGCTGCTCCGCCGTCTCGTCCAGGGCCGGGCGGAGATCCTGCAGGCGGAGCTGACCTCTCGCGCCTCCGACGCGGACGCGGGCCCGCTGGTCGACCGCCTCGCCACGATCCTGGCCGGGGACGAGCAGCAGGGTCCCTCACGCGGCGAGGCCGTGCGGGTCGGGCTGCCCGAGGAGGAGATGCTCCTGGCACGCCGCCGGGTCGAGCGCCTTGTGGCCGACGCCGGCATCTCCGACCCGTCGTCGATGAGCGACGCGGATCTGAGCGCCGCCGTCGAGACGCTGGTGGCCGAGGAGCACCAGGTCTCCGAGAGTCGGTCCCTGGTGATCGGGGTGCTCGATACCTTCCAGGACGAGCTGAAGCGCCGCTACAAGGACGATCCGACGCTGGCGCTGCACTGAGGGTCGCCCGCCTCGGGGGATGCCGAGGCGGTCCTGGAGGGACGCCGTTCGGCCTATGCGTACGTCGGCCCCGGTGGGCTGCGTAATCAACCGGGCGTCCGATGGCGGCGGTGGTCCCCAGCAGCCAGAGTGCGGACAGCTCCACTCACCGCCGAGGGACCTTGAAACGATGCGCTTCCCCAGTCAGGACACCGACACCCAGCCGAGGGTCCTGCCCGATGTCGAGGTGGGGATCCCCGAGTCCGTGGCGGCGTTCGCGAACGATCTGGGTCTGGATCCCCTCACCCTTGGGCACCTCGATCGTACGCAGCGTCTGGGGATGATCCTGGCCCATCGGGTCGATCCCGCGATGGCCGCACGCCCGGAGGTTCGCTGGGGGTTCTACCTCCACGACATCGGCAAGGCCCGTATCCCCGGTGAAGTCTTGGGCAAGCCAGGGCCCCTCTCCGAGGAGGAGTGGATCGTGATGCGGGCCCACCCAGAGATCGGCGCGCGGCTGTTGGCCGCCGTCCCCGAGCTTTCTGGGGCCGTCGAGATCGTCCGCTGTCACCATGAGCGGTGGGACGGGACGGGGTACCCGGGCCGGCTCCGGGGCCGCCGCATCCCCTTGTCCGCACGGGTCTTCGCCCTGGCCGATTCGTTCGACGCCATGACCACCGATCGTCCGTACCGCGCCGCGCTCCCGGTCGAGTTCGCCCTCGACGAGATCCGTGACGGCGCGGGTACCCAGTTCGATCCTGCGGTCGTGGAGGTCTTCCTGGCGATGGTCGATGAGGGTGCGCTGAGCGAGCTCGCCACCCCGTCGGTCGCCGGTGTCGCCCACGCCGTCTGATCTCGACGGTTAGGCTCGGCCCGATGGGCGCCGTGCCGTTGGTCAGCGTCGAACGTTCAGGTCTTGAGGAGTCCCTGCACCTGGGCCATGTGGCCGTCTGCGATGCCGATGGCGCGCTCGTTGCCTGGGCCGGCGATCCCTCCCGCCCGGTCTTCGCGCGCTCGTGCATGAAGCCGTTCCAGGCGGCGGTCTCGCTCGCGGCCATCGGCGAGCTACCGCTGCCCGACCGCGAGATCGCCGTGATGTGCGCGTCCCACAACGGCGAGCCGGTGCACGTGGGGACGGTCCGCGCGCTGCTGGAGCAGGCGGGCCTGGGTCCCGACGCCCTCAGGAACCCACCGGGGTGGCCGCTCGATCCCACGTCCATGGCCCGGTCCCAACACCAGAACCGCGTGCTCCACAACTGCTCCGGCAAGCACGCGGGGATGCTCGTCGCCTGCGCCAGGTCGAACTGGAAACTCGATACCTACCTGCGCGCCGGCCACCCGTTGCAGAAGCGGGTCACGCGGGGGGTGCAGGCCGCGACGGGTGTCGAGGACCTGGCGATCGGCGTGGACGGATGCGGTGTCCCGGTGCACGGCATGCCGCTGCGCGCCATGGCGACCCTGTTCGCGCGGCTGGCCCGACCCGAGCGGCTGGGCCGTCTGGAGCCCGCCGCCGACCGCGCGCTGGAAGCGATGCTGATGGAGCCGTACCTGGTGGGCGGGAAGGATCGCCTGGACACGGACCTGATGCGGGAGACCGGCGACGTGGTGGCGAAGGAAGGCGCCGAGGCGATGGCGTGCGCCGCCGTATTGCCGTCGGGGCTGGGTGTGGCCGTGAAGATCGCCGACGGAGGGTGGCGAGCCACCGGCCCCGCCCTCCTCCGAGCCCTGGCTCAGATCGATGGCATCACCGGTGAGCAGGCCCTGAAGCTGGACGCCCACGCCCGTCCCCCCGTGCTGGGCGGCGGTGAGACCGTGGGGCACATGACCGCGGTGTTCGACCTCAAGAGCCGACGCTGAGCCCGGATCACCCTTCGCGCGACCTCACGTACCATCGAACCGATGGGTTCCCCACGCGTGGCGGTGCTGTCGGTCCACACCTCACCCATGGACCAACCGGGCTCGGGCGACTCGGGCGGGATGAACGTGTACATCCGCGCGCGTCACCGAGCGCTTGGCGCTGCACGACGTGGCGGTCGACCTGTTCATCCGCTGCCGAGGCGGGGACGATCACGAGGTGCGCGAGATCGCCCCCGGGATCCGCGTGGTGAGCGTGAAGGCCGGCCCCTGTGCCCCCATCCCCAAGGCCGATGTGCCGCGGTTCCTCCCCGAGTTCCTGGGTGGGGTGCTGCGCATCGCCCACGAGGACGGCAACGGCTACGACATCGTGCACAGTCACTATTGGTTGTCGGGATGGGTGGGCCGGGCGATGAAGGGGGCCTTGGGTGTCCCGTTGGTGGCCTCGTTCCACACGCTCGGCAAGGTCAAGAACTACTCCCTGGCGCGTGGCGAGCCCGCCGAGCCCCCGGCGCGCCTGGCCGGCGAGGAAGCCGTGATCGCCGCCGCCGACCGGATCCTGGCGCCCACCCCGTCGGAAGCCGGACAGCTGGTGGGCCTGTACCAGGCCGACCCCGATCATCTCCGGATCGTGCCCCCCGGAGTGGATCACACGATCTTCGTCCCCGGTGACCGCACCGCGGCTCGTCGAGCGCTCCACCTGACCGGGCTGCGCCTCGCCCTGTACGTGGGGCGCCTGCAGCCGCACAAGGGGCCGGACGTGGCGGTCCGGACCCTGGCGGAGGCCGTGGCGCGAGACCCGGAGGTGGCCGAGCACCTGGTGCTGGGCATCGTGGGAGGGCCGAGCGGCACCGACCCCGGAGCCGAGGTCACGCGTCTGATGGAGTTGGCGGCGGCGCTGGGGGTGAGCGAACGGGTGATGCTGTTCCCGCCGCAGCCCCAGACGAAGCTCGCCGACTTCTACGCGGCGGCGGACGTGGTGCTGGTGCCGTCGCGCTCCGAGTCCTTCGGCCTGGTGGCGCTGGAGGCGGAGGCGTGCGCGACACCGGTGGTGGCCGCCTCGGTCGGGGGCCTCCGCTACGTCGTGCAGGACGGGCGAACAGGGTTCCTCGTGGAGGGGCACGATCCCGGCGACCACGCCGATCGGCTGTTGCAGATCCTGCGAGAGCCCGAGCTGGCGGCGCGGCTCGGTGCCGAGGCCGCCCGCCAGGCCCTTCGCTTCACGTGGGACGCCACCGCGGAGGAGCTGCTGAGCGTCTACCGGGAGGTCTTGGCGCCGGCGTCCAGCCGCCTAACACCCGTCTGAGCTGCGACGATGTGAGCGCCATCACAGCGTCACCGATTTGTCACTTTTTGTTCTAGGCCCTCTACCTGCGCATATGCCCTGTGACCTGCGGGAACGTGGAGTTGACCCTGCCCCTTCTCCACCCGTATCTTTCCCCTCGCTCCAAGCAGTCGAAGCACCGACACGACGAGACCGGACGTAGCGCCGGGCGAGCCGAAAGGCGGACCGGGCGCGACGGGGAACCGCAAGGCCGCAAGGCCGGAGGGGAACCGGCGCCGCGAGGACCGCAAGGTCAACGCGGCGGCCCCGGAGGACGGAAGGCCCGCAAGGGTCGGAAGGACTTCAGGGGAGCCCGCCTCTGCGGAGAAGCCGAAAGGTGGATCCAGGGGGCGAGGTGGCTGGAGCGCCGCAAGGCGAGCCGCCACCGGGCGGTCCGGCCCGACCGCGACGGCTGCGGAGGTTGCTTGGAGCATCAGAGCCCGAGGGGCTGAAGGTGGCTGGGAGCTTCGGTTCCCGGCGAGCCTGAGGTCCCTCGGGTTCTTTCTTTTCGGGTACCGTTCCCGTCCATGACCCAGGGTCGCACGGCGCGGGAAGGCCAGATCGCAGAGCGACGCGAGCAGATCATCGAGTCGGCGATGCGGCGGTTCGCGGAGAACGGGTACCGGGGCGGACGCGTCGAGGACATCGCCGCCGACGTCGGGGTCGCCAAAGGCACGGTCTTCCTGGACTTCGGTTCGAAGGAAGGGCTCTTCATGGCTGTCTACGAACGGGCCGTGTCGATGCTGCCCGCCTGGCTGGATGCCCCCGAAGACGTCGTGGATCAGGGGTTCTGGGCCACGCTGGATTGGTGGCTGGAGCGGACGGAGTCGTTCATCGCTGAGGACTGGGTCCCGAACCGCGTTGCGATGATCGGACGCTACGACACCGGGCTGGGACTTCGTCGCCCCATCGATCGATTCATGCGCAGCGAGGATCCATACGGCACCCTGGAGTTCGTGGAGTTCGGGGTGCGTCGCGGAGAGATCCGCGAGGATGTCGACAGCGAGATGATCGCGTCGATGCTGGACTGGCTCGCCGAGCGGTTCCAGGACGCGCTTGCCGAACAGGACTTGGATCCCGGGCTGATCCATCGGCGGCCGGAACGCCGGGAGATGCGGATCAAGGAGTTCGTGGAGCTCCTGCGCGGTGGGATCCAGGCGCAGCCGGAGGACGCGTGAGCGACCTGACGACGGAGGTCTTCCGCCCCGTCATCCTGCATCTCGCGCAGCACCCCTGGTTCCGTCAGCTCGCCACCCAGACGCCACCTGGCCGGGCCGTCGCCACTCGGTTCGTGGCGGGCGAGACCTTGGCCGAGGCCATGGCCGTTGCCCGCGACCTCGACCGCGTCCGGACGCTCACGATGCTCGATCACCTGGGTGAGAACGTCACCCGACCCGAGCAGGCCCTCGCAGCACGGCACGCGTACCTGACGGCGATCGGCGCGGCGAAGGAGGCGCCCACCCTCGACTGCGCGATCTCGATCAAGCTCACGCAGCTGGGGTTGGATGTCGCCGTTGCTGACTGCCTGTCGCACGTGGAGCCCGTCCTGGATGCGGCCGCCGACGCCGGGGTCCGCGTGATGATCGACATGGAGAGCCACCCTTACGTCGATGCGACCTTGGAGGTCCTGCGGGTCGCGCATGACCGCTATCCGAAGGTGGGGGTGTGCCTGCAGTCCTACCTGCGGCGGACCGAGCGCGACATCTTCGACCTGCCCTCCGGGGTGCGCGTGCGCCTCGTCAAGGGGGCGTACCTGGAGCCCCCCGACATGGTGTACCAGGACAAGTCGGGCGTCGACGCGGCTTGGGCTCGGTTGTTCGTCACGTTGCTCGCGCGGGGACACGCGATCGACGCCGCCACGCACGATCCCCGCTTGATCGACGGGGTGAAGGAACGGGTGAACCAGCTGGACGACGGCTGGGCACGGGTGGAGTTCCAGATGCTGTACGGTGTCCGCCGGGACCTCCAGGCCGCGCTGGCCGGGCAGGGCTACCCGCTCCGTGTGTACGTCCCGTACGGCACCGAGTGGTACCCCTACCTCACGCGCCGTCTGGCCGAACGTCCCGCGAACGTGTGGTTCTTCCTGTCGAACCTGATGAGGACGCGATGAGTCGGAAGGTCGCCTTCCTAGGTGGAGGCAAGATGGGCGAGGCGCTGATCTCGGGGCTGATCCGCTCGGGCGGACGCAGCGTCGACGAGATCATGGTGACCAACCGTCGCGAGGAGCGGGCTCGGGAGCTGGCCGGCAAGTACGGCGTCGCGGCCACCCTGGACAACGCCGAGGCTACGCGGTGGGCCGAGGTCCTCGTCCTGATGGCCAAGCCGCAGGACATCGAGGCGCTGCTCGAGCAGATCCGGGAGCACGTCTCGCGCGATCACCTGGTGATCACGTTCGCGGCCGGCGTGCGGACATCGTTCGTCGAGAAGCACCTCCCCGACGACGTACCCGTCGTGCGCGTGATGTCGAACGTGCCGGTGATGGTGGACGAAGCGATGTCCGTGATCGCGTCGGGTGATCACGCCACCGAGGATCACATGGTGATCGCCGAGGAGCTGCTGGGCTACGTGGGGAAGGTGCTCCGACTCAAGGAGAAGCACCTGGACGCGGTCACCGCCACCAGCGGAAGCGGTCCCGCCTACTTCTTCCTGCTGGCCGAGGCGATGATCGAGGCCTGTATCCTCCTGGGGCTGTCGCGCGACGTCGCCACCGAGCTGATCATCCAGACGATGCTGGGTTCGGCCAAGATGCTGCGCGACACCGGCAAGCATCCCGTGGAACTCCGGGAGATGGTCACGTCCCCTGGCGGGACCACGATCGAGGCGATCCGTCACTTGGAGGAAGCCGGTGTGCGAGCCGCGTTCCTGAACGCGATCGATGCCGCACGCCAGCGGAGCTTGGAGCTGGCCCAGGGCGGCGATGACGACGAGGAGATGTGAGTGGCTCGAGGTGACCTGAAGAAGGTGCGGTCGGCGAAGGACCGCCAGCGCAAGAAGAAGACCCGGGACTTGCGTCAGGCCGCGGAGCGCGGCAAGGCACGGAAGGCTGCGAAGCGCCGCTAGCCGTCAGTCCACGACCTCTTCCAACCAGGACAGCAACCGCCGCTCGTACGTGGGGTCGATGCTTCCAGGATCGTCGTCGATCACCGGAGCGTGCCCGCGTCCCGGGAGGACCTCCACGCTCAGCCGGGGCGCCGCGCCCCACGCCGCTAGGCTCGGCTCCACGGGGGTCCACTCATCCTCGGCTCCGTAGACCAGGAGCACCGGACAGCGCACACGCGCGATCACCTGCCGCGGGTCGAAGTCCATGTCGTGCCAGGTCGCGTCGGCGGGGAGCTGGGTGGGGTAATACGTCAGCTGGAACCACGGCTCGTCCTTCGCCAGGTCGATCGCGTCTTGCGCGGCGGCGTGGCTCACCTGACCCCGGAGGAATCCCTCGAGCGCGCTCCGCAACGTCGCGAGCCGAGCCTCGGCGTCCGGGCCATATCCGGCGCGTCGGAGCTGTTCGCTCGTTCCGTACCGCATCTGATCCGCGGGCGACACGCCGGGAGCCGCGACCAGCGCCAGGAAGGCCACATCATCCGGCGCATCGGCGGCGGCTAGCGTGGCTCCCCACGTCCCCTGGCTGTACGCCCAGATCCCGACGGGAACGTCACCGATCCGCTCGTGCAGCGTCGCGATCGCGCACAAGGCATCGGCCGCCTGCGCGGCGAACGGGACGTCGTCGATCCCGTCGCTCGGACGTCGGTCGTAACGCAGGACGGCCAGGTCGTGCGGAGGCAGCGCCCGGGCGACGTGAGTGAGCATGGGTGACGTTCGATCGGCGGAGTTCGCCGGGTGCATCGTCACGACCCCTGCGCGAACGGTGTCGGGCAACGTGAGCGTGGCGGGGAGAGGGCCGACGGCCGTCTCGACGCTGAGCTCGACTTCCTTCACGGGTCGGAGCGCGGAGGGCCGGCCGAAGACATGCGATCGAGGGAGGCCTGCATCGCCTCCAGCCTGCGTTCCAGCCGTTCGATGTCGGCCTTCGAGGCGTCGCGGGCGTCGTGCGCGAGGTCGACCACGATGGCGCCCGATGGATAGAGGTCGGCGCTTCGTACCTGGCCCACCTCGTCGGCGCCCTGACGCCGGAGCGCCACGTCCAGATCCGCGTTGCGGATCCCGAGGCGACGGAGCTGGCGACCCTGGAACTTGCCCCCATCGACGAGTCTCCGCTTCCCTCCCTCGAACCAGCCGTCCAAGCGATCGCTCTGCAGGAGCAGACGATCGAACAACGATGCCGTCACGAGGAGGACGAGAGCTCCGAACAACCCGCCCCACACCGAGTTGTCCGGACCGATGATGGCGTTCTGGACGACGTTGCTGATCAGCAGGAGCACCACCAGATCGATGGAGTTGAGCTGTGCCGCCGTCCGACGTCCGAAGACCCGCAGCAGGGCGAAGATCGCGAAGTACACGATCACCGTGCGGATCACCTTCTCGGTGAGCGGGATGCCCATGTCGTTCAGGCTCTGCAAGGTCCCGGCTCCCACGAACATGGATCCTCCTCTGAGCGTCAGTCCCGGGCGGCCACGCGGTTGCGCAGCGTGCCGATCCCTTCAGCCGCCAGCTCCACCAGGGCGCCCGGCCAGAGCCGGCGGGAGGGGTCGTCGTCATCGGCGACGGGCGGGAACGGCCCCAACG
The DNA here is from genome assembly GCA_963826185.1 of uncultured Actinomycetes bacterium. Classification (GTDB taxonomy): domain Bacteria; phylum Actinomycetota; class UBA4738; order UBA4738; family HRBIN12; genus JAOUEA01. The sequence continues at coordinate 84,600 of CAWGVY010000010.1, read as the reverse complement.
CGAATGCATCGCCGCGCTCCAGGACCGCGCCGCGAGAAGCCTCGCTGACCATCTCGAACAGGTTCGTGGCCGCACCGTTCAGGTTGCCCTTGAGCACCTCGTCACCGTCGACCTTCACCTGCACGAACATCGTTTGCGGGTCCAGTTCGTCGGCCGTGACCACGCACGGCCCGATCGACAGCGGGAGTCCCTCGGCCGTCTCGACGGGGGCGCCGTTGGAGGCGCGAGCACGCCAGTCGTTGACCAGGGTATAGCCGAAGACGTCGTCGCGGACCTCGCTCGAACTGGCCTCGGACGCCTCCATCCCGAGCACGGCCGCCACCATGGGTTCGTAGTCGAGCCAGGCGGCCCGCGTCGGCCACGGGACATCGTCCTCGGGTCCCACGACCCGGCGCTCAACGTCCAGCGCTCCGGGCGACAGGAGGGATGCGGGGAACAACGGCGTCAGGACCCGCGCGCGCTTCACGCGGTGCCCCATGGCGTCGTCGCGTTCGAGGGCAGCACGGGCGGCATCCAGCACGGTGCCTCGGCTACTCGAGACCAGTCCCTCGAGGGTGGTGGGGAAGGCCGGATGTCCGACGGCGTCGGGCAGGTCGACCACCTCACCCTCGAGGATCGCTCCCAGCCGCCGGTGCCCCCCCCGGTCGTAGGTCACGAGCCTCATGTGGGAGCCGAAGCATACGCCCGCACCGACTCCGAATCCCGCGTTTCACCTGCGAACTTCCCGGTTCTGGGGGGCGATCACGCCGTGGGCGTCTCCGGGCACGCTCGGCTAGCATGGCGGTCTCATCCAGCCGGATCCCACGACGTTCGAACAGGAGGGCGAAACCGCCATGGCAGAAGGCTTCCGCGTCACGTACGCCACCATGTCGGCCGACAACGAGGAGCTCCACAAGGGGTACGACGAGGGCATCGAAGAGGCGAAGGCCGAGCTCGGTCGGTTCCACCCCGCCGTGGTCAACGGCGAGGAACGACAAGGGGGAGCGACCTACGAGCTCCGATCCCCGATCGATGCCGACATCGTCCTGGGCTCCTTCGCTCAGGCCACCGTCCAGGATGTGAACGACGCGGTCGAGGCCGCGAAGGACTTCGCCCTGGAATGGGACCGCATGGGGTGGAAGACCCACGTCGAGCTGGTCAACAAGGCCGCCGATCTGATCAGTGAGCGTCGCAACAAGCTGGCCGCGATGATGGCACTGGAGGTCGGCAAGAACCGGTTGGAGGCACTTGGCGACGTCGAGGAGACGGCCGACCTGATGCGCTGGAACGCGAAGGAGATCGCGGACAACGAGGGGTTCCGCGTGCCGATGCAGGCGATGGGCTCGCCGGGTGAGTACTACGACGTCCTGCGGCCCTACGGCGTGTGGGCCGTCATCAGTCCCTTCAACTTCCCGATGGCCCTGTCGGGTGGTCCGTCGTCCGGGGCGCTGGTGGCGGGCAACACGGTGGTCTTCAAGCCCGCGAACCAGGGGGCGCTCCTTGGCTGGTACCTCTATGAGATCTACCGCGACGCGGGCATCCCCGCCGGCGCCTTCCACTACCTGCCGGGCCGCGGCGCCGTCGTGGGGGATTCCATCGTCCACCACCCCGACGTGAACGGGATCACCTTCACCGGTTCCTACGAAGTGGGGATGGGGATCTACAAGACGTTCGCGAAAGACTTCCCGAAGCCGGCGATCTGCGAGATGGGCGGCAAGAACCCGACGATCGTCACCAGGAACGCGGATCTGGACAAGGCCAGCGACGGCGTGATGCGGTCGGCGTTCGGGTTCGGAGGCCAGAAGTGCTCCGCCAACTCCCGGGTCTACGTGGAGCGCGACGTGTACGACGACTTCCTGCAGCAGCTGAAGACGAAGACCGAGGCGATCAAGGTCGGCGACCCGCTCGAGCGCGATGTCTACCTGGGTCCCGTGATCAACCAGGCCGCGGTGGACATCTACGAGCAAGCCGTGGAGGAAGCGCGCAAGGACGGCACCGTGGTCACCGGGGGCGAGCGACTCACCGACGGCGATCTGGCGCGCGGGAACTTCGTGGCCCCGACGGTGGTGGAGGTGCCCAAGGACCATCGGATCTTCAAGGACGAGCTGTTCGTCCCCTTCGTCGCCGTCGCCCCGATCGACTCGCTGGACGAGGGCATCGAGCTCTCGAACGACACCGAGTACGGACTCACCGCCGGCTTCTACAGCGAGGACGAGTCCGAGGTGACCGAATGGCTGGATCGGATCCAGGCCGGCGTGATCTACGTGAACCGTCGAGCGGGCGCCACCACGGGCGCCTGGCCCGGCGTGCAGCCGTTCGGCGGCTGGAAGGGGTCGGGGACCAGCGGCAAGGCCGGCGGGGGTCCCTACTACGTCCTGCAGTACATGCGCGAGCAGTCCCGGACGGTGATCGAGGAGTGAGCGCCGAGGACCTGGAGCTGGAGGGGCTCGCCAACGCCGAGGCGCCGCTCCTGATCACGGAGCTTCCCGGGCCCCAAGCTCAGCTGATCCTGGAACGCGACCGCCGGACGACCTCGCCGTCGTTGCCGCGCGCGTACCCGTTCGTGCCGAAGCGCGGCTCGGGAAGCGTCGTCGAAGACGTTGATGGCAACCGGTTCCTGGACATGAACGCGGGGATCGCCGTCACCTCGACGGGCCACTGTCATCCCGCGGTGGTGGAGGCGATCCAGCGCCAGGCCGCCGAGCTGATCCACTACTCGGCGTCGGACTTCTTCCTCCCGATCTATTCGGAGGTGGCGGAGAAACTCGACGAGATCGCACCGATGGACGGTCCGGTCCGCTCGTTCCTCACGAACTCGGGTACCGAAGCTGTCGAGGCGGGGATCAAGCTGGCGCGCTGGGCGACCGGCCGTCAGTACATCATCGCCTTCTACGGTTCCTTCCACGGTCGGTCCTACGGCAGCGTGTCGCTCACCGCGTCGAAGGCCGCCTACCGGGCGGGGTTCGGACCCCTGCTGCCCGGGGTGCTCCATGCCTACTACGGGGATGGTCGTGACATGGACATGGCGCCCGGGTCGAAGGAGGACGGGTTCCCCACCCTCGACTACATCGAGCATTTCCTGATGAAGAAGATGGTGTCGCCGCATGAGGTGGCCGCGATCGTCGTGGAGCCGGTGTTGGGCGAGGGGGGATACATCGTCCCCCCCGACGGATGGCTCCAGGGGTTGCGCGCGCTGTGCGATCGCCACGGGATCTACCTGATCTGCGATGAGGTGCAGTCCGGCATGGGCCGAACGGGCCGGATGTGGGCGGTCGAGCATTTCGACGTGGAGCCCGACGTGTTGCTGTCCGGCAAGGGGATCGCTTCAGGGATGCCGCTGGGCGCGATGATCGCGAAGGACTCGAAGATGACGTGGACCGTGGGGACGCACGGTTCCACCTACGGGGGGAACCCCGTCTCATGTGCCGCCGCGCTGGCCACCATCGAGGTGATCCGGTCCGAGCATCTGCTGGAGAACGCGGACAAGGTGGGCAACGTGATGTTGGAAGGCCTGCGCGATATCCAGACCCGCCACGACAGCATCCGCGAGGTGCGTGGGCTGGCGCTGATGATCGGGATCCAGTTACCTGATCATGCGTTCGCTGCGGAGGTGGAGCACCGGTCGTTCGAGCGAGGCCTGTTGATGCTGGGGTGCGGAGACGACGCGATCCGCATGTCGCCCGCCCTGAACTTCCTTGAGGAGCAGGCACGCACGGCGCTCGAGCTCTTCGAGGAGGTCGTCGCCGACGTCGAGAACGCCGGGTCGTAGCGGGAGCAGGTCGTGCAGGCGTCGTTCATCAAGTTCGTGACGTTCGATTGCCGGGATGCGACGGTCCTCGCGCGCTTCTGGGCGGCCGCTCTCGGCGGTGAGGTCGACCAGGACTCCACTCCCCAGAAGGCGTTCGTGGAGGCTCCCGGTTGGGGAGGTCCTTCGATGTGGTTCAACCGGGTGCCCGAGTCCAAGATCGCCAAGAACCGCGTGCACTTCGATCTTCGCCCTCCCGACACGATGCGTGGCGAGGTGCAGCGACTGGCAGGTCTGGGGGCCACCGTTACGGACGATCGAGGCGACCTCGTGGTGATGACCGACCCCGAAGGGAACGAGTTCTGCGTCGAGCCCGGACCCGGAGATGCGCCGTGAGCCTGTGGCTGGACACGATCACGATCGACTGCGAGCGTCCGCTGCGCCTCGCCACGTTCTGGGGCGCCCTCCTCGGCTTCGAGCTTGAAGCGGACTCGAACGACGAGGATGGGGCGTTCGTGGCGGACCCGTCCGACCGGTCCAAAGGGTTGTTCTTCCAGCCGGTGCCGGAGCCCAAGTCGACGAAGGTCAGGATCCATCTCGACCTGCGGCCCACCACCTCCATGGCGGTCGAGGTCGAGCGCGCGCGTGCACTGGGCGCCAGCGTGCAGGGACGGGTGGATGAAGGGGGCATCTTCTGGACCGTGATGCTGGACCCCGAAGGCAACGAGTTCTGCATCCTTCGGGGTCCGGACGACGGCTGGGTGCCGGAGACCGCATGACCTCGAAGGTCACCTCCATGCGCGAGGCCGTCGCGGAACTGATCCACGACGGAGACACGGTCGCGATCGAGGGGTTCACGCACCTCATCTGCTTCGCCGCAGGCCACGAGATCATCCGGCAGGGCCGTCGCGACCTCACGTTGGCCAGGATGACGCCGGACGTGGTCTACGACCAGTTGATCGGCGCCGGCGTGGCCTCGAAGCTGATCTTCAGCTGGCTGGGGAACCCCGGGGTGGGCTCGTTGCACGCGATCCGCCGGCGGATCGAGGATGCGGATCCGGCGCCGCTGGAGATCGAGGAGTACTCGCACTTCGGCATGGTGTCGCGCTACATGGCCGGCGCCTCCAACCTGCCGTTCTTCCCGATCCGCAGCTACTACGAGTCCGACATCCCCGTGGTCAACCCGATGATCGTCCCGATGACGTCGCCCTACGAGGACGCGACCCAGGTGTACGTGGTGCCGCCGCTGCGTCCCGACGTGGCCATCGTGCACGCGCAACGCGCCGACGCGGCCGGCGACGCCCAGATCTGGGGCTTGCTCGGTTGCCAGAAGGAGGTGGCGTTCGCGGCGGACAAGGTGATCGTGGTGGTCGAGGAGATCGTGGAGGAGACGACGATCCGGCAGGATCCCAACCGGACGGTGATCCCCAGCGCGATCGTGGACGCGGTGGTGGAGCAGCCCTTCGCGTGTCACCCGAGCTTCGCGCAGGGCTACTACGACCGGGACAACGCGTTCTACCTCGCGTGGGACGCGATCGCGCGCGATCCGGATGCCCTGCAGGCCTGGTACGAGGAGTGGGTCTTCGGCCTGGCGGATCACGGCGAGTACGTGGAGAAGTGGGGCGACGCTCACTGGGACGGGCTCCGACCCGAACCGGCGATGTCGGGCGAGGTGGATTACGGGAGGTACGCGTGAGCGACGCGGCCGCCTATTCCAAGTCCGAGATCATGATCGCCGCCAGCGCCCGGCTGCTGGCCAGCGCCGCGAACTGCTTCGTCGGGGTGGGGTTGCCCAACATCGTGTGCAACCTGGCCCAACGGACGGTGGCGAAGGATCTGCAGCTCGTGTACGAGTCGGGCGTGTTCGGCGCCCGGCCCGAACGCTTGCCGTTATCGATCGGCGATCCCACCCTGGTCACGGGGGCCACCGCCATCACCTCGATGTACGAGCTCTTCGCGTTCTACCTGCAGGCCGGCTTGATCGACGTCGCGTTCCTGGGCGGCGCGCAGATCGACCGGTTCGGGAACCTCAACACCACGGTGATCGGGGAGTACGCGAGTCCGAAGGTGCGGCTGCCCGGCTCCGGCGGCGCATGCGAGATCGCGATCCACGCGCGGCAGATCCTGGTGATCATGCGTCAGGCGCAACGTTCGTTCGTGAACCGCATCGACTTCCGCACCAGCCCGGGGCACAGCGGCGATCCCGCCCATGACGCTGCCCGCGGGTGGCACGGCAGCGGCCCCACGAGCGTCGTCACCGACCTGGGCACCTACGGGTTCGACGACGCCTCGGGAGAGATGACGTTGTTGACCCTGCATCCCGGGGTCTCCCTCGATCAGGTCCGGGAGAACATGGGTTGGGAACCCAAGATGGTGGATATCGTGGGGGAGACCCCCGCCCCCAGCGTCGAGGAGCTCCGCCTGATCCGCGAGGAGCTCGACCCCGCGGGCGCCTACGCGAAGTAAGGGGTAGCGTGTCGCCATGCCGGAGCAGCCAGCCGACCGCGCCAACCCCCTCGACCCCGACCATCCCTGGTCCACGCCACAGGCCGAGGAGCCCGAGCCCGACTGGGCGGAGGAGATCCGTCAAGGGCGGAAGGCTCGAGGCGACCGGCTGAAGGAGATCTTCGACGGTTTCGCCGATGACCCCGAACGTCCGGGGGGACCCACGGGGTGAGCCACGTGTTCCCTCGCGTGCTGGATCGCACGCTGCCCACCGCCGTCTCCGCAAGCGGTGTCTGGATCACCGACGCGGACGGTAAGCGCTACCTGGACGGTGCTGGCGGTGCGATCGTCGTGAACGTGGGCCACGGGGACGCTGGGGTGATCGGCGCGATCGTGGCGCAGCTGCAGCGCACCCAGTACGTCCACGGCACGATGTTCACCACCGAGGCGGTGGAGCGCTACGCCGACGCTCTCGCTCCCAAGCTCCCGTTGGACGACCCGCGGATCTATCCCGTCTCCGGCGGTAGCGAGGCGGTGGAGACCGCCTTGAAGCTCGCACGGGCGTTCCATCTGGCGAACGGCGAGCCGGAACGGGTGACGGTGATCGGTCGTCGCGGCGCATACCACGGCAACACGCTTGGTGCGCTGGACGTGTCCGGCAAGGAGCCCCTGCGCCGGCCCTACACGCCGTGGCTGGGGCGGCACCTGCACGCACCCGCCGCGTACGAGTATCGCTGTCCCAACCCCGCGCATCCGCAGGCGTGCGGAGCGTGGCACGCGGCAGAGCTGGAGAGGATGATCCAGCAAACGGGCGCCGGAACGGTGGCGGCGTTCATCGCGGAGCCGGTGGCGGGGGCCACGCTCGGAGCCGCCGTGCCGTGCGACGACTACTGGTCGTCGGTCGTGGAGGTGTGCCGCCACCACGGCGCCCTGGTGATCGCCGATGAGGTCATGACCGGGATGGGCCGCACCGGACGCTGGTTCGGGGTCGACCACTGGGGGGTGCGGCCCGACATCCTGACGGCCGGTAAGGGGACCACCAGCGGGTACGTCCCCTTCGGGTTCGCCGCGGCCTCCGGTGCCCTGTTCGACGTGGTGGCGAGCTCGGGGTTCGTGCACGGCTTCACCTGGTCGCACAACGCGCTTGGAGCCGCGGCGGCCGGCGCGGTCCTGGCGAAGCTCGAGGCCGACAGCCTGGTGGAGCGGAGCGCCGCGATCGGGGAACGCGTGCGGGCCGACCTCCGCACGGCCGTTTCGGACACCCCGGCGGTCGGTGACGTCCGAGGCCTTGGATCGATGATAGGGATCGAATTGGTCCGCGATCCGGGCACGAAGGAGCCGTTCGCCCGATCGGACCAGGTGGCCGAGCGGATCCTGGCCGCGGCCCGGTCGGACGGACTCCTGCTGTATTCGTCGACCGGCCACGTGGACGGGGTGAACGGCGATCTGCTGATGCTGGGCCCGCCGTTCTGCATCAGCGACGACGAGCTCGACCTCCTCGTCGAGCGAACGACCGCTGCGATACGTTCGGTCGTGTGAGCGAGCACGTCGGCCTGATCCGCTGCCCCGACGCGAGGCTCTACGATCACGGCCCCCAGCATCCCCTGCGACCCGAACGCGTCCTGTTGACCTGGGAGCTGATCGACGCCTACGGACTGGGGGCGGCCGAACAGGTCACGTCCCTGGCATGTCGCTCGGCCGAGGACGCCGACCTGGAGCGCGTGCACACGCCGGCCTATCTGGATGCCACGCGCCGGGCGGGCCACGGCGAGCAGGGTCCATGGTCCCGGTTCGGATACGGACCGGGGGACAACCCCATCTTCGATCGGATGCACGAGGCCGCGGCGTTGGTCGCCGGAGGCACGCTGACCGCCGCCGCCGCCGTCTGGCGGGGCGAGGTGGCGCATGCGTTCAACGCTCCCGGTGGTCTGCACCACGCGATGCCCGAACGTGCGTCCGGGTTCTGCGTCTACGACGATCCAGCCGTGGCGATCGCCTGGTTGCTGGCCCAGGGGGCCGAGCGGGTAGCGTACGTGGACGTGGACGTCCATCATGGTGACGGCCCGCAGTTCATCTTCTACGACGACCCACGCGTTCTCACGGTGTCGATCCATGAGTACGCGCCCCAGATCGGGTTCTTCCCGGGGACCGGCGGTCCCGACGAGCGCGGTGCGGGGGCCGCCGAGGGATCGGCGATCAACGTGCCGCTCAGCCCGGGGACCGGCGATACCGGCTGGCTCGAGGCGTTCACCGACGTGGTGCCCGAGGCGGTGAGGCGGTTCCGGCCCGAGGCGTTGGTCACGCAGTTGGGGTGTGACACGCATCACTCCGACCCGCTCGCCCATCTCCAGCTCACCACCGACACCTACCGGGAGGCCGCGAAGATCCTGCACGACCTGGCTCATGGGTCCGCGGAGGGACGCTGGATCGCCACCGGAGGCGGCGGATACCAGTGGGCGCGCGTGGTCCCGCGCGCGTGGACCATCTACTTCGCGGAGATGGCGGGGGTCGAGCTTCCCGACGCCATCCCGGCGGACTGGCTCACGCGCGCCGAAGCGATGGCCGGCACGACCCTGCCCGCCACGCTCTCGGAATGGCCGCTGGAGTAGGCGCGCCCGTCCTGGGTGCGGGCGCGCTCTAACTCTGACCGAGTGCGCGGACGGTGTCCTCGACCATCCACGACAGCCAGAGGTACAGCGCGAACGTGCTGCGCTCGGGGTCGTCGGGGAAGTCCGCTTGCGTGGTTTCCTCTGTGATGTCCAACCGCGTGCCGTAGATCAGGCGAAGGTCGTTCACCGCGCGCATCAGGGCGGAGAGCTGATCCTCGCTGGCTCGTGGAGCGCTCAGGGCGGCTTCGGCCGTGTCCAATCCACCGAGCCGATCGGCCAGCAGGCTGTTGCCCGCCGTGCGTTCGAAGTCGAGGTTCTGCAGCAGGTCGTCGGGATAGGCGGGCGGGAACAATCGCGCCACGCCCGCGTCGCTGGCGGGGTTCTCGGCCAGCAGGAGGGAACGCTGCTCGTCCAAGAGGCTGCGGAGCAGATCGCGTTCGTCATCGTCCAGGCGCAGCTCGAACCCGTCCCTGCGCCGTTTCACGAGGTGGGGGATCGCCACCTCAGCGGTCCTTCTGCATCGTGGCCCACAAGCCGTGCGCGTGGAGTCTCGCCACGTCCGACTCGGCTTTGTCGCGGCTGCCGCTGGACACGACCGCCCTTCCTTTCGTATGCACGTCCATCATCAGTTTCTCCGCCTTCGCCCGTGGATAGCCGAAGAGCTTCTGGAACACGTAGGTCACGTAGGACATCAGGTTGATGGGGTCGTTCCATACGATCACGATCCACGGGACGTCCTGGTCCACGACCTCCTCGGCTTCGGGCTTCTGCTCGATCTCCGCGGGCGCCGTGCTGGTCCGGCTCACCGCGATCTCGCCGCCGCGTGCAGCCTCGAGCTCCGCTCTGAACCGCACGTTCTCGGTCACCGCTGGTTAGTCCTTCGTCTGGGTGGCGCGGATGCCACTCTGCTTGAGCGCCGTCCGCACGCCCCAACGGTACAGCGGCGGCGTGAGGACGCGGAAGGCCTGGAACGGACCGAGCCATCTGGGCACCGAGTACTCGGGCGCGATGTCGTCGCGGATCACCTTCACGATGGCGTCGGTCACCCGGTCCACGCCCATGACGGCCCACGAGGGCACGCCGTCTTGCGGGAACCCTTCCGTGGAGACGAGCCCCGGGTTCACCGACGTGACGCGGACCCCCCGTTCCGACGCTCCGTAGTCCAGGGCCTCGGAGAACGCGACGACCGCGTGTTTGGTGGCCGTGTACACGGCCGCGCCCGGCGCGGCGAACCGCCCCGCGAGCGAGGCCACGTTCACCACGTGACCTCGCCCCCGATCGAGCATCCCCGGTAGGAAGACGCGCGTGCCGAACATCACTCCCAGCAGGTTCACGTCCACGATCTCCCGGATCCGGTCATCGTCCAAGGACACGAAGTCTCCGCCGCCCGGGACCCCGGCGTTGTTCACCAGGATGTCGGTGGGCCCGAACGCCTCCTCCACCACCGCCCGCAAGGTCCGGAGCTCGTGAGGCTCCGTGACGTCACACTTCACGGCCAGGGCGCGGCCCCCGGCGCGGTCGATCCGTGCCGCCAGGGACTCCAAACGATCGATCCGGCGAGCCGCCAGCACCACCTTCGCGCCGCGCTGGGCCAGCGCGACCGAGGTGGCCTCGCCGATGCCCGCCGACGCCCCCGTCACCACGGCCACCGAACCCTTCAGCTGCATCACGGCTCCTCTACCCTTGGAGGCATGGACGTTATCGGAGCCCACGCTCGGCGTCTGCCTCGCGCCGACGAACGCTGGATACCGCGACCTTATGCGCGCGCCGAGCTCGAGGACGGGCTGCTGGCCGGTGGCATCGCGGGCGTCGCCACCCATCCGCTGGACAACGTTCGCGGCAACATCCTCATGCTGATCGATCAGGACCCCGACAAGTCGTTTGGCCTCACCGGCCTGCCGGGTGCGCTCACCTTCGAGGAGATCCTGGCGATGGTCGGCAGCGAGGCGGGCGTCCAGATCGATCCCGGAGAACGGTACGGCCAGGTCCTGATCGCCGCCTCCCCGATCGTTGGCGCGTGCGAGGCGGCCGGCGACCGGCTCGTGAAGGCGGCGGCCTCGGGGGAGCGCGTGGTGGTGGCCACCGGTCATCCCATCGGGCTCGGGGTCTTCTACCACGAGCTCGGACGACTGCTCGAGCAACAGGGCGCGGTCCTGCTGACCCCGGCCAGAGGGGACCGCTGGCGACAACCGGGTCTGCGGCACGATTGGTTCATCGACTACCACGGGGCCACGGCCGTGCTCACGGATGGCCGCGAACCTCGGCACACGCACTGGCCCGACGCGATGGAGCGGATCCTGGCGGTCGAGACGCCCGATCTGGTGGTGGCCGATCATGGGTTCGCCGGTGCCGCGATCGAGGCGGGTGTGGAGACCCTTTCGATCGCCGATGTGAACGATCCGGCCCTGATCGTGGCCAAGGCTCAGGGGCGCACCGAGACCGTCATCGTGATGGACGATCATGTGGCTCCCGACGCGTACTGGCCATGTTTCCAGGCGATCGCGGGGCGCTTCGACGCCCGGTGACACCCCTTCTGAGCTGCGGCGCAGCAAACTGGGGGTATCCAGGTGGCCCGCTCAGACCCTACAATCGCCCGGTTGTGAAGAGAGAACCGTTCTCCGAGGCTCGGCTGTTGACCGTCAACGAGGTCGCTGACCTCTTGCGTGTATCCAGGATGACCGTCTACCGACTGATCAAGACCGGAGAGATGTCCGCGGTGCGGGTGGGGAGGAACTACCGGCTCCGCGAAGAAGACGTCGATACCTACCTGACGGAGCGCTACACCGAGGCCGGATAAGGGGCCGCGGCGGGACGCTCCCGCACGCACGCCAGCCGAACCTCCGCGAAGCGGAGGGGGCGTTGTGAACGAACACGACCGGCTCGTCGACCATGCGGCTCGCGAGGCGCGCACGGTGCTGTACATCGGCGGGCTGGACTCTGGCAAGAGCACGTTGGCGCGAGCCACCGCGGCGTTCGCGCTCAGGCTCGGGCGCGCCGTCGCATACCTGGATGCCGACGTGGCCCAGAAGACGGTGGGTCCCCCGGCCACGGTCGGCCTCAAGCACATCCGCGAGCCCGACGACCTCACCCTGGAGCGGATGGCCACCGCCGACACCCTGGGGTTCGTGGGATCCATCAGTCCCCAGGACCACCTGCTGCCGCTCGTCGGGGCGCTTTCCCGCTTGCGTGACCGCGCGAACCAGGAGGGAGCGGACCTCGTGGTGGTCGACACCAGCGGGATGGTCAGCGGGATCTGGGGCCAGCTGGTGAAGTACTACAAGGTCGACATGCTGGAACCGGACCTGGTGGTCGGCCTCCAACGGGGAGAGGAGCTCGCTCCCGTCCTGGGTGTGATCGAGCGGTTCTTCGGGATCGACGTGCGGGCGCTCGCGGTTCATCCGGGGGTGTTGAACACCAGCGTGGAGCAGCGCGCGGAGCATCGTCAGCACGCGATGGCCCGCTACTTCGATACCGATCTGCAACGATTCCGCGTGAAACCCACCGTCTTCATGCCGACCCTGCCACCCCTGTTCGATCTGAGCCAACTGGACCGTCTCCTGGTGGGGCTATCCGACGGCCACGGTGGATTCACCGGGCTCGGGTTCCTCGAGCACGTGCCGGAGGACGGCGGTCTGCGGTTGATCTCCCCCGTGGCAGAGCCGCCGAAAGCGCTTAGACTGGGCTCCGTCCGTCTGGAGGCGACCTACCGTGCGAAGCACGTGGACCTCCGGAACCTCTTCGGAACCGAGTGAAAGGCTGAGCTTGTGCCGTCGCTGGTCAAGAAGCGCCGGAAGAAGATGCGCAAGAAGAAGCACAAGAAGCTTCTGAAGCGCACGCGCCACCAGCGCATGAAGCTGGGCAAGTAGACGAGGGGTCTCCCTCGTGCGCGCTCCTTCCGCCCATCCCCATCTCACTCGGTTCCCGGCTGCCCTGCTGGTCCTGGTCCTCATCGCCGGGGCCGCGGCGTGCGGGCGCTCCCAAGGGACGATCCAACAGGAGGCCCTCAACAACTCCCGGCCGGTCACCTTCTCCTCGGCCGACGGTGTGAAGCTGGCGGGCCGGCTCTTCGGTCCGCCCGACGCCACCGCCGGGGTCGTGCTGGCGCACATGTTGCCGGCCGACCAGACCTCCTGGTTCGAGTTCGCTGAACGGCTGGGCGTGTCCGGGTACCGGGTGCTGACCTTCAACTTCCGCGGCTACTGCCCGGGAGGGGACGCGGGCTGCTCCGAAGGTGCGAAGGACATCGCGAACATCTGGCAGGATGTGCTGGGGGCGGTGGACCAGCTGCGGTCGGACGGGGTCACGCGGTTCACGTTGGTGGGTGCCAGCATGGGGGGCACCGCATCGTTGGTCGCCACATCGCAGCAGCCCGAAGGCGTCGAAGCGATCGTCACCCTGTCGGCTCCGTCCTCGATCGAGGGACTCACGGCGGGGCCCGAGGTGCTCCAGACGCTGTCCGCCGCGAAGCTGTTCATCGCCGGAGATTTCGACACCGTGGCGGCGCAGTCGGCCACCGACTTCTTCAACCAGAGCATCCAGCCGAAGCGTCTGGAGCTACTCACCACCGACGATCACGGCACCGATCTGCTGACGGGTAATCAGTCCGAACAGACCCGCACGCTGATCCTGGGGTGGCTCGAGCGGTACCTGCCCACCGTGACCGGGGCGAGCCCATGACGCGTCCCATCGTCTTCCTCACCGACTACGGCGTCACCGATGACTTCGTGGGTGTGTGTCACGGCGTCATGGCGCGGATCGCGCCCCAAGCCCGGGTGATCGACCTCACCCATGCCGTGGCCCGTCAGGACGTGATGCGTGGGGCGTTGACCCTGGGCCGTGCCGTGAAGTTCATGCCGCCCGACGCGGTCTACGTCGCCGTGGTGGATCCGGGCGTCGGTGGAGAGCGCCGATCGATCGCGGTGCGCGCGGGCGAGAGCCTGTTGGTCGGCCCCGACAACGGCGTGCTGTCGCTGGCGTGGGAGGCATTGGGCGGGGCCGAGGAAGCTGTCGAGATCACCGCTGGCAAGGTCACCCTGTTCCCGGTGTCCAAGACGTTCCACGGTCGCGACGTGTTCGCGCCGGCAGCCGCCCACCTGGCCACCGGCGTTCCCCTGGAAGAGGTCGGTCCGCCCGTCGAGGTCGCCGCTTTGCGCACCCTGGAGATGCCGGTCGCGATGGTGGCGGTAGGAGCGGTGGGGTGCCGTGTGGTCGGTGTTGACGGGTTCGGGAACGTCCAGCTGAACGCTCGACCCGGGGATCTGGAGGCCGCGGGCTTGGGTTCGACCCTGGAGGTCGACGGGCGCACCGTGCCGCGGGTGGGGATCTTCGCGGACGTACCCGAAGGCGTGTTGGCCGCGATCGTGGATTCCCAGGGCTACCTCTCCCTCGTGGTGAACAGCGGCAGCGCCGCGGCCATGCTCGGCCTGAAGGAAGGCTCCGCCGTCGTCCTGGAATGAGGCCTACGGGGTCGGCGTGGATGGGAGCTGACCCGGGCTGGTGGGACCCGGGAGCGTGGGCGAGTCGCCGGAAGCGATCGTGATCTGGGCCACCGCGGCCACCGTGATGATCACGAACAAGATGATGATCATGATGAGGGTCGGGCGCCGCACGGCGGAAGGCTAGCAGGCGGCCTACGTCACCCGGTCGCCGCGCAGCTGCGCCTCGCAATGCTCGCGCATCTCCACCATCACCGCCCGGAGACGGTCGTCGTTCGTCAGGTACTGACGGAGGTCGACCTCCAGCGACACGGTGCCGTGGAAGCCGTCTTCCGACAGGTCCTCCATGAAGTCGTCCAGCGGCAACACCCCCCGGCCCGGCGGCAGATGGGAGTCCCACCCTTTCCCCGCGTTGTCCGACAGGTGCACGTGACGGAGCCGCTCACCGAACCGCTGCCGCACCTTCACCAGGTCGTGGTTCGCGACGGCCGCGTGACTGGTGTCCAGCACCAGGTCCGGGAGCCCTTCCAGCTCTTCCAGATCCTGGTTCGAATGGAACGTCACAGCGCGGCTTCCCATCCGAACCGGGAACATGTTCTCGATCGCCACCGTCACTCCGGTGCGCTCCGTGAGTCCGGGCAGCTGTTCCTCCAGCCATCGTCGATACCCGAGTTGCCACTTGTACGGGGGATGCATCACCACGGTCGGCACCTCGGCGTCGGAGGCCACCTGGACGGCGCGGTCGATCTTGCCGACCGGGTCGGTGCCCCAGACCTTCCGCGTGAGCAACAGGCACGGAGCATGGATGGCCTCGATCGTCAACCCCTGCTGCCGCGCCAGTCGGCGCATCTCTTTCGGATCCTGGCTGGCGGGGTCCTTCGTCACCATGACCTCGGCGGCGCGGTACCCGGTCTCGGCGATCAGCCGCATCGTCTCAGCCAGGTTGCGGGCGAAGAACGCTGCGGAGGAGAAGGCCAGGAGCGGGGGAGCCATGGCCTTCATCCTACGGAACGCCCACGGCGACGGGCGGTCGCGTTCGGCCCGTATGCTGGGGGCCATGTGGGTGTTCCCGCTGGCGGCGGCGCTGGTGGCGTTCGCGTTCGCCGGACTGCTGGCCCAGCGGTTCGCGGAACGACGTCGTCCTTACCAGTTGGTGTGGGCGCTGGCGCTCGTGATGTACGGGATCGCCTCGGTCGCCGTCGTTGCCGGCGTGGCCAGGGGATGGAGCCGCGGCGAGTTCGAGGTGTACTGGGCCTTCGGTGCCGTGCTGAACGTCCCCTTCTTGGCGGCCGGTGAGCTGATGCTCCTGATCCGCAACCGCACCGTCCATCTGGTGCTGGCGGTCCTGTTGGTGTTCCTGGTCGCCTACACGTTCTCCGTGCTGCGGGGAGCGAGCTACGACCCCGCCGCGCTGGCCGAGCAGCTGCCGTCGGGCAAGGACGTCTTCGGCGACGGTACCGCGGCCCACCGGTTGCCGCAGCTCATCTCGATCCCCTCGTACCTGGTGCTCCTCGGTGGTGCGCTGTGGTCCGCGTGGACGATGCGAGGCCGGCCCGAGTTACGCGACCGCTTCTACGGCACCCTGCTGATCGCGCTCGGTGCGACGGTGGTGGCCGGCGGTGCCACGTTCGCCGCGTACGGCAACGTGTGGGGGTTCTGCCTCACCCTGGTCGTGGGGATCGTGATCATGTTCCTCGGGTTCCTGCGTGCTTCGCGTACGGCTCCCGCGGAGGCGCCACCCCCGGCCGTCTGAGTCCCCGTACCGCACGTCGTTCACCGTCGCGACGCCTGAACCTCCGCATCCGGGTGATCCGCTTCGTCGCGCTCCGCGAAGCATCCCTGCACCGCCGGAACACGGCGCGACGAGGAGGGATCGACGAGGCGGTCCGTCGGGACAGACCCGCGGGCCACGGCGGTCGGCACGCACCCATCCGACACACGGAAGGAGTTCGATGTGTCTGCACATCGCATCCGCAACACGGTCGTTGCGGGGATCGGCACGTTGGCGCTCGGCGCCGGCCTCTTCGCAGGGCTGGGTCCGATCGTATCCAACGCGTCGAGCCACCGTGAGGCCCCGTTGACTGCGGCCGACCCGCAGATCGACAACACGGATGTCTATGCCTTCGTGAGCCCCGACAAGAAGGGCACGGTGACCTTCGTCAGCTCCTGGATCCCCTTCGAGGAGCCGGCAGGTGGCCCGAACTTCTACAACTGGGCGGAGCACACGAACTACGACATCAACATCGACAACGACGGCAACGCCAGGGCGGACATCACGTACCGCTGGAGGTTCACGACGCATGAGCGCAACCCCGGATCGTTCATCTACAACAACGGTCCGGTCACGTCGTTGAACGATCCGAACCTGCTGATCCGTCAGACGTACGACCTGTATCGCATCAAGAACGGCCACTCGAAGAGGATCCTGGACAACGCGCCCGTGGCACCCAGCAACGTGGGACAGGCGTCGATGCCGAACTACAACGCGGACCTGTTCGACGCCGCCGTGAAGAAGTCCGGCTACAACACGAAGAGCTGGGTGGGTCAGTCCGACGACCCGTTCTTCCTCGACCTCCGCGTGTTCGACCTGCTGTACGGGGCGGATCTGTCCGAGGTCGGCGACGACACGCTGGCGGGGTTCAACGTGAACACCTTCGCCCTTCAGGTGCCGAAGAGCCAGCTGAAAGGTCCCGATGATTCCGTGATCGGCGTGTGGAGCACCGCTTCGCGCCCGAGCATGCGGGTCCAGCACGACGACGGAACGCAGACCTTCAGTGGCAAGGACGTCCAGGTGTCACGCCTCGGCATGCCGCTGGTGAACGAGGTCGTCGTGCCGGTGGGGGCGAAGGACTACTTCAACGCCTCCCAGCCGAAGGACGACGCGCAGTACCTCCCTGCTGTCCAGGACCCCGAGCTGCCGCACCTGATCAGCGCGGTGTACCCGTCGGTGTTCCCCGACGTGCCGGACTCCAACCCCGGCAAGCCGGGCGTCCAGCGGGCGGACCTGATCCAGGTCTTCCTGACGGGGATCCCCACGCTGAACCAGCCGGTCGGCGTGAGGGCCAGCGAGATGCTGCGCCTGAACATGGACACCCCGCCGTGCACCTCCGCTTGCTCACGCCTCGGCGTGATCGCCGGTGACGCGGCAGGGTTCCCCAACGGCCGCCGTCTCGCGGACGACATCATCGATGTCTCGCTGCGGGTGGTGGAAGGCGTGCTGATCCCGGGCCACAACCCGGCGGCCGACACGCTGGGAGACGGCGTCAACACCAACGACGCTCCGTTCCTGAGCTCGTTCCCGTACGTGGCGTACCCCCACTCGGGTTCGGACGCCAGTCCCCACTGATCGAGGGAAGCCAACATGGGCCCGGCCGCTTCGCGGCCGGGCCCACTCCCTCCCGACAGGAGATCGCAGGGATGAGCCGAGTCACGAAGATCGCCGCGGTCGCCATCCTGGCCGTCGCGCTGTTCACGGCGGGTGGGATCGGACTGTTCGCCAAGGTTCAGGGTGAGGGCGCGCCGCCGGCCAGCGCCCAGGCGCCCGACCCCGGAGCCCTCCTGGTCGCCGACGGGGCCAGCCTGGACACGACGATCGCCTCACTGCAGCGACGTCTGCATGAGATCCCGGATGACTGGAAGGGCTACGCGTCGCTGGGGCTCGCCTATGTCCAGCAGGCTCGTGTGACGCAGGATCCCACCTACTACCCGAAGGCCCAGGGTTCGCTCGCGCGGTCGCTGGCGCTGCACCCGCGAGACAACGAGGCCGCCTTGGTCGGCATGGCGGCACTGGCCGCCGCCCGTCATGACTTCTCCACAGCCCTCCGGTTCGGAGAGCGCGCGAAGGGGGTGGACCCCTACGACGGGAGCGTGTACGGCGTGATCGGGGATGCCCAGCTGGAGCTGGGTCGCTACCCCTCCGCGTTCGCGACCTTCCAGACCATGGTCGACACGCTCCCAAGCTTGAGCTCGTACGCGCGGGTGTCCTACGCACGCGAGCTGCAGGGCGACGTGCCGGGGGCCATCGCGTCGATGGAGGCCGCCCGAGAGGTCGCAGGCTCGCCGGCGGACGTGGCCTGGGCCAGCTACCAGATCGGCGACATTTCGTTCAACAGCGGGCGGATCGACCAGGCCGAGCGCGCCTACCGCCTCGGACTGAGCGCCGACCCCACGTACATCCCCAACCTGGCCGGCACCGCGAAGGTGGCGTGGGCGCGTGGCCACGTTCGTCGGGCGATCGTCGGCTACACCCAGGTTACGGAGCGCTATCCATCCCCCGAGTACGTGATCGCCCTCGGCGACCTGTACGCAACCACCGGTGATCGCGAGGCCGCCGAGCGCCAGTACGACCTGGCCCGCGCCGAAGCCGACCTCTTCCGAGCCAACGGCGTCAACGTGGATCTGGAGCTGGCGTTGTTCGACGCGGACCACGGCGATCCCACGTCCGCCCTGACGGCGGCCCACGACGAGTGGTCACGGCGTCGGAGCATCCACGTGGCCGACGCCTACGCGTGGGCTTTACATGCGAACGGGCGCGACGCCGATGCCGCCCGTTTCGCAGCCAAAGCGATGGCCCTGGGGACGCGCAACGCGCTGTTCGCCTATCACGCGGGGATCATCCAGATGGACCTGGGGAACCGCATCGCGGCGCGCGCGCTGCTGCGTCGGGCCCTGGCCATCAACCCCCATTTCTCGATCCTGCACGCCGCCGAGGCCCGCAACACGGTCATCCGACTGGAACGGGCGTCATGAAGCGCCGGATGTTCGTACTCGGTCTCGCCTGCGCGTTCGTGGTGCTGCCCGCGGTGGTGGCGTGGGCCCACCCGCTGGGCAACTTCACGGTGAACCGTTACAGCCGGATCGTGATCGTGCCGGATGCGGTTCGCGTGGACTACGTCGTGGACATGGCCGAGATCCCCACGTTCCAACTCCTCCCCGACATCGACGCGGACGGCGATGGGCAGGCGTCGCCGGCAGAGCTGGCCGCCTGGGCGGTGGCGGAGGCGCCGGGGTTCTCCCGGCACGCAGCCGTCTCGATCGACGGACGGGCCGTGCCCCTGTCGGTCAACGGCGCGGCCGCCCAGCTCCTGCCGGGGCAGGGAGGGCTGAACACGCTGCGGTTCGAGGGGACCTTCGCGGGACGCGCGCCCCAGCAGGGCCATCTCACCTACCGCGACGGCAACTTCCTGGGGCGCATCGGATGGCAGGAGATCGTCGCGATCGGGGCGGAGGGTGACGTACTCGGAGGGTCCACCGTTCCCTCCACCGACGTGAGTGACGAGCTCCGCTCCTATCCGCAGGACCTGCTGTCCAGCCCCCTGGACGTGTCGTCCATGACCGCGTCCTTCGCGCCGGGGGAGAGCGGGCCCGCGCCCGCACCCATCACCGCGGATACGTCCGGCGCAACCGCCACCTCACGCCCGCTGGTCGAGGCCGGACCCCTTGCCGGGGTGCTGGCGCGCCAGGGCCTGCCGCTCGTGCTGTTGGGCCTGGCGATCGCCGTGGGGTTCGGCGCGTGGCACGCCCTGTTGCCCGGGCACGGCAAGACGCTGATGGCGGCCTACGTGGTGGGCTCGGGCGCACGGGTCCGACAGGCCGTGACGGTAGGGGTCGCGGTCGCCGTGATGCACACCGCCTCGGTCCTTGCCCTGGGGATGCTGGTGCTGACCCTGGAGCAGACCTTCCGCCCCGAGACCCTGTACCCGTGGCTCGGGTTGCTCTCGGGACTGGTGGCTCTGGCGCTCGGGGCCTTCCTCTTGATCCACCGGCTCTCCACTTGGGGGTTGGTCCGCAGACGGCAGGGCGCCTCCTCGGAGCCCGACCTCCACCATGGTCACGACCACCACGATGCCGTCGCCCTGCAGCATGACCACGGCTTCGGGATGCACTCACATGCGTTGCCCGAGACCGCTCCGCTTTCCCTGAAGGGCATCCTTGCGTTGGCGCTGGCCGGCGGGATCCTGCCCGCTCCCAGCGCACTCTTGGTGATGCTCGGTGCGATCAACGCGCACCGGGTCGCTTACGGCATCTCACTGGTGCTTGCGTTCAGCCTGGGTCTCGCGACGGCGCTGATCGTGATCGGAACCGGCGCCCTGAAGGCGCGCGAGATGGTGTCGCGCCGTCTCTCCTCGACGATGGGCCGACTGGTGCCCGTGCTGTCGGCCTCGGCGATCGTGGCGGTGGGGGCGTTCCTCAGCGTCCGTGGGTTGGCCCAGATCTGAAGGTCGGGCGTCAGCTCGCGGCGCTCCACAGGGCTTCGTCCGACGTCGGCGTCGTCGGCTGTGACGACGCCGGCTCCACCGTGACCCACAGGGCGTCGAAGACGCTGCGATCGAAGCGCACCTCCAGGTTGACGTAGCCGTCGTCCGGCAGGAACTGACCGACGTAGGTGGGGGCGTCGCCGGACACCAGGTAGACCCGGTAGACCATGCCGGGGGCCGGAGCGGGCACCTGCGTGCCGTAGAGGTAGAAGACCTCGGTGCCTGGCTCGGAGATCTCGGTGGTCGGGCCCACGGGCACCACGTTGGCGTCGGGCTGCGAGGCCAGGTTCATGGCGGCGGTCAGTTGGTCGGCTCGTTGCTCCCCGTGGTTGGCGCGCACACCTTGGCTCACCGCCAGGCCGGCCAGGCCCGCCACGACCACCACGCTGGCGGCCACGGCGAAGGCCTGCATCGGGCGACGGCGGCGACCGGGGGTCCCCAACTCACGGTGCAGCCGGGGCAGCAGGGTCTCCGGCGGTTCCACCGGGGAGGCGTCGAGCGCCAGGTCCGCGGTGAGGGCCTGGAACGTGGCCAGGGTGTCGCGGCAGGTGCCGCATACGGGGACGTGCTCGAAGAGCAGCTGATCGGCCTCGGCGGCGTCCTCTCCGGAGAGGCTCCGAAGCACGTAGCCGGCCAGCAGCTCCTCGATGCGATCGTGGTCCTGGATCACGCTTGATCCTCTCGGTACAGGGCCCGGCGGAGCTTCTTCATGGCCGCCAGGGTCCGGGTCTTCACGGTGCCGATCGGGATCTGGAGCTGGTCCGCGATCTGCACCTGGGTCATGCCTCCGAAATACGCCATGTCCAGCACCTGCTTCTGCTCGGGAGGGAGCGTCTGGAGCGCCGCCCGAACCTCTTGCCGGCGCACCTGAAGGAAGGCTTCGTCCACGACGTCCTCCGCAACATCTTCGCCATGAACCGGCTCGAGGTTCGAGGCGCGTTCCTGCCGTTTGCGCAGGCGCTCCTCCCGCCGGACCGTGTCCACGGCCCGGTGGTGGACCAGAGACAGGAAGAAGGTGCGGAAGGCTCCGCGGGCCGGATCGAAGGCCTCGGGCGCGCGCCACAGGGCCATGAAGGCGTCGTGCACCACGTCCTGGGCCAGGATCTGGGCTCCGGTGAGCCGGTAGGCGAGGCCGTAGGCCGGGGATGAATACCGGCGGTAGAGGTCGTCGAAAGCGCCGCGGTCGCCGGTGAGCAACCGCCGATGGAGCTCGAGGTCCTCGCGGTCGACGTCAGGCACGCCCCAGGTTCTACCAGGCGGCGCTACCATGCGCGGCGATGGACGTGGTCCTGTACTCCCGCCCCGGTTGTCACCTGTGCGACGTGGCCCGCGACGTGATCCACGCCGAGCGCGCCCGGTCCATCTTCGGCTTCCACGAAGTGGATATCGACGGGTCGGACGAGCTCACGAAGGAGTACGGGATCCGGGTCCCGGTCGTCACGGTCGACGGACAGGAACGTTTCGAGATCACGGTGGATGCGAGGGAGTTCGCAGATGCGGTCCGGACCTGAGGCTCGGACCTTGTGCATTTGAGAACGCCCGCGCTACGCTGACGGCATGGAGTGGGAGCCGTGGTGAGGGATCGTTCGATCCCCGAGGCCACGGTCGGCCGGCTCCCCGTGTACCTCCGGGCGCTGGTGGATCTGGCCGAGAACGGGGCCGCCACGGTCTCGTCCGAAGAGCTGGCGGAAGCCGCCGGCGTGAACTCCGCCAAGGTGCGCAAGGATCTCTCGCACCTGGGGTCCTACGGCACCCGTGGAGTGGGCTACGACGTGGCGTACCTGATCCACCAGATCCGCCGCGAGCTCGGTCTCACGCAGCATTGGTCGATCGTGATCGCCGGCATCGGCAACCTGGGGCACGCGCTCGCGAACTACCGAGGCTTCGGCGAGCGGGGGTTCCGGGTGGCGGCGTTGGTGGATGCCGACCCCGCGAAGGTGGGGGAGCGCGTGGGCGACCTGGTGATCCACCACGTGGACGACCTCCCCGACCTGGTGCAGAGCCACGAGATCGCGATCGGCGTGATCGCCACGCCGGCCATGGCGGTCCAGGAGGTGGCGGACCGTTTCGTCGGCTCCGGGATCCGATCGATCCTGAACTTCGCGCCCGCGATGATGAACGTGCCGCCGGGTGTCTCGGTGCGCAAGGTCGACCTGGCCGTCGAACTCCAGATCCTGGCCTTCTACGAGCAGCGGAAGGCGACGCTTGCTGAGGTCAAGAAGCGCGGCAAAGCGGTGGCCGACGTGGCGGGGATATGAGACGCCCTACTTGGCGATCGTGATCCACATGATGAAGAACACGATCAGGACCATCACGCCGAACAGGATGAACTGCACGCTCCCCTGATCCAGGAGCGGGGCTTCGACACCGATCATCTGGTCGCCTCCTTCCTCGTCACGCCGGTCCGTACCAGGCGGGTGCGCTCCCGCCGGTCAGGAACGCCTTCCGCTTCTTCTCGGCTCGATCCAGCAGCGGTACGTGGATCGCGAACAGCAGGATCGACCCGGCCAGGAACATGTAGGAGTACCGGGGGACGCTGCCCGAGTCGTGGTAGAGCGACACCGTCCACAGCGGGCCGCCGCCGTTGAAGTGGGCCTGGGCCACCGCCAGCGGGGTTCCGTCGGCGGACTCGGTGAACTTCAGATCGTCGATCGTGAACTGCGTCGTCGTGATGGCGGTGGGGTCGTCCTCCGCCAGCCCCAACTCCTCGTTCGTCTTCTCGGTGAGGAAGGTGCTGACCGCTCCCCCCGCCGACTGGACGTCGGCCGCCTGCTCCTCGTCGTTGAGGTCGGCCTCCGCCCAGGGTTGGTTGGGATAGCTATGGAAGGTGTCGTAGGCATCCGAGGTCGTGCCTGCGCTGGCCTCCAACACGGTCCAGGCCGGCTCAGAACCGCGCGGCCCCAGGTTCGTCGGCGTCTCGATCCCCTGCGAGTAGAACCCGAACAACCACAGGGAGGACTGCACGATCATCCAACCGGAGAACGCCACGATGACCACCAGGTAGCCCATGTACCGGCCGAAGATCGCCGTGAGGAGCAGGTAGATGCTGCCCACGAACAGGATCAGCCCCATCACGGTGACGCCGATGCCCTTCCACAGGACGCCGCAGTCCACCGCGAACCCCAGACAGCTGTGCGTCTCGGTCATCTACGGATCCCTCGGGTTGATCGGGCTGCCGGCATCGATGTTCTGCTGGAGCGCCCGTTCGCTGGCGTCGGGGTTCAGGCAGACGTTGTCCTTGTACGGCACGTTCTTCGAGCTCATGGCCACCAGGTAGTTCACGAGGTCGTTGATCTGCTGGTCGTCCAACGCACCTTGGTAGCGGATGCTCCACGACGGCATCGCCCCGCGTCCCTCCTGGATCACCTGGTAGATGTCGTCGACCGAGAAGATGTTGCTGTGCGCCGGCGTGCCGAAGGGACCGGCGCAGATCGTGGTGAGGTTCGGCGGGTAGGCGTACCCGTCACCGGACTGGATCACGCCACCCTTCAGCTCGGGACCGTGGCAACGCATACAGCCCACGCCCAGCTGGTTGGTCTCCGAGAACAGCTGGACCGCCGCCTCGCCCCGGGCGATCGCCTCGGTCTTCAGATCCTCCTCCTGCTGGAGGTTGATCGAGGGCTCTCGGAGCCACGTGATGGGGATCCACACCATGAAGAACGCCACCAGGATCACGCCCCATCCCTGGAGCTTCTGCAGCAGCGGGGTCTCCAACGCGGGGTCGGCAGGCCCGGGTCGCATGCCACGGGGGATGTCGGCGCCGCGCTCCTTGGTCCGGCTGCGCAACAGCAGCACCCCACCGGCGACGAACAGGGTGAGGCCGCCCACGATGAGGAGGATCACGCCTCCCGAGCTCGCCGCCACGACCGTGCTGATCTCGTCCCCCTATCCGGGTGCCACGCAGAACGCGCCCTGAGGCGGCTCGCTGATGGTGTCGGTCCCGCGCGGCGGGCCCAGGACCACCACCGAGGTATCCACCAACACGTTGCCCGCCGGGTCGATCGTGATCTTGAAGCGGTCCATGCCCCGGGGGGCCGGGCCCAGCTGGTACTCGCCGGCGTAGTTGTACTTCGAGCCGTGACAGGGGCACTCGAACCACTTCGAGGAGTTGCAGAACGGCACCCGGCAGCCCAGGTGCACGCACCGCTGATACAGCGGCATCACGCCGTCGGTGGTGACGCCCTCGGCCGCGTAGTCGGCGTCGTCAGTGGGCTTGCCGGCGTAGGGCACCACGTAGAAACGACCGGTCCCGTTGTAGGCCGGGGCGGCCGTCTCTGCGATCTGGGCCTTGATGTCGGAGAGCGGTCCGGCGTTGATCAGGGATCCGAACCCGCCCTTGAGGTTCGGCCACAGGAACGCCAGGCTGGCCAGTCCGAACTGGGCACCGAACACCGCCAGGGAGACCAGCAGCGAACGGCGGAAGAAGTCCCGCCGGGACACGGACTTGACGGGCTTCGGCGGCAACCCGGTGGCCGCGGCCTCCTCGGCCTCGCGCGACGCCTTCCGTGCCCGCAGGAACGACAACCCGAAGAACACCGCGAACAGGTCGATCAGCAACAGCGCGACGATCGCGATGATGAGTCCCGACGAGATGGCGAGCATGGTCACAGTTCGAAGAACACCCCTTGTGCCCACGGCCAGATCCAGTTGTACCCGGGACCGCGGAAGAAGCAGCCGATGATCGTCAGCACCGCTCCGAACATGAACAGCATCGTGAACAGCGTGATGGCGATCTTGCGGTCGCCGGGCTTGGTGCTGGGGTTGCGGTCGACGAACGGGACGGCGGCAAGACCCACGAGGATGAAGGTGGGGATCGTGATGCCCGCGATCATGGGGTGGAAGTAGCGGAGCAGCTCCTGCAACCCCAGGAAGTACCACGGAGCCTTCGACGGGTTCGGCGTTAGGTTCGCGTTGGCCAGCTCGCGCAGCGGCGCGTTGATGAAGGTGGAGAAGATCGTGAGGCCGGCCATCACGATGAACATCGCGACGAACTCCTCGATCAGCAGGTGGGGCCACACGTTGACGCGGTCGCCTTGCTGGCGCTCGACCCGTTGGATCCCCTCCGGCGGGACCAGGGCCAGCAGCCGGTGCTTGTCCTGCGCCCCCTTCTTCGGCACGGGCAGGTTGCCGGTCGGCAGCGGCGCCTCGCGGACGGGGGTGGTCACCGGCGCGGCGGCCACGATGGTGGCGGTGCCGGCTCCCGCGGCAGCGGCGGCCGTGGGGGCGGCGGCGGCGGCCGCAGCAGGCTGGGAGGCGCCGCCGTTGCCTCCGGCGGCGCTCGGCGCGGCCGGGCGCTCTTCGACCTCGTCCGGGTGCGCCTCGCGGTAGGCGCGGATGGCCTTGGACCGGGCGCGCCCCTCCGCGATGCGGGAGTCCACGCCCGCCGCCTTCTGGGCATCCAGCGTCGCCTGGTAGGCCTCGAGGTCTTTGGGACTGTCTTCCCAGGTCATCGCGTCTCCTACAGGGGCCCCGAGATGCCGCCGTCCTTGCGGATCCGCCAGAAGTGCACCGCAAGGAAGATCACCAGCACGAAGGGAAGCGCCAACACGTGCAACACGTACCAACGGAGCAGGGTCTCAGGCCCCACAACGACGCCGCCCAACAGCAGGAAGTTCGCCTGCTTCGCTACGAACGGCGAATACCCTGCCAGGGAGGTGCCCACCGTGACCGCCCAGATCGCCAACTGATCCCAGGGCAGCAGGTAGCCGGTGAACGACAGTCCCAGGGTGAGGAACAGCAGGATCACGCCGACCACCCAGTTGAACTCGCGCGGTGGTTTGTACGAGCCGGTGTAGAACACCCGGGCCATGTGCAGCGAGACCGAGAACACCATCAGGTGGGCACCCCACCGGTGGAGGTTACGCACCAGGTCTCCGAAGAAGACCGAGGTGCGGATGCTCTGCATGTCCGCGAACGCCTGTGAACCCCCGATGTCGGCCATCGGCCGGTAGAAGAACATCAGGAAGATCCCCGTGATCGTGAGCAGGATGAACAGGAAGAACGAGAGCCCACCCAGGCAGAACGTGTAGGTCAGCTTCAGGCCGTGGCGCTTCACCTTGACCGGGTGCAGGTGGTACAGCACGTTGTTCATCGTGGCCAGCGCGCGGTCACGAGAGGTGTCCTTGTAGCCCCTGCGGAAGATCGATCCGGGACGGAAGATCGACTTCCAGACCTCGGTCTCGCGAAGACGGTCACCCAGTTCGCTGGGTGACGGCGGCTTCAGCTTCACCCGATCCCTTCCTTCCCTACTCGGCGGCAGCTTGCGACGCGGGGACCTCGGCCATCGTGCGCTTCCCGCCGGAGCCCTCCGGCAAGCGCGCATAGTACAGGGTGTCTGTGGGGCAGCGATCCACGCACACCGAGCAGCGGGTACATGCCAGATCGTCCACCACGAAGATGGCGGTGGAGGTCCCGACCTCGGCGCCCACCGCCGCCTCCCCGGCGCCCTCCACGATGTCCGGCGACATCATGTAGATGCAGTTCCACGGGCAGACGTCCTCGCAGGCTCGGCACAGGATGCAGTTGTCGGGATCCAGCATCAGGTGCTTCGGGGACTTGACCCCCTGCGCCAGCCAGGCAGGGTCCACGGCCTCCACCTGGTAGTCCTCGTGGATGTCGACCTCGGTCTTGGTGTAGGGCATCCGCGCTCCTACCGGTACCCGCCGGCGGGTCGAGACTCTCCACCGGAGCCGCGGAGCTTGCGGCGCCAGTTCTGCATCACGGCCGATACCACAAGCACGGCGAAGAACGGCAACGTCACCAGGCCCATCGCCACGGCGTCCCGCAGCTCCTTCAGCCAGAACCCCGAGATGTTCCAGAAGAGGAACTGCTGGGCGCTCCCGCCGTCCCACTTCAACTTCTGGTCGGCGAAGTAGAGCCAGAAGGACGGGATGACGGAGGTGCTGATCACCAGGAAGAACACCAATCCTAGAGAGAAGAGGACGGCCGTGGTCCAGGTCCATTCGAAGGCCTTGAGGAACGCCTCGATCCGCTCTCTGCGGCTGTGCATCTTCGAGGTGGTGACCGTCTCGACCTGACTCATCCGACCAGTCTCTCCGTGGGCGGGGCGATTATAGCCATGTGGGTGCGGGCGGGGATGGGCCGCAGCGTCTCGTGAATCCGTTCACAAGCCATCCTCCGACACTATGCGACCGGAGCGCGCGTGTCCGCAACCCAGCGGGGGGAGATGCGTAGGGTGATGACCATGTCGGACTTCGTCCAGACGGGCCTATCGTCGTGGTGGGCGCCGGCCCTGGCCTTCCTGGCGGGGATCATCTCGGTCGCGAGTCCGTGTGTCTGGCCGTTGCTCCCCGGCTACGTCGGGTTCATCTCGGGGGGCACCGCTGAGGACGATGAAGGGAAGCCGCTGGTGCCGATCCTGCTCTTCATCCTGGGCTTCACGATCGTCTTCACCTTGCTGGGGGCCTTCGCATCCACGTTCGTGCGCTTGTTCAAAGGGATCACGGGCCAGCGGGTGGCGGGCGCGGTCGTGGTGATCATGGGGTTGCTGATGATCGGCTACGCCCTGCAACGCGGTTCGATCGCCCTGTACGAGGAGCGGCGGCCGTTCCTGACGAAGGTGAAGCCCGGCACGGTTGGCGCGTTGCCTCTGGGGATGGCGTTCGCCGCAGGATGGACGCCCTGCATCGGGCCGGTCCTAGGCGGGATCCTCACGATCGCGGCCTCGGGTGGCGCTGCCCGCGGGATGTTCCTGTTGGTCTGGTACTCGTTCGGACTGGGTGTGCCGTTCCTGCTGGTGGGCCTGGGGGTTTCGAAGTTCATGGGCGCCTTCGGATGGATCCGGCGGCACTACACACCGATCGCGGCGGTCTCCGGTGGACTCCTGGTCATCGTCGGCGTACTGCTGTTCACGGGGACCTTCACGCGGGTCTTCGCTCCGCTGGCTCGGTTCGCGCCGGGTCTGTAGACCGGGACGGCCACCCCGTCTTGCCGACGCTCCCCTAGGATGGGTTCCGGCCCCATGTCGACCACCGCCTCCGGTCCCTCGCTGAAGCAGTCCGTGGCCCTCGTGTGGCGCACGCTCCGCTCCATGCGCACAGCCCTGATCCTGCTCCTGTTGCTGGCGCTGGCCTCCGTGGCGGGCTCCCTGATCCCCCAGTGGCCGAACTCACCCGAGCGGGTGCTCCAGTACAAGGCGGAGCACGGGCTGGTGGGCGCGTTCTACGACCGCGCCGGCCTGTTCGACGTGTTCGGGTCGTGGTGGTTCGTGTTGATCACCGCCCTGCTGTTCATCTCCCTGGTGGCCTGCCTGGTCCCACGGACGCGCGCGGCGTGGCGTTCGCTCCGGCAACGCCCGATGCAGGCCCGGGAGATCGATGCGTTCAAGCAGTACGCCGAACGCATGGTGCCGGCTGCTCCCGAGGTCGCGTTGACGGCGTCGGCCACCGTGTTGCGTCGGCGCCTCTACCGGCTCGCTCGCGATCCCGACAGACCCGCCCTGGCGGCCGAGAAGGGCGCGGCTCGCGAGGTGGGGAGCCTGCTCTTCCATTGGGCGTTCATCCTGATCCTGGTGGGGGTGATCGTGGGCAAGGGCACGGGGTTCACCGGGTACGCCGTGCTCGTGGACGGCGACACGTGGGTGGACGCACAAGCCAACTACGACGGGCAGATCCGCGCCGGCCGGTTCTTCGACGGTTCGTTCACGGGTACGGGGATCCATCTGCGCGGCTTCGAGAGCACCTTCCGGGACACGGGCATGCCGATGGACTTCGTCTCGCACGTCGATCTGCTCGACGCGCAGGGCAACCTGGTGCGGCAACAGGACATCCGCGTGAACCACCCCGCGCACATCGCCGGACTCAACATCTTCCAGGTGAATTGGGGGTGGGCACCGCTGCTGAGCGTTCACGACGGTGCGACACCGCTGGCGCGTCAGCACGTCGTGCTGGACCGGGAGCCGGCGCCCGACGGGGTGCCTGAGTTCGCGATGCCATGGCACGGCGTGTTGAAGGTCTCCAGCGTCCGTCCCCAGATCGGGATCGAACTCGAGCTCTACCCCGACAGCCATGCCTTCTTCGAGTCCCTGAGGACCGGAACCCCGATCGCGATGCTGAAAGACGTCGATCCGATCATCCGCTACACCGTGTGGCAGGGCCGGCTCACCGACACCTCGCTCACCTCGTTGGACACAACGTTGATGCGCAAGGTGGGATCGGGGGTCGTGGGGGAGGGCAGCACGGTGGAGCTGCGTACCGGCACCGTTGTCGACCCCGGAGCTGCGAAGCACGGCCTCACCTTGTCGTTCCCGACCCTCAGCCGGTACAGCGTCCTTCAGGTGAGTAGGGATCGAGGGGTGCCCGTGGTCCTGGTCGCGGCTATCCTCATCCTGTTGGGGCTCCTCCCCGCCCTCTACTCGTCGAAGCGGAAGGTGTGGGTCCGGGCCGAGCCCCACGGATCGGGGACGGCGCTGAAGGTCGGTGGGTTCGCTCTCCAGCGCAAGCCGCAGTTCGAGGATGAGTTCGCGAAGCTGGTGGATGCGATCGCGAAGGCCGCAGGGGAAGGCTCGACGGGAGCGGATAGGCCCGACAGGGAGAAGGTGGGATCCCGATGACCGATCTGCAGTGGGCGCGGATATCCAGCGACGCCTTCAACGTCGCGCTCGGTGCCTACCTGGTGGCCATGGTGGGGTACTTCGCCTTCCTGGCGTTCAGGCGTGAGCTGCTGTGGAAGGTGGCGCGCGCGGTGGCGTTCGTCGGCCTGGGCGCCAACCTCGTCTCGATCGTGGCGCGAGGGTTCGCGGCTCATCGGGTGCCCTGGGGCAACATGTACGAGTACTCCACGTTGCTGGCGTTCCTGGTCGTGGCGGCGTACCTGCTGATCGTGGAGGGTGTGTACAAGGTCCGTTCGCTCGGCGGGTTCGCGCTGATGTTCTCCGTCCTCACGATGGCGGCGGCCGTGGCGCTCCATTTCTACGTGGCACCCGGCCCGTTGGTCCCGGCGCTGAACTCGTACTGGATCAAGATCCACGTGGTCGCCGCCATCAGCGGGTCGTCGCTGCTGGCCCTGGGGAGTGTGGTCACGATCCTGTACCTGGTGCAGGACCGGCGCGAACGCCGACGGGTCGACCGGCTGCGCTCTCAGACCCCCACCCCCATCATGGGTGCCGCGATCGACACGGACGCGCCGCCCGACTTCACCCCGGACGACACGGGCGAGCAGGCGGTCACGCCGTCGCCCGAGCGCCAGGGCATGCTGCCTACCGCGGCCACGCTGGACCGCGTGGCGTACCGGATCTTCACCTTCGGCTTCCCGATCTGGACCTTCGCGGTGATCGCGGGGGCGATCTGGGCGCAGGACGCCTGGGGCCGGTACTGGGGCTGGGACCCGAAGGAGACCTGGTCGTTCATCACGTGGACGATCTTCGCCGGGTACCTGCACGCCCGCTCGACCTCGGGCTGGAAGGGCCGCCGCGCGGCCGTGATCGCCCTGGTCGGGTTCGTGTCGCTGCTGATCACGTATTACGCCGTGAACCTGTGGATCGTGGGGCTCCATTCGTATGCGAAGTGACGGTTCCGCCGGTCACGATCGCCGTGCGGACCGGTGGTACAGTGCGCGCGTTTCGGGTGACGCCGCCGCCCCGACGCGCCGGGGAGGAAGAGGGAGCGTGAGGAACAAGGCGATCTGGGTCCTGGGGCTCCTGGCCCTGGCCCTGCTGCTCGCCTCGTGCGCCCCGAACGCGTCGCAGAGCACGCTGGACCCGGCCGGACAACCCGCGCAGTCCCAGAAGGATCTGTTCGTGCCCGTGTTCTGGGTGGCGGTGGCGGTCTTCGTGATCGTCGAGGGCCTGATCGTCCTGATCCTGATCAAGTACCGCCATCGGAAGAACCAGGAGCGTCTTCCGAAGCAGACGCACGGCAACACACGGTTGGAGATCGGCTGGACCATCGTGCCTGCGGTGGTGCTGGCGTTCGTGATGATCCCCACCGTGTCGTTGATCTGGGACCTGGCTCGCCCGCCCGGCCCGGACGCGATGCACGTCACGGTGCAGGGGTATCAGTGGTGGTGGGGGTTCCAGTACACCGATCCCGACATGACCGTGGACTACGCGGAGGGCAAGCCCCTGCGTATCGCCGACGTCCTGGTGGTGCCGGTCGACCGGGAGGTCTACCTCACGCTGGAATCGCAGGGCGGCCAGATCGGTGGCGACCCTTACCAGCGTGACTACCAGGTGATCCATTCGTTCTGGACGCCGCGACTGTTCGGCAAGCAGGATGTGGTGCCCGGCCAGGAGAACCACATCACCTTCACGGCGGACGAGCCCGGGACCTACACGGGTCAGTGCGCCGAGTTCTGCGGGCTGGAGCATGGGCGGATGAGGTTCCGGGTTCGCGTGTTGAGCCAGTCGGATTGGGACACCTGGGTCGCCGCCCACAAGCAGGGGGCGGTCGACCCGACCGATCCACTGGCGAAGCAGGGCAAGCAGATCTTCTTCGGGACGTTGCCCAACGGCGGCTCGTGCATCACCTGCCATGCGATCGGAGGGACGGAGGCCACGAGCGAGGCGGCGCCGGATCTCACGGACTACGCCGATCCCTCGCATCAGTGCTTCGCCGGATGCAACTGGAACGTCTACAACGCGGACGGGTCCCTCAATACGGAGGATCTGGCTGCCTGGCTCCACGACCCGAACGCCGTCAAGCTGGGTGCGAAGATGCCCAACTACCACCTCACCGAGGACCAGATCCAGGCCCTGATCGCGTACCTGGGGAGCCTGAAGTGAGCGGGAGGACCTGATGGCGACGGCATCGTTCAGCCCCGTGACCGGGAAGGGAGTCCTTCGGCGTCCGCATGCCACCACGGGGTTCTGGAGCTGGTTCACCACGGTGGACCACAAGAAGATCGGGATCCTGTACGGCGTCACCGCGTTCGTCTTCTTCGTGGTGGGCGGCGTCGAGGCGCTGCTGATCCGGGCCCAGCTGGCGCAGCCCGACGGCACCATCTTGAACGCCGATCAGTACAACCAGATCTTCACGATGCACGGACTCACGATGGTGTTCCTGTTCGTGATGCCGATGTCCTCGGCCTTCTTCAACTACATGATCCCCCTGATGATCGGGGCCCGCGATGTGGCCTTCCCGCGGCTGAACGCCTACAGCTACTGGGTGTTCCTGCTGGGGGGTCTGTTCCTCTACACCAGCTGGTTCCTGGGGGGAGCGCCCAACGGTGGGTGGTTCGGCTACGCGCCCAACTCCACCACCGACCCCACGATCGGGATGACGTTCTATGCCCTGGGTCTGCTGATCACCGGCATCGCGTCGTCCGCCGGTGCCATCAACCTGGCCGTCACGGTGATCAACATGCGGGCGCCGGGCATGACCTTGTTCCGGATGCCCGTGTTCGTGTGGATGGGGCTGGTGGTCCAGTTCTTGTTGGCGTTCAGCCTGCCGATCATCACCGTGGACCTGTTCGAGCTCCTGTTCGACCGGCGGTGGGGCACGCACTTCTTCGACGCCAGCGCCGGGGGTGACCCCGTGCTCTGGCAGCACCTGTTCTGGCTGTTCGGCCATCCCGAGGTCTACATCCTGATCCTGCCGGCGTTCGGGATCATCTCCGACATCATCCCGGTGTTCGCGCGCAAGCCCCTGTTCGGCTATCAGTTCGTGGTGTTCAGCGGGATCGCGATCGGGTTCATCGGGTTCGGCGTGTGGGCGCACCACATGTTCGCGGTGGGTCTCGGTCCCACGGCCAACACCGCGTTCGGCATCACCACCGCGATCATCGCGATCCCTACGGGTGTCAAGATCTTCAACTGGATGGCCACGATGCAGGGCGGGGATATCCGGTTCAAGACACCCATGCTGTTCGCGATCGGCACGGTCACGATGTTCGTGATCGGGGGGTTGTCCGGGGTGACCCACGCGATCGTGCCGTCGGACTATCAGCAGACGGACACGTACTACATCGTGGCGCACTTCCACTACGTGCTGTTCGGCGGTGCCATCTTCGGGCTGTTCGGAGGTCTCTACTACTGGTGGCCCAAGGTCTTCGGCCACCTGTTGAGCGAGGGACTCGGCAAGGT
This sequence comes from uncultured Actinomycetes bacterium, assembly GCA_963826185.1. Lineage (GTDB taxonomy): Bacteria > Actinomycetota > UBA4738 > UBA4738 > HRBIN12 > JAOUEA01. Next base: position 51,091 of record CAWGVY010000010.1, on the reverse strand, counting down.
CCATTTCTGGATCATGTTGATCGGGTTCAACCTGACGTTCGGGCCGATGCACATCCTGGGCCTGCAGGGGATGATCCGTCGTGAGTACACGTACCCGGCCTCGCTGGGACTGACGTTCTGGAACCAGATCTCGTCCTTGGGGGCGTTCATGATCGCGATCGCCATCCTGATCTTCATCGTGAACGTGGTGCGCACCCAGCTTCGTCACCGCGCGCTCGAGACCGAGGATCCCTGGGACGCTCGCACGATCGAGTGGATGACCTCGTGTCCCCCGCCCGAATACAACTTCGAGGAGATCCCGCAGATCCACGGACTGGACGAGTTCTGGCACCGCAAGTACGTCGCCGACAAGGGCGGGAAGCTGGTGCCGGTCCAGGCCGGGGCCGCTGAACCCCATGAGGACCACGGGTCCGGTGGACACGGGATCCATCTTCCCGGCCCGTCGTTCTGGCCCCTGGTGGCGGCGTTCGGGCTGCCCATCATGGCCTACGGGGTGCTGTACTCGTGGTGGCTGGTGGGCCTTGGCGCCGTGGTGGGATTGGTCGGGTTCTACGGTTGGGCCCTCGAGCCCTCGGTGGCGGAGGAGTAGGCCATGGCCGAGGTCGCCGTCCACAACAAGCACGCCGAGCACCAGACCACCACCGGCCTGCCGAGCACCAAGCTCGCGATGTGGCTCTTCCTGGCCTCGGAGTGCCTGCTGTTCGGCGCGCTCATCACGACCTACGTGCTGTACCGGGGTGCCAGCATCAAAGGGCCGTACCCGAACGAGATCTTCGACATCGCCTACACCTCGGTGTCGTCGTTCGTCCTGCTGGCGTCCTCGCTGTCGATGGTGCTGGCTCTCGCCGCCGCCCAGAAGCGCGACATGGTGCGGATGCGTCTGTGGTTGCTCACGACCGCGATGCTGGGCCTCACCTTCGTGGGCGGTCAGGTCTACGAGTTCACCAGCTTCTACCACGAGGGCCTGGCGCTCACGACGAACATGTTCGGGACCACGTTCTTCGTCCTCACCGGGTTCCACGGCGTGCACGTGACGGTGGGCATCCTGATGTTGCTGTCGCTGGTGGGGATGTCCGGCGCGGACCGCCTGCCCGACGAACCGGCGTTCCCCGTGGAGATGGTGGGGCTGTACTGGCACTTCGTGGACATCGTGTGGATCGTGATCTTCACGGTCGTGTACCTGATCCCGACGGGTCCCGGACCGGGACCGGCGTAGGAGCGACGATGGCAGATCGCGAGACGCCGCTACAGCACGAGCTAGGCGACCACATGGCCGATCCCGGCGAGGCGGTCGAGCACGAACATCCCAGCGCCAAGGAGTACATCCGGATCGGCGTGATCCTGGGGGTGCTCACCGGGTTGGAAGTGGCGGCTTCCTACGCCGACGTCAACCACGCGATCCTGATCCCCACCCTGTGGGTCCTGTCGGTGATCAAGCTCTGTCTCGTGGTGATGTGGTTCATGCACCTCAAGTTCGATGACCGACGGTACGCCCGATTCTTCGTCATGGGCGTGGCCCTCGCGTGCACGCTGTACCTGGTCGTGCTGATCACGTTCAAGGTGTTCCTGAGGTAGGTGGTCGAGGTGCCTGCGTTCCACATCCACCCCGACGTGTGGCTCCTCTTCGGCTCGATCCTGGCCGCATACTTCGTCGCGTGTCGCCGGCATCTGGCGGCGTCGGGCGAGGCCACCGAGCGGCGCAAGAAGCGGCTGTTCACGCTGGGGATCGGGATCCTGTGGCTGGGGGCCGGTTGGCCCATCCACGACCTGGCGGAACGCTACCTCTATAGCGTCCACATGACGCAGCACCTGCTGTTCACGCTGGTGGCCGCCCCGATCCTGATCGCCGGCACGCCGCCCTGGATGCTGCGCGAGTTCCTCCGCCCCGCTCTGGTCCGCCGCGTCTTCCGCTTCATGACACGGCCCCTGGTGGCGCTGATCTTCTTCAACGCCACGTTGCTGTTCACGCACTGGCCGGAGATCGTGGCCGCGTCGGTGGGGTCCGAATGGCTCCACTTCGCCCTCCACGTGTTGATCGTGACCTCGGCGTTGGTGATGTGGTGGCCGGTGATGTCGCCGCTCCCCGAGCTCCCGCCGCTCCCGGCCCCGGGGCAGATGCTCTACCTCTTCCTGCAGTCCCTGGCACCGACGATCCCGGCGTCCTTCCTGACGTTCGGCCACACGCTGCTGTATCCGGTCTACGGGACGTTTCCCCGGATCTGGGGGATCCCGGCCCTCGAGGATCAACTGATGGCCGGGTTGATCATGAAGATCGTGGGTGGGCTGATCCTGTGGGGCGTCATCGCTTCGATCTTCTTCCGTTGGTACGCACGTGAGCACCAAGAGGACCTGGACGCCCTGCACTACAGCGGCGTCGATCGCGACGTCCGGGCCGGGCTGAGTCGATGAGCGAGCGCCGGGAGAACCGCGAGGGGCTGCTCCTGCCCATCCTGATGCCGGTGGGTCTGCTGGTCGTGATCGGGCTGGTCCTGTTCGGGTTCTCGCGGATCTTGCTGGGGGTCTCGCCGAACGCCGCCACCATGGTGGCGCTGATCACCGCGGCGGGTGTGCTGGGGATCGCGTCGTTCGTGGCCGGCCGCAAGCACCTCACCGGAGCCGCGATGGTGCCCATGGTGGGGACGATCGCGGGGCTCGCCCTGTTGGCAGGAGGCGTCGCGCTGGTGGCGGTCGGGCCGGAGGAAGAGGCCCCCGAGGCCATCACGGCCACGATCACCGCGCCGTCCGGAGCCTCCGTCGACGGGTTCAAGCCCACGACCCTGGCCTTCAAGGCGAACATCCCCACGGACCTGGAGTTCGATAACCAGGATCCTCAGGTCCAACATAACGTCGTGATCTTCGACGGTCCCGACGACACCGGAGCGGTGTTGTTCACCGGCGAGAAGATCAGCGGACCGCTGAAGACCACGTACCAGGTCCCCGGGTTCCCCGCCGGCAGCTACTTCTTCCACTGCGAGGTGCACCCGGACACGATGACCGGCACGGTGGACGTGACCGAAGCCGGCGGCGGCGGCGGGCTGTCGATCAGCGCGGCCAACCTGCAGTTCAGCACCGACACCCTCACGTTCCCGCCTGCGCAGGAGAACGCCTTGGCCTTCAACAATGAAGATGCGGGGACGCAACACAACTTCGCGATCTACCAGGACAAGGCGTACACGGACGAGCTGTTCAAGGGTGAGTTGATCACCGGCCCGGCGACGTTCGACTACACGATCCCTCCCCTCGACCCAGGCACCTACTACTTCAAGTGCGACGTCCATCCGGACATGAAGGGCACGCTTACGGTTCCGAAGACGGGTGGTGCCGGCGGCGACAAGGGCGGGGGCGCGCCGCCCAGTGGTTCCCCATCACCGTCGCCCTGAGACCGGCGCACCTCTCACCCCACTGGTAGCGTGGCCGGCATGCGCAGATCCACGGTGGTGGCCGTCGTATCGTCCATCGTGGCGTTCGTCTTGGGAGGCTGGATGCTCCTGAACCGCTCGGATCCGCCTGGGCAGGTGACCGGGCCGATCGCGGTCGATGAGCCGTTGCCGGCCCTGGATGGCGATACCTTGAGCGGAACGACGGTCAGCACGCGGGCCTTCGCCGGCCACGTGACCGTGGTGAACGTCTGGGCCACCTGGTGCACCCCATGTCTCCAGGAGATACCCGATCTGAAACGGGTGGCCGATCGCTACGCGTCGCAGGGGGTGCGGTTCCTGGGGATCAACTACCGGGACGATCGCGCGGCCGCCAGGCGATGGCAGGACGATCGGTTCCATCTGCACTACCCGAGCCTGTTCGATCCGAGTGGGAGATTCGCGGGTGCCCTGAACGTGCCGAACCTCCCCGGGACCTTCGTGGTCGATCCGGCCGGCACGATCCGCTGGCAGATCGTGGGCAAGACCGACCAGGCTGAGCTGTCGGGGCTGTTGGATCAGGTCCTGGCGCAGACGCGCGCAACGGCCTTAGCTTCGCACGGGCAGTAGCGCGTCGATCGCCACCGCGCCGAACAACGCGGCCAGGTACCAGATCGAGAACTTGAATAGCCCCCAGGCGCGCGCGGGGTCGGGGTCGCGCCACAGCCTCAGCGCCCGGTACACGAATGTGCCCCCGAGCGCCAGGGCCGTGGCGAGGTAGACCGGCCCCATCGCTGCCACCGGTGCCAACACGAGCGAGGTGGCGAAGAGCACCAGCGAATACAGGAAGATCTGTCGGCGGGTCTCGTCCTCGCCACGCACCACCGGCAGCATGGGGATGCCGGCGGCCGCGTAGTCGCCCTGATACCGCATGGCCAGCGCCCAGAAGTGCGGCGGGGTCCACACGAACACGATCGCGAACAAGACCCACGCGGGCGCGGCGAGGCTCCCGGTCACCGCCGCCCAGCCCACGAGCGCCGGCACGGCCCCCGCCGCCCCGCCGATCACGATGTTCTGTGGCGTGGATCGTTTCAGCCACATCGTGTAGACGAACACGTAGAAGGCGATCGCCGCCAGGGCGAGCTCGGCCGCCAAGACGTTGACCGTGATCGCCAGGAAGAAGAACGAGAGCGCTCCCAGGGCGAACCCGAACCGCAGTGCTTGGTCGGGAGAGACCGCATGGGCAGGTAGCGGGCGGCGCCTCGTGCGCTTCATCACCTGATCGATGTCGCGATCCAGGTACATGTTGATCGCGTTCGCCGAACCGGCCGACAGGGCGCCGCCTACCAGGGTTGCCAGGATCAACCACGCGGGCGGCAGGCCGCGTGCGGCGAGCACCATCGCCGGGACGGTGGTGATCAGGAGCAGGAAGATGATCTCGGGCTTCGTGAGGCGGTAGTAGGCGGTGACGCGATCCTTCAGGGTCGTATCCGTGGCGCGGGGATCCTCGGTTTCCGGCTCGCCGTCGACACGCGCGTGCGCGCTGAGCCGTCGCGAGACCGTGGCGAGTGCCACCATCGCCGCCCAGATCAGCACCGAGAGCGCCACGTGCAGCACCACGGCCCAGGGCTTGAGTCTGGTCCACACCTGGGCAGCGCCCACCACGATCTGGCTCACGAACAGGGCAGCTGCGGTGCTGGACAGGATCACCAGATCCCGGGAACGCGCGGCCATGGTCCGGGCTCGGACCATCACGTACAGCACCAGGACGAAGACGACGGCGGCCAGCACCCGGTGCAAGAACATCGCCGTGGTTGCGCCGCCCAGCGCCGGCACCAGCCGCCCATCCATCAGCGGCCAGTCGGTGAACGCCAATCCGACGCTCTTGGCGCGCACGAAGGTCCCCACCAACAACAGGACAGCCGTGGCGAGGGTGGTCCCCAGCGTGAGCCTGGCGAAGCCGGGATCGGCGTCGCGGCCCGCCTTCGTCTCGGGGAGCTTCACCGCGCAGAACGAGTTCGCCGCCAGGTAGACGACGTCGGCGACCAGGGCCAGCGCCACCGCGAAATGCGCCGTGACCCACCACGGGTCCAGGTCGGTGGCGACCACGATCCCACCCAGCACCGCCTGGCCGACCACCAGCGGGATGGCCGCGATCGCCGGCCACAGGATCGTGCGCTCCCGTCTGAACGACCGCCAGGCGAGGAACGCTGTGAGCCCGATCAACACCGTGGAGACGAACACCAGCAACCGGTGGGAGAACTCGATCAGCGAATGGATCGTGCCGCTCGGGAAGAGCTGTCCGGGTGTGCACTCGGGCCACGTCGAACACCCGAGCCCGGATCCAGTGCCTCGGACCAGTCCCCCCACCGCGAACAGCAGGATCGTGGCCGTCGCGGTCGCGACCGCGAGCTTCTGGAACCGGGTCATGGTGGGCATGAGGACCGAGGCCATCTTAGTGGGCGCGCCCGGTTCCCCGCCTTGCGATACTGGGCAACGTGATGCCCGATCCGGCTCCCGCGGTCGCTCCCACCTTCACCGTGGCTCGCGTCGACGGGGCGCTGAGGAACGTCCTGGGAGCCGCTCGAGCCGACCTGGCTGCTCTGGATCCGCGCACCGTCCTCTTGGTCGATGAGGTGGAGCGGTTGGTGGCGGCCGGCGGCAAGCGACTACGGCCGGCGTTCTGCTACTGGGGGTACCGGGCTGCGGGGGGTCCGGACGGCGAACCCATCATCCGTGTGGCCGCCGCGTTGGAACTCCTGCACACCATGGCCTTGATCCACGACGACCTGATGGATGGCGCGACCGAACGCCGGGGTGTGGCTGCCAGCGCGCCCCGACTTGCGTCCGAGGTCCGGTCCCCGGGTGTCGACGTCGACCCCGAGAGGTTCGGCACGTCCGTGGCCCTGTTGGTGGGCGACCTGGCGGCGGTTCTGGCCGATCGATGCCTGCTCGGCTCCGGGTTCCCACCCGAGGCGCTCGTGAACGCGTTGACGCCCTACCACCGGATGCGAACGGAGATGGCCGCGGGGCAGTTCCTGGACGTCGCCGGTCTCGCCGATGATCCCGCGCTGGTGGGAAGGGTTGCCGCGCTGAAGGGGGGGTCCTACACGGTCGAGGGCCCGCTCGTGATCGGGGCCACGCTGGCGGGCGCTGGTCCCGAGGTCCACGCGACGCTGCAGGGGTTCGGCGCTCCGCTGGGGGAGGCCTTCCAGCTCCGCGACGACCTCCAGGACGGTGAGGGACCTCCCGGCATCACCGCGGCCGAGGTCAACGCGCTGGTGGCTCGAGCCCGTGCCGCGCTGGATCCCTCGGTGCTGCCACCGGAGGCGATGGCCGCGCTCGATGCGCTCGCCGGGCGGGTGGCGATGGCGTGACAGATGACCTCGAGTTCCTGCGCCGTTCGTTCCGCGACGTGTCGGCGTGCCGGGTGGGCACCGTGCGTCCCGACGGAGGGCCCCACGTGGCGACGCGATGGTTCGTGTGGGCCGAGGACGCGATCTACATCTCCACGCGCACCGGGGACACGACCTGGGAGCACGCCTCCCGCGACCCCCGGGTGTCGGTGGTGATCGACAGGGGGCGCGATTGGGTGGAGATCGCGGGCGTCCGGGCTGAAGGGGTGGCCGAGCTGCTTCCCGCCGAGCATCCGGACCTGCGTGCTCCGATGTCGGCGTGGCACGAGAAGTACCGATCGCTGCTGGCGGGCGACGGATTCGAGGGCATCACCGGCCAGATCCCGGCCCTTGGGTTCCTCCGCGTGGTCCCTGCGCGCGTGGACGCATGGGATCACCGGTGACCTTGGGGATTGCGGTTCGCGGGGGCCCGGCGTAGCCTCGCTCGTGAAGGTTTTCACGAGTGCGGTACGCTGTCGTCGACACCTTGTGAAACCTTTCACAAGCCACCGACGGGGAGCGCAGTGGGTCCACAGCGCATCGAGACGGATGTCCTGGTCGTGGGGGCCGGACCGGGAGGGTCCGCCGCCGCCTATCACCTGGCGCGGCACGGGGTCGACGTCACCCTGGTGGACCGTTCCGCTTTCCCCCGAGCGAAGGTCTGCGGCGACGGCCTGACCCCGCGAAGCGTGGCCGCGATGCTGCGGATGGGGATCGACCCCGATCAACCCGGCTTCGTACGTGTGAACGGTCTGCGTGTCTACTCGCGCTTCGACACGATCGAACTCCCGTGGCCCGAGTTGTCGAGTTGGCCGGGCTACGGCCTGGTGATGCCCCGTCTGGAGTTCGACGCGATGTTGCTGGTGCGGGCCCAGAAAGCCGGCGCCCGCTTCATGGCTCGCACGGAGGCAGTGAGCCCGATCCTGGACGACGGGTGGGTTCGGGGGGCCCGGATCCGCCCCGCCCAGGACAAGCAGGCCGAGCCCACCGAGGTCCGCGCTCGATTCGTGCTGGCGGCCGACGGCGCCGCCAGTCGTTTCGCGACCCCCGCCGGCGTCCGGCGCGACGAGACGCGCCCGCTCGGGATCGCGGCGCGACGCTACTACCGCACGTCCTACCACCCCGGCCCGTGGTTCGAGTCCTGGCTCGATCTGTGGGAAGGGGACCTCTTGCTGCCGGGATACGGCTGGCTGTTCCCCGTTGCGGGCGGGCAGATCAACCTGGGTGCGGGCCTGCTGAACACCTTCCGGGACTTCAAGCAGATCTCCGCGCAGCGCCTGTTCGATGCCTTCGCCACGATGTTGCCCGAGTCCTGGGAGATCAACGAGGATTCGGCCGAGGGTCGGGTGCTGTCGGGCCCGCTGCCGATGAGCATGAACCGGATCCCCGAGGCCGTGCCCGGGATGCTGCTGATCGGCGACGCCGCCGGCGCGGTGAACCCGTTCAACGGCGAGGGCATCGCGTACGCGATCGAGACCGCCGAGATGGCCTCTGACCTGCTGCACGAGGCCCTGGTGAAGGACCGTCCCGGGATCGCGATGATGTACCCCGCCCTGCTCCGCGAGCGGTACGGACGCTACTTCTCGATCGGCCGGGGCTTCGCCAGGATCATCGGCAAGCCCGCGATCATGGCCCGCGCCACGAAGTACATGCTTCCCAGCCAGCGCGTCATGAACTTCGCGATGCGCGTGATGGCCAACCTGACCGACGGGAAGGACGGGGACGCGCAGGACAAGCTGTTCTACCTGATGCAACGGCTGGCGAAGGCGTCATGACAACCAGGCCGATAGGATGCGGCCCGTGTTGAGCGACTACCTGCCCATCGTCTTCATGGCGGCGCTCGCCCTGATCTTCGCGGTGGCCTCGATGGTGGCCTCCCGCGCATTCCGCCCGGATCACCCGAACCCCGTGAAGCTCTCGGCGTACGAATGCGGGAACGATCCCGTGCGCCTGCCGCGCGGCGAGAAGTTCAGCGTGAAGTTCTACGTCGTGGCGATGCTGTTCATCATCTTCGACATCGAGACGATCTTCCTGTTCCCGTGGGCGGTCACCTTCCGCCAGCTGGGGCTGTTCGGCTTGATCGAGATGGGGGTGTTCATCGCCCTGGTGTTCGTGGCCTACGTCTACATCTGGCGCAAGGGCGGACTGGATTGGTCCCACGAGGTGGACTCCTCGTCGTCCCGACGGAGCTCGCCGAGACGGAGGCGACGACGCGGGAGGCCGTCGGTGCCCGTTGAGCGGATCGAGGGCGTGCACCTTGGCAAGACCCCCGAGGAGGTCGAGGAAGAGGTCAAGCGCGGCATCCTGCTGACCTCCCTCGATCGCGCCGTCGGTTGGGCGCGCAAGCAGTCGATGTGGCCGGCGACCTTCGGGCTCGCGTGCTGCGCGATCGAGATGATGTCCACCGGCGCGGGCAAGTACGACCTGTCGCGCTGGGGGATGGAGTTGTTCCGTGCGTCGCCGCGTCAGGCGGACCTCATGATCGTCGCCGGCCGCGTATCGCAGAAGATGGCGCCGGTCCTGCGACGGATCTACGACCAGATGGTCGAGCCGAAGTGGGTCATCTCGATGGGCGTGTGCGCATCTGCAGGGGGCATGTTCACGAACTACGCGATCGTGCAGGGCGTCGACACGATCGTGCCGGTCGACGTCTACGTTCCCGGGTGTCCGCCGAAGCCCGAGATGCTGATGTACGGCATCCTCACCCTGCAGGAGAAGGTCCGCACGTCGGAGCCCTTCAAGTGAACGCCGAACGGATCGCCGAGCGCATCGCGACGCGGTACCCGGATACGTTCGTCGCCCGTGAGGAGGCGACCGTGCTCGTCGGCCGGGACGACCTTCTGGACGCTCTGAGCTTCCTGCGGGAGGACCCGGAGCTGAGCCTGGACTTCCTCTCGTGCGTCAGCGCCACCGACTGGCCCCACGCCGCGCCGCGATTCTGGGTGATCTACGAGCTGCGCGCGATGGCCCACCACCATCGCGCCCGGGTGAAGGTGGGGCTGGCGGCCTCCGACGCCCGCCTGCCCTCGGTCACCGGGTTGTTCCCCACGGCGGATTGGCACGAGCGCGAGACCTTCGACTTCTACGGGATCATCTTCGAGGGTCATCCCGACCTCACCCGGATCCTCCTGCCCGACGACTGGGAGGGTCACCCTTTGCTGAAGACCGAGGAGCTGGGCGGCGTGAACACCCGCTACGTGGGGGCGTTCATCCCGCCCGTCGACACCCGAACCACCACCTGACCCATGCCCGACACGCCGCTCGACCAGCTGCCGCGCGACGCCTCCGGCGAGATCCGTCAGGAGACGATGATCATCAACATGGGTCCGCAGCATCCGTCGACGCACGGGGTGCTGCGACTGCTGCTGGAGCTCGACGGCGAAACGGTGATCACCTGCAAGCCCGTGATCGGTTACCTGCACACCGGTATCGAGAAGAACACGGAGTACCGGACCTGGATGCAGGGCATCACCTACGTGACCCGGGCCGACTACCTCTCCCCGTTCTTCAACGAGCTCGGGTATTGCCTCGGGGTCGAGCGTCTGTTGGGGATCCAGGCACCTCCGCGGGCGCAGGTGATCCGGGTGCTCACGAACGAGCTCAACCGGATCTCCTCGCACCTGGTTTGGCTGGCCACCGGCGGGCTGGAGCTGGGCGCCGTGAGCGTGATGCTCTACGGCTTCCGCGAACGGGAGATCCTGATGGACATCTTCGAGGCGCTCACCGGCCTTCGGATGAACCACGCGTACATCCGCATCGGCGGAGTGATCATGGACGTGAACGCCGAAGGGGAACAGAAGATCCGCGACTTCCTGGAGGAGATGCCGAAGCGGATCGACGACTATCAGACGCTGCTGGACGAGAACCCGATCTGGCTGGAGCGCAACGTCGGTGTGGGGGTGCTCTCCGCCGCGGATGCGCTCGCGTTGGGCGTCACCGGCCCCATGCTGCGGGCGGCCGGCGTGCCGGCGGATCTCCGCAAGGACGCACCGTACTCGGGATATGAGACCTACGAGTTCGATGTCCCGGTCCGGACGGAAGCCGACGCGTACGCGCGGTACGTGATCCGCCTCGCGGAGATGCGCGAGTCGTTGAAGATCGCCGCTCAGTGCATGGAACGGCTCGAGGAGCCCGGCCCGGTGATGGTGGAGGACCCGAAGGTGGCCTGGCCCGCGAAGCTGAAGGTCGGGCCCGACGGCATCGGTAACGACGAGGAGTACCTGCGCCACATCATGGAGGAGTCGATGGAGGCGTTGATCCACCACTTCAAGATGGTGACCCAAGGGGTGGAGGTCCCGCCGGGCGAGGTCTACAGCGCCGTGGAGTCGCCTCGCGGCGAGCTGGGCTTCTACCTGGTCTCCGATGGCGGCCACAAGCCGTACCGCGTGAAGATCCGCGATCCCTCGTTCGCGAACCTCCAGGCGACTTCAACGATGGTGGAGGGATACCTGATCGCGGACGCGATCGCGGCGATCGCCAGCGTCGACCCGGTGATGGGGGGTGTCGACAGGTAGTGCCGATCTTCGAGGGAGGGGTCCGCGAGGAAGCGGAGGCGATCATCGCGCGCTACCCGCAGGGACGGCAGCGTTCGGCCGTGATGCCCCTGCTGTACCTGGCGCAGTCGCTGGAAGGCCACGTGAGTCGCCAGGCGCTGCAGGAGGTTGCGCTCCTGCTGGATCTGAGGACCGCGGAGGTCGAGGCGGTGGCCAGCTTCTACACGATGCTCCGTCTGCGGGAGACCGGGACCCATCTGGTGGCCGTGTGCACGAACCTCTCGTGTGCCCTGCGGGGCGCCAAGGACGTCCTCGAGGCCGCGCACCAGGCCACAGGCGTCCCCCGCGGGGGTGAGATCTCCGATGACGGATCGTTCAGTCTCCATGAGGAAGAGTGCCTGGGTGCGTGCGAGCACGCTCCCGTGGTGCAGATCAACGTGGCGAACCACGACGTCGTGACCCCGGAACGGATGGCGGAACTGGTGGAGGCCCTGCGCGGCGACCAGGTGCCCACGCCCGACCGCGGACCGGCCGTCGGCAGTTTCCGCGAGGCGTCGCGGATCCTGGCTGGCTTGGCGCCGCTGACCGTGGAGGCGGACGCGTGAGCGAGGTCCGCAAGGTGCTCACGGCGCATTGGGGCGACCCAGGGGTGATCCCGTTGCGGGGGTACGAGGCGGCGGGAGGCTACGCCGCCCTCCGCTCGGCGCTCCAGATGTCAGGCCCCGATCTGATCCAGATCGTGAAGGACTCCGGCCTGCGCGGGCGGGGGGGTGCCGGGTTCCCTACAGGGATGAAATGGTCGTTCGTCCCCCAGGACACCGGCAAGCCCACCTACGTCACCGTGAACTTCGACGAGTCGGAGCCGGGCACGTGCAACAACCGGGAGCTCGTGGAACGCGAGCCCCACGCCTTGATCGAGGGCACCGCGATCGCGGCGCGCGCCATCGAGTGCCACACCGCCTTCATCTACGTGCGAGGCGAGTACCTCTGGCAAGCGCAGATCCTGCAGCGCGCCGTCGACGAGGCCTACGCTGCAGGCTATCTGGGGAGCTCGGTCATGGGCAGCGAATACGACCTGGACGTCGTGGTGCACCGGGGTGCGGGCGCTTACATCTGTGGCGAGGAAACGGCGCTGTTGTCGTCGTTGGAGGGGTTCCGCGGGCAACCGCGGCTGCGTCCCCCCTTCCCGGCGGTGGAGGGCCTGTACGCGTCACCGACGGTGATCAACAACGTCGAGACCCTGATGAACGTCCCCCACATCGTGAGCAACGGTGCCGACTGGTTCAAAGAGGTGGGCACCGAGAAGGCTCCCGGCACGAAGATGTTCACGATCAGCGGGAAGGTGGAGCGCCCCGGCAACTACGAGCTCCCGCTGGGCACCCCGTTCGAGGTCCTGCTGAACGAGTACGGCGGGGGCGTGCGGGAGGGCAAGGCCTTGAAGGCGTGGACGCCGGGCGGTTCGTCCACACCCTTCCTCACCGCCGACCATCTGAGCTGCGGGCTCGATTTCGAGTCGGTCGCGGAGGCCGGCTCATTGCTCGGCACCGGCGCGGTCATCGTCCTGGATGAGACCGACTGCATGGTGGAGGCGGCGCGTCGACTGGTGGAGTTCTACGCCCACGAATCGTGCGGGAAGTGCACGCCGTGCCGCGAGGGAACCTGGTGGGCCACCCGCGTCCTGGGCCGGATCGAGGCCGGCTACGGTCACGACGAGGACCTGCCGGTGATGGCCGACATGGGCAAGAACATCCTGTTCCGCGCGTTCTGCGCCCTCGCGGACGGCGCGGTGAGCCCGATCCAGTCCACGCTGAAGTACTTCATGGACGAGTACGAGGCGCACATCAGCGAGGGACGATGCCCGGTCACGGGCATCGGCCCTGGCTCCGGCGCCGAGGAGCCCGAGGGCGCGGTCACCTTCGCTCCGAAGGGTCCGTTCGAGATCCAGGAGGTCCGTGCGTGAGCGCACCCGTGACGCTCACGATCGACGGGAAGGAGATCACCGTCCCCGCCGGGACGCTGATCATCCGCGCCGCCGAGCAGCTGGGCGTGGAGATCCCTCGCTTCTGCGACCATCCGCTGCTGGACCCGGTGGGCGCGTGCCGCCAGTGCTATGTCGAGGTCGAGGGGCAGCGGAAGCTCTTCACGTCGTGCACCACCACCGTGTCCCCGGGGTTGGTGGTGAAGACGCAGAACACGTCGGATCAGGTGCACGAGGCCCAAGTCGCCAACCTGGAGTTCCTACTCCTGAACCACCCATTGGATTGCCCGGTCTGCGACCGGGGCGGGGAATGCCCCCTGCAGGATCAGGCTCTGGCCTTCGGCCCGGGGGAGAGCCGCTACCGCGAGGCCAAGCGCGTCTACCGCAAGCCGCTGCCGCTCTCACCCTTGGTGAACCTGGATCGAGAGCGTTGCGTGCTGTGTGCGCGATGCACGCGGTTCTGCGATCAGATCAGCGGGGATCGGTTCATCGAGTTGTTCGCCCGCGGAGCAGGTGAACAGGTGGCGATCGCGCCCGGCGAGGACTTCCAGAGTCCCTTCAGCGGTAACACGGTCCAGATCTGCCCCGTGGGCGCGCTCACGGCCGAGCCGTACCGGTTCGTCGCCCGGCCGTTCGACCTGTCGACCGTGGACTCGGTGTGTCCCCACTGCAGCGCGGGCTGCAACATCAAGGTGGACATGCGACGCGGCGAGGTCGTACGCCAGTTGGCGCGCGACAACTATGACGTGAACGATGCGTGGCTCTGCGACAAGGGACGGTTCGCGTTCCGCTTCCCCGACGCCCCCGACCGGATCACCACCCCGTTGATCCGTGACCGGGGGTTGGAACCGGCGTCGTTCGGTGAGGTCCTCACGCGTGTCGCGGAGTGGACCGAGGGCGCCCGCGTGGCGATCCTGACCGGCGGCCGCCTGATGGACGAGGACTACTACGCCCTGTCGAAGTTGGCCCGCACCGTCTTCCGGACGAACGACCTCGACCACCGCCGAGCCGCCGGGGGTGGCGAGGCGGAGCGATACGTGGCAGCGCAGCCGATGTCCGTCACCTATCCGGACGTCGAACGCGCGAAGGTGATCCTGGTCGCCGGGCTCGATGCCGAACAGGAGATCCCGATCCTGCACCTGCGCCTGCGCAAGGCCGCTGGGCGCGGCGCCGCGATCTGGGTGCTGCATCCCCGACGCACCCGCCTGCATGATGTGGCCAGGCACATCCTGGTCGAGCCCGGCTCGGAGGCGAGCCTCCTGCGCGGGGACATGTCCGCTCCCGACCTGGACGAGGCCCTTGCTGCCTTGGAGGCGGCCGGCCCCGACGGGGTGGTGATCGCCGGCGAGCGGTGCTCGCCGGGGGCCGCGACCGCCGCCCTCGCGTGCGCCCGCTCCGCGGGCGCCCGCTTCACCTACGTCACGCGCCGCGGCAACGATCGCGGCGCGTTACGCGCCGGTGTCCACCCGGCGCTGCTGCCCGGAGGACGGCGCATGGATGAGGCCGATGAGGTCGAGCGCTCATGGGGCCCGCTCATGAACCGGGAGCCGGGCCGCGACACCCACGCCATCCTGCAGGCGTGTGCCGATCGCCAGATCGACGTCCTCTTCCTGGTCGGGGTCGATCCGTTGCGCGACCTGCCGGACGGCGCCCTGGCTCGGCGAGCGCTGCAGAACGTGGCGTACAAGGTGGTGCAGTCGCTCGAGCTCGGTTCGCTGGCCAGCTATGCGGACGCCTTCCTGCCGGCGGCGCCGTTCATCGAGAAGGACGGTCACGTCACCACGTGGGAGGGGCGCGGCCAACGGCTCCGACCGATCCGCGGCCCCCAGGGCATCGCGCTCGCCGATTGGGAGATCACGTCGAGCCTCGCGCTCGCGTGCGGTGGCGACCTGGGTTTCGAGACGTTGGACGAGTTGCACGCGGAGATGGGACGCCTGTTGGCTCCACGCGAGTTCGCCGATCGCGACGACGGCCCGGGTGTCGCTGACGACGCGCCGGTCGGCGACGGCCTGGCGCTCTTCACCTATCCGCTGCTGGTCGATGAGGGAAGCCTGTCCGAGCGCGCCGACGAACTGAAGGCCGCGCTGGAACACCAGCCGTTCGTGGAAGTCCACCCGAAAGATGCCCAGGAGTTGGGGTTGGTCCAGGACGGGATGGCGACGGTCACGACCGAGCGCGGGTCGGCGCACCTGCCCGTCGTGGTCACCGATCACATCGCCGAGGGCTCGATCTTCGTGCCGTTCAACCAGCCCGGGCTCACGCTCAACGCGCTCCTGAGCGGGAGCATGGTGACGCGCGCGACGCTCGCAGCGGTTGCCGATGAGGGCGCGGAGGTCCAGGAGGTGTCGGCGGGATGAACTGGGCCGACTGGGTGATCCTGGCGGTGCGCGTCATCATCGTGTTCTTCGCCTTGCTCATCGCGGTGATGATCTACATCTGGATGGAGCGCAAGGTCATCGCGGACATGCAGACCCGCGTCGGCCCGATGCGCGCAGGCCCCCGAGGGATCCTGATCACGCTCGCGGACGGCATCAAGCTCTTCTTCAAGGAAGGCATCACGCCCACGAACGCGGACCGGGGCGTCTATCTGCTCGCGCCGATCATCGCGATGTTCCCGGGGTTCCTGGCCTTCGCCATCATCCCGTTCGGCAAGCCGGTGGTCCTGTTCGGCCGCGTGATCCCGTTCCAGCTGGTGGACCTGAACATCGGTGTCCTGTGGATCCTGGCGATGACATCCATCGGGGTCTACGGCGTCGTGCTGGCGGGCTGGTCAAGCGGATCGAACTACCCGTTGCTGGGCGGCGTGCGCTCCACCGCGCAGATGATCAGCTACGAGGTGGGGATGGGTCTGGCCCTCGTGGCCGTGCTGATGTTCAGCGGACACCTGCGGATGTCGGCCATCGTGGACGCCCAGGATCGCGTGTGGAACGTGATCCCTCAGTTCCCCGCCTTCGTGGTCTTCCTCGTCTGCGCCCTGGCTGAGACGAACCGTCCCCCATTCGACCTGGCCGAGGCCGAGACCGAGCTGGTGGCCGGCTTCCACACCGAGTACTCGGGGATCAAGTTCGCCATGTTCTACCTCGGGGAGTACGTCAACACGGTGACGGTGGCCGCCGTAGCCGTCACCCTGTTCCTGGGTGGCTGGCGCGGGTACTGGCCTTTCCACGGCGCATGGGCGTGGCTCGGCCCGCTGCTCTGGTTCATCCTGAAGGTCACCGCCGTGATCTACCTGATGATCCTCGTGCGCGCGACCCTGCCGCGCATGCGGTACGACCGACTGATGAACTTCGGGTGGAAGGTCCTGATCCCGTTCGGCCTGTTGTGGATCCTCGCCACCGGGATGATCGTGGTGCTCCCCGACCACTACGGGCGATTCCGTGGTTCCGCGATGGCGGTGGGCATCATCGTGGGGATCGGCCTCCTGGTCTCGCTCATCACCCCACTGCTGTCCCCCCGCCATCCGGACGTGGAGGAGGTGGCTTCATGAGCGACAGCCCGGACGAGCCGCAGCCCGGCGTGTGGGACGCCACGGTGGCCATCGCCAAGGGCATGGGGATGGTCTTCAAGCAGACCTTCCGGCCCGACAACACCGAGCAGTACCCCAAGGAGATCGCTCCGATCCCTGAGCGCTCCCACGTGGGCCGGCACCTGCTGAACAAGCACGAGAACGGGCTGGAGAAATGCATCGGCTGCGAGCTGTGCGCCTTCGCCTGCCCGGCGGACGCGATCTGGGTGGAGGGCGCGGACAACGATCCGGAGGACCCCACCTCACCGGGCGAGCGCTACGCGAAGGACTACCAGATCAACTACCTGCGCTGCATCATGTGCGGTCTGTGCGTTGAGGCCTGCCCCACGCGTGCGCTCACGCTCACGAACAACTTCGAGATGTCCTTCACCACCCGTGAGGACGCGATCTTCACGAAGGACCAGCTCCTGGAGCCTCCGCCCGAGCTGGGGACATCGCCGATCGATCGGGAGGGCCGGTAGTGCCTCTGGACAACCTGGTCTTCTGGATCTTCGCCCCGATCTCGGTGGCCGCGGCGATCGCGATGCTGACGCGCCGCAACGCCGTGCACGCCGCCCTGTTCCTGATCGTGAACTTCTTCTGTCTGGCCGTGATGTATCTGATCCTGGACGCGCCGTTCCTGTTCGCGGTCCAGATCATCGTGTACGCGGGCGCCATCATGGTCCTGTTCCTGTTCGTGATCATGCTGTTGGGCGTCGATCGGAGCGAGACGCGCGGCGACCGACTCTTCGGACAGCGGACGATCGCGGTGGTGCTGGGGCTCGCGTTCGCGCTGGAGGTGGGACTCGCCGTGCGGGCCTCCATCGGGTTCGCCACCCACGCCCCACCCGGGTTCGATGCCGTGAACGCGGGCGGCAACGTCCAGGCGCTTGCGAAGGTCCTGTTCGCGCAGTACTTCTTCCCGTTCGAGGTCACCTCCGTCCTGCTGATCGTGGCGGCGATCGCCGCCATGGTGCTCGCGCAACGCAAGGCGAAGGCGATCACCCAGGCGGAGGTGGCTGCACACGAGGCGCGCCTGGCCGCCGATGAGGCTCAGGACGTGCTGACGTGAGAACCCCCATCGCCTACTTCCTGGTGCTGTCGGGGATCCTGTTCGCGCTAGGGACCGTGGGCGTGCTGATCCGCAAGAACGCCCTGCTGATCTTCATGTCCGTCGAGCTGCAGCTGAACGCCGTGAACCTGACCCTGGTGGCGTTCTCCCGTCTGCACAACGATCTCACCGGTCAGGTGCTCGCCTTCTTCTCGATGGTCGTGGCCGCGGCCGAGGTCGTAGTGGGGCTCGCGATCATCGTGTCGGTCTACCGACGCATGCAATCGGTCAACGTCGACGACGCCAGGTCCCTCAGGTGGTAGGCGTGGCATCGGAACTGTCGCCAACGTCGGCCACGTCGACGATGCAGCTCCTGTGGTTGGTCCCGATGCTGCCGCTGGCGGCCGCGGCCATCAACCTGTTCTTCGGCAAGCGGCTGGGCAAGGTCGCGGGGTGGCTAGCGCGTGGGCGCTGTCGTGGTCTCGTTCATCCTGGCCGCAGCCATCGTGCGCGATCTGGCGAGCGTGCCCGCCGAGTCGCGTCTGCACCTTCAGCACCTGTTCGATTGGATCCAGGTGGGCGGCTTCGACGTCGGCATGGACCTGCGCCTGGACACGCTATCGGCCACGATGATCCTGGTCGTCACCGGGATCGGCTCGCTGATCCACATCTACGCCATCGGGTACATGGATGGGGATCCGCGCTACGGCAGGTTCTTCGCCTACCTGAACCTCTTCGTGTTCTTCATGCTGATGCTGGTCCTGGGAGCGAACTTCCTGGTCCTGTACCTGGGCTGGGAGGGGGTGGGCCTCTGCTCCTACCTGCTGATCGGGTTCTGGTTCGACAAGACCGAGAACGCCAACGCGGCCAAGAAGGCGTTCGTGACGACCCGCATCGGCGACACCCTGATGCTGATCGGCCTCGCGCTGATCGTGTCGAAGTTCGGCACCCTCGACTACACGGTGGTCTTCGGGACCGCGGGGTCCACGATCTCCAAAGGGGTGGCCACCGCGATCGCCCTGCTGCTGTTCGCCGGAGCCGTCGGGAAGTCCGCCCAGGTGCCGCTGCACGTGTGGCTGCCCGACGCCATGGCGGGCCCCACGCCCGTTTCCGCCTTGATCCACGCCGCCACCATGGTGACGGCCGGCGTGTACCTGGTGCTGCGGTCCCACGTCCTCTTCGAGCTCTCGGGCGTGGCGCTGGTCGTCGTCACGGTGGTGGGACTGGTCACGCTCGCTCTTCGCCGGCACGTGCGCGGCCGGGCAGGACGACATCAAGCGGGTGCTCGCATATTCCACGATCAGCCAGTTGGGCTACATGTTCGTGGCGGCCGGGCTCCGTGCGTACACCGCCGCGCTCTTCATGCTGGTGGCCCACGCGTTCTACAAGGCCCTGATGTTCCTGGGCGCCGGCTCCGTGATGCACGGAACGCACGACGAGACCGACATGAAGCAGATGGGTGGTCTGTTGAAGCGCATGCCCGTCACCGGGGTCACGTTCTTGATCGGCGCACTGGCCCTTGCCGGTTTGCCGCCGCTGGCCGGCTTCTTCGCCAAGGACCAGGTCCTGGAGGTGGCCAACCACACCGACCATCCGTGGGTCTACGTCCTGGGAACGGTGGGTGCCGTTATCTCGGCGTTCTACATGGGTCGGCTGATGTTCCTGACGTTCTTCGGCAAGGCCCGTTCCGAGCAGGCCGAGCACGCGCACGAGTCGCCGTGGGTGATGCTGGCGCCACTGGTGGTGCTGGCGGCCGGCACGTGTGTC
This sequence comes from uncultured Actinomycetes bacterium, assembly GCA_963826185.1. Taxonomy (GTDB): domain Bacteria; phylum Actinomycetota; class UBA4738; order UBA4738; family HRBIN12; genus JAOUEA01. Next base: position 31,546 of record CAWGVY010000010.1, on the reverse strand, counting down.
TTGGGCGTCTTCTTCCAGCGGACGCTGGACGGTTCCTTCGCTCGCTGGGTCGAGGAGGCGCTCGCCACCATCCCCGAGGGTGTGGGGGGTCTGCCGTTGATCACCCTGTCGGTGATCGCTACGACGGTCGCGGTGGTGACCCTGATCGCCACGTGGCTGATCTACGGATCGGGCAGGATCGACTGGATGGCCCTTCGGGTCCGGCTCGCCCCGATCCAGCGGCTGTTCGCGAACGGCTGGTACCTGGACGAGTACTACGCGGCCCTGCTGGTGACGCCCGGCAAGGCCGCATCTGCGTTCACGGCCTACGTCGTGGACGCTCGCGTGATCGACGGAGCCGTTGACGGGATCGGCGGGAGCACCCGCCGCCTCGCCGGGGTCGGCCGCAGGATCCAGACCGGGTTCGTGCGCACCTATGCCCTCGCCCTGTTCCTCGGTGCCGTGGCGATCCTGGTGTACGTGGGGTGGCGTCTGTGAACGACCATCTACTCACCGTCGTGCTCCTGCTGCCGCTCGTCGGCGTGCTGGTGCTCCTGATCGGTGGCCGCGGTCTCAAAAACGAGGCGGCTCGTTCCGTCGCGATGGGCGCCGCATTGGTGACCTTCATCGCCTCGTTGTTCATGTTGGGCCGCTTCGATGCGGGCGACGGGGCCATCCAGCTGATGGAACGTGTGACCCTGCTGAAGAGCCTGGGCGTCAACTACATCGTGGGCGTCGACGGGATCAGTGTCTGGATGGTGCTCCTCTCCACCTTCTTGTTCCCCGTGGCGATCCTCGCCTCGTGGCGGGTGGAGAAGGACGTCCGCCTCTACATGGGGGCCATGCTGGCCCTGGAGACGGCGGTGCTCGGCTCGTTCATGGCGCTCAACCTGCTGCTGTTCTTCTTCTTCTTCGAGGCGATGCTGGTGCCGATGTACCTGCTCATCGGCGGCTGGGGGGGCCACCGGCGCATCTACGCCGCCGTGAAGTTCTTCCTCTACACGATGGCCGGGTCCGCCTTCCTGCTGGTGGGTTCGATCTTCCTGTACGTGCAGGCGGCTCAGCATCTGGGGCACGGGACGTTCGACCTCGATCAGCTCTCGGTGGTCGCCCAGACCCTCCCCATCGCCACGGCCCGGTGGCTCTTCCTCGCGTTCTTCGTGGCCTTCGCGGTCAAGGTGCCGGTCTTCCCGCTCCACACCTGGCTCCCCGATGCCCACACCGAGGCGCCCACCGCCGGGTCGGTCCTGCTGGCCGGTGTCCTGCTGAAGGTGGGGACCTACGGGTTGATCCGCTACAACCTGGGGCTGTTCCCGGAGGCGTCGAAGTACTTCGCCACGTTCGTGTCGATCCTGGCGGTGATCGGGATCATCTACGGAGCGGTGTGCGCCCTGATCCAGACCGACATCAAGCGGCTGGTGGCCTACTCGTCGGTCTCCCACCTGGGCTTCGTGGTGCTGGGGATCTTCGCCTTCACCACGCAGGCGGTGACCGGCGGCGTCCTGCAGATGGTGAACCACGGCCTCGCCACGGGCGCGCTCTTCCTGTTGGTCGGGATGGTGTACGAGCGGACGCATACCCGTGACCTGGTCGGAGATGGGCGGCCTTGCGAGGGTGATGCCGTGGCTCACCGGGGCCTTCCTGTTCGCCGTGTTCGCGTCGGTGGGCCTCCCCGGTCTGAACAGCTTCGTCGGCGAGTTCCTGGTGATCGTGGGCACGTTCGCGGTGAGCCACTGGTTCGGCTCCCTGGCGGCGGTGGCGGTCGTCCTGGCGGCGATCTACCTGCTGTGGTCGTACCAGCGGATGGCGTACGGGCCGATCCACGAGGAGCACCGGGGTCTCCCCGACGTGAGCCTGCGCGAGGTGGCGGTGCTCGTGCCGGTGCTGGCCCTGCTGTTGGTCTTCGGCGTGTACCCCAAGGTCCTCACCGACCGGATCGATCCTTCGACGGACGCGGTGATCGCCCACGTGGATCCGCAGGGACAGGTCACCGACGTGGGCCGGGCATCGATCCGGCTGGCCGACACGCAGCAGGTGGCTCCGTGATCCCCACCCCCACCCTCACGTTCGGCCCGATCCTGCCCCTGCTGGTCCTGGCGGGCTTCGCGATGGTCGGGCTACTGTACGAGGCCCTGGTGCGACGTCCTCGGCGCAGCGTCCACCTCGCGATCGGGCTGGTCGGTCTGGTGGGAGCCGCGGTCGTCACGTTCCCCTTGTGGAACTGGTCCAAGGAACCCACGGTGATGGGCGGCATGATCAACGCCGATCGGTTCACGGTGGTGGGGACCGTCGTGTTGCTGGCGATCGCGGCGATGGGACTGATCTACGGATCCCACTACCAGGGACGCTCCCCGGCGCGAGGCGCGGGGCGAGTTCTCGCCGCTGGTGCTGTTCGCCACCACCGGGATGGTGATGATCGTCGCCTCCGCCGACCTGATCGTGACCTTCGTGGCCCTGGAGATCCTGTCCCTCTCCCTCTACGTGTTGACCGGCATCACCGGCAGTCGGGGCTCGAACGAAGCGGCGATGAAGTACTTCCTGTTGGGCGCCGTCTCGTCGGCGTTCTTCCTGTACGGCGTGGCCATGGCCTACGGAGCCACCGATTCGACCCACATCACCACGATCGCGAACGCCCTCGCCGGGCGCACGGGAAGTCAGGGGCTGGCGCTGCTGGCGTTCGCCCTGCTTGCGGTCGGGTTCGCGTTCAAGGTCTCGGCAGCGCCTTTCCACATGTGGACGCCCGACGTGTATCAGGGTGCGCCGACGCCGGTGACGGCGTTCATGTCGGCGGCCACGAAGGTGGCGGCGTTCCTGGCTCTGATCCGGGTGTTCGACGTGGCCTTCCAACCGCTCACCTGGGACTGGACGCCCGTGATCTGGGTCCTGGCCGCGCTGTCCATCCTGGTCGGAAGCGTCCTGGCCATCGCCCAGACGGATATCAAGCGGATGCTGGCGTACTCCAGCATCGCCCAGGCCGGGTTCATCCTCACGGGGCTCACCGCCGCGAACGCTTCGGGGATCCGCGCCGCCATGTTCTACCTGATCGCCTACGCGGCCATGACGCTGGGGACGTTCGGAGTGGTGATGCTGGTGTCCTCCAGGGGCGAGGAGCAGACCTCCCTGGCCGCGTACACCGGGCTGTTCAAGCGCAGTCCCCTCCTGGCGGGGATGATGACGATCTTCCTGCTGTCGTTGGCCGGCATCCCGCCGACCGCCGGCTTCATCGCGAAGGTGGGCGTGTTCGCCGCCGCGACCGGTGCCGGGAACTGGGGCCTCGCCCTGATCGGGGTGCTGGCGAGCGTCGCCGCCGCGTTCTTCTACCTGCGCGTGATCGTGCTGATGTACATGCAGGAGCCGAAGGGTGCGCAGGACCAAGACCCGGGGGTGCTGCCGCGAGTCGCCCTGGCGGTCATGGCGGCGGTGACCCTGGTCCTGGGCGTGTTCCCCGGACTGGTGAGCGGACTGATCGAGAAGGCCTCCATACTGAGATGGTGAGGACATGAGCCGACGAGTGATCCCCGGCCTGGAGCCGCCCGACCCCGTCCTGGAGTCCGAGGTGCGGATGCACCTGGACCAGGTCGAACAGGCGCTGGAGAAGTCCGTTCGCATCGAGGCCTCCGGCATGCTGACGGAGACGTCTTCGTACCTGATCGCCGCGGGCGGCAAGCGGTTCCGCGCGATGCTGGTGCTGCTCGCCGGCTACTTCGGCGACCCGCAGGATCCCCGGCTGATCCCCGGCTCGGTCTCGATCGAGTTGGTGCACCTGGCCACGCTCTACCACGACGACGTGATCGACGAGGCCGATGCGCGGCGAGGGGCGCCCAGCGCGAACACGCGATGGGACAACACGGTAGCGATCCTCACCGGCGATTTCCTGTTCGCCCGCGCCTCGGAGATCTCGACCGAGCTCGGCACCGAGGTCTGCCGCCTCCTCGCCCGCACGATCGCGATCCTGTGCGATGGACAGATCCGCGAGGTGTCCAGCTCGGCGACCGTGGATCAGGAGGTCACCAACTACCTGGAGATCATCCGGCGGAAGACGGCGTCCCTGATCGGGACCTCGTGTCGCTTGGGGGGCATGCTCTCCGACGCTTCCGAAGAGCACATCGACATCCTCGAGGAGTTCGGCGACGCGCTCGGCATGGCCTACCAGCTCTCCGACGACATCATGGACATCACGGCCTCCCAGCTGGAGTTGGGGAAGGAGCCGGGCGTGGATCTGAAGGAGGGCGTGTACACCCTGCCGGTGCTCCACGCCCTGCAGCACGACGAGCATCGCGAGGAGCTCGCCCGGATATTGGGCCACGGGGCCCCCGACGGCGAGATGCTCGACCGGGCCCTCCAGATCGTCCGCGGCGGAGGCTCGATCGACCACGCGCGGCGGGCCGTGACCGACGAGGTTGTGCGCGCGACGACGCTCGCGATGCGGCTGCCGGAGGGGGCCTCGCGGCACGCCCTGATCCAGCTTGCGAAGTTCCTTGCGGCCCGTTGTGGGGCGGAGCAGGGCGCATGAGTCCTACTGCTAGAATCCGCGCTCGGGAAACCTTTCACAAGCGTGCCTAACTACTACGAGTCCTACGGTGTGGTGGTGGCGGTGGTAGCCGCCGGCGTCCTGTTGGTCGCCGTCGCCTTCGGAACCGCTCGACTGGTGGCGCCCCGGCATCAGACCTTCAGCAAGCTCACCACCTACGAGTGCGGCATCGACCCGGTGGGCGAGGGCTGGTCGCAGAGCCAGGTCCGCTACTACGTCTACGGGTTCTTGTTCGTGATCTTCGACGTGGAGAGCGTGTTCCTCTTCCCCTGGGCTCGGGTGTTCGAATCGCTGGGGTACACCGCCGTGTGGGAGATGGTCATCTTCGTGGGCATCCTGGCCGTGGGATTGCTCTACGCCTGGCGCAAAGGGGTGCTGCGGTGGGCCTGATCACCGAGAAGACCCCGTTGCCGAAGATCCAGCCGGTGAAGTTCATCCTGAACTGGGGCCGTCGCTACTCCTTATGGGTGATGAACTTCGGACTGGCATGTTGCGCGATCGAGTTCATCGCCGCCTCCACCTCGAAGAACGACTTCATCCGCCTGGGGGTGATCCCCTTCGCGCACGGTCCCCGGCAGGCGGACCTCCTGGTGGTGGCGGGTACGCTCACCGACAAGATGGCGCCCGCGCTCAAGCGCGTGTACGACCAGATGCCCGAGCCGAAGTACGTGATCTCGTTCGGCTCCTGCTCCAACTGCGGGGGCCCCTACTGGGACTCCTACTCCGTCACCAAGGGCGTGGACCAGATCGTGCCGATCGACGTCTACGTCCCCGGCTGCCCACCCCGCCCCGAGGCGCTCCTGCACGGGATCATCAAGCTGCAGGAGAAGATCAAGGACGAGAACATCCAGGAGAAGTTCAGTGGTCAGCTCACCCAGCCCTCTCTCTCCTGAGGACGTCGGGTCCCGGCTGCGCGCGCAGTTCGGGGACGATGTTCAGGACTTCACCGAGCAGCATGGGCATGCCGTCGTCACGATCACCACGGAGCGGTACCGCGAGCTGGTGCGGTTCCTCCGCGACGAGCCCGACTTCGCATGCGACTACTGCGACTTCACCGGTGGCGTGGACTGGGGGACCGAGGGCTTCGAGGTCGTGACCCACCTGTTCTCGACCACGCACCACCACAACGTGCGGGTGAAGGTGAAGCTGCCGGCCGAGGATCCCGCGTGCCCGACCGTGTCGGACCTGTTCCCCACCTGCGACTGGCACGAGCGCGAGACGGCCGAGATGTTCGGCATCCGGTTCGTGGATCACCCCCAGCCCGTGAAGCTGCTGCTGTCCGAACCGTTCGAAGGTCACCCGCTCCGCAAGGACTTCTCCCTGATGACGCGCGAGGCCAAGCCATGGCCGGGCGACAGCGAGGGCGAGGAGGACGACGTCGAGTGATCGCCACCAGCGGCGTTTCCATCTTCGACGACTGGTCGGGGAACTTCTGGATCGCGCTGATCCTCAAGACGGCCGTGGTGCTGGTGTTCTTCCTGGTCTTCCCGCTGGTCGTGGGCTACATCGAGCACAAGGTGCTGGCGCACATGCAGTCGCGCGTAGGCCCGATGGAGGCCGGCATGTTCCACGGATGGGCGCAGCTGATGGCCGACGGCGTGAAGTTCATCCAGAAGGAGGACGTGGTGCCGGCCGCCGCGGACGGCACGGTGTTCTCGCTGGCGCCGGCGGTCGCGATGATCCCCTACATCGTGATCCTTGTGGTGCTGCCGTTCAGCGATTCGATCTTCGCCCTCAACCTGGATATCGGCATCTTCTTCGTGATGGCGATGTCCTCGGTGTCGGTGATCGGAGTGCTGATGGCGGGATGGTCCTCGGCGAACAAGTTCTCGTTGATCGGGGCCTTGCGGGCGGCGGCGCAGCTGATCGCCTACGAGCTCCCTCTGGTGCTGGCCTCGGCGGGAGTGGTCATGCTGGCCGGCACGCTCTCGCTGGTCGGGATCGTGGAGGCCCAGCGGGGGCTGTGGAACGTGGTGCCGCTGTTCCCCCTGTTCGTGATCTTCATGATGGCCTCGTTGGCCGAGCTCACCCGACCCCCGTTCGACATGCCGATCGCCGACTCCGAGATCATCTTCGGCGCCTACACCGAGTACACGGGGTTGAAGTTCGCGTTCTTCCTGCTGGCGGAGTACGGGGGCATCGTGGCCCTGTCGGGGGTCGCCTCGGTGCTGTTCCTGGGCGGGTACCTGGGCCTGCCCGGGATCCCCCTGCCGCCGCCGTTCTGGATGCTGGGCAAGATCGTGGCGCTGTCGTTCCTGGTGATCTGGCTGCGCGCGACGTACCCACGCCTGCGCGAGGACCAGCTGCAACGGTTCGCTTGGTTGGCCCTGATCCCGGTGTCGTTGGTCTGGATCTTGGGGGCGGCGTTCGTCAAGGTCGCGCTGAAGTAGGGGAGGGGAGCACGTGTCGACGGAGATGAGGGACCAGCCGGAGTCGGGCATCGGCCAGGGACTCTTGAAGGGCCTGGGCGTCACCCTCAAGACGATGCTCAAGCCCGCCATGACCCAGCAGTACCCCCATGTGAAGCCGGACCTGCCCCCGCGCACCCGGGGCGTGATCGCGCTCAAGGAAGGCAACTGCACCGTCTGTTACAAGTGCTCGCGCGAGTGCCCTGACTGGTGCATCTACATCGACGCCCACAAGGAGCAGCACGACCCGGCCGGCGGCGGCCGTGCGCGCTCGGCGAAGATCCTGGACCGGTTCGCGATCGACTACGCACTCTGCATGTACTGCGGGATCTGCGTGGAGGTGTGCCCCTTCGACGCGCTGTTCTGGAGCCCGGAGTTCGAGTACGCCGAGTACGGGATCGACGAGCTCCTGCATGAGAAGGAACGGTTGGAGGAGTGGACCTACACCGTGCTGCCGCCTCCCGCCCTGGAAGAGGGCGCCGAGCCACTGGAGGAGGCCGCTTCGTGACCGCGCAGGAATACACCTTCCTGGTGCTCGCGGTGGTCGGCAGCATCAGCGCGGTCGCGGTGGTGACGGCGCGCAACGTGGTGCACGCCGCGTTGTACCTGGTGGTGACCCTGCTCTCGGTGGGCGGTGTCTACCTGGTCCTGGGCGCCGAGTTCGTCGCATGGGTTCAGATCTTGATCTACGTGGGCGCCATCGTGATCCTGTTCCTGTTCGGCCTGATGCTCACGAAGGCGCCGATCGGCCGTGACACGCTGGACAACCAGAAGCGCTGGGTGGGGACCCTGGTCGGGCTGGGCGTGTTCGCCGGGCTGGTGTTCCTGATCCAATCGGCGTTCCCGCTGGCGGAGGCCTACAACGACATCGGTACCGCTCCAGGTGACACCGAGGCGGTCGGCCAGGCGTTGTTCCGCGACTACGTCCTGCCCTTCGAGGTCATCTCGTTCCTGCTGCTGGCGGCCCTGATCGGCGCCATCGTGCTGGCGCGCAAGGACGACGCCTGATGGTGCGCCTGCCGCTGATCCTGTTCTTCTCGGCCCTGCTGTTCTCCGCAGGTGTCTACGGGGTCCTGGCGCGCCGCAACGCGGTGATGGTCCTGATGGCGATCGAGCTGATGCTGAACGCCGTCAACGTGAACCTGGTGGGCTTCGCGTCCTACCTGAAGGACATCACCGGGCAGATCTTCGCCCTGTTCGTGATCGCCGTGGCGGCCGCCGAGGTCGGCATCGGGCTCGCCATCGTGATCCTGCTGTTCCGCAACCGTGCGTCGATCAACGTGGACGAGGTGAACCTCCTCAAGTGGTAGCCGAGGCCGTCAGCGTAGGCGCCCCGAACGTCTTCGTGAAGTACGCCTGGGTGATCCCCCTCCTGCCGTTCATCTCCGCCTTCTTCACCCTCTTCTTCGGTAAGCGTACCCCCGGACGCGGGGCGGTATACGGCATCCTCGCCGTCGGGGCCTCGTTCGTGCTGTCGCTGGGTGTGCTGTGGCACTTCGTGGAGGGCGGCGGGCCCTACGAGGCCGCCGTCTCCTGGTTCCAGGTGGGGCCGCTCCATCTGGAGCTGGGGATCCTGGTCGACGGGCTCACCGGCATCATGGTGGTGGTCGTCACGTCGATCTCGTTGATGGTGCACATCTACTCGCTTGGGTACATGAACGGCGACAAGCGCTTCACGTGGTTCTACGCGGTGCTGTCCATGTTCACCGCCGCCATGCTCACGGTGGTGATCTCGAACAACCTGATCCAGCTGCTGGTGGGCTGGGAGGTCATGGGTGTCTGCTCCTACCTGCTGATCGGTCACTGGTGGGAGGTGAAGGAGAACTCCGACGCGGCGATCAAGGCGTTCATCACGACCCGGATCGGGGACGTGCCGTTCATGTTCGGGATCTTCGCCCTGATCGCGGCCACCGGCTTCACCACGACCTCGATCCACGGCGTCACCGAGGCGATCGGCGCTCCGGGGGTTTCGGCCCTGTACGTCTCGATGGCCGCGATCCTGCTGTTCGGCGGGACGGTGGGCAAGTCGGCCCAGTTCCCCTTGCATGTGTGGCTGCCCGACGCGATGGCCGGCCCCACGCCGGTGTCCGCTCTGATCCACGCCGCCACGATGGTGGCGGCGGGCGTCTACCTGATCGGGCGACTGTTCGAGGTGTTCGTCGAGGCCAGCCCGTGGGTGCTCACCACGGTGAGCATCATCGCCGCGATCACGATGTTGGGAGCCGCTCTGCTCGCGATCGTGCAGGACGACATCAAACGTGTCCTGGCGTACTCCACGCTGTCGCAGCTCGCCTACATGGTGGCCGGCCTCTCCCTTGGCGAGGCGGGACTCACCGCGGGCTTCTTCCACCTGTTCACCCACGCGTTCTTCAAGGCCCTGCTGTTCCTATGTGCCGGATCCGTGATCCACGCCGTGCACTCGAACAACATGAGCGACATGGGTGGCCTGCGGAAGAAGATGCCGATCACGTTCTGGACGATGTTGATTGGGTCGCTCGCGCTCGCGGGGATCTTCCCGTTCGCGGGCTTCTGGTCGAAGGACGAGCTCCTGGTGGTGGCGCAAGAGCACCACCACTATTGGCTGTTCGCCGCGTTCCTGATCACCGCGCTGATCACCGCGTTCTACACCGCACGGATGGTGATGATGACCTTCTCCGGGGAGTACCGGGGCAAGGCGCGCCCGCACGAGTCCCCACCATCCATGGCCGGACCACTGGTGGTCCTGGCCGGAGCAACGCTCTTCGTCGGCCTGCTGGGCGCGCCGCAGTTCGGGGCCGTGTTCGGCCAGTGGGTCTTCTACAACGTGATCGAGGCATCCCCGTTCGTGCCCTGGATCGCCCTGCTGGGGACGGTCCTGGCCGTGAGTGGTCTGGCACTGGGGTACCGCCTGTACAAGACCTACGCCGAGCCCGACCCCATGCAGGCGAAGCTCGGTCCGCTGTGGAACGTGTTCCAGAACCGTTACTACATCGACGCCTTCTATATGAGGAGGATCGTGTACCCCACCCGGGATACCCTCTCGGGCGCCGTCTACTGGTTCAACCAGAACGTGCTCGACGGCATCGTGAACGGCGCGGCCTCCGTCACGCGCGGGCTGTCGACCGTGGTGGCGTGGTTCGACCGGACCGTGATCGACGGCGTCATCAACGGTCTGGGCACCATCACGGGCCGCGTGGGTGGGGCCTTGAAGTTCATCCAATCCGGCAACGTCCAGTGGTACGCGGCGGGCCTGTTCGTGGGCGTGGTCGCGCTGGCCATCGTCTTCGTCAAGATCGCGTGAGAGGGAGAGAGGATCCATGACCTGGCAGAACTCGGCCATCACGATCACCACGCTCCTGCCGATCCTCGGCGCCGTGGTGATCATCCTGATGCCTAAGGAGAAGGACCGAGCGATCCGCGGGGTGGGCATCCTGGTGACCGGGGCGGCTCTGATCCTGTCGATCGCGATCGTGATCGGGTTCGACTACGGACGTCCAGGTCTCCAGTACGTGTTGGACATCAGCTGGATCCCGACGATCGGCGCCCGCTACATCGTGGGGATCGACGGCATCTCCTTGCCGCTATACGTCCTGACGTTCCTGCTGTCGTTCCTGTGCGCGATCTACACGTGGCGGTACGTTCCCGATGCCGGGCGGACGAAGGCGTTCCTGGCCCTGATGCTCCTGTTGGAGACCGGGATGGCCGGCACCTTCGTCTCCTTCGACCTGATCCTGTTCTTCGTGTTCTGGGAGATGGTGCTGGTCCCGATGTACTTCCTTATCGGGATCTGGGGATCTGCGAACCGCGAGTACGCATCGATCAAGTTCTTCCTGTACACGCTCTTCGGCTCCGTGTTCATGCTGCTGGGCTTCCTGGCGATGTACTTCAGCGGGCCGGTGGTCGACGGTGTGCGTACGTTCGACATGCGCGCGCTCACCGCGTTCGGCGTGGCCGGGGGGTTCAGCCACACGTTCCAACTGATCGTGTTCGGCGCGATCGCGCTGGGCTTCGCCGTGAAGGTGCCGATGTGGCCCTTCCACACGTGGCTGCCCGATGCCCACACCGAGGCGCCCACGATCGGCTCGGTGCTGCTGGCCGGCGTCATGCTGAAGATGGGCACGTACGGGTTCATCCGGATCGCATTGCCGATGCTCCCCGAGGGGGCCCAGGCCTACGCGCCGTGGATCGGCCTGCTGGCCGCGATCGGCATCGTCTACGCGGCGTTAGCGTGCCTCGCGCAGAAGGACCTGAAGCGACTCATCGCGTTCTCATCCGTAGGACATATGGGGTTCGTGATGCTGGGCATCGCGACCCTCACGACGATCGGGATCCAGGCGGCCGTGTTCGGGATGGTGGCCCATGGACTGATCACCGGGATGCTGTTCTTCTGCGTGGGGTCCATCTACGACCGCTACCACACGCGCGAGATATCTCAGATCGGCGGTGGTCTGATGGCGGGACTGCCGAAGATGGGCGGGGTCTTCGCCTTCGTCGCGATAGCCTCGCTGGGGCTGCCGGGGCTCGCCGGGTTCTGGGGTGAGGTCATGGCCTTGCTCTCGTCCTTCAGCCCCGCCGAGGGTCTCAACGTGACCCTGTTCCGCGCCTTCATGATCGCGGGCGGTGTCGGCACGGTGCTGACGGCGGGCTACTTCCTGTGGATGCTGCAACGCGTGAACATGGGGTCCATGCCCGAGCGCTGGCAGGAGAAGGGCTTCCGAGACATCATCGCGGTGGAGTGGGTGTCGTGGGTGCCGCTGTTGGCGCTGATCCTGGTGCTGGGCCTGTTCCCGAAGGTGATCTTCGAAGTGACGCAGAGCGGCGCGCAGGCGCTGTCAGCCCTGTTCGGCGGATGACGGGAACCCGATGAACATCGACTACCACGCGCTCCTGCCGGAGCTGATCCTGTCGGCCACGATCGTGGCCGTCCTGGTGGTCGACGTGTTCCTGTCCGCCCGCCACAAGTGGCTGGGGATGCCGCTCTCGCTCGTCGGCGTGGTGGCATCCCTGGTCGCCGCGCTCTCGCTGATCGGCGACACCCCTCGGGTCGCCTTTGGCGGGATGTTCGTATTGGACAACTTCGCCTTGCTGTTCCAGGTCTTCTTCCTGGTGGTGGCCGTGGTAGTCCTGGCCATATCGCTCCGCTACTTCCGCGAGGGCGGCTTCTACCAGGGGGAGTACTACTTCCTGCTGCTGACGTCGTTCCTTGGATGCCTGTTGATGCCGGCGTCCCGGGACCTGTTGATGCTGTTCATCTCGCTGGAGCTGGTGTCGGCGCCGGGGTTCCTGATGTCGGCGTTCCGCAAGAGCGACCTCCGTTCGAACGAGGCCGGGCTGAAGTTCTTCCTGATCGGCGTGCTCTCCACCGCCGTGATGCTCTACGGCATGAGCGTGATCTACGGCCTCACGGGTTCAACGCGGTTGGCGCAGATCGCGACGCAGCTGGGAACCCTCTCCGGCGGTCAGGAGTCGCTGGCGCTCGCGGGGATCCTGTTCGTGGTGGTGGGGTTCGCCTTCAAGGTCAGCGCGTTCCCGTTCCAGTTCTGGGCGCCCGACACGTACGAGGGCTCCCCGGTCCCGGTGGCCGCCTTCCTGGCGGTGGCGTCGCAGGCTGCCGGGTTCGCAGGGCTGCTGCAGCTGATGTTCGTGGGGTTCATCCACCAGTACGAGTTCTGGGTGCCGGTCTTCGCGTTCCTGTCGGTCGCCACCATGTTCATCGGGAACCTCATCGCGCTGAAGCAGACGCAGGTGGTGCGCCTGCTGGCCTATTCGGGGATCGCCCAGGCCGGCTACATGCTCCTGCCGTTCGCGCTGGTGACGGCGAACCCCGTGCAGAACCAAACGGCGTTCTCGGCGGCGGTCGCCTACATCCTGATCTATGGCGTCATGAACCTGGGCGCGTTCGCCGTGACCGTCGCCGTGAGCCGCACCTCGCCGCAGCTACTGATCACCGATTTCGCCGGGCTGGCGAGGCGCTCGGCATTCCTCGCCGTCGCCATGACGGTGTTCATGGTGTCGCTCGCCGGCGTTCCCCCCACGGGTGGCTTCTGGGCGAAGATCCTGATCTTCCGCGCGGCCATCGATCGCGGGGGATCGCTGGGGGTCTGGCTCGCGGTGCTGATGTTGGTGAACTCGGTGATCAGCATCTTCTACTACTTCGCGGTGCCCAGGCAGATGATCTTCAAACCCGCCACCGACGAGGCCCCGATGCGGACGTCGTGGCTCGTGACCGCCGTGGTGGGGCTCACCGCGCTCGCCGTGCTGGTGATCTTCGTCCTGCCGAACCCGTTCGCGCGGCTCGCGGATCTCTCTTCGCTCATCGGGGGATAGGTCGGGTTCGGCGCGTTGAGGGCTGACGCGTCAGGCGGTTCGCCGGGTGTCGCTTCGGGGATCAGTATTCCCTGCGCTCGCGCAGGCTCCTGGAGCGCTCATATTGGGTGGGCGCTCGCTCCGGTCAGACAGACCCCTCCGCGACACCCGGCTACCCCGTTGAACCGAACCTCGGCCGGTTCCCACCGAGGACCTGCGTGAGGAGGTGCGTTCCTGACTTTGGGTGCTCCACGGGTTGGGCGGGTTCCGTCGCCGAGCGCCGAGGGTTCGCAGAGGGGAACATCTGGACTGAGCGACGTGCGCCCGAAGGCGGCGCACGAGCGAGGGAAGCGTTCCCCGGCGCGAACCCTCGGCAGCCGCGCCACGCGCAAGCCTCCAAACCGAACCCAAGTCAGAGTCGTATCGAACCCCCTGTGCGACGCTGGTTCCGTGAGGAGTGATGCGAGATGACCCCGGGCATCAACCGGATGAAGACCTGGATCCTGATCGCCGCCATGGGCGGCCTGTTCGTGCTGGTGGGGGCCTGGATCGGGGGAAGCTCCGGTGCCCTGATCGCCCTGGGGATCGGGCTGGTGTTCAACTTCTCGATGTACTGGTACTCGGACAAGATCGCGATCGCGACCACGCGTTCGAAGCCGGTCACCGAGCAGGAGTACCCCCAGCTCTACCGGATCGTGCGGGAGCTGGCCGCCGAGCAGAACATGCCCATGCCCAAGGTCTTCGTCTCGGCCATGGCGCAGCCGAACGCGTTCGCCACGGGGAGGAACCCGCAGAACGCATCGGTGGCCGTGACCCAGGGGATCCTCCAGCTGTTGGACGAGCGGGAGCTGCGGGGTGTGTTGGCCCACGAACTCTCCCACGTCGCGAACCGCGACATCCTGATCTCGTCCGTCGCGGCTGCGATCGGCATGAGCATCACGTTCCTCGCGCGGTTCGGGCTCTTCTTCGGTGGGGGTGACGACAACCGCGGCGGTGGACTGGGAGTGCTCGTGGCGTGGATCCTGGCCCCGCTCGCGGCCGCCGTGATCCAGATGGCGGTGTCCCGCTCTCGCGAGTATCAGGCCGATGAGTCAGGTGCCTACCTCTCGCGCGATCCCGACGCCCTCGCCAGCGCGCTCGGCAAGCTCGAGCAGACCTCGCGGCGGGTGCCGCCGCCGTCCTCCGTCAGCCCCGCCGAGGCGCACATGTTCATCGTGAACCCGATGGCGGCGCTGGGGAGTGAGGGCGGGTTCAGTCGCTTGTTCTCGACCCACCCGCCCACCAAGGAGCGCATCGCCCGGCTCGCCGCGATCAAGGAGCAGATGGGGGCCGGCCCGGCGATCCCGACCCCTCCGCCGCCTCCCGACTGAGCGACCCGATCGGGTTCATCGGGTGGCGTCCAGGACCTCTCGGACGTTGTCCAGGGTGGTGCGGGGGTTCACGAAACACAGGCGGCCGACCCACTCGCCCTTCCACGTGGTGGGTTGGACGAAGGCCACCTGCTCCGCGAGGAGCCCATGCCACCACTTCGTGTAGTCGTCCTCGGACCACCCATCTCGTCGGAACAACACCACGGACAACTGGGATTCCATCACCAACTCCAGTTCCGGCCGCCGCCGGATCTCCTCGGCCGTCTCTCGCGTGAGGGTCAGGACCCGCTCCACGGCGTCGCGGTAGGCGTCGGTGCCGTAGGTCGCGAGGGAGAACCAGAAGGGCAACCCACGCGCCCTCCGGGTGAGGTGGTAGGCGTAGTCGGCGGGGTTCCACTCGCTCCAGGCCGCTCCCTCCCGATTCACCGTGTCCAGGTAGGCGGCCTCTTGCCTGAACACCCCACGGACGCGCGAGGGATCGCGGTAGATCAGGGCACAGCAGTCGTAGGGCGCGAACAACCACTTGTGGGGGTCGACGATGAACGAGTCGGCTCGCTCGATGCCCTCATACCGGTCACGGACCGATGGCGCTGCCAGCCCGGCCCCTCCGTACGCGCCGTCCACGTGCATCCAGATGCCGCGAGCCGCACAGACGTCGGCTACTCCCGCCAGGTCATCCACGGTCCCCGCGTTCGTGGCTCCCGCGCTGGCCACGACGGCGAACACCGAGGCGGCATCCTCGGGATCGAGCGCCTCCAGGGTGGCCGCCAGCCTGGAGCCGGTGAGCCGGCCGAGCTCGTCGCCGGGCACGTTCACGATCCCCACGTCCATCACCCGCGTCGCCGTGGCCACCGACGAGTGCACGCTGTCGGCCACGGCGATCTTCCATCCGCCGGCGGGTCGGCGGTCCAGGGCCTTGGAGGCCGTTTCGCGAGCGGCGACCAGAGCGGAGAGGTTCCCCGCCGAGCCGCCCGAGACGAACACCCCGCCTGCGCCTTCGGGGAACCCGACCAGGTCGGCCACCCAGCGGAGGGCTTGGTTCTCGGCCCAGATCGCACCCGCACCGTCGATCCAGCCGGCCGCGATCGTGGAGGAGGCGCCCACCACCAGGTCGAACAGGACGGCAGCCTTGGTGGGCGCCCCGGGGACGAACGCCATCGAGGACGGATGGTCCGTGGAGATCGTGGCCGGCGCCAGGACCTCCCGCCAGATCCGGAGGGCCTCCTCGCCACCCAGGCCGCGGGGGGTGACCGTCTGACCCGCGCGTCCCGAGAGCTCCTCGCTGGAGGCGGAGCCGTCCAGCGGCTGCGGATCGGCGATCCGAGCGCGGGCGTATTCCTCGATGGCACGGGACAGCGCCTCGGTCGCCTCGGTGTAACGGTGCATCTCATCCACGGGTGTCCTCCGTGTGGACGCGGGCGGGGCCGGCCCGAAGGGCCGGCCCCGAGAGGTTACGGCGGACGCGTCGGCGTTAGCGGGCGAGTTCCGTGCAGAACTCCCCGAACGCGTCCACGTAGATCTGGACGTCCTCCTCGGTGTGCTGCACCGAGACCGTCCACTGCTCCTCGTCACCGGGCGTCATGAAGATGCCCCGGTTCACCATCCACGGGTAGGAGGCCCAGTAGATCTCGGGGATCGTCTCCAGGAAGTCCCGATAGTTGGTGAGCGGCTCGGAGCGGTACGACACGCAGCCCTTGGCGCCCAGATCCACCGTGTGCGCAGGCAGTCCGGTCTCGCCGATCGCGCGGCCGCAGCCCTCGGCGAGCAGGGTTCCGAGCTTGCCCAGGTGATCGTAGGCGTCGCGCGTGAGGACCTGCGTGAGCGCGGCGAGGCCGATGGCGGCCGACAACGGGTTGCCGTTGAACGTCCCCTGCTGGGCTGCGCCCTTGGTGACGAACTCCATGATCGGAGCATCGCCTCCGAAAGCGCCGATCGTGGATCCGCCTCCGATGGCCTTGGCCCACGCGGCCAGGTGAGGCACCACGCCGTAGCGCTCGGCGGCGCCGCCGTAGGCGATCGTCCCACCGCACTTCACCTCATCGAAGATCAGGATCGCTCCGTGCTTCTCGCAGACGTCCTTCAGCGCCTGGAGGTAGCCGTCCTTCGGGACGACGATGCCGACGTTCATCATCACCGGCTCAAGGATCACCGCCGCGATCTGTCCGGGGTTATCGGCGAACGCCTGCTCCACGGCCTCCGCGTCATTGAAGGGGGCGATGATGGTTGTCTCCCACAGCTCCCGCGGGACACCCTTGGACGTGGGCTCGGTCGTGTACCAAACCTTTCCCTCGTGATCCACGCTATGACGCAGGCCCAGGACGTCGGCCTCGGGGACCACGGAGAACAGCACGCTGTCGTGGTGCCCGTGGTACGAGCCCTCCATCTTCACGATCTTGTCCCGGCCGGTGGCGGCACGGGCCACGCGGATCGCATCCATCGTGGCCTCGGTGCCCGAGTTCACGAAGCGCATCTGGTCGCACTGGAACCGTTCGCAGATCGCCTCGGCCAGGGCCACCGTCTTCTCGGTGGTGACCGCGAAGTGGATCGCGTCCTCGGCGGCGCCGCGGATCGCCTCCACGATCTTCGGGTGGGCGTGGCCCACGACGTTGACGCCGAACCCACCGTGGAAGTCGGTGTACTCGGTCCCGTCCACATCGGTGACCTTCGAACCCTTGCCGTGAGCTAGGTACACGGGATAGGGATCTCCGGCCTGGAAGTTCGAGACCACGCCGTTGGGCAGGGTCTTGATCGCACGCTGGAAGAGCTTCTCCGAAGCTGTCGTCCGTGACAGCCACTGCTTCTTTTCCTTCTGGGCGATCTCCGCTGCGCGCGCCTTCAACCGCTCGAGGTCCACGCGTATCACCTCCTGAGTCGGGAAAGCCTACTTGAGGCCCTCTGAGCAGGCAATCTGGGTGTGGCGGGCTAGGGACGGTAGTTCGTGAACTGCAGGGCGAGGCCGAAATCGTGCTCCTTCACGGCCCGGATGGCCGCCTGCAGGTCATCCTTGCTCTTGCCCAGGACGCGCACCTGCGCTCCCTGGATCTGGGTCTGGGTCTTCGGCACGGACTGCCGAACGAACTTGGAGATCTCCTTGGTCTTCTCGTCGGAGATGCCGGTGACGATCGTGATCGTTTGGCGCGCGGTGCCCTTCGCCGCGTCCTCGATGGCGCCCGGCTGGAGGGCTTTGAGCGGGATGTTGCGCTTGATCGCGCGCTCCTGCAGCACCTGCCAGGCCGCCTTCAGGCGGTCCTCGGTGGCGGAGTGGAGCTCGATGGCCTCATCGCTCAGCGCGATCGTGGTGCCGGTGTTCTTGAAGTCGAAGCGCTGGGAGATCTCGCGTCCGGTCTGGTCCACCGCGTTGCGGACCTCCTGCATGTCGACCTCGGAGACGATGTCGAAGGAGAACTGGTCTTTCGCCATGGCGGGAGGATACCCCCGTGGCATGGAGGTCGCCCCCGCCGTTCGCTATCCTGATGGTTCCCGGGAGGATGCCCGAGCGGCCAAAGGGAGCGGTCTGTAAAATCGCCGGCTACGCCTACGGAGGTTCGAATCCTCCTCCTCCCACCGACCGACCGACTGACCGAGGGGTGTTCCCAGAACTGAGGCCCCCGACATTCTCCGCGAGGATCTTCTCGATGTCGTCGACCGCGGCAGACGCTTGGGCCCTGGATCCGTCCGAGAGGCCTGCGGATAACCTAGACCTCAGCCGGATCCAAGAAGATCCTCATCGAGCGGTGCTGTCTGTCTTTCCGGAACGCGATGTCGAGCTTCCTGACCCGCCCCAACAAGGTCTCGGCGGCGCCATCGGAGCTCAGGCTCGTCAAGGCAGCGATGAGTGCGTCCAGTTCTCTCGGGTTAGGACGATCTTCGCCTTCGCCATGCGGCACGATTCCTTAGGCGTGTTGTCCCGAGAGCCGGAACGGCCACACGTCGTAGATCTCTGGTGCGCGGTCGGACGCCAGGCTGAAAGTCCGGCTCTCGCTCAGCACAGTGATCCGGTGCATGAAGCCGCCAGAGCCGCCGCACTCGGGGCAGACGATTGTGTCCGGGCTGTGCCGCCCGGCCGACCACGAGAACAGGACGAAATGAAGCGTGCATTGGCTGCACCGGAACGAGTGCGCGAACACGCCCTCTCGGTCGGCGAGCTGGACGCCTCCGCTAGTGTCCACGAAGGGCATCAAGTCAGCAGTTCTCATCTTCGTCGTGAACGTGCGCTTCTCGTTCGGGTCGTCGGGGTCGTAGGGTCGACCGGGCTCTGGCATGAGGCCCCCTTCTACGGGATCGGAACGTGGGGAGGATGGGTGTTCCTCGCTGAGACCTCTGTCGCCGGGGCGGGTGTCGCGCACTACCGGATCCCGCGCCGGGGACTGGTAGCTCCACTCGCCGTCTGATGGGTTGTGCGGGGGGGCCGCCCGGCCCATACTTCGCAACTCTCCTAAACCGACTCGGGTCCCTAGGCGTTGTATCGATGTGGGAAGGGAACGGTGATGCAGGGCGAGTCGGAAGCCGTGAGGATCGAGGGAGACAAGCTCTCCGATCTCTACCGGTGGTACGCCGATGACGCCGTGCGCCTGGCCTATCTGATCACCGGGGACCGGGGCCTCGCCGAGGACCTGGTCCAAGACGCCTTCGTCAGGCTCGCCGGGCGGGTCGTGCACCTCCGCGGGTCAAGCCAGCCCTTCGAACCGTATCTGCGGCGCACGGTGGTGAACCTGGCGAACTCCCACTTCCGCCGCCGGAAGGTCGAACGGCGCTACCAGGAACGCGAGTCCAGCATGCTGAACACAACCAGCCACGATCCCGATGTCCCTTCGCAGCAGGCGGCTCGGGAAGCGTTGTTGCGGCTCCCGGCGCGCCAGCGGACCGCGCTCGTGCTGCGCTTCTACGTGGATCTGTCCGAAGCGCAGACGGCAGAGGCCATGGGATGCCGCAGGGGAACCGTGAAGGCCCTCGTGTCGCAGGGCCTGGACAAGCTCCGAAAGCAGATGGCAGGGGACTGACATGGACAACGAGGTTCGGGAGCTGTTGCGGGACATCGCGAAGGACATCCCGCCCCAGCACGCAGGTGCCACCCACCCTTCGCCCACGGGCTCGTCGCCGCATCGTGGCCACCGTCGGGGCGACGATGGTGGTCGTTGGTGCCTTGGCCCTGGGCAGCGTGGTGGCGGCTCGCTCGATCATGGAGTTGTCGGACCGGCCCGCCGACGTACCCAACAACGTCCAGCTCCCTGACGACCCGAGGCGTGGCAGCGGATCGTGCTTCCCGGAGGCCCCCCAGGATGCCTCGACATGGGTTGCACGGCGAGAATCGTCGCGGCGGGCGATGCCGGACTCGTCGCCGTGGGGTCGCATTACAACGGTGCCGGAGAGGACTTCGTCGGCTGGTCGTCACCGGATGGCTTGTCGTGGCACCAGATCGAGGGCAACCAGAACGAGGGCGATGGATTGTCGGAGGCGGAGGGCCTTGCGGCCGGGGGCCGGGCTTCGTTGCCGCCCGTCAATGGAGCATCTTCACGTCGACCGATGGCGTGTCGTGGGACCGTGTGCAGTCTATCCCCGTCGAACAGTCGTATTACAGCGTCGCCGCAGGCGGACCGGGCGTGGTTGCCGTGGGTTCCAACAGGGCCTGGTACTCCTCCGACGGGCTGACGTGGGCACCGGCGACGGTATCGTCGGACGTCGCATCCAAGCGACAACGGCAAGGCTTCACGGCTCGACATGACGGAAGTCGCCGCCGGTGCGGGCGGGTTCGTGGCGACAGGGTCCAACTACAACGGGAACGGAGCTCACGATCTGGGTCTCCTCCGACGGCACGTCGTGGCGCGACGTGCCGATCGACGGCCAGGTCTTCTCACTCGATTGCCGCATCACCGACGTCGCCGGCGCTTCCGGCGGGTTCGTCGCCGTGGGCTGGTGCGGCGACCCCGGGCACGAGTCGGACTATCTCATGTGGCGTTCCGACGACGGCGTGAACTGGTCACGCGTCGGCGAAGACCGCTTCGAGGGAGGGGCACCCCGCGATCTGTCGGTGGGCGCAAGCCCCACGGGCTTCATCGCCGCCGGTGATCAGAGCGTCTGGACGTCCGTCGACGGTGAGTCGTGGACGCATGTTCCGTGGCCGGCCCAGGGGGCCGGGGCGACCGATGTGACCGCTTGGGGTTCCCGACTCGTCGTCGTGGGGGTCACCGACGACGATCGCAACGTGGTGTGGATCTCCGGTCCCCAGCAATAGCTGCAGCTCCGATCCTTCCAAGTTCCTTCCCGTGACGGCGGAGCTCAGCCGCCCCGGCCAATACTTCGCAACTCTCCTAAACCGACTCGGGTCCCTAGGCGTTGTATCGATGTGGGAAGGGAACGGTGATGCAGGGCGAGTCGGAAGCCGTGAGGATCGACGGAGACAAGCTCTCCGATCTGTACCGGTACGCCTTCGAGAACGAGCATGGGGGATCCCCAACTCGTGCCTATCCCTCAGCACTATCTGGTGGTGAACGCAGACGGAACGGGCGACCCGACGGAGCTTGACGAGTTCACGTATCGCAGCTGGGCCGGCGGTTGGTACTTCTGCTCTTGCTACGGGTGAAGGCCCTTTTCTGTGGGCAGCACCAGCGACTTCTCCGACGGATCTCAAGAGAAGGGGAGAGCTCGACATGAACCGCTACGGACGTCTGTTGGCGCCGATCCTCGTCGCCGGACTTGCCGGATGTGGTTCGGGCGGTGCAGCCGCACCCAGAGCTTCGGATGCAATGGATGGACCGATCTCGCCGGCGGATCGGCCCGTCGAGCCTCGGCCGGCGGCGGCGGGCACCCTCGCCTACATCCTTGACGGCAGCGTCTCTGTCGCCGACATGGACGGGTCGAACGCGGTCAAGATCGCGGACGGCCGCGGGGATGACGACTGCGGTTCCACCGACGGGTTCTCGTTCTGGGCAGAGGGATCGATGTGGTCGCCGGACGGAAGGTACCTCGCCGTTCGCCGCCTGGACTGTTCCGTCAAGAAGCCCGGGATCGGAGAGAACTGGGGGGACGTCGTGATCAGCGACGTGGCGGGCAACGTGCACGCCGCGTTCCCCGCCGATGGGTGGGACATCGGGTGGTCGCCCGATTCTTCACGCGTCGCCGTGTGGGACACCTTGTTCGAGACGGTCGGCGTCTACGGCGTCGACGGCGCCCGACAGGCGCAGATCGCGATGCCGTCCGATTGGCAACCGTCCGGCGATCACGACCCGGCGTGGCTGCGGGACGGGACCTTGGCGGTCGACAGCGTGGAGCTCCCGCTCGACGGCGGCGCGGGTGGTTGGCTCGATGGTGCACAGTATGCCGAGGGGCGGGAGGGTTACACCGCCTCGAACGGCTGGGTCACGTACTCGCCCGACGGATCGCACACCGCGAGCGTCGACGGCCGGTCGCTGACCGTCTACCGCTCGGACGGTTCCGGATCGGTGAAGCTGCTGACCGTCGAGCGGGAAACGTCCCTCGGGGTCATCGGGTTCTCACCCGAGGGCCACCGCATCCTCTTCTGGGAGACCGAGTACCCAGAAGGGAGTCGGAACCCAGAAAGGAGGCACTCGCTGTGGAGCATCGGTGTCGACGGCTCCGGCCCGCCCCTCCTCGTTGAGGGGACGATGGATGGGGACTGGTCCCCATGACCTCACGGCCCGACAGATCACCAGACCAGGCAGGAGCAGCCTTCGGGCTGCTACAGGAGGGAAAGGACGAGCACGACATGGCAACCAACCATTCGGCGTTGAAACGATCTCTGGTCGCCGCGATAATCCTGATCGTCGTGTCCGGGTGCACCGGATCCACCACGAGTTCCTCGCTCACCTCGGCGCCACCAACCCCCTCGGTGTCACCAACCGTGGAGCCCGTCCCTGAGGTCATGACCGGCGGGCGCTACCTGTTCGGACCGTTCGGGGACGAGCCGTCGGTGTCGATCGTGGCGACGGGACCGGACGGCTGGTTCGGCTACCCGAGCTGGGCGATGGACGGGCCCAAGCCTGTACGCGCGGACGCGCCGACCGGGATCGGGATCTCGTTCTTCACTGCGAATGGCCTGTACAGCGACCCGTGCCACTGGGACGTGCTGGGCACCGGAGGCGCGGACATCGGCGACGTGAAGGTCGGTCCCACCGTCGACGACCTGGTGGCCGCGCTTCGCTCCAACACCTTCTATACGTCATCAAAGCCAACCCCAGTGACCATCGACGGCTACGCGGGTCAGGAGCTGGAACTCCAGCTGCCTGACGATCCGTTCACGAGATGCGACAAGGAGCCCGGGGATTCGGGAGGCCATGCGTTCGTATTCTCCGGGCCGGGCCTCTACGCTCAGGGCCCGGCCAACCGCTGGCACCTGTACATCCTCGATGTCGATGGCGACCGGCTCATGTCGGTGATCCTCTCGTACGCGCAGACGCCTCAAAGCGACCTCGATCTCGCTCGGAACATCATCGAGACACTCGACATCAATCCATGAGTCGCCCGGGCTGACCACGTACCGGTGGCGGGCCCCACCTTCCCCAGTCACCGGTGGCACTGGCGTGGCGTTCGAGCGAGGCGATGCCTCGATGGTCTCGGAGAATCGCGGTCCAAGCTGGTTAGCCCGCTACACCGCCGCCGTCCACCGGCAACGCCGCCCCCGTGATGTAGGAGGATTCGTCGCTCGCCAAGAACAACACTGCCCGCGCGATCTCCTCAGGCGTCGCCATCCGCTCGATCGCCCGGCCGCTCACCGCTTGCCGGACGTAGTCGTCCCACGCGATGCCCTGCGCGCGGGCATCCTCGTGCTCCATCGGGGTCTCGGTGTCGCCCGGGCATACCGCGTTCACCCGGATGCCCTGCGGGCCGTGATCGAGCGCCATCGCCTTCGTCATCACGACCATGCCTCCCTTCGCGGCGCAGTAGGCAACCGCTCTGGGACCGCCGACGAGCCCCCAGCCCGAGGCACAGTTGATGATCGAGCCGGCACCCTGCTCGATCATGTGCGGCAGGGCGAACTTCGACATGAGGAACGTGCCCTTCAGGCTCGTGTCGACCTGATCATCCCATTCCTCCTCCGAGCATCCGATCGTGTCGTTGGCGACGTAGGTGCCTGCGTTGTTGAACAAGACGTCGAGCTGGCCGAACGCGCCAGTCGTCCGGTCGACAGCGTTGCGACACTCGTCGGCCATGCGCACGTCGGCCTGCACGAAGATGGCATTGCCGTAGCTCGAACGGATCCGGTCGGCGATCGCCTCGCCGCGCTCAGTGTTGCGGCCGATGATGGCGACCTTGGCGCCCTCCTCGGCGAAGAGCTGGGCGGTTGCTTCGCCGATACCCGAGGTCCCTCCGGTGATCAGTGTTGCGCGGTTCTCGAGCCGCATCGATACCTCCC
Organism: uncultured Actinomycetes bacterium; assembly: GCA_963826185.1. Classification (GTDB taxonomy): domain Bacteria; phylum Actinomycetota; class UBA4738; order UBA4738; family HRBIN12; genus JAOUEA01. The sequence continues at coordinate 7,603 of CAWGVY010000010.1, read as the reverse complement.
TTTCGTGGGCAGACCGCGTGCCCGTCGATCACCTCGATGACGCTAGATAGATCTGCAGACAAGATGTTCCCACCGAGCCGAAAGTGTTGCGGAGCTGGTCGGTCGGCGTGTGCGCATCTCACCCTGAGTGACTGGCTGGCGATCGGCCTTGAACTCGATGGCGGCGTGTTCGCCCGTTGTCAGGGTCGTCTCGATCGAACCTGGAGTACACCGAGCGGACCGTTCACACGCTCTCGCTGAGGAACTGCCCGCCATATGGGCGCTGTGGGGGGTCCTCCTCTTAACCTGTGGAAGGTCCTCCCGAAGTGCCGGAGAGCAAGATGGTCCTCATCGCCCATGGACTCAGCTCTGGGCCGCTCGCTGCCCTCTACGGTCGGCGCCTCAAGACGGCGCCAGCCAACACGCCCGAGCTTGCGACGGTGGCGCCAACCCGGATCCGCAAGCGCAGTCTGGTCTAGGCGCTCGTCGCTCCGGTGGCTGGATGTCGACGAACGGACGCATCATCACCACGTGCATGCACACCGCAATGCCAGCGCGCGAAGGAGCTCATCGCGCATCAGCGAAAGCGGACCTCCCCTCTCTTCGCGCGGGAACGTGCGGCCTCAGGGGCGGTCAGGAGGGTGTGGCCGGAGCTTCGTCGGGCTACGGGTCGTCGCCCACTGGGACCCCTCGTGGCTGCCGGGTCGGGATACGCCTCGTGAAGAGCAGCGCGATCACGCCGGCAATCGCGAGCAGAGCGAGGGAGGCGCGGAGCCCCTTCACGCGCGCTTGCTCGTTCACGTCCAGGACCGCTTGGGTGGTCGCCTCATCGATCCCTGCCTGTTGCATCGCCGACTCCAGCTGGGCATCGGAGACGAACGGTACGCCCGCGGCAAGCTCCACGCTCGCCTTCGAGGAAAGGTCCTTGGGCACGTCAGGGTTCTGGGCGATCCCGGACAGGAAGGAGGCCGTCAGGGCGGCGATCATCACCGAGCCGGCGAGCGCGGTGCCGACCGAAGCGCCGAACTGGGTTGCCGTGTTCTGCAGGCCGCCGACCTCCGGGCTCTGATCGTCGGGGACCGCCGAGACGGTGACGCTGCCGAGCTGCGAGGCGAGCGCGCCGAACCCGATCCCGATCAGGATCAGCGGGACGGTCACGATCGAGGCGCTCGCGTTCACGTCCATCGTGGTTATCAGCACCACGATCCCGATCACGGTCGCCACGAACCCGATGTCGACGACGCGCCGTGGTGAGGCCTTCGGGAAGAGCTTCGGGGTGCCCGCGGCCGCGATCAGCATCGACAGCGCCAGGGGGGTGATCTTGATCCCGGTATCGATCGCCGACAGGCCGAGGGCCACCGACAGATACAGCGGGATCACGAAGAACAGCCCCATCATCACGAGGAACTGGAAGAAGAACATGAGGACCCCGCCGGTCATCTGCTTGTTGGCGAACAGCGCGGGATCCACGAGCGGCTCGCGGCCCGCAGCCTCGACGTGTCTGACGTGCTGCATGAACAGCCTCATCGATACGAAGCCGCCGAGGATCAGCCAGAACACCGGCGACATCCCCAGCACGGACGGCCCTCCCTCGGCGGGCAGGAGCCAACCCCACGTTGAGGAGCGCAACACTCCGAAGACCACGAGCCCCATCCCCAAAGCCCACAGCAACGAGCCCAGCAGGTCGAGATGGGACCGGACCTTGACCGGAGCGTCGGCGATGCCGCGGGCGAACAGGAAGATGCCTGCACCGAGGACGACCTCGCCGGCGAAGACCCAACGCCACGACGCATACGTCGTGGCCAGTCCGCCGATCAGCGGCCCGACCGCGACCGCGATCGCTGCGGCCGCTCCGACGAGACCGAAGGCGCGGGGCCGCCCTTCGGGCGGGAAGTTCCCCGAGACGAGCGCCACGATCGCTGGCATGATCAGCGCCGCGCCGATCCCTTCCAAGAGCGACCATCCGAACAGCAGGACCGCGAGGTTCGGCGACAACGCCGTCGTCAGCGATCCTGAGCAGTAGATCACCAGCCCGATCATGAAGGCGCGCTTGCGACCGATGATCGAGCCGACCTTGCCACCGGTGACCATCAGCATCGCCATGATCAGCGTGTACAAGACGATGGCGCTCTGGATCCCCGTCACCGTCGTGTGCAGGTCGTTGGCGACCGTCGCGATCGAGACGTTCATGACCGAGGTGTCGAGCGCCATCAGGAACTGACCGGCACACAGCGTGAGGAGGACCACACCGGCCGCCTTCGCAGCCTGCTCGCTCTTCGTCTCGGATGTCACCGGGGCACCAGCGGTTACTTCAGGTTGCAGTCCTGCGACTGAGCCGTCGACTCGAGGTCTGACAACGCGGTCTTCAGCTGGGAGAGCGACGAGGCCACGGCCGGCGCAACGGAGACCACCGACGCGCCTGCAGTCACCTGATCGAGCTCGCCCCCCAGTGCCGTGATCTGTGCCTGGATCGCGCTGACCTGCGTCCCGAACGTGCTCTTGGCTTCGGTGCCCAACGCGGCGGCCGCGGACTTCACGTCGTCCACCGCCGTCTGCAAGGCAGCGACACCGCCCGTCGTCACGTCCACCTGGGTGAGCCCTTGCACGGCATCCTTGAGGTTCTGCGCGTCCGAACAGACCGGCGACACGCTCTTGCTGCACGACCCCAGGAGCAGCAGGGCCGGGATCACCGCGACCGTGATCGCGCGGCCGAACGGACGCGTTCCGATACGCACCATGACCTCCTCGCCGTCGAGTGAGCCGGACGCTGGCCGTCCCCGACGTCGCCTCGTGAGACGACGTCGGGAACTCGGCCTTGGCGTCGGTCCTTAGTTGCCCTCTGTGGCCTTGAGCTGCTTGGCTAGCTCGTCGGCGTTCGCGTCGATCGCCTGGGAGATGTAGCGATCCTGCGCCTTGATGCTCGCAGCGATCTGGTCGGCCATGTTCGTCGCGTAGATCACGATCAAGCCGGCCTGGCCCTTATCCAGCACGGTGCCGAGCTGCTTGAGGTCGTCGTTGCTCATGCCACCCTTGATGTGCCCGGTGACGGCTCCGATGCCCGCACCCACGGCCATGCCGACGCCCAGACCGATCCCCGGAAGGATCGCGGCCGCGGCCCCGATGGCCAGACCTTCCCATGCACCGTGTCGCGTGGACGCCTCGTGCTTGTCGGCGACCTTGACCTTGCCGTCGGCCCCACGCTCGAGGACCGCGGCGTCGAAGTCATGCCCGACCCCGGCGTCCGCGTACATCGCCTTCACTGCCTCGTAGTCGACCTCGGCGTCCGCGACGCTGTCGTATGACCCTGCGAGGACCATCAACGTGTCCTTCTCGCTCATACCGCTCCCCTTCCTGCGGCGTCGATCACGCCGGCATCTGATCTTGGCCCCTTAGCGAGGGTTCTCGCTGAACATACCGGTTCGGCTCGTTCCGCGTCAGGGGGGTTAGCGGACCCAGGTCGCAGGGACGCTTACGCACGTTCATCCGTCGCCGAAGGAGGCTTCAGGCCCGACGGTCGACAGGGCGGTTGCGGAAGCGGTTCGCCTTCCGGCTCCTACCGCCGCGGGTAGCTCACCAGCATCGCCAGCGACAAGGCGATCCCAGAGCTGACGCATGCTGCGATCTTCGAGTTCATCGAGGTCTTCTATGAACCCTCGGCGCCGGCACTCCACGATCCGGATGGTGAGCCAGCTCAGTTCGAGAAGGCCTACGCTCGAGCTCTCATGTCATAGTCAGACGCATGTGGGCCGATGGGGGCAAGCTCGGTCTTTGGCCTCGTACACCTCCGAGGACCACGGTCGGGTCACCCTCTGCCGACGGGTCGCGCGAGCGGCGCACGAAGTCCACCGGTCCGCCGACCTCGCGACCTGGCGGCAACCAGAAAGGATGGGCGGGATGAGCAGCCACGATCCAGGCGGTACCGAGGACAGCGACGCCGCGCCGGGGTTGAGCGGAGACGCGGCTCCTCCCTGGGTCACTGCGTTGTTGCACCAGAACATCCGGTGGGCCATCGCCGCCGTCCTTCTCACCTTGGCGACGCTGTGGTTCGTCGGTCGGGAGCGCAATCTCGTCCGCTATCTCGATCCTGGCCGAACTTCTCGCGCTCGCGCTCGAACCAGCTGTTGTCTGGATGCACGACCATCGAGGCTGGCGAAGGGGCAGCGCGACGGGTCTTCTGCTGGTCGTCGTCCTTGTGGCGATGATCCTGCTCGGCGTAGCCATCTCTGCCGTGCTCGCGCGAGAAACCAGCCAGATCCTGCAACAACTTCCGTCCTACGTGGACAAGCTGAATGCGTTTACGCAAGCCCATTTCCACGCCGATGTGTTCTCGCCCGCCCAGCGGGCCGCGGCGGCGCACGCAGCAACGCACATCAACGACTTCTTGAAGCAACACCAGGCGGACTTACTCGGAGGAATCTCATCAGGTCTCAGCGCGATCTTCTCTCTGTTCACTATCGGTCTGTTCACCTTCTACCTGACCGCCCAAGGCCCACAGGTGCGCCGCGCGCTTCTGTCCCGGGTGCCGCCCGAACGACAGAAACGCATCCTGTTCGCCTGGGAGACGGCGATCAAGAAGATGGGCGGGTACCTGTACTCGCGCTTGCTGCTGGCTTCGATCAACGGAACGTTCATGTTCGTCACGCTGAAGATCCTGGGCGTTCCATACGCCCTACCGCTGGCGCTGATCTCCGCCCTGATCGCCGAGTTCATCCCGATCGTCGGGACCTACATCGGTGGGGCGCTGCCGGCCCTCGTCGCCATCGCACAGAACGGCCCCACGGCCGCGCTCGTCGTCGTGATCGAGAGCGTGATCTATCAGCAGTTCGAGAACTACTTCCTGAGTCCGCGCATCAGCGCGAAGACCATCGAACTCAACGCCGGCGTCGCATTCGGCGCGGCGATGGCAGGCGGAGCGGTGGGAGGGTTCATTGGCGCGTTCTTCGCGTTGCCGATTGCCGCCACCATCCAGGCGTTCATGACCACGTATTCCAGAACATACGAGGTGACCGATTCGGCGCTCAGCGATATCGACTCACCCCGCCCCTCCTCCTCCACGAAGTCGAAGCGCGATGGGGGCCGCCGATGGCGACACGGCAAGGAAGCTGAGGTGGGAAGTCCCCGGAAGTCTGCGCCTGATGGAGCTGATCCACCTTAGCCGCAAGGTGGATCGCCGGGATGCGAGGCCTGGTGGTCTTGCAGCGGACGGCGATGCCGACTCCCGTCCGAACCGCGGCTGACTGCGAGCGAGCCCGTCGACTCAGAGAGCTTTGAGCGCGATCGCGATCGCGAACCCGATGACCACGACCGAGCCCGTGAACACCCCCTCGACCGCGAACGCCTCCGGAAGCATCGTGTCGGCCAGCATCGTCAGGGCCGACATCGATCGCTGTCCGGGACGTCACCTCGAACGTTCAGGGGCCCGGCCGAGAGGCCGCGAACCGCTTCGATAGCCGGCCGCGTTTCTCCAAGGTCAAGTCGTTCATAGGCCCCGTGTCGGGTACTTGTCGATCCGCAACTCCCACTTGATCCTCCGTTGCTGGGTGGATGCTCGAGCTGGCAGCCGAACCCTGCCAACGCGAGCTGATGGCGACAGAACTCTCTATCTTGTTGTTGTCTACCTGGGTGGAGAGGAGCGAGCCGATGCCCGCGAGGAAGATCGCACATCCGAGCCTCGAGGAGCGCCGGGCACGCGGCAAGGTGGCTCGAACGGGAACGCCCCTGTCGGCCCATGCCGGCTGGGAGGCGGCTTCCGACCGACCTGATCCCGTGGCGCTGCTCGAGGAGCAGAACACCACCCGTGAGCAGGACCTGGTGCCGGTCCGTCACGGCCGCATGATGGTCTCGCCGTTCACGTTCTACCGCGGCGCCGCCCGGATCATGGCGACCGATCTGACGGGCACGCCGAGGGCCGGCCTGGACGTGCAGCTCTGTGGCGATGCTCACCTGTCCAACTTCGGCGGCTACGGCTCGCCCGAGCGACGACTGCTGTTCGACGTCAACGACTTCGACGAGACCCTGCCCGGCCCGTTCGAGTACGACGTGAAGCGAATGGCCGCGAGCTTCACGATCGCGGGGCGGAACAACGGATTCAACACGGCCGACGCGCGAGCGGTCACGCGCGCATCCGTCACCGGCATATCGCGAGGCGATGGACGACTTCGCGCAGATGCGACGATGGAGGTGTGGTACGCCCATCTCGCCGAGGACGACATCATGGCGTCGATACGCAAGGACGCGAAGACCAAACAGGGGGCCAAGGAGGTCAAACGGGCCGAGAAGGTGGCCAAGAAGGCGCGCACCCGGGACAGCCTGCAGGCGCTGTCCAAGCTGGCCGAGCGTGTCGACGGGACCTACCGGATCGTCAGCCGGCCGCCGCTCGTGGTGCCGTTGCGCGAGCTGGCGACCAGCCACGGCGTGTCGCCCGAGGAGGTGGAGACGCGTCCGCGAGCAGTTCCTCGCCTACCGCCGGACCCTCCCGGACGACCGGCGGCAGCTGCTCGACCGGTTCGAGGTGCCGTGGACATCGCCCGCAAGGTTGTCGGCGTCGGCAGCGTCGGCACCTGGGCGTTCATCGTGCTGCTGCAGGGTCGCGACGACCAGGACCCGCTGTTCCTCCAGGTCAAGCAGGCGACGGCGTCGGTGCTGGAGGACCACCTGCCGAGAGCCGGTACCAGCAGCACGGCGAGCGCGTCGTGCAGGGCCAGCGGCTGATGCAGGCGGCCAGCGACATCTTCCTCGGGTGGACCCTCGGCTGGACGCCACCCGGCACTTCTACTGGCGGCAGCTGCGTGACATGAAGGGCTCCGCCCCTGTCGACGAGATGTCCGCCGCCGGGCTGACGTACTACGCCCGGCTGTGCGGTTGGACCCTCGCCCGCGCGCACGCCCGCAGCGGGGACCCGGTCGCGATCAGCGCGTACCTGGGCGAGACGGACGCAGTTCGACCGCGCGGTCGGGGACTTCGCGAAGCGGTACGCCGAGCAGAACGAGCGTGACTACGAGGAGTTCATCGGTGCCATCCGTTCGGGGAAGCTGCAGGCCACCGAAGGTGTCTGAAGAGCGCGTAGGGCGGGTGACCCGACGCAACTCTTGGCAGCGACCCCGGCCTCGACTCCGGCGATCCTTCCCCGATGGGCGCCCGACTCTCGCAGATCCCTGGACAGGCGACGTTCGAGCGCGGGGGGAGAACTTGGAGGCGCTTGGAGGGCTGGTCTCGGAGGATGTGTCGTTGGAGGTGCGATGGCTCCGCCCGGGAACGCTTTCGACCTCGATGATCGATCGGTTCAAACCGTTCGCTGTCGAGACCGAGGCGCGTGAAGACCTCTACCTCGTTGGCCGAGGGATGGGAGGGACTCTCCGTGAAGGTCCGAGGCGGCACCCTGCTGGACATCAAGGTCAGCAACGGCGACCAGGGGGTCCTCGTGATGGCCGGCCATGCACGCGGTCGCCTCCACTCCTGGAAGAAGTGGTCGGTTCCGGTTGCCGGGCCTCTTGAGGCAAGCGCCGTATCTGCGGATTGGGTGCGGGTGGGCAAGGATCGGCGCATCGGTCGGTTCTCCCTGACGGATGGTGAACCGATCCGCACTCCTCCTTCGCCGTCGGCGAACGGACAACGTGTGCCGTGG
>CAWGVY010000009.1:0-35465 GCA_963826185.1 uncultured Actinomycetes bacterium | reverse complement strand
CGGGCGGCCAGGAGGGGTGGCGCTCCTCGACCTCAGGGCGAGCGGTCACCACCACGAGCAGGGGAAGTCCCGCCGTGCGCTCGGTCAGATGCTCCAAGAAAGCGACGAATGCCTCGTCGGCCCAGTGCAGGTCCTCGATCACGAGCACCGTGGGACCGGTCGCTGCGATCTGCTCGAGGAACCGTCGCCATGCGGTGAACGCCTCGTCGCGCTGTGGAGGCTCGGTCGAGGTTTCGAGACCCACGAGCGGAGCGAGCCGATCCTTGATCCAGGTCCGACCCTGCGGGTCGGGATCGGTGAGCACCTGATCGAGCTTGGCCGAGACCGTGGGCTGATCGTCGGTCTCCAGGATCCCCGCCTGGGCCTTCACGATCTCGCCCAACGCCCAGAAGCTGACCCCATCACCGTAGGGAAGGCACCTCCCCTCACGCCAGGTGACGAACTCCGGGAGCAGATCGACGTGGTGGGCGAGCTCACGGACCAGACGCGACTTCCCCAGTCCGGTTCAGCGATGATCGTGACGAACTCGGTCGCGGGACGGGATCGGGAGCGATCGAAGAGCTGGGTGAGCATGGATAGCTCGAGGTCGCGTCCCACGAACGGGGTGCGGTCCCGCTCCTCGGTCCCGACGCGGGCGGTGGGGTGGAGCGCCCGCCACGCGAGGACCGGTTCGGACTTGCCCTTGGCCGAGATCGCGGGGAGCTCGCTCGTAGACGATCGTCTCGGCGCTCGCCCGGTAGGTTCCGGCCCCCACGGCTACCCCCATCACCGGTGCTGCGGCCTCCAAGCGAGCCGCGGTGTTCATCGTGTCCCCGGTCGCGAACCCCTCTCCCGAACGGGGATCCGACGTCGAGACGAACCAGCGCCTCGCCGGTGTTCACCCCGATCCGTACCTCGATGCCGAGATCGGACGCCCCGATGTCCTGGACGATGCGAAGGGCCGCCCTCACGGCCCGCTCAGGATCGTCCTCATGGGCGAGTGGCACCCCGAACACGCCGACCACCGCGTCCCCGATGAACTTCTCGATCACCCCACCGTGGGACTCGATCCTCGCCCGACAGATGGTCTGGTAGGAGCGGAGCAGCCGAGAGATGTCTTCGGCATCCAGACGTTCCCCAAGGCGGTGGACCCGACGAGGTCGCAGAACAGGGCCGTGATCACCTTGCGTTCCTCGCGGATCGGGGTGGCTTCTAGCTTGGTGCCGCATTCCTCGCAGAACCTCGCGCCGTCACGGTTCTCGTGAGCGCATGAGGGACAGGTCAGCACGAGCGGAAGCGTATGCCCCCGACCTGAACGTTCTCAAGGGGAGGCATGCCTGGTTCCGCCCGAAGGATGATGACTGGTCGAGAGCTCAGTCATCGATCAAGACTAACTGCCGTCAGACCGTAGAGGTTCGAGGATGCCCGGTGGCTGACGACTCGTTCGACAATCTCTGAGGGGTCGGTCAGCATCTCTGCGATGCTCGTGCCGCGGAGATCCTTCGAGGTCCCCATCGAGCGTGGGCATCTGGCCGGTGTACGGACCGACGGCGAACCCGCGGCGCTTCTCCTGCATGGAGGTCCCGGGCTCTCCTTCACTACCTCGACGGTCTCGCGGACGAACTCGAAGGAGTCGTCGGGATGATCTCCTACCAACAACGCGGGCTGAAGCCGAGTTCGATCGGTGGCCCGTACCCCGTCCGACGCCACGTCTCCGATGCCATCGAGCTCCTGGATGAGCTCGGTGTCGTTCGGGCCTGGATGATCGGACACTCGTGGGGCGGCTACCTCGCCATGGCCATCGCTGCCTGGGAGCCCGAGCACACCCTCGGCTGGATCGCGATCGACCCGCTGGGCATCGTCGGGGATGGTGGCATGGAAGAGCTCGGCTCTTGGCTCGGACGCGATGTGTCGCCCGAAGAGCGCACCCGTGCCGAGGAGCTCGATCAAGACGGGAGCGCACCGCGGGACGAGGAGACCTTCCCCGAGTCGCTCGCGATCCACTGGCCCAATTACTTCGCGGATCCGACTCGGGCACCAGCGTTCCCGGATATCTCGTCCAACGACAAGGTCTACGCGGACGCGATCGAGGATGCGCTCGCGCTGAACGAACGAGGCGAACTCGTTCGCGAACTCGTCGCCTCCGGGCGTCCCGGGGTCGTGGTCGCGGGAAGCGAGAGCGGACTTCGCCACGCATCCGAGGTCTCAGCCGAGGTGGCAGGGGCTCGGCTCGTCGTGGTCGACGACGCGGGCCACTTCCCGTGGCTTGAGGTTCCCGGATCCATCCGCGAGGCGGTCGCCGAGGCCGTCAGCTGATCCCGCGGACAAGGTGGCACACCAAAGCACCCCCAGGATCGACTGCGAGACGTGGGAAAGAACCTAGCTACGGCCGTGGAGGATGCCCACCCCGACGTCAGTCTCGATGCTGCTCCGGCGGTCCCTCGATCGCCGAATAGCAAGCCCATCGATGGGTCATCGCTTCGCTCCTCCCCCCGGCAGGTTGAGTTGACGGCTGCGACGTTCCTGCACGATCCGGATGGCACGACTCAATCGATCCAGCGCCGTGTCGCTCATGTTCGCGAGCACCTGGGCCGCGAGCTCTGCGCGATCGTCCCTCGCACGACTGCTCTTCCTCTCGTGCAACCAGGTGACGCTCACCCCGTATAGATCCGCCAGTTTGCCAAGCTCCTCGCGCGCTCACCTTCCGTTTCCCGTTCTCCATCTCCCAGATCGCCGGCCTTCGGATCCCGAGCTCCTCAGCGGCCTGAACGGTCGTGACGCCGGCCCGCATTCCGGGCAGCCCGAAGGAGCGTGGGTAGACCCTTCCACGACGACCCTAACCGTTTGGGAGTCATCGTACATAGTGTACGCAAATCGTATATCCTCGGTCAAGAGGATCAGCATATACCTTGGGGGGAAAGGTGTATGCGACCGAGGCCGATAGGCCGGAACAGAGGTCGATTCCTAGGTCGTGAAGCAGCAAGGAATCGCTTGGACCAGAGCGGGACCGTCACCTGAAACGTGCCAGGGCCCATCGGGGTTCGGGACCGGACCCCGAAGCGCAATCTACTCGACACATATCGCGGAACGGCGGGTCGAGCTGAACGAAGGAGATCGAAGCATGGACGCGAAGGAGACCTCAACGAACGGGAAGTCGAAGGGCACCGTGAAAGCAACGACCGTGACGGGGGGGACAACCACGGGACCGCCGATGCGGACCCTCCAGCGACGGGAGGCCGGCCGCCCCGGGAAGGGCTCTCCGCTCTGCAGCTTCGGGGTGTGAGCGCCATCCTGGCGCACCCCACGATCACGGCGGCCGCTGAGGAGATCGATGTTCACCCGCGAACGATCTCGCGATGGTTCAAGGAGCCAGCATTCGCCGCGGAATACCTGGGGCAGATGTCTGATCTCCAGCTCGAGTTGTGGCGACAGATGCTCACGGTGAGGAACGAGGTATGGAACCGGTTCCTGGAACTCACCCGCAGCGATGACGAGCGGATCGCCATCCGGGCGACCATCTGGTTCCTCGACCGGATGCTATCGGTACCGGCCATCTTGACCCGTTCCGCGGATGAGCTCGACGAGATCGGAGCGGAGATCCCTCCCAAACTGCGGGCGTTCCTTGAAGGCGCCGACGCCGATGCCGGCAGCGAAGGGGCCACCGGATGAACCCCCCGGGTGCGGCCGCGCGGAGCGTCACCAGCTACATCGAGGTCTTCGACGAGGTGATCTGCTGGGGCCAAGAACGTGGCTTGGACGGCGACTGGAGCAAGCTGCAGCGCAGGCTGGACAAGCTCTCACAGCGCATCAGGGACAGCGACGATGACCGAGTCCGCTCACCAGACTGGGCGTACAACCTCGAACGCGAGCAGTGGATCGAGGTATTGAGCGAGGTGCTCCTGCCCGGTGTCCGGGACGATCTGGTGAAGGCGCTCCGTTCGAACCGAGGGCGAGGAAACGCCGACCCCGGCGTTTGGGTTGCGCTCGACCCCGAGCGGCTCGAGGCGGCGAGGGGCCGCCATCGTCGGCGCGGGGCCTCGGCCGAAGCCGCGGTGCTCGCCGCGCTGAAGCGCCATGCGAGGAGGTCGAGTCATGTTCGCATCTTCGAAGGACTGCGGGCGCTCGAGGAACTTCATGATGCGCGGATGTGCCTAAGCCCCTGGTTCCAGGCCGAGGTGCTCGTGAGCGAAGGGAAGTACCTCGCCGAGACCCTGCGCTCACTGCTGCCTCCCACCGCGAGGCGACTGCTCAGCCTCACCGTCGAGGATTGTGTGCGATCCGAGATCGAGGGCGTACCGTTCGATCGGCTTGGCCCGGCGAAATTCTTCTGGCACCACAAGGTCCCGGACCTTGGCCTCTGGTATCCGATGTGGACCGCTCTCAGCTCCGACGCCAAGGGGCCAGATCCGCCCGGTAGCTGGTTCGTCCCCAGCTGCCAGGCGGCCTACGAACGTTGGAAGCTTGAGGCCGAACGCGTGAACGAGGCCGAACAGGAGAAGCGCGTCGGGCGAGCAATGACAGCTGAGGAGGAACTACAGGAATGCGAGGAGGCTGCCCCGCGCGAACAAGCGGACGTCCGGACCCAGGGGCAAGTTCGTGGCCAGCGGATCCAGATCGAGGAGGCGCACGGGATAGGGGAGGAGGTCGAGATCTCGGTGGAGTCCAAGATCAAGGCGTGGTGCGAGAGGAAGGGTGTGTCGCCGAAGGCGCTCACCGACGAGACACGGGCGAAGCTCGCAAGGGAACTCTGACGGGACCTGACAGGAACGGACAATGGCGGACATCTCGCTCTCGGCCTGGGACGTTGATGCGCTTCGCTCGACGCCCGACGCGAGGCCCGACACCTTGATTCGGGCCTTCACATCTTCATTGCGACCGTTGGGCGGGCCGCCGGAGATGCTGCCCGACGACCACACGGTGTGTCGGCATCGGGGACACCCAGCCAACCAAGTCCTCCGCGGCCGAACCGCCAACAGACCAGGCTTGTTGCCTTATCCCCGTGGCTGCGGCACCATGTGCGCACGAGAGGAAGGAGGTGGTCCAGCTTGCATGAACGGCAGGAGACCCTCGAGGTGACTGGCTGCTAGCCGTCCCTCGCGGGCCGGGGCCACCGCCCCGCCCGCTCGCCGGGCGACCGGCAGAAACCACCCAGCTCACCGACCTCACGGGTTCCGGCTGGTCTACCGGACCAAGCCTCGTACAGAGGCCGAAGTGCTCGTGAGGCTGATAGCAGCGACCGGGCCGGGCCCTCTGGGTCCGGCCCGTTCGTGTCCTCGGTCGGATCCGCGCGGCCTGCAGCGCACGGCACCTCGCGCTAGGTTGACCCCATGGATGTCGTGCTCGCGTGCGAGGGCCTGCGCAAGACCTTCGGCGACCGCGTCGCCGTCGACGGCGTGGGCTTCACGATCGCGGCGGGTGAGACCTACGGCCTGCTGGGACCCAACGGCGCCGGCAAGACCACCACGATCTCCATGGTGTGCGGGCTGCTCAGGCGCGACGCCGGGACGCGTCACGCTGCAGGGTCGGGAGCTCGACACCGGGACGGTCGAGGTCAAGGCGGCCGTGGGGTTCGTGCCGCAGGAGATCGCGATCTACCCCGACCTCACGGCGCGCGAGAACCTGCGGTTCTTCGGCAAGCTCTACGGGCTCTCGGGCGCCGACCTGGACGCGCCGGATCGACCGCATCCTCGACACGATCGGCCTGGCCGACCGGGGGAACGAGCGCACCGACGCCTTCTCGGGCGGCATGAAGCGGCGGCTGAACATCGGGCTGGGCATGCTGAACGACCCGGCGCTGCTGGTGCTCGACGAGCCGACCGTGGGCGTGGATCCGCAGAGCCGCAACGCGATCCTGGACTCGGTCGAGGCGCTCGCGTCCGAGGGCATGGCCGTCCTCTACACCACGCACTACATGGAGGAGGCCGAGCGCCTGTGCGACCGCGTGGGCATCCTGGACGAGGGCGGTGCTGAAGGCCGAGGGCACGCGCCGCGAGCTGATCGCGCTGGTGGGCGAGCACGACCGGCTCCGGATCGACGCCCGCGGCGACCTGGCGGCCGCGGCCGAGCGCCGCCCTCGCGGTTCCGGGCGTGACGGAGGCGGTCCCGCGCGACGGCGGGCTGGACCTGCTGGCCCGCGACGTGCGCGACTCGCTGGCCGAGATCGTGCGCGCGATCGACGGCGACCGGCGCGGGCATCACCTCGATGGAGGTCCACGAGCCGAACCTGGAGGCGGTCTTCCTGCACCTCACCGGCAAAGCCCTGCGCGACGAGGAGTAGGCGATGCGCAACGCCTGGACGATCGCGCTGAAGGATCTTCGGCGGCGCCTGCGCGACCGCACGGCGCTGCTGGTGGCCCTGGTGCTGCCCTTCGGGCTGGCGTGGATCTTCAGCCTGACGCTGGGTGACGTCGACACCGGGGGGTTCACGGCGACCTACGCCGTGGTGAACGAGGACACGGGCGGCCACCTGCCCGCAGCAGTTCACCCACGTGCTGCAGAGCCTGGACTTCGTGACGCTCCGCCAGGCCGCGGCTCCGAGGCCCAGGCGGCGCGGCTCGCCGAGGACGGCGACATCGACGCGGCCATCGTGTTCCCCGCGGGGTTCACGAGGCACGTGCAGGCGGGCGGCGGGCGGGCGGATCCAGGTGGTCGCCTCGCCCGACTCGAGCATCGGGTCGCTGGTGGCCGTCTCGCTGGCGCGATCGTTCGGATCGGACCTGGACGCGATCGGCCTGTCCGTGGCCACGGTGGTGAGCGCGGGGGGCAGGGAGGACCCGGCGCTGGTCGAACGGGCCCAGGCGGTCCCGCCGGCGGCCGTGATCGAGACCGCGGCCGCCGCGGACCAGGTGGCGTCCCAGTCCACGTTCTTCGCGATCGGGATGGCGGTGTTCTTCCTGTTCTTCGCGGTGGAGTTCGGCGTGCGCGGCCTGCTGGAGGAGCGCGAACAGGGGACGCTCTCGCGGCTGCTGGTGGCGCCGGTCGACCCCGTCGTCGGTGATCGGCGGCAAGGCGCTGGCGAGCTTCGCCCTGGGGCTGGTCAGCACCACGCTGCTGGTGGTGGCCACCACCTGGCTGCTGGGCGCCGAGTGGGGCGATCCCGCTCGGGGTGGCGCTGCTGGTGCTGTGCGGCGTGCTCGCCGCGGTGGGGGTCACCGCGATGGTGGCGACGCTCGCGTCCACCACCGCGCAGGCCGGCGCCTACGTCTCGATCGTGGCGGTGGTCGGCGGCCTCCTGGGCGGCACGTTCTTCCCGATCTCCCAGGCGGGGTGGCTGCGGCACGCTCCGGTTCCTGTCGCCGCAGGGCTGGCTGATGCAGGGCTTCCAGGAGCTCTCGGCCGGCGGCGGGGTGGCCGACATCGCGGCGCCGCTGGCGGGCGTGCTCACGATCGCGCTCGTCACCGGGGGGATCGCGTGGTCCCGATCGAAGCGGATGGTGGCGCGAGTGAAGGCGTTCGCGATCGCCGGGGTCAACCTGCGACCGGCTCCTGCGTGACCGGACCGGGGCGTTCTTCGTGTTCGTGTTCCCGTTCCTGATCATCCTGGCGCTGGGGGCGGCGTTCGGGTCCGGGTTCACGCCGAAGCTCGGGGTGGTGGGTGGATCGGGCGCGCTCGGGCAGGACCTGCGCGCCCGGCTGGTGGCCACCGACGGCCTGGGCGTGCGGTCGTTCGCCGACGCCGACGCGCTGCGGCAGGCGGTCGAGCGGGGCGAGGTCGAGGGCGGCCTGGTGATCCCCGTCGACTACGACGCGCGGATCCGGGAGGGCGACACGGTGCCGCTCACCTACCTGGCGCGCTCCGCCGGCGCGGGCCAGGAGCTGCAGACCACGGTGACCGCCGTGGTCGACGCGCAGAGCGGCCAGGTCCGGGCAGCACGCTTCGCGGTGTCCGAGGGGGCGGCCGCGGGGTTCGACGAGGGGTTGAGCCAGGCGCGGGCGGTGTCGGTGGCGCTCCCGGGGGTGACGGTGGGGAGCCGCACGGCGGGCGGCGGCTCGACGGTCGGAACGTTCGCGACCGGGCGCGGCGCAGGAGCTGATCCTGTTCATCTTCCTGACGTCGCTGTCGGCCTCGGCGATGCTGATCGAGACACGCCGGCTGGGCGTGTCGCAGCGCATGCTGGCCTCCCCCACCCCGGTGCGCACGATCCTTCTGGGCGAGACGCTGGGGCGCTACGCGATCGCGCTGGTCCAGGGCGTGCTGATCGTGGTGGGCACCGTGCTGCTGTTCCAGGTGAACTGGGGCAACCCGCTCACCACGGGGCTGGTCATCGTGCTGTTCGCCCTGGCAGCCACCGGCGCGGCCATGGTGATGGGCTCGATCCTGCGCAACGCGTCGCAGGCGGGGGCCATGGGCGTGTTCCTGGGCCTGGTCCTGGCGGCCATCGGCGGCTGCATGGTGCCGCTGGAGGTCTTCCCGCCCACGATCGCCAGGATCGCGCACCTCACGCCCCACGCGTGGGCGATCCAGGCGCTCGACGCCTCGATCGCGACGGACGCCACCCCCGCCGCGGTGGCCTCGGACCTGGCGGTGCTGGCGGCGTACGCGCTGGCGCTGCTGGCGGTGGCCACGGTGTTGCTGCGAAGGACCCTCACCGAGCGGGCGCGGTGAGCCCGCCGGCGACCTTGCCCTGAGGGGTCCCGGCGGTCCATCCTGCAACGACCACACAGACCGAACACGACTCGGGGGGGATCACATGTCGATCGGCGTGGCATCAGACGCACGCCCGGCAGCGCGCGACGAGCTCGGACCGCTGCCGCGGTTCCTACGACCGTTCGTGGACTGGGTCGCCGGCATCAAGGCGACCGTCCACACGAAGCTGCTGGCCGGCTTCCTGCTGATCGCCCTGCTGCTGCTGTCGATGGGCGTCGCTCAGCATCGTCGTCCTGGGCCGGCTCAACCAGCAGGTCGAGACGCTGACGCGCGCTCAACCACCAGGCGAGCCAGGCGCGCGACATGATCTACGAGGTCACCGCCCAGAGCCACTACCGCGCCATGGCGCTGCTCAAGCTCGACGACCCGACCTGGACGCCGAAGATCTACGTCGCGAAGCACGCCTTCGCCGACGAACCTGGCCGAGATGCGGACGTACGGGGCGCCGAGCGAGATGCCGCTCCTCGACGAGCTCGAGATGGACGAACATGGCCTACGCGGATTCGAGCGAGGCCGTCACCGACCTGTTCGATGAGGGCCGGTCGACGAGGCCCTCACAGCTCCACATCGACCAGGAGCACGAGATCTCCCACGAGCTCGAGGCCTCCCTGAACCAGCTGATCGCCGACTCGCAGGCGCTGGTCGCCGCCGAGACGGACGACTTCGCGTCGCACCGGCGGTTCCTCACGATCGCCGTGGCGAGCTTCTCGGGGGTGACCCTGCTGATCGCCCTGACGCTGGGCGCGATCCTGTCGTGGTCGCTGATCCGCCCGGTGCGCCGGGTCGACGCGGCGCTCGAGCAGATCGCCGGCGGCGACTTCGAGACCCACGTCGACGTCCCCAACCGCGACGAGTTCGGCAACCTCACGAAGAACCTCAACCGCACCACCGGCCAGCTGTCCACCCTCTACCACGGACCTCCACACGCTGAACGCCAACCTGCAGGAGACCGTGGAGACGAAGGTGGCCGAGCTGGAACGCGCCTCACGGCTCAAGCGCTACCTCTCGCCGGGGCTCGCCGACTCGATCCTGTCGGGGACACAGGACGTGACGCTCGGAGCCGAGCCGCAAGTACCTCACCACGTTCTTCTCCGACGTCCGCGGCTTCACGTCGGCGACCGAGCGGATGGAGCCCGAGGAGCTCGTGCAGCGAGCTGAACGACTACTTCTCCGCGATGACCGAGATCGTGTTCAAGCACGGCGGCACGCTCGACAAGTACGTGGGCGACGCGGTGATGGTCTTCTTCGGCGACCCGATCCCGCAGGAGGACCACGCCGAGCGCGCCGTGCGGATGGCGATCGAGATGCTCGAGCGGATGCGGACGCTCGAGGACCACTGGCTGCGGCCGCTACGACGAGGTGTTCGAGATCGGGATCGGCATCTCGACGGGCTGGGTGACGGTGGGCGACATCGGCTCACCGGCGCGCAGCGACTACACCGTGCTCGGCAACCAGGTGAACCTGGCCTCGCGCCTCGCCGACAAGGCCGAAGCCCGACAGATCCTGGTCACCGAGCGCACGATGAAGGCCGTGGACGACCTCGTCGACGGGACGCTCGTGGACGAGATCAGCCTCAAGGGGGTCAGCCGCCCGATCAAGATCTACGAGATCGCCCCCCGCGACGCCTAGAGGTAGCGAGCGGTCGCCATCCCCAGCACCGCGATCACGAGCAGCACCAGGCTGATCCGCGCGGCGGTCTTCATGCGTGCCTGGATGGCGCCCATCTCGGCGGCCACCTCGGGTGCGGGTGGGGCTCCCGAAGCCGCGACCTGCCCCATGAGGGCCATCAGACGCCGCGCACTCGGGCGTGTGACCGACAACCCCACTCCCATGGCCGCGATCGCGGCCAACGCGCCGATCGTGAGTACGACGCCGAACGTTGATGAGATCCAGTCCCCGAAGCTGGGGTAGATGTGCCAGTCACGCCAGTAGAGGAAGAGCCCGCCGACCACGGTGATCACGGCCAGGGTGACGATGCCGTCGACCAGCTTGCGCTTGCCGAGCAGCTCCGCCATGAACGGCGCGCCCGCCGGCGCGATGGCCGCCGCGGCCGGCTGGAGGTAGACGACCATCAGGAACACCGATCCCACCCACAACACACCCGCCAGGATGTGGACGATCCGGAAGATCACCATGAAGGCGCTGGCCGCAAGCAACTGTCCCTCCGTTCCGCAGACTCGCGCCCATCCTAGACGTGACGGGCCCCGCCAGGTTGTGCGCCGCAAGGACCTCCGCAACACTACGGAGCATGCGCCGAGGCGGTTCGGATCCGCAACGCATCCTGGCCACGTTGCTCTTCACGGACATCGTCGGATCGACCCAACGGGCGGAGGAGCTCGGCGACGCACGGTGGCGCAGACTCCTCACTACCCATCACCGCATCGTCCGACGGACGCTGAAGGAATATCGGGGCCGGGAGTTGGACACCGCCGGCGACGGCTTCTTCGCCCTGTTCGACCAACCGAGCGACGCGATCGCGTGCACGGAAACGCTGATGTCTCGGTTGCGAGCCATCGATATCGAGATCCGGGCGGGAGTCCACCTGGGCGAGGTCGAGGTGATGGGCCCGACGGTCGGCGGGATCTCGGTGCACGTGGCAGCGCGGGTGATGTCGAAGGCGGGTCCGGGGCAGATCCTCGTTTCGAGCACGGTCCGCGACCTGATGACCGGGTCAGACATCACTTTCGAGGACGAGGGGTTCCACGACCTGAAGGGCGTGACGTCGCAGGTCCATCTCTTCGCCGTCCGCCGCGAGACGCGTGACGAGGAGGCTCGCGGCGAGCCTGGAGAGGATCGGGAGGACGACCACGAACCACGACCCCACCCGAGACGATGGGCATGGGCTCTGGGGGCCGTGGCGCTCATCGCGGTGGTCACGTTCGCGATCACACGGAACGGGGAGGGGGCCTTCGACCCCAGGCCGGACACGGTCGTCAGGCTGAACCCCGCGGACGGCTCCGTGGCCGGGGGCGCCCAGGTGGGAACCCGCCCCACCGTCATCGCCTACGACGGCGCTGGATCGCTCTGGGTGGGGAACTTCGACGACAAGACGGTCCAGCGGGTCGACGTGGCCGCCGATGACACCGCCGACGCAGCCCAGGGTGGCGTGCAGTCCAACCCGACAGGGCTCACGACGGGCGACGATGCCGTCTGGGTCACGAACGGCTTCGCCCACCAACTCGTCCGGATCGATCCCGGCCAAGCGAACGCAGCCACCCCGATCGACACCGGGACCGACGTCCAAGGGGTGGCCTTCGGTGAGGACGCCGTATGGGTCGCCAGCCCCGGCAGCGGAGAGCTCCTGCGGCTGGACCCCGTCACGCAGCAGCTCGAACCGGTCGAGCTCCTTGAAGGCTCAGAGCCCAGGGACGTCGCGGTCGGCGGCGGGGCGGTCTGGGTTGCCGACTGGGCGGGCGCGAGGGTGCTCCGGGTGGACCCCGACAGCTTCGAGATCGACGCCATCGCGCTCCTAGACGGGCGGGCCCCGACCCGGATCGCGTTCGGTGAGGGCTACGTGTGGGTGACGAGCAGGGACTCGGACTCCCTCACCAGGATCGACCCCTCCGCGCTGACCGCCACGACGATCGAGCACGTAGGGAACGGACCGCTCGGCGTGGCCGCGGGAGCCGGCGCCGTGTGGGTGGCGAACAGCCTCGACGGCACCGTTGCGCGCGTCGATCCCCAAGGGGGAACCGTGATCGGACGGACGGAGCTCGGCTTCAGCCCGGATTCGGTCGCCGTGACCCCGGATGGCGTGTGGGTGAGCCTGCATTCGTTGTAGGGATCAGCCGTCGACCCTCGTCCAGGGGTGGGCGCCGAAGATCAGGCCGAGGTAGGCGCAATCCAGCCGGTTCAGGCTCGGCGGGCAGGGGGAACCGTCGAACCGGATGTCCTGGCCCTCCAGACCCCAGCGCACGGCGGCGGTGGTGAATGCGTAGTCCACGGGCGCCCTGGCCTGGAACCGCACGCTGTCTCCCGAGCCCTCGTAGGTGCCGATCAGGATCGGGTCCCAGATCGCGTGGTCGTCGCTGGTGCCGTGCCACTCGAACCACCCCTGGTCCAGGGTGATCGTGTAGGTACCCGGCACGTCCCGAACGAAGCCGGGGGGGAGGTCGCCGAACGCCCGCGCGTCATCGGCCGTGATCACCGTGCGGTAAAGGCCGTCGGGCATGTCCGGTGGTGGTGGCGCTGCCGGTTGCGGTGGCGGCGCCGGAGCCTCCCCCTCGACCCACATGGCACCGATCGAAGGCATCGGGATGCCGATCGCCGCATCCTCGGTGAATCCACGGACCCGCGCGGACGAGGCGAAAGCGTTGAAGGTCTGAGCCAACGGCACGATCGGCACCAGCTGTTCGGAGAGGTACTGGTCGAACTCCGCCCAACAACGGATCTGAGACTGGAACACCTGGCGCTCGCACTCGGCGATCCGCTCGTCCACGCTCGGGACCGCGTGAACGTCGTACCCGTAACGGCGCAACGTCGAGGGCGACGCCCCGAGCAGAGAGTCGTTGAACCCGCCCCGGATCTGATCGCTGCCGAACAGGAGCGGGAGGAACGTGCTCGCGCTCGGGAAGTCCTTGGCCCAGTTCGACATGACCAAGGCCCGTTGGCTAGCCGGACCCATCGACGCCGCGTCGGGGGTGAGCCGAACCTGGACCTGGAGACCGATGTTGAGGAGCTGCTCGGCCATCGCCGAGGCCGCGTCTAGCCTTTGTTGGTCGCTTTCGGGAACCCAAAGTTCGAGGCCCTTGCACCCCGCCACGTCGCACCGGCCGTCGCCGTCGGTGTCGTAGCGCGAATCGGCCATCGACGCTCGAGCAGCTCTCAGATCGCCCGCGGGTTCGACCCCGGGAGGTCGGTAGGTCAGCAGCAGGTTGTCCTCGAGCGAGTCCAGCGCCGCGTGCGTGTAGACGCGGGTGAGAGGTCCATCGCGACCCAGGAGCGGGATGAGCGCCTCCCGGTCGACGGCCTGATCGATGGCACGCCGAACGGCAACGTCGTCGAGCGGCGGTACCGCCACGTTCATGGAGACGTACGTGAACCCGTCCGTCGGTACCACGTGCATGCGATCACGCAACGTCGTGGACTCGAGCCACCCCGCGCTGACCTTCGGATCCGCACTCCAGTCCAGGACGATGTCGAGGGCGCCCGAGCGGACCGCTCGCTCGGCCGCGTGGACATCGGCCACGGGATACAGCTCGATGCGGTCCGGGCGAGCGGCGTGGACCGGGTCGGTGTCCCTCGACCAGGAGGGGTTCCTCACCAGCGTTGCACCGGACATCCCGTTCCCCTCCGCGGGCACCTGGTCCAAGGCCGGGACCGTGAGATCGAGTGACTCCGAACCTTCGAACATGTAGGGGCCGCTCGAGACGATGAAGTCTCCGTAGTCGCCCGGGTGTCCTTGCGCCACGCCCAGCGGATCCTGTGGACGATCGGGGTTCGCGGGGATCGGGCCGAGCTGCGGCTGGGACAGGCGGTAGCCCAGATCCCCCGTGGGCCGGGTCAGATGCACCACGAGCGTGTGAGCATCCGGTGCCTCGAGCCCCGAGACATGATCCGCGTGTCCTTCGGCGAACGCCTGAGCACCGTCGATCACATCGGGGAGGTAGGTTTCGACGTAGTACCCGCCGATCGTGCCGTCCGGGTACCAGTACTGGTTCGCCGTGGTGGCGGGGGTCAACGACCGCTCGATCGAACGCACCACGTCTGCAGCGACGATCTCGGTGTCCGCCATCGGCGGGGCATAGAGCACCCCGGCCCGCAGATGGAACGTCCACGCGAGCCCGTCGGGGGAGACGGTCGGGAGTTGGGTGGCGAGGTCCGGCTGCAGGACGGTGCCGCCCTCGCCGACGGACCGCCCGTTGGTGCTGAGGAGCGTCCGCATCAGGCAGCAGTGAGCGAGTTCGAAGGGAGCCAGGACGGTGTCGGACTGCGGATCGAACGGCTGTCCGCACAGGCGCAGACCGCAGTGACCCCCCAACGAACCATCGAGCAACAGGCCGACTCGGAGGGATCCTCCGGACCCCACATCCGTCGAAGGCACTGAGGACGGGGAAGTCGTTCCGGACGTACACGCCGCCAGCAGGCCCACGACGGCCAGCCACATCACGACCGATCGTGTGGGTGACCCTCGCGCGCGCGTCATCACACCTCGACGCCGGCCATCGCCGAGGCCAGGCGCGAGCCGCTTCGACCGCAGGATGTTCGCGTCGACTCATTCGATGTCCCGCATGCAGCACAGACCGTGTCGCTCACGCGGCAAGCGTACCCCTCGTGTTGGGCGACCGAGCCACGACACCGCGGCCGAAACGGCCCGCCGGGCCCTCGAAACCGGTAGACTGAGGTATCCGCGTTCCCGATCGACCGGTCGAGCACGCGCGCACCGATGTCTCGCGATCCTTCGCACGCACGCCCTCGGGCGCTTCCTGCGCGGCAACGCTTGCCCTCGACGCGCACCCCATACCGAGCAAGCGAAAGGATCCACCGTGCAGGCGACCGCCGCCGTATCCCCCACCACCCCCGACCCCACGTTCGCATCGTTGGGCGTCTCCGAACCCGTCGTGACGGCCCTGAAGATGCGCGGCATCGAACGACCGTTCGCGATCCAGACCCTGGTCTTGCCCGATGCATTGGCGGGCCGCGACGTCCTGGCCCGCTCGCGCACGGGCTCGGGGAAGACCCTGGCCTTCACCGTCCCGATCGTCGAGCGCATCCACCCCAGCGGCAAGAGCCCGACCGCCCTGATCCTGGCCCCCACGCGTGAGCTGGCGAGCCAGGTCACCGAGGAGTTCCGCGCGATCGCCGACGTCCGGAGGCTGCAGGTGGCCGCGGTCTACGGTGGCGTCGGCATCGGCCCGCAGGCCAAGCGGGCGCGCCACGCCGACATCGTCGTCGCGACACCCGGGCGACTGCTCGATCTTGTCGCGCGTAAAGTGTTGCGCTTGGACCGCGTACGGATCTGCGTGCTCGACGAGGCCGATCGCATGTTGGACATGGGCTTCCTGCCCGACGTCACGCGCATCCTCGAGATGTTGCGCCCGGATCGGCAGACGATGCTGTTCTCCGCCACGCTCGAGGGCGAGGTGGGCGGACTCGCCGACCGCTGGACCCGCGACGCGGTGCTGCACGAGAACGGCGAGCCGGGCCCGAACATCAACCACGCGACCCACCGGTTCGTCGGTGTGGAGCACCCGGACAAGACCAAGACGCTCGTCCGTGAGCTGGCGGGCGACCGCGGGCTCGCCCTGATCTTCGTCAGAACCCAGCGTGGCGCGGACCGGCTCGCACGCAACCTGCGCAAGCAGGGGTTCAGCGCCGGCGAGTTGCACGGCGGCATGTCGCAGCCCCAGCGCGAACGGGCGCTGGGCCGGTTCGCGAGCGGCGCGAACGACGTGCTGGTGGCCACCGACGTGGCGGCGCGTGGACTGGACCTGGACGACATCACGCACGTGATCAACTTCGACGCCCCCGCCGATGAGACCGCCTACGTGCACCGGGTGGGTCGGACCGCCCGCGCCGGACGGCGCGGCCACGGACTGACGTTCGTCACGCCCGAGCAGCGCCTGGAGGTCGGACGGATCGCCCAGAAGCTCGACCTGCAGGCCGAGTTCTCCCGCGCGGGCCTCAAGCCGGTCCGCTCGGGCCGTCCGCCGGCCGGCCGCAACCAGCACACCACGAGGAAGTCGGGCCGTGATCGAGGGCGTCGTGCCGGGCGCTGACGGACAGGCCGCAGGCGGGTCTGCCCGCGGGGATCGGATCGCGGAGGCGCTGCGCTTGGTCGACGCCGGCGACCTGGCCGAGGCGGCGGTGGTGCTCGGCCCGATGATCAGGAGCAAGCGGCACATCCGCGCCAGCAACCTCAACGCCGAACAGGACGAGGTGGACGAGCTGCGTGGATGGCTCGCCGAGGCGCTCGCCGATCCCGATTCCGCGGACTCCAAGTTCCTGGTGGAGCGCGCGTACTACAAGCTCCGCACCCAGAGACAGGCCGCCGGTCAGGACGTCCGCCGTCCTCCCCGACGCCCGTAGTCGGCAGGAAGGATCAGGTTCGGCGAGCCAGGTAGGCTTCGCAGCGTTCGATGAGCACGTCGCGGCCGAAGCTCATGTCGTGGCCGCCGTGCACGATCCGCACGGGGAGCTCACGGAGCCGCTCCATCGTGGCGACGTACGAGGGGATGTCGGAGGTCGGGGCGGTGTCGATCAGCGGATCGCCGGCGAAGACCGCATCGCCGGAGAAGAGCACGCCGTCGGCTTCGTTCCACAACCCGATCGACCCCGGAGTGTGACCCGGCAGGTGCATGACCTCGAACGTTCGATCGCCCAGGTCGATCGTGTCGCCCGTCTCCAGGACCCGCGTGGGCGCGGCCGCCGGCGGCGTGAAGCGCCGCGGGTCGAACCCCCGCTCGGGCACCGCCTGGATCGTGAGCGGAGGGATGGGGTAGCCGGCCTCGGCCATCTGCTCGAGCACCCCGGGCCGGACCTCGTCCGCGAACAGGAGACGGTGGGGGGCCGCCGCCTCTCCCACATCGGCACGGTGGAGCAGTCGTTGGTCGAATTCGTGGAGACCACAGACGTGATCCATGTGTGCATGGGTGGCCACCGCGACAAGCGGCTTGTCCCGATCCGGTCGCAGGTCCTGGAGGAACGGTCGCATCGGGGCGAGGCCGTTCCCGGTGTCCACCAGCAGATCGGACTCCGCGCCGATAACGAGCCACGTGTTGGATCCGATCAGCGGACCGACATGCGGTTCCGTGATGCAGATCAGGTCGTCGTTGATGCGTTCTGCTTCGAACCACGCCTCGCACAGCGGGAGGCTGTCGTATCCCATGGCGGGATGCTACGCGTAGCGCGACGCGCCGACCGAGCCGAGAGGTACCGTTGGTGGTGATGGCCGACTACGTGGAATGCCCGTGCCGCGGGTATCGCGAATGCCCGATGTGCAAGGACCTGCGTCCCTGTGGCCAGTTCGGGCGGAGCCGTTGGTGTCCGCCGTGCCAGCGGCTGCGGCGCCAGGGGATGCGTCCCCGGCCGACCCGCCGCGGCATCATGCCTGCGGGCAGGATCTGCCAGGGCCCCGGATGCGCGACGCGGCTGTCGGTCTACAACGAGGACGACCGCTGCGCCCTGTGCGTCCAGGGTCGGCAACCAGCGTAGGGCCTGCCCTCCCGGGACCCTGACGGAGCGGGCCGTTCGCCTCTGTTCCTCGTCCCTGCCATCTGGTGCGATGGATGTGGAGGCGAACCACATGAGAGCGCTCGTGGTGTACGAATCGATGTACGGCAATACCTGGCACATCGCTGAGGCCATCTGCGACGGGCTCGAGGCGGGGGGCATCGGCAGCACCGTCGTCCCCGTGGACCACGCGAAGCCCGCCCAGGCGCATGCGGTCGAGTTGCTCGTGATCGGTGGACCGACGCACGCGCACGGCATGACGCGTCCGGGGACGCGCTCCCAGGCCTTGCGGGACAAGAAGAACAGCTTCCCCGACCCGACGACCGACCGCGGCCTGCGGGACTGGATGGACGATCTGGGAGAGGGCAGTGGAAGGCCGGGCGCGGCGTTCGATACGCGCCTGCGCGGGCCGAAAGCCTTCACCGGATCCGCCGCCAAGGGCATCGCCCAGCGGCTCCACGGCCATGGCTTCGCGCTGGCCGGGGAGCCGGGGAGCTTCCTGGTGACCAAAGAGAACACGCTCGTCCCGGGTGAGATCGAGCGTGCCCGCGCATGGGCTCGGGCGATCGCCGTCCGGCTCACGAAGCCGACGGCGGCGACCAGATGAACGGCGTCGTGGTCGTGACGGCGACGAAGCCCAGCCGCTCGAGGATCGGGCGGCTGGCGTCCGACGCGTCCACCTGGAGATAGCGGAACCCGCGGGACGCCGCCAGGCTCGCGCGGTAGGCGACGAGCGAGCGATAGATCCCACGCCCGCGCCACCCGGGCAACGTGCCGCCACCCCATAGCGTGGCGAAATCCGTACCAGCCATGAAACGCACCCAGGCCGCGCAGACGACCGTGTCCCCCGCCTCCGCCATCACGATCGTGATCGCGTGGGGATCGGCCGCACGTTCGGTCGCCAGGCTCGGGGCGAGCCAGCTCCGGTCGTCGTTCCAGATCGCCTGTTCCATCGCCTCGATCCGGCGGAGGTCGCCGAGGTCGGTCACCTCCCGCAGGCGAACCCCCTCGGGGATCACGGGGGTGGCCGCGGCCGCGGCGACCGGCGCGATCACCACTGTCTCGGCCTCCTCCGGGACGAACCCGTGCGCGAGGAGCCGGTCCGGCAGATCCGCGGGCAGGTCGTGCCCGTGGAGCTTCCACTCGAACCACTCGCCTCGCTCGGCGAAGACACGCACCTGACGGGCGATCAGTTCGTCGAGGGCATCACCTTCCAGCCCTCCCAGGTCGCGATAGCCCACGAAGCCCCCGTACTCGAACCCCGTGTAGCGCTGCAGCGGGCCGTCGACATCGACCTTCACGCCCTCTGGCAACGGTTCCGGTACGTAGGCGCGGAGCTGCGCGTCATAGGAACTGAGCAGGTCCTCGACCCTGATACCGTCGACCACGCGCGCACCCTAGCCCATCGGTGGACGGTTCGACGTGACCCTGGGGCTCTCTGTGGCGTAACCACACACACGGTCTTGTCACTTCTTCTCTGAGGGTCCTACTGCGTTTGCGCCATGGTCTGCGGTAGGGTGGTAGCTCTGCACGAACACCGGGTCTGGGAGGGCACATCATGGCGGGCAGCAGCGTGAAGAGGTTCGGAGCATCCGTATTGGCGACCTTGGCGGTCAGCGGTCTGCTGATCGTGGGCGGGGCCGCGCCGGCCGGCGCGGCGGCCACCAACGTCCTCGTCGACTGGGAGATGAACGAGGGCGCCGGCGCTCACACCATGGTGGACAGCAGCGGGCACGGGATCAACGGGACGATCGGCAGCGCCGTCCAGACCAACTTCCAGTTCGCCGGGGCCACCGGCTACCACTGGGCGTTCACAAGTCCGACGATGCCCCCGGCCAAGCCCGAGCGCCTGGTCACGGTGTGGAACAGCAGCCTGAACCCCGGATCCGGCGACTACGCCGTCGAGCTGCGCTACCGGACCAACCAGCACTTCGGCAACATCATCCAGAAGGCCCAGGGCGGTTCCTCCGGCGGCTACTGGAAGATCGAGAACCCCGGCGGCCTGCTGACCTGCGTGTTCCGCGGGAAGAACTCGAGCGGCGCCTGGAAGCGGAAGGTCGTCGACTCGGGCACTCCCCTGAGCGACAACCAGTGGCACACGGTGAAGTGCGAACGCACGGCGACCCAGCTCACGCTGACCGTGGACGGCAGCCTGAGGGACACCGCCAAGGGCAGCAGTGGCACGATCACGAACACCCGTCCGATCTCGATCGCCGGCAAGTACAACTGCGACAACGTGTCGATCACCTGCGACTACTTCACCGGCGACATCGACTGGGTGAAGATCTACACCGGCTGAGCCCCGCGGCTCGACCAACGGGTTTACCCACCCCTTAGTCCTGGCTTGTCCCGTGGCTGGGTGGACCGGCTCTAGCGTGGTTCCCATTCCGATCATGAGGAGGGAACCATGAACAAGCGGTCCGCGATGTTGATCGCTGCAGGCCTGATCTTCACGATGATCATGGGTGGGATGGCGCTCAGTCTCGGCATGACCGGTCTGACGTCGAGCGCGGCCGCCAGCGCCAAGGTGCACCACCGCAAGCACCTGAAGCCGCTCGTGAAGACCACCAAGCGCACGGTCAAGGTGCACCGCGAGTCCCCCACACCGGCCCCCGTGGTCGTCTCCGCACCATCGTCCCCCAGCGCGGGGGCGACCACCTACTCTTCGACCGCCACGACCTCCTACGGTTCCGGCGGCAGCTCGACCGAGGACCACAGCTCCTACGACTCCTCAGAAGGCCACGGTGGCGGGTCCGACGAGGGTTCCGGCGGCGGCGATGACTGAGGCCCGCCCCGCGAAGCGACCACGTTGGCCGCGGAGCGCGATCCGGGTCTTGGCCTGGGTGGCGGGCGCCGGGACCTTCGTCGCGGCCATGGGGGTCATCGGCACCCTGCCGAAGTCCTCCGCCGACTCCGCCGCGTCGTCCGGGCGCAAGCATCCGCCCCGGCAGAAGGTCATCATCCGTCACATCGTCCGCCGGGTCGTGATCGTGGATCCGCCGTCGGCGGCCCCCGTGGTCTACGCGCCCTCGTCCGGGGGCTCGAGTTCAACGACTTCCAGCAGCACCAGCTCGAGCGGGTCCTCCGGCGGGGGCAGCGCCCCGGCCCCCGCGCCGGCACCGCCGCCGACCACGGGTGGATCGTGATGCTCCCGCCGACTAGAGCGGGCAGCCCAGATGCCCGAAGGCGCCCTTGTGCCTGCCCAGCAGAGTCCCGTCGTACAGGACCCGGACATGTTGGAAGACGTAGGACTTCTCGCGAGGGCACCATTCGCGGTTGCGCAACCACAGGTGCCCCCGAACCGTGTGGAAGGTCCCCTCGGCGCAGCTCGGCCTGCAGTCATTCAGGTGGAACAAACCGGAGCCCGACGCCTTCCACGTTCGCCAACGATCCCATGTGAGGTGATCCACGAAGTAGTTCCCATCCCCGCAGGCGAACAGGATGGAGGAAGGTTCCACGCGCACATGCAGGCAGTCCGTCATGGCGTACGTGGTGTGTCGTTCGGGGGCGCCGGAAGCCGGGAGGATGCCCACGCCCAGCGCCGCGACGGCCAAGATCACGACCAGGGATCTCCGCACGGCCAGACCTCCGCTTCAGCTGGATCGAACGCGCTCGTGCGACCGTACCGCCGCGGATGGCCGATGCCTAGTCAGCCGGACGGGGGGTTCGTCACCTGGCCGGCTGCTCCGACAGCAGGATCTCGACGGCGTCGGCCACGTCTTTGGGATCGAAGGGCTTCGTCATCACCATGTCGGCGCCCTCCGACAGACAACGATCGCGCTCGCGCTCCATCGTGACGGCGGTGAGTACCAGGATCGGAACGTCCCGGGTGGCGTCGTCGTCCCGCAGGACCTCGAGCACGTCGTGCCCGTTCACCGCCGGCATCATCAGGTCGAGCACGATGACGTCGGGCTGATCGGCGAGAGCGATGTCGATCCCCGTCTGGGCGTCCCCCGCCATCACGACCTGATGGCCCCCCGGTTCGAAGGCGTAGCGGAGGATCGTTATACGTCAGTCGGATTGGGGGCGGAAGAGGATAATCTTCGCGCGTGGATCGATCGCGCGGCCATCGCCGATGCCCTGGGACTCACGCATGACCAGTCTGACCGCGTTCATCGTGGCGGCCAGCGCGTTGACCACGCATGCCGATCAGATCGACCGGCGTCTGGCAACCGTGCGCAAGGCCTTCGTGATGCCGGTCAATGATCCACACGGCGATGACGCGTTGGTCGCAACGTGTCTGCGCGACCGGCTCCGCCACGCCGTGACGCCGATAGAGCTGGTCCAGACGAAGTCGGAGGCTGACACGATCGTCGCGGTAAAGGGCCACATCCCGGGCGAAGGCGCGAGGTTGATCATCGGTGGCCTCGCGACTGCCAGCGCGAATCTCGAGGTGAGGTTGCCGGACGGCACCAGGCTTTGGCGCGGCGGAGCCAAGCATCGGGACGACCCCTTCGGTGATAGCTTCGACGAGATTGTGGGCGAAGGGGGCATCGCGTGTGGATTGGCCAATCGGCTCGTGGACGCACTGCTCGACGCGATGCGCAAGGCACGCGAGGCGCCGTAGCCGCTGGAGTGAGCGATCAGGGCGCCTGGCAGGCAAAGTTCGATGGATCGTCCGTGCTGCCCTTCCCGCTGTACCGGGACACCTGCGGGTAGTTGCATACGAGGCGACGGCGCGTCGGCCATCCCCGCCGGAGGTGGTGACGACAATCTGGTCGGGCGCGCGATTGGTCGTCGTCCATTGTCTGACGGCTGCGACCGCGTCGAAGTCGACGATGTAGCTGCCTGGATGCGTCTCGCCGAAGCAATGATGCATCCCGGGCACGATGAACAACCGGACGGCATTGCGCACCTTGTCGGCGCCCATCGTCGCGCGCACGCGCTCGTAATAGCTGATCACGTTCTGCACGGGGAGGTTGTCATCCCACCCGCCGACGAGAGCAGTTTGCCGCCTCGGCCGATGAACCCTGACAGATCGGGATTCGTGTGATCGATGACGAGACTCTGCGGCGCCTCGGCCCGATCCACGTCGGTATCGAAATTGGCCGGTGACTCGCGTAGCTCCCGGGCCTCGGGTTCTGGCGTGCCGCGGCTACGGTAGACCTGGCGGGCCGCCTCCACTTGCGCCGCCGTGAGGCAGCTGTTGCTGTCGGCGCCCTGGCATTGGAGCACGCCAGGATCGAAATCGCACCGACACGCACGAGGAGCGTCGGGCACACGCGCTGATGTGAGCGCACCCTTGTCACCGGCTTGCAGGAGGCGGCACCGGCTTGCCCGTCTCGTCCACCTGCACCGTCTTCACCGGGCCGACGCCCGTCAGCAGGATGATCGCCGGCTCTTTCTCGCCCGCGCGGCAGCCGTCCCAATGCACGGTGTTGGCCACGTCGGTGGAAAACGTGCCCGCGTGAAACGGATACGTCGTCTTTTCGTCGTAGACGTTGCCGGAACTGACCCACCAGGTGCCCGAGACCACATAAATCCAGCGCGTCTGATCGTGAAAATGCGGTCGGGAAAACGCGCCCGGATACCACTTGATGAGCAGGCCGTAGGGACCCTCGCGCGTCGGATCGCCGTAGAGCACAGCCGCCTGCTGCCGGGTCGGGTCTCCCGTCCACTTCACATCCGGCGGAAGGACAAAGGGAATGTGGCCTGCGTCGCGGCGAGCCCGGCGGGTCGCTGAGCGTCGCGTCGGTCGATGGATTGGAGGCAGCGGCACTCTGCGCGTCCTCCGCGAGCGCCGACGAGAAGACGACGACCGCGACGACGACCATGACCTTCGCACGCATTCGCATCGGTTCTGCCCCCTGGGAGCGACGGAGCAAACGGAATTCGCGCGCATGTTAGATGGAAAAACGGGGGGATGCAATGCCGCCGAGAGTCCGGCTATTCGGTAAACATTTCCTGCAGCGTCTCCAGCACTTGTGTCGTCGTGCCGAGTGACAGGCGCCCCAAGCGCTTGACCAGACGTTCACCGTCGACCGTTCGAAGCTGATCGAGGGCGACGAACCCCGAACGGTTCTGAAACCGGCACGCAATCCGCCAGGGGTATGCCTGTCCGCCCGTCGTCATGGGCGCCACCATGACCGTGCGCAGGTGCTGGTTCAGCTCGTCTGGCGAAATGACGAGACACGGGCGGGTCTTCCTGATTGCACGGCCCAACGTCGGCTCGAGCCGGACCAGATGCACGTCGCCGCGCGCGATGAGCGCTCGCGCTACCGCCACCGCCACTCCTTGTCGTCGAACTGGCTGGATGTCGTGGCATCAAGAAGCTGATCGTCGCCTCGGGCGTGCATCGCTTCTGGCTGCCTCGGCCCATCCCGCCCGTGGCCCGCGAGCGGCACGGACGATCAACCGACCGTATTCCGCCTGGAGCTCGACTTCGTCCGGCAGTTGCGCGTATTCGAGGAGGACCTTCGGAATACGAATGCCCTTCGAGTTTCCGATCTGAACGATTTTGGTTTTCGTGGTCGATGTGACTACATTGTAATCACATCGCCGGTGTCCGGCAAGACCGGAACAATCAGGCGCCAGCGGGCGCGATTCGTACCTGAGCTTCGTACACCGCGTGCCTCGGCACGCGGGGCACTTTCCGGGCCTGGACAACTTGTCGGGGCCGAATGTGAACCCGCAGGAACGGCACCGCGCTGGTTCGATGACGACGCGATGACCGGCTGCGTGCGCCGAGCGAATGGCGTGGCGGAGGTCCTCGTCGACGTCACCCCGCCTGAGCCCGAGCTCACGCGCGAGCGACGAGACGGACCGCGGGTGCGCGCTCAGCAACGTGATCAGATCGCGCCGGAACACCATCGCTCACGATTATGCACACGGTGGAAGCCGACCGCAGTGGCTCCGTCACGCCGGCGACTCAATGGACTTTCTTACTCAGCGCCGCGAAGCAGGCCTCGACTGGCGCCTCCGTCTGGCCTGGCGCCTCACGCGTGGCGACTTCCACCGTGACCGCCGTCAGGCCGAGCCGCTGGGCCGCCGCCGCACACGCGTTGGCGAGCAGCACGAGATGGCCGGCCGGAATCTGGAAGGTCGTCACGCCCCCACAGTCGACGCAGCGCAGCGTGACGGTCGCGAGGCGCTCTGCATCGACTGTGACCGACACATTCGCGCGATGCACCCCGAGGGGCGTCTCGCTCTGATCGTGCGCATGGCGTGGCATGCCCTGTCCTCCTCCCCGTGACGAGGCGCGGCTGGGTTCGATCCGCAGTCCCCTAAGTTTTCCTTTACCAGTCCGCCACGAATGACAGCAAGATGGGAACCTTCGCCCAGGCAGGCGAAACCGGAAGAAAAAGACACCATAGGCCGACATTAGGCCGCGCGGGCGCGGAGAATCTGACGTGACCACATTCAATCTCCTCGAACGGGTCCAACTCCAGTGTCGCGAACACCCCTCGCGGATCGCGATCGCGAGTGCTGCACAACGCGTGAGCTATGGCGACCTCAACAGCCAGGGTGACGCCATCGCGGCACAGCTTCGGCGCGAGCTGAACGCCCCAGAGGCCGTAATGGCTGTCGTCATTTCCGATCGGGGCGCGCTCATTCCGGCGATGCTGGGCGTGTTTCAGGCGGGAGCGGTTTTCGCACCGCTCGACGTGCAGGCACCCGACGATCATGTGCGGCGCGTACCGACCCGCTCCAGCCCACCGCCTTTTTGAGCACGGACGCAGACCAGACTCAGGCGAGACGGCTGGCCGACGCGCTCCCCTATGAGTGCCCGGTGCTGGTCCTCCCGGGCCACCGATCAGACGCGAGACGACACGGGGCGCCGGCGCAGCCCCAACTATCGGCCACACCTCCGGACGCCGACCAGCCCTCGTACGTCTACTTCACCTCTGGGTCCACGGGACAACCCAAGGGCATCGCCGGCCGGTTGAGCAGTCTCGCCCGTCGCATCGCGTGGGAGCTCGAGACGTTCGCGATCCCGTCAGGCTGGCACACCAGCCAGCTCATCGCGCCCACGTTCGACCCCTGGTTCCGGGACATCTTCATCCCGCTGTGCAGTGGTGGAACGATCCACGTGCCGCCCGACCGCCCGGCGCGCATGCATCCCGAAGCGCTTGTGGCGTGGCTGCGCGATTGCGGCATCAATCTCGTGCACTGCGGCCCCACGCTGTTGAACGCGATCGCGACGACCTCGAAGCGCGTGTGGCGCCTGCCGGATCTGAAGCTGGTGCTGCTCTCGGGCGAATTCCTCCACGTCTCGCTCGTCAGGCGCTGGCAGAAGCGGTTCGGAAAGCACACCAGGCTGGTCAATCTCTACGGAGCGACTGAGGCCACGATGATGCAGTTCTGCCACGTGCTGCAGCCGCAGGACCGCGAGCGGGCGTTCATTCCGATCGGGCGGCCGCTGCCAGGCGAAGCCGTGAGGCTGGTCAACGAGGACGGCCACACGTGTGCGCCGGGCGAAGCCGGGGAAATCTGGGTGGGCGGTCCAGCGCCGAGCCTCGGCTATTTCCGGGACGAGGCGGCGACGCGCCAGGCGTTTGTCGACACCGATCTCGGCGGGGGCCGCCACGCCGTCATGTATCGAACCGGCGATCTCGCCGTCCAGTTGGATGATGGGACCTATCGATTGCTCGGACGACACGACGATCAGCTCAAGATTCGCGGCGTGCGCATCGAGCCGCGCGAAACCGAGGATGTCCTCACGGGCTATCCGCTGGTCGCGGCCTGCGCGGTCACCGGCGTGGCACGGGCAGACGCGCACGCCGCGCTCGTGGCCTACGTCGTCCCCGAACCCACGTACGCCCCCGCGGTGGCCGACATGCGCGCGTACGTCCGGAATCGTCTGCCGGCGCACCTCGTCCCGACAGTCGTGCTGGTGGACAAGCTGCCGCTCACCGAGACCGGCAAGGTGGATCGGCGGGCGCTTCCCCAACCGGACTGGTCGGCGAACCAGGCGTCCGACGGTAGCGGGGAGCCACGGACTCCGCTGGAAACGGCCCTGGCGGAGCACTGGTCGGCGGTGCTCGGCGTCACGCGCGTGGGCATTGACGATCACCTGCTCGATTTCGGGCGGGCATTCGCTGAGCGCGATGCGCCTGGTCACCAGGCTCAAGGCCGACTTGCATGTGGCGCTGGAAATCGCCGACATCTTCAACTACCCGACAATCAGCCGTCTGGCAGAATTCCTCGAGACACACGCCGGGGAGCCGCGCCCCTCGCAGCCTCCTCGGGGGCAGCCCGTCCCGACCACTCCCCCGCCCGCTGTCGGGTCGCCGCTCGACGACCAATTCGCGTGCCCGACGACGCCGTCCCCGTTGTTTGGGGTGCGGCCGTGCACCCTGGTGCTCGTGCTCGGGGAAATGCCAACCGGGACAGCTTCGACCGCTTGGCGCGCCTGGTGCACGAATTGGATGCCAGCATTCAGACGGCCGTCGTGGCCGACGAACCCGGATGGTCCGTCGATCTCCCCGCCCGGCCGACGTTGTTTTTTTCTCCGGGGATGCTCCGCCATCAGCCGCGCGTGCCGGGGCAAATCGTCTGCGGCCGTCCGTTGAGCAAGAGCGAAGAGTACGCCGTGCTGGCCGCGCACGGCGTCCCGGTCCCGCGATGGGTGCCGCTCCGGGAAGGCGAGCCGCCCGATCTCAACGGCTTCGGCGCGTACGTCGTGCGAAACCCGATTACGGCGCCAAAGGCGCGGAAGTCCGCATCGTCCGTCGCGATCGTGTACGGTGGAAGCCCGTGGTGACGTCCGCGGCCGGCCCGAGCCCGACGCTCCTCGTGCAGGAGTTCATCTACACCGGGCTGTGGCCGGTGAGCTATCGGGTGAATACGCTCTTCGGGCGCGTCACGTACGCGATGCGCCTCACCGCCAATCGAGAGCGGCCGGTGTTGCGCGGACCCGACCGACTTCGATGCCCGCGGGTCGGGCAACATGGTGTCCATTGTCGCGAACGCGCGCGATTCTGTCGCGGAGTTGTGCCACGAGGCTGCGATCATCCGGTTCGGCGAGCGCGCCGCCCGGGCCTTCCCGGACGTGCCGATGCTGGGGGTCGATATCCTGAAAGACGCCGACACGGGGCAGTTCTTCGTCACCGAGGTGAATGCGCTCGGCTACAACTGGAACTTCACGCGCGCCTTCCGCGACGATTTCAAGTTGGACCCGGAGCCGCAGTTCGACGGCGTGCGGAAGTGCGCGTACCTCCTCGCCGAGCAGACCCAGCAACTGGCCACCTCGTGAGCAAGTCGCTGCTGGTCGCGGTGAATGGGGCGGCCGGCTTGCTGCTGCTGGCGATGAGGGACCTCGATTCCTCGAGGTGGTGGTCGCGGTCGCCCTGCTGGTCAATCACCGGCTGCTGCCTCATTGCAAACCTGACTCACCGAAACCTGTAGCCTGTTCCCACCACCTGCGACAGCAGGTCCGCGGGCGCGTCGGTCGCGACGGCGCGCCCTTCGATGGTGGGCGCCACGGGGGAGTGTTCCGCCAGATAGTCAATGACGACCTGATGGACCGTCAGGTCGTAGCGGCGCGGATCCGCCACGTCGACGAGGCGACAGACGGTCGTGTCGGGATCGCCGTCGCGTTCGCACCCGAGGACGGTGTACCGCTTGGTGCCGACGAGCGGCTGCCCTTGGACGGTGACCTCCCGCACACGCTGGCCCGTCGGGTTGCCAATCGTGAACTTCACGACCAGACCCTGGTACCGGACGAACCATCCGCCGAGGCGTCTGGTCGCGTCTGTCGCGAACGTGTTCTCCAACTCGTCTTCCAGCCAATCGACAATCTGCTGCCCGGACACCACGCCGGTCTTGATCGCCGCATCGACCGGCAGCATGCTCCACAGATACTCGTTCGTGATGTCCGCCTCGCCGCCGGCGGGCGGCACGAGCGGCGGACAGAAGCGGAACCCGTTGGAGACCACGAAGTCGGTCTTGAACTTCCACATCAAGGCATCGGTGATGAGGTTGTCCATCGGCGTCTCGATCACGTAGTAACGCAAGAGCGGCGTGCGGGTCTTGCCGATGACTTTGGAGAGGACGTCTCGGTACGGCTGGCGCGCGGCCGCGACGAGCGTCCGCATCTGCTCGTCTTCCGCGTACCGCTCCGGGTCGACATCGAGCAGCGCGTACGCTTCCTCTTTGATCTGGCCCTTCTCGACGACCAGATCGAGCTTGCCCACGAACGACGCAAAGGCGCCGGGTTCTGTGACCTTGCAGAACGTCCCCTGCAGGGGCTCGCGGACACGCTCGTGCGTGTCCGCGCCCAGGATGTAGTCCACACCCTTCGCGGTACGGCTGATTGGCCAGGTCGAGCTGCTGCGCGAGCCCCAGGTGCGCGAGCACACAGACCACCTGGCAGCCCTGCTCCTGGCGCAGCACGCGCACATACGTGGCGAGATCCCGGTCGGGGCGCGTGAAGGTGATGCCGCGTGAGTAGGCGGGAGACTGTCGAATCGGCGTCAGGGGATCGGTGTACCCGACAAACCCCACCCGTATCCCGCCGACCGTGAACACGTGGTACGGCGGGAAGATCAAGGAGGCGTTCCTGGCGCCAGCATGAAACATGTTCGCGCAGACCTTGGCCGCCGTCGACAGGCGCATGTTCTTGATGAGCACCTCCTTGCCGTACACGACCTCCCAGTTGCCGGGCAGCATCAGATCGTAGCGGACTCGATTCATGAGCGGCACGATGGCCTGCCCCTTCGACAGCGCCGCGACGGCACTGCCCTGGAAGCAGTCGCCGCCGTCGACGACCAGCGTGTGCTGCGGATTCTGCTGTCGCAGCGCGTCGATCATCGTGCACAGCGTGGCGAACCCGCCCCGGCGTTTGAAGGTGGGTGTGCCCTGCTCGTAGAAGAACTCGTCGTGGATCTCGAGCTGCGCGTGAATGTCGGCGGTGTGCAGAATGGTGAGGTGCGTCGCGTTCCCCGTCTTCACCGCCTGGCTTGGGGCGAGGTTGGCACCTTCAGCCCGGCCCTGGAGGCAGGACGCCAGGACAGGGCCCAGCCCGAGGCCCAGCCCCATCGAACCGACATGCGTCAAGAACGAGCGTCGACTGCGCGAGGACGCGGGAGCCATTCTTGTCTGCTTGAGGTCTGCATTGTAGCGGCAACGCAATCGCCCCGAGCGGTCGCCCGCTCATTGGTCGCGAGACCGGGATGCCGAGCCGCTGCAGCACGGTGGGACCCATACGAGTAGCATGGTGCGCATGCGTAGCCGACTCCTGACCGGAGGCGTCCTGCTAACACTTCCTGCTGCACCCCGGGGAGCAGATTCACTACCAGGTTCGAGTTCGCGAGAGTGACCGTTCTCAGAGCGTTCCCCACTACGAGTTCGCCATCGAGGTCCCTAGGATTGTTCGGCCGATCGAGCCGAATGGGGAGCTGTTCAGCGAAGGAGTTTCTGTTTGTCGGGCACGCGAACCTGGATGGCTTCGACCATACGGCCGTGGCCAAATCCGGAATTGATCGCCTGATCGAACAGGCAAAGAAGGACCGTCGGCCTGTGGTCTACTGGGTCAGCAAGGAATACCCGGACTGGTACACCGCCGACGTCATCCTGCCTACGCGTTCATCAGCGAAGGACAAGAGCATCAAATCCAGGTCGATGCCGAGCGGGTGATATTCGCCGGTGGGGACTTCATGTTTGCCTTCTGCGGAACGCTCAGATGACCCTCCACGGCATGGTTCAGCAAGACGCGCAACGTATCGATTTCGTTTTTCCCGCGCCGGCCATCTGGGCAGCCGATATCTGGGGCCCGGACGACAACCGACCGTATCCAGCTGGGGTTCCCAGTTGGCGGTTATCCTCCCGACTTCCCCGTACCCGCATGCGCGGCCTGCTGAAGAATTGGACCATTGTTGTCCGCTTTGGCGACCGATTCGAGGGTCTACCGACGTGGGGATTCGAACAAGACCCTGTTCGTCGAGTTTCAAGGCATGTGAACGGCGGGCTGCCCTCAGCGCCGCTTCCGGCGCTCGACTTCCTCGACCCTCGCCTTCACGATGCGCTTGATGAGTCCGATCGGCAGCCGCTTATTGAGGGGGAATTTGATGGATCCGCTGGTCCTGCAGCGACGGGCCGGGTGCGCCACCAGTAGAATTCCAGGCACCGTGGAGCGACATAGCGTCGAAGCCATTCTCGAAGCGCTTGCGGCCACCCGCGTGCGGTATCTGATCGTCGGCGGACTGGCCGTGGTGGCTCATGGTTATGTCCGGTTCACCGCGGATGTGGACCTTGTGCTGGATTTGGAGCCCGACAACCTTCACCGCGCACTCGCCGCGCTGAAAGGCCTGGGGTATCGGCCGAGAGCCCCGGTCGATTTGGAGGAATTCGGCAGCCCGGCCCGACGTGCGGAATGGGTGCGCGACAAAGGCCTGACCGTCTTCTCCTTGTATAGCCCGGCACACCTCGCGACTGAAATCGATCTCTTCGTGGAGCCGCCGCTCGATTTTGCCCAGGCCTACGCCCACGCCGCCACGCTGGAGGTCGCGCCCGGGCTGCGCGCGACGTTTGTCAGCCTCACGGATCTGCTACGCTTGAAACGAGCCGCTGGCCGCACGCAGGACCTGCTGGACATTGAGAAGCTGGAGCGCCTGACGGACGCCGGGCCGACCGAACCATGACCGACGACGCGACCTGGGAGCACGGGTGGACCGGGCACGAACTCGCACAGCTCCGACGGCTGGCTCGCTTGACGCTCGCCGAGAAGGTGCAATGGCTGGAGGACGCGGCGCATCTCGTCGCGCGCGTGTCCCAGTCCGCCCGCGAGGCCACGGACGATCGGGCAGCGACCGATCCGGCCGGGTTCCCGGGGCGGGACGAATGACGACGTCTCGCGGCTTCGGAAAGCGCGCGGTCAGGCCGCTCACGTCGCACGAGATTGCCGCAGGTCAACACCACAGGATGGTCGAGCACTGGCGTCGCGGCGAACACCGCTGAAAACGTCGGGGAACGCCGGAAGGGGCCGGCTATAATCGCCACATGTCGTCGAGCCAGCCGCTCAGCCTCGACACGCCGCACGACGTCGAGCGCGTGCAGATCGAACGCTGGCGACGCATGTCGGCGGCAGACAAGGCCAGTATCATCTCCGGACTCACCAGGACGGTCTATGATCTGGCCCTAGCCGGTGTGCGCCACCGCTATCCCCGCGCATCCCCACGCGAGCAGTTCCTGCGCCTGGCTATCGCCACACTCGGGCGGAATCTGGCTCGCAAGGCCTATCCGGAGATCGACGCGACGAATCTGACGTGAGCACTCTTGTCGATCCGATTGCCGTCGCGCTGTCGGTCGCTCGTGTGTTCGAGGCGCTCGGCGTGGCCCACACGATCGGCGGCTCGATTGCCAGTTCATTTGCCGGCGAACCTCGGTCGACCGTCGACATCGACATCATCGCCGCACTGGACGAATCGCATCTGACCGCGCTGGTCTCGGCGCTGTCGCCAGACTTCTATCTGGACCGTGAGAGCTTGACGCGGGCCGTGCGTCAACGCAGCAGCAGCAATCTCATTCATCAGGCCACGCAATTGAAAGTGGACGTGTTCGTCGCGGGCGGGACCCCGCTGGACGAACAACAGTTGAGGCGGCGACAGGCGGTCGATCTTGGGGCCGGCCGCATCCTCTACGTGCATCCCCCTGAAGACATCCTGCTTCAGAAGTTGCGCTGGTATCGAAGAGGTGGCGAGGTTTCGGATCGTCAGTGGCGGGACATTCTCGGCATCGTCCGAGTTCAGGGTTCAGCCCTGGATTGGAACTACCTCACCACGAACGCTCCGGCTCTCGGAGTTTCCGACTTGCTGATGCGAGCGCTGCTGGAAGGGCATGTATGACCGTGAGGCGGGCAACGCGGGCCCAATAAACCTCTTGACGATAGTCGTGTAAACGCGTATTCTCCCGGTTCATGACGGGCGTCGTCGCACACGAGCTGAAGCAGCAGAAGGCGTTTTCGTCCGCTGACGAAGAAGTCCTACTCGGCCTGCGCGTGGCGGCCGCACGGATCGTGGAGCCGTGGGGGAAATTCCTCAAGACGAGGGCTCAGCTCACCACGAACCAGTACAACGTGCTCCGGATCCTCCGCGGTTCCCATCCAGCCAAACTGGCGTGCAGCGACATCGCGGAGCGGATGATTGAGCGTGACCCTGACATCACGCGCCTGGTCGATCGCTTGGAAACGCGCGGGCTGGTGAAGCGGAGCCGCAGCCGCCAGGATCGGCGCGTCGTTGAGGTGAGCATTACCGATAAGGGCCTGACGCTCGTGCGCGGGCTGGACCTTCACGTCCAACGTTTACCGAAAGCACTGCTCGGACATCTGGGCGTCGAGAAATTGCGGCAGCTGGCGGCGTTGCTCGAGACGGTGATTTCGGACTTGGGCACGTTTCCCTGATCAACTGATCGATGGGTCGTTTTGAAAGACACAGGCGGACGCAATAGTCGTTGACACGATAGTCTGTGTCACGATAGTCAGGGATCACAGTGGCTCGTTACTCAGTAGCTGTGGAGGGTGCTTCGATGAAAACCAGACTCGCTCAAAAAGGACGTTGATGGGCATGTTCCAGCATCCGCGTTCCTCATGGCGGTCGTGCCTGCCGATCACGGTGGCGATCGCCGCCTGCAATCAGCCCGCCGCGCCGCCGCGCCCGCTGCCGCGGCCCCGACGCAGACGCCGGATCGAGCGCGGCAAGATGCTCGTCATTGGGGGTGCCTGTCACGACTGCCACACCCCCAAGAAGCTCGGTCCGAAAGGTCCGGAGCCGGACATGGACCGGATGCTGTCGGGTCATCCGGAGGGCATCAAGATCGCGGCACCCTACAAGCCCGCTCCGGGCAGTCCGTGGACCTTCGCGACACCGACGACCTCACCGCGTGGAGTGGACCGTGGGGCGTGTCCTTCCCGGCGAACCTCACGCCGGACACCAACACCGGGCTGCGCAGCGGCGTCTGGACGGAAGAGCTCTTCATCAAGGCGCTCAGAACCGGCAAGCACATGGGGACGGCGCGCGACATCCTGCCGCCGATGCCCTGGAAGTTCTACGGGCAATTGAGCGACGACGACCTCAAGGCGATCTGGGCGTATCTGGGCACGATTCCCGCGATCAACAATCACGTGCCCGATCCGATCCCGCCGGCGGACGGGCCACCGATGTAATCGGCGTCGTCGAAGCGGGGCAGGTGGCGGCGCTCCACGACAGGCCGTACAACCACAAACAAGAATGGAGGGTGTGATGACGACCATGGCTGAAGACCGGAGAGTCACGACGGGCCGCGTGAGCCGCGAATACGTCGTTCTCAATGAGGGCGAGGGGTTGAGGCTTCAATCGGGGCCAGGCCGGGACCTGGTCTTCAAGGTCACGGGCGAGCAGACCCACGGCGCGTTTGACTATTTCGTCGTCGACGTGGCCCCGCACGGCGGCCCCCCGCTGCACGTCCACCACGTGCAGGAGGAGACCATCCACGTGCTGAAGGGCCGCTTCAAGATCCGCATCGGCGACTCGATCTTCCACGTCCATGAAGGGGGCTTTGCGTATCTGCCCGCCCAGGTGCCGCATGCCTTCCTGAACCTGACCGATGAGGCTGGTGAAATCATTGTGGTCTACACGCCAGGCGGCGGGCACACGTTTTACGAAGAATTCGGGCCGATCAGCCGGAGCCCGTCGCCAAACCGGCAGCAGATCGCGGCCGTGTTCGAGAAGCATGGCATGACCTTGCTGGGTGGGCCGCTGACGGCCGATTAGCACGAGTGCCCACGAGAGGGGGGGTGCCGTCCAGCGCGGCTCCATGGCCGACGGCAACCCCCACACTACGCCATCAGTCCCCACCCACCCGCCGGCTCCGCTCGTCGCCTTAGAGCCTGGGTGAAACTCCGTCCTTCGCGGGCAGACTCGGCGCTGATGAGGCCACGGTTGTGGCAATTCGCAGGATGACGAGGACCATGAGCGGCACGGCAAAAAACGGACCGGCGAAATACCACAAACATCCGGAGGCCGATCACCTCAAGGCGCCGTTTTCTTGCGGAGTGGGAGCAACGACTGAAGGCGATCCTCTCGCAAGTAGAGTCCCGCCCAAAGGAGCAGGCACGTCGACAGGGGCACCATCATCGGGTTGGGCTCTCCGAGCCGGACCCACGACGCGATGGCGCCGCCCAGATACCCGGTGAGCACTACCGCGCCCAGGACCGATGTCGACGGAATCAGATACAAGACGATGCTACCGAGCTGAACCAGGCCGACGCCCGTCAGGATGCTCTCCGAGTAGCCGAGTCGTTCCCAGACCCTGACGAACCCGTCAGCGCCGAAGCTCCTCGAGCGTCCGGACTTTGGACAGCTCCGCCCGAGCCGAAGAATCCCAAGTCAGAAGGTGTTTGCGCCCGTCACGTCGATCCGTCGGCAGAGCCAATCGCGTGAGCAGACCCCGAATCGTCCCCGGGGTCTTAGCCTTCCGGCAGATCACGCGGGCGGATCGCGATGTTCGGGAACGCCTTGAGGAGGGTCTTGTCAAAGGTGAGCAGCGGACAGTCCGCCCGCGCGGCCAGCTCGACAAAGAGCGTGTCATAGACAGCGATTCCGGAGGTGACGGACCGCAGTAAGGCACCCTGGCAGAGTGTGGCGGTGGCCACTGTTTCGATGCCAAGCCGTCGGGCGAGGCTCAGCCGAACGGGACCCTCTTGAGGTGGAACGATACCGCTTCGAACGGCCATCCACACCACGTTGGTCAATTC
>CAWGVY010000008.1:0-46321 GCA_963826185.1 uncultured Actinomycetes bacterium | reverse complement strand
TGACGACGCGGTAGCGAGGATCGTCGAGCGCGCCGAAGGCGTGCCGCTGTACGCGGTGGAGACGATCCGGATGCTCGCCGGACGCGGGGTCTTGCGGGTCGGCCAAGGAGCCTACGAACTGGTCGGCGACCTCGGCGAGCTGCTCGTCCCGGAGACCCTCCATGCGTTGATCGCCTCGCGACTGGACGCGCTGGGCCCGCATGACCGGTCATTGCTGCAGGACGCGGCCGTCCTGGGCAAGAGCTTCACGCTCGCGTCCCTCGAAGCGGTGTCAGGCAGGGGCGACGGATCGCTCGAGCCCCGGCTGCAGGATCTCGCGCGGAAGGAGTTCCTGCTCTTCGAGGCGGACCCACGATCGCCCGAGCGCGGTCAGTACGCGTTCATCCAGGGCATCATCCGCGAGGTCGCCTACGGGATGCTGTCGAAGGGCGACCGCCGTGCTCGACACTTGGCGACCGCGCATCACTT
This sequence comes from uncultured Actinomycetes bacterium, assembly GCA_963826185.1. Taxonomy (GTDB): domain Bacteria; phylum Actinomycetota; class UBA4738; order UBA4738; family HRBIN12; genus JAOUEA01. The sequence continues at coordinate 45,853 of CAWGVY010000008.1, read as the reverse complement.
CGAGGCCTCGGGCGATCCGGAGCTCGCCGGCGTGGTCGCCGCCCACTACGTGGAGGCGCTCCGGGCGACGCCCGAGGGCCCCGATGCCGACGCTCTGGCGGCACGCGCCCGCGACTGGCTGGGGCAGGCCGCCGAAAGGGCCACCTCGCTTGGCTCACCCGAACAGGCTCTGGTGTTCGCGGAGCAGGCGCTGGAGATCACCCCGCCGGGCCAGGAACGCGCCGATCTTCTGACGAAGGCCGCCCGGGCCGCCGGGAACGCGCTGCAGCGTGACCGGCGCATCTCCTACCTGCAAGAGTCAATCGCGATTCTCCGCGAACTCGATGATGTGAACGCAGAGGTGGCGACGATGGGCCTGCTCTCCGATCGCGTTCGCCGAGCTGGCGCGGGCAGAGGAGCAGCGCTCGCTCGCCGAGGAGATGCGCGAGCGTCTTGGCGAGGGGGGTGACGAACTCGCCCGTGCGAGCGTCAACGCCGCCTTCGCCGGGGTGTACGTCTTCACCCAAGAGCTTGATGAGTGCCTGCGCTCCATCGACCGAGCGCTGGCCGGGTACGAACGGGCCCATGCGTGGGAAAGGTTCGCCGAGTTGCTCGGGTTCAAAACCCAGATCCTCGCCAACCTCGGTCGCCATCGTGAAGCCATGATGTTGATGCGAGGGATCCTGGAGATGGCTCGGAACGATAACGACCTTCGGCTCGTTTCCGAGACCTTGGTCGGGATCTCGACCGCGCTCACCGACGAGGACGTTCGCGGGTCGTTGGAGGCGGCGTTGGAGAGCGCCGCGACCGCCAGACGGGGCGGCTACGGGGAGGTGGAGATGATCGCGCTCGCGAACGCCGTGGAGTTCGCCGTGGAGTGTGGGGCGTGGGACAAGGCTGACGAGGTGCTCGAAGATCTCGGCGGCCGTCCGACGCTGCCGGTCGACGTCGAAGACACGATCGGGCTCGGGACAGCGCTCCTTTCCGCCTATCGAGGGGACGCGGCTGCCGCGAAGGCCGCGCTCGGCGGGCTTCACCCGGAGACGGTCGAGTCGGCGTTCCCGACGATGCGGGCGTGGTCCAAGCGCATCTCGTCGGTCGTACACCTGATGGCGGGAGAGCTGGAGCCTGCCTACGCGGACGCGATGGGGGCGATGACGGAGGAGCCCGAGGGCATGAACGCGCCTGTCGCCGCCTGGTGCGCGGGCCGAGCGGCGCTCTGGCTCGGCGATCCGGCGAAGGCCCGAGCCCCGCTGGATATCACGCCCGCGCGGCCGGGGCAGATGATCGCCTGCTCGCGACACGCGATCGAGGCGGGCATCGCCGCGCTCGAGGGCCGAACCCGCGAGTCGGCGAGTGCGTACGAGAGCGTGCTCTCGGACTGGCTCGCCAGTGGGGATGCGTTCAACCACGCGCTCACGGTCGTCGACGCGGTGGCGGTCCTTCCGGCCGACCTCATTCCCGAGGGAGCGGTGGAGACCGCGCGGGTGTACCTCGGGGAACTCGGGGCCGTGCCGCTGCTGTCCCGGCTCGCACGCACGGACGCACCGGTAACGGCCGAGCGCTGACCCGAACGCCCGTGGCATCATCGTGCGATGGCACCTCGCAAGCCAAAGGTGAGCAAGTCGGGCCGCGTCAGCGCCGGGATCCTGTTGTGGCGTCGGCGGGATGGACGCATCGACGTGCTCCTCGGCCACCCGGGGAGTCCGTACTTCGCCCGCAAGGACGACGGTGACTGGACGGTGCTGAAGGGCGAGGTGGAGCCAGGCGAGGAGCTGGAAGCGGTCGCCCGACGCGAGTTCGCCGAGGAATCGGGTCATCCTATCGACGACGATGCCACCCTGATCGAGCTGGGAGACATCCGTCAGAAGTCCGGCAAGGTGGTGTTCGCCTGGGCGGTCGAGGGAGCGCTCGATCCCGCCAAGGCGGTGAGCAACACCTTCGAGATGGAGTGGCCGCCTCGATCGGGGCGGATCCAGACGTTCCCCGAGATCGATCGCGTCGAGTGGTTCAAGCTGAAGAAGGCCAGGGTCAAGATCAAGGACGCGCAGGCACCGTTCCTGGATCGGCTCGAACAGGCGGTCGCCGGGGACGAGTCGCCAGGCTAGGGATCCTTCCGAACACTGGGCCAGCTCCCACTACCCCTGCAGGATCTCCCGGCGAGCCTGCCACTCACGGTGGTCCCGACAGCGCCCGTCGTCCGAGAACGTGATCAGCAGGATCCCGATCCAGCTCCGTCCTCTCGCCCGTCTCCGGATCGGTGGCCTGGACGTTCCAGTGGGCGGTGCCGACCTCCCCGGTCACGCCGAGCACATCGAAGGAAGCCTCCACGTCCACCTGTGTCCCGCTCGTCCATCGGGCCACGATCTCATCACGACCCACCCACGGCTCAGCGAACGGACCGACCGCGTAGACGGCGTCCTCGGTGAAGAGCGCCGCTACGTCGTCGCGGTCGTTGGAGATCCAGGCCGAGAAATAGGCGTCCAGCCACGCCTCGAATCCACCGGCATCCATCCCGGGACGCTAACAGCCTCGACACGGGCAGCTCTTCCCCGACCGCACGGATCCGATACGACTTGCAAGAGAATCTCCCCCAGGCCGAGACGGCGGTACCGAGTCCGGAGCCACCTCCACTCGCCCTGTGATGTTGCCCGAGGATCCACCGGCCCGTGTAGGGTTTCGACATGCCCGAGAAACCGACCCTCGTGATCGTCGATGTGCAGAAAGCATTCGATGACCCGGCGTGGGGAAAGCGGAACAACCCCGGCGCGGAAGGGAACGTCGCCCGGCTGCTCGCAGCTTGGCGGGCCGCGGACGCGCCGATCATCCATGTTCGGCATCGCGAGACCGACCCCGAGTGGCACTTCTTCAACGAGGGTGACCCCGGGTTCGAGTTCAAGCCGGAAGCGATGCCGCTGGCGGATGAGCCGGTCGTGACCAAGGGAGTCAACTCCGCATTCATCGGAACCGATCTGGAAGAGCGGCTTCGCGCAGCGGGCGCCACCACGGTCGTGATCGCAGCGATAACAACCGACCACTGTGGGTCAACCACGGCGAGGATGTCGGGCAACCTCGGATTCGAGACGTGGGTCGTCGGCGACGCGTGTGCAACCTTCGATCGGGAAGGACCGGACGGAGAGGTCTTCCCCGCCGACCTGATCCACCGCACGAATCTCGCGAGCCTCCACGACGAATTCGCCGACGTCGTATCGACCGACGAAGCGATCGCAAGACTGGGTTAGACCTCAGACAAGGAGACCACACGATGGACTATGCCGTAACCAACCCCGCCACCGGCGAGACGGTCAAGACCTACGACACCATCACCGACGCCGAGCTCGAGGCCGCGATCGCCGCAGCCGACGAGGCGCACCGCACCTGGTCGAAGTCGACCACGGTCGAGGAGCGCGCGGCCCTCATGCGCCGCGTCAGCGAACTGCACACCGAGCGCCGCCAGGAGCTGGCGAAGCTCATCGTGCGCGAGATGGGCAAGCCGATCGCGCAGGCGCTCGGCGAGGCCGACTTCGCCGCAGCGATCTACGGGTACTACGCCGACCACTCGGCGGACTTCCTCAAGGACGAGCCGATCCAGCTCCTCGCGGGCGAAGGCTCGGCGGTCATCCGCCGCTCGTCGCTCGGGGTGCTGCTCGGCATCATGCCGTGGAACTTCCCGTACTACCAGGTCGCCCGCTTCGCCGGCCCGAACCTCATGATCGGCAACACGATCCTGCTCAAGCACTCCGAGCTGTGCCCCGAGTCCGCCGCCGCGATCCAGCAGATCTTCCTCGACGCGGGGTTCCCGGCCGGCGCCTACGTGAACATCTACGCCTCCCACGACCAGATCGAGCAGGTCATCGCCGACCCGCGCGTGCAGGGCGTCTCGCTCACCGGCTCCCAGCGCGCCGGCGCCGCGGTCGCCGAGATCGCCGGCCGCCACCTGAAGAAGGTCGTGCTCGAGCTCGGCGGCTCGGACCCCTTCATCCTGCTCTCGACCGACGACCTCGACGCCACCGTGCAGAACGCGGTCGACGCCCGCCTCGACAACAGCGGCCAGTCCTGCAACGCGGCCAAGCGCTTCATCGTCGCCGACGAGCTGTACGAGCCCTTCCTCGAGAAGTTCAGCGCGAAGATCGCCGAGATCGAGGCGACCGACCCGACGTCGGCCGACTCGGTGCTCGGCCCGCTGTCCTCGCTGAAGGCCGCCGAGGGCGTCGACGAGCAGGTCAAGCGCGCGATCGAGCACGGCGCGACGCTCGTGCACGGCGGCACCCGCGACGGCGCGTTCTTCCAGACGACCGTGCTGACGGATGTCACGCCCGAGAACCCCGCCTACAAGGAGGAGTTCTTCGGCCCGGTCGCGCAGGTGTACCGCGCGAAGGACGAGGCCGACGCCGTGCGCATCGCGAACGACACCCCGTTCGGCCTGGGCTCGTACGTCTACACCACCGATCAGGAGCAGGCGCTCCGCGTCGCCGACGGCATCGAGGCCGGCATGGTGTTCGTGAACGTCGTGCTCGCCGACGGCGCCGAGCTGCCGTTCGGCGGCATCAAGCGCTCGGGCTCGGGCCGCGAGCTCGGCCGCCTCGGCGCCGACGAGTTCGTGAACAAGAAGATGATCCGCATCGGCTGAGGCCCAGGCGTTAGCCTGCGCAGAAACGGCGAAACGCGAACACATAGGCGTTACCGGATCCAACTCTCCTCGAATCGCTAGACTCAGACGTCCCGGGACAGAGCCCCTGTTCGATTTCGACCGGGGCCAGGGGGCAGGGGCAGGTAGCTCAGTTGGTAGAGCACGCGGCTGAAAACCGCGGTGTCGGCAGTTCGATTCTGCCCCTGCCCACGCTCAGTTCAGGATCTCGCGACTCCGGACCTCGGCCCACCGCGTCAGGACGCCCTGGTACACATCGGCTGCCTGCGGGAACTCTTCGCGTTCGAGCGACGCCAAAGCGTCGGAGACGTCTTTCGCACTGTGGTCGTCGTCGAGCTCGTCCCATGTCAGGAGGTCGCAGAGCGCCCCGTAATCGAGCTCCAGGATCGAGGTCGGATCGAACGCGGCCATCCACTGGTGGAGATCCACGATCAGGTCGCTGATGGGCCCCAGGTCGGAGCGGCGCAGGGGGATCACCGCATGCTCGGCGCGACGCATGGCGCGGCGGGTGGTGGTCCGGTAGCGCATCCGCATCCGGCCGTATCCGTCGTCACCCAGCCAGCGCTCATCGTCGCGGAACAACACGAACCAGCGGATGGGTACGTGCCACGGGCTCTGATGGGAGAACGACACCGCACTCGGATCGCGCCGACGGAGCCGGTTCAGGTCCCTGGCCGCGCGCTTCGCATCCTTCTTCGGGACGAACTGGTCCCACAGCTCCAAGGCCTGCGCCTCCCGGAGCGAGAGCATGGCCGCCATCACGCGCAGCCGCATGCGCCAGGGGCTCACGAACGTCCGACCCTCGATCACCCGGACGTCGGCGTGTTCACCACCGGCGGGAGCCAGCATGCCCAACCTCCCGACCGTCGGACGGTCGGCGTACTTGGGTCTGAGGCCGCCGGTGCGGGACCGTTCCACCAGGTAGCGCTCCCAGTGGAGCTGCTCGTCCCGCTCGAACGCGTCGAGGGGTTGGAACACCCGGAGGTACGCGCTAGGGACCATCGACTGGAGTCTATCGCCGGGAGCCATCCCCTATGCTCTCGGCGTCCGCACGGGGGAGTCTGAAGACGTGGGTGCACCCGAACACTGGTCCGGGACCGATCCGGTCCAGATCCTCGATCCCACCGGACTCGCCGTGGGGGATCCGGACGTGGGTCTGGAACCCGACGACCTCCGCTCGCTCCTGCGATGGATGATCCTGGCCCGGCGCCTCGACCGCGAGTGCATCGCTTTCCAGCGCCAGGGAGAACTCACCGTGTACCCGGGGTTCGAGGGTCAGGAGGCGGCGCAGGTGGGTTCCGCCCTCGCTCTGGGAGAGGACGACTTCGTGTTCCCGACGTTCCGCGAGCTGGCTGTGGCGCTGGTCCGGGGCGTTGATCCCGTTCAGTACCTCGCGTACCACCGAGGCACGTGGCACGGCGGTCCCTACGATCCCCGCGCCACACGGTTCGGCCCGATCTGCATCCCCGTCGCGACCCAGATCGTGCACGCGGTCGGCTATGCGATGGGCCTGCAGAAGGACGGGATCGAGGCGTGCAGCGTGGCCTACTTCGGCGACGGCGGCGCATCCGAGGGTGACTTCCACGAAGGGGCGAACCTGGCCGGCGTCTTCGGTGCACCCGTGGTGCTGTTCTGCCAGAACAACGGTTGGGCGATCAGCGTGCCCACGTCCGAACAGACCCGCGGAGAGATCTGGAAGCGCGCCGAGGGCTATGGGTTCCCCGGCGTCCGCGTGGACGGGAACGACGTGCTGGCCGTCTATCGGGTGATGCGGGATGCCGTGACGCGGGCCCGTGCCGGCGACGGCCCTACACTGATCGAGGCCCTCACCTACCGGATGGGCGCACACTCCACCGCCGACGACGTCTCCCGCTACCGCGATGGGGAGGACGAGGACCATGCCAGGGCGTTCGATCCCATCGCGCGATACCGCTCGTGGCTCATCAGCGCGGGCCATGCCGACGACGCCTTCATCACGGCGTGCGAGACCGAGGCCGAGGAGGCGGTCCTGACGATCCGGCAGGGGGTGATCGACCAGCCGGCGCCGCCCCTGGAGTGGATGTTCGACTGGGTGTACGCGGATCCGCCCCCCCGGCTCGCCCTCCAGCGCGCGGAGGCGCTCCGCGGTGCCTGAGCCCGTGACGATGGTGGGAGCGTTGAACGCCGCGCTCCGCGATGCGATGAGCGAGGACCCCCGGGTGTTGGTGTTCGGCGAAGACGTCGGGCGCATGGGCGGGGTGTTCCGGGTCACCGACGGACTACAGGAATCCTTCGGTGACGTGCGCGTGTTCGACACACCCATCGCGGAGGCCGGGATCGCGGGAGCCGCGGTTGGCCTGGCGTTCGCCGGTTGGAAGAGCGTGATCGAGATGCAGTTCGACGCGTTCAGCTATCCGGCGCTGGAGCAGGTGATCGACCACATCGCGAAGATGCGCGAGCGCACCCGCGGCCGGGTGGACATGCCGATCACGATCCGCATCCCTGCGTTCGGCGGGATCCGAGGGAAGGAGCACCACGGCGAGAGTCCAGAGACGATCTACGTGCACACGGCCGGCTTGAAGGTGGTCGTGCCGTCCGGCGCGCTCGACGCCTACCGTCTGCTCCGTCTGGCGATCGCCGATCCCGATCCGGTGGTCATGCTGGAGCCCAAGGCTCGCTACTGGGCGAAGGAGACCGGCGAGCTGACCGTGGATGGCCCGGGCATGGGCGAGGGCCAGGTCGTGCACGACGGCGACGCCTGCACGGTGTTCACGTACGGAGCCATGGTGGCTCGGTGCCTGGAGGCGGCGGAGGCGCTGTCCGAGGCCGGCATGGAGATCCGCGTGGTGGATCTCCGCTCGCTCTCGCCGCTGGACGTGGACCTGATCGGCGCATGCCTGCGGGAGACCGGACGGGGGGTGGTGGTGCACGAGGCGCCGCGCACGCTCGGCATGGGAGCCGAGGTGGCAGCCGTGGCGATGGAGACCGCGTTCGATCACCTGGAGGCGCCGGTCGCTCGCGTGACGGGCTGGGACGTCCCCTACCCGCCGGCCGCGTTGGAGGCTCACTACCTGCCCTCAGTGGAGCGGATCACCGCGGCCGTGGAACGAACGGTCGCGTACTGATATGACCGAGCGCGTGTTCCGGATGCCGGACCTGGGCGAAGGTCTGGAGGAGGGCGAGATCGTGACCTGGCTGGTCAGCGCGGGCGACCCCGTGACCCTCAACCAGCCCCTGCTGGAGGTGGAGACGGCGAAGGCCGCCGTGGAGATCCCGTCACCGTTCGCGGGGACCGTCGTGACACTGCATGGCGACGCCGGCGACACGGTCCCGGTCGGACGACCGTTGGTGACGTTCGCTGTCGACGATGGAGCCGCGGCCCCCGAGCGAACCGTCCGAACCACGCCTCCGGTCCGCAAGCTCGCGCAGTCGCTGGGCGTCGATCTCGCCACGGTCGAGGGGACCGGACCCCAGGGGCGGATCACCGCCCCCGACGTGGAGCGGGCCTCGGGACCCGGCGGGGGGGCCGAGGGAGCCCTCCCCCCGCAGACAGAAAAGGAGCTGCGGACCGAGGTCGTCCCCCTCACACCGACCCGGCGGGCGATCGCGAAGCACCTGAGCACACAGGTGACCATCCCGCAGGTCACCACCTTCCGCACGGTGGATTGCTCGGCGCTCGACGCCTACCGTCGCGAGCTCGACGTCTCGCCGCTGCCGGTCGTGATCGCGGCACTCTGCCGGACGGTGGTGGCGCACCCGATGCTGAACGCAACTTGGACCGACGACGCGATCCTGATGCACGGTTCGGTGAACGTGGGGTTGGCCGTCGACACGGACCGAGGGCTGATGGTTCCAGTCTTGCAGGGAGCGGACCGGCGAGGTATCGCGGGACTGGCGGCCGAGATCGCCCGACTGGGCGGCTCGGCCCGTGCGGCCTCGCTAGGTCTGGATGACCTCACCCCCACCCCCACGATCGCGGTCAGCAACACGGGGAGCTACGGCAGCGAGGCCGGCACCCCCATCCTGTCGCCGGGGACGGCTGTGACCCTCGCGATCGGGCTGATCGAACCTCGGGCGCTCGTCGTAGACGGAGAGATCGTCGCCCGTCCCGCGTGCACCCTCAGCTGCACCTTCGACCACCGTCTCCTGGACGGCGCCGCCGCCGGCCGCGCTCTCACCGACCTCGTCACGCTGCTGCAGGACGACGAACGCCTGCGAGACTTGGTGCGATGAAGATCGTCTCCCTGCTGCCGGCGGCCACCGAAATCGTCTACGCCCTTGGGCTGAGCGACGATCTGATCGGCGTGACCGACGAGTGCGACTTCCCTGCCGACGCGGTCACCAAGCCCGTGGTCTCGCGGAGCGCGCTGCCCCAGGGCCGGCCGCTCAGCTCCCGCGAGATCGACGCAGCTGTGCGCGCCCAGATCGATGCGGAACAGCCCCCCTACATCCTGGACACCGACCTGTTGCGAAGGGAGCAGCCGGACGTGATCCTCACTCAGGATCTGTGCCGCGTGTGCGCGGTCCCGGCGGGCCAGGTCAAGGAAGCCCTGCAGCGATTGGGAGTGAGCGCTGACACCGAGGTCATCTCGCTGGACCCCTCCACGCTCGAGGATGTGATCGCGCAGGTGGAGAGCGTAGGCGGGCGGCTCGGGCGTTCCGAGGAAGCCGGCCAGCTCACCGTATCGATGCGCTCGAGGATCGCGAGGGTGAAGGAGACCGCCAAGCGGTTGCCCTCGATCGGCGTGTTCTGCCTTGAATGGTCCGAACCGCCGTTCGTGGCCGGGCACTGGGTCCCCGAGATGGTCGAGGCGGTGGGAGCAACGAACCTGCTGAACGACAAGGGCCAGCCCTCACGCACCGTCACGCACCGGCAGATCCGAGACGCGAACCCCGAGGTGATCGTGTTCATGCCCTGCGGGTACTACCTGGAGGAGGCCGAGGAGGAGGCGCAGGCCCTGCTGGAGCACCCCGAGATCGCCGACACACCGGCCGCCCGCAACGGCAACGTCTTCGCGGTGGACGCCACCTCCTACTTCTCGCGACCGGGCCCTCGCATCGTCGACGGCATCGAGATCCTGGCGTGGGGGGCCCACCCCGAGGCGTATCCCCGACCCCCCGAAGGGACCATCACCCGCCTGGGGTGAGCTGGGACCCTTTCGCGCGGATCTCCTCCGCGAAAGTTAGGCTCACCGTCAGCACGGAAGGGCACTCATGCATCCATGGTCCATGCGGGCAGAGGGTGAGGGAGACCGGGAAGTTCTCGCCCCAGATGTGGGAGCCCTTCTCAGAATGGATGTCCAAGGTTCACCCCGACGCCGCTGCCAAGATCTACGAGGACGCCACGCACAGTATGGAACGCGTCACGGAGCATACGGTTGGGCTCTGGGATCGATACACGCGGGAGTACGTGAAGGTCGTGCGGCGGAACACCGCCGGATAGTGGACGCAACCCATCCGACATGACCCTGAAGAGCTGCCTGCGCTGCGATTGGGAGGGCGAAACGAAGGAGTCGCGGTGCCCGAACTGTGGAACGCAACCGCTCTACCGGGTCGGAGTTGCCCCGCCAGGGAGGGCCGGAGGGGCGGTACCCGCCCCGCCCGCGGGGCGGAGTCGCGAAGCGGCGGAGCCCAGCGTGGTCCGGCCAGACACGCCAGAAGCGGGCGGATCGCCCAGACGATCCGCCCGCTTCACCGTCGCGTTCGTCCTGGCAGCACTCGTGATGATCGTGGCCCTAAGCACCTGGCTGCGCGGGCAAGAGGAGAGCCCAGCTCACGCCGTATCGACCGATGCCGCGACACTGACGGCTCCCGTCAGCCAAACATCGCCCTTGCCTACGCCCACGGGTGAAGCTTCTCTCGACCACCTTCCCACCAGCGAACACGTGAACAGCGTGGACGGCGCTTCGTTCTCGTTCAGCGTGCCCAGCCACGGGTGGGAGCGGAAGGGCAGCATCTCGATCAACAAGTCCGAAAGGGGACCACAGGGCGCAGAGGCCATCATCTATTGGTCGAGCTTCCCCGACGGGGACTATGCCGATCCGTTCGACCACACCGCCCGCCCCTGCGCCCGCCTGCTGAGCATGCCGGTCGGCCCATCGGCCGCCGGCCTGGCGGCGGCGGTGTCGATGGCGCCAGGAACCGAACTGCTTTCGGGGCCTTCGAGGGCCAGAGTAGGCGGATTCCGAGCGAGGTACCTGACCCTTACCGTTCGGGAGAACATCGGCTGCCATCCGGGATTCTTCTTCACCTGGAATGACGAGCTTGGGGGCGCGCTCTGGACGAGGACGGGCGTGGGCGACGCGATGCGGGTGTGGATCGTCGATCTCGGCGGCTCGCGCCTGTTCATCGGAGCCGCGACCACCCCGCAAGCCAGCCCCGAACTCGAACAGGAGATCCAGCGGATCGTCAGATCGATCCGTTTCGTGGACTGAACCGATCCGGAACCACGAGGACGCGCACCTCGTAGGCTCCCCTCCTGGAGGACCCATGGGGGTGGAGATGCGAGATGACGCGCCGATCCTCGAGTTCGATCCAGCGCCGACGGGGGTGATCGAACCGAGCGAGACGATCGAGCCGATGGACATCCCGACGCATGCCGTCCTCTGCTTCTTCCAGGATGTGATCGCCAAGGTCGTGGCCGAGCACGATGGTCGCGTGATCGATCACGTGGTCTCCGAGATCGGACGAAACCCGATCCACGAGCTCGACTACGGTGGCCGCCGCCTGGCCGTCGTGCACCCCGGGGTGGGTGCCCCCCTTAGTGCCGGCTACCTGGAGGAGTTGATCGCGCGCGGATGCCGGGCGTTCGTGGCCTGCGGAGGCGCCGGCGTCCTCGTCCCTGACGTAGCCCTAGGACACGTGATCGTCCCCGTCGCCGCGGTCCGGGACGAGGGGACGTCCTACCACTACCTCCCGGCGTCCCGCGAGGTGGAGCCGACCCGGCAGGCCGTGGAAGCCCTCGTCGCCACCCTGGAGCACCACCACGTGCCCTTCGTCAGGGGCAAGACTTGGACAACCGACGGGATCTACCGCGAGACGCGCGGCAAGGTGGAGCGCCGCGTGGCGGAGGGGTGCCTGAGCGTGGAGATGGAGGCGGCGGCGTTCTTCGCCGTGGCCGCGTTCCGGGGTGTCGCCTTCGGGCAGCTGCTCTACGCGGGGGACGACCTGTCCGGTGACGCCTGGGACGACCGAGGCTGGGACCAGCACTCGTCCGGTCGCGAGGCCCTGTTCAGGCTTGCGGCCGAAGCCGTCCTTCGGCTCCCCCCGGCCGACGGGAAGCCCGTCGGATAAGCTCCGCGTCATGCGACCGCAGAACGCCGTCACGCCCCAGGATCTGGGGAGCCGGGTCTCCTTCCAGTTCGAGCTCCCCAACGGCTACACGAGCGAGGTCGTGGGGGTGTTGGAGCGCTGGGACGAGGAGGCGGAGACGTACTTCGTCCGCGCCAAGGACGGTCGCGAGGTCCGCGTGCCGGCCCGAGGCGTGCGATTCGGCAAGGTGGTCTCGTGAGCGAAGAGCTGCCCACGGCCCTGATCCGGCTGCGGCTGGGACAGGAGGACGCCCACTACGGGGGGAACCTGGTGGCGGGCGCGACCCAGCTGAGGATCGTGGGCGATCTGATCACCGAGCTGGCCATGAAGTACGACGGTGACGAGGGGCTGTTCCGCGCCTACGAGTCGGTGGAGTTCCTCGCTCCGCTGTACGCGGGCGACTGGATCGAGGCGCGTGGACGGATCGTGAGCGTGGGTCGGAGCAGCCGCCGATGCGAGTTCGAGGTCCACAAGATCGGCGCGGCTCTGCCGGACATCAGCGACAGCGCGGCGGAGTTCCTGGACGAGCCCGTTCTGACGCTGAAGGCCGTCGGGACCACCGTCGTCCCGGCCGAACACCAACGGTTCACCCACTGAACGCGGCGCGGAGCTGCGCCGCCAGCAGCCTCGGATCGGGTTCCCGCTCACGACCGAGCAGCACGGCATCGAGGTAGCGCAGGAGCCCTTCGCAGGCGATCCGGATGGCCCGCTCGGCCACCACGGCGCCCCACGGCCCCGACGACACCACCTCTCGGGCGAAGTTCGGACCCATCCAGGTCACGAGCCCTGCCAGATCCTTCGCAGGCTCCGCGAACTCCACATCCGCCCAATCGATGACGGCGCTCAGCCGAGCGAGCCCCGGTTCCAGAAACAGATGCTCGCCCTTGATATCGCGATGGGTGGGCACCGACTCGCCCGACCATGATGGTGGCGGAATCGGATCGTCCAGGAACGACGCCGCCGCAGGCCCCGCGATCTCGACCGCCCGGCGCCTCGCTCCGTCGGACAGCCGGAGCGGATCTTGGAGGAACGGTCCGCTCACCTCCAGCGCGGCCGCCGAGGCCTCCTCGGGTGGGATCGCGTGCACCGCGCCCAACACTCGGCGATGTCGGCCGCCAACGCTCGGCGGGCCCCGAACGAGGGCGTCACCGTGGTGCCGTCCGCGGCCTGGCCTTGGATCCCTCGGGCGCGGCGGTGCCCCAGGAACGGCCACGGGAAGGATCGGATCGGATCACTCGCCAGCACGATGTCGGGCACCAGGGTGCCCAGGCAGGCCTGCACCAGTGGTGTGAAGGCGGCCTCGATCCCCACCTTGGCGGCGAACACCTTCGAGCGAGGGAACTTCACGAAGATCTCGTCGCCCACGGCCCACGTATCGAACTCGTCACCGTGGAGGACGAGACGGAGGTCCAGCGAGGCGAGCGAGCCGTCCACCTCGGACAGGATCGAGCGCACGACGGTGAGATCGGTGGTGTCGGGCGCAGGCACCGGGCGACGCTAGCAGCCAGCTAGGAAGCGCGCTCCAGATCGTGGAGGACCTCGAGGAGCTCATCGACGTTGAACGGCTTGGGGACGTACGCATCGGCTCCCATCTCGGCAGCCTTCGCCCGATCGCGCAACGACGCCAGCGCGCTCACGATCACCACACGGGGGCGGTCCTCGCGGGGGATCTTCATCATCTCCTCCAGCACGGACCACCCGTCCATCGTGGGCATCATGATGTCGAGCACCATCAGGTTCGGCCGGTGCTCGGCGATCTCAGCCAGTGCCTCGACACCGTTGTTGGCGGCGAAGGTCTGGTAGCCCTCCGCCTCGAGGCTGAACTGGAGCACCCACACGACCTGTGGCTCGTCGTCAACGACCAGCACGCTGGTCCCCGAGGGGGTTGGATCCATCATCACCCGAGGTTACGGCCGAAGGGAGGGCCCCCTGAATCGGTCGCACGGGCGGTTTGCGGAGGGACCGCATGCGGAGGTCCTGGTCCGAAGGTCCAGGGTGTCGGGGGACATGGTCTAGTCAGGGGTGGCCAGGCACGTTCACGTACGCAACGTGGTTCAAGCGATGCGTACGCCGGTCCCGGGAACGACCTCGCCGATCACCGACGCACCCTCTGAGCTGCGGCTCAGCACCTCGTCCACCGCCTCGGAAGCGACGACCAGGACCATGCCCACCCCCATGTTGAAGGTACCGAACAGGTCATCGTCGGAGGCCTGCGATGCGGTGGCGAGCATCCCGAAGATCGGCGGCTCGCTCCAGCTCCCACGCCGCACGTTCGCCCCGGAGCCGGGAGGCAGGACGCGAGGGATGTTCTCGTGGAAGCCGCCGCCCGTGATGTGCGCGGCGGCATGCAGGAGACCCTCACGCGACAGGGCCAGGACGTCGGGCGCGTAGATCGCACACGGCTCGAGGAGCTCATCGGCCAGCGGCCGCGTCAGTTCGGGGGGCGTCACCTCGAGCGGGTAGGTCTCCACCAACACGCGTCGCACCAGGGAGTACCCGTTGGCATGGAGGCCGGTGGACGGCAGACCGATCAGGATGTCGCCATCCTTCACCCGCTGGGCACCCAGCAGATCCGCCTCGTCGACGACGCCGACGCAGAACCCCGCCATGTCGAACTGATCATCGGGCATCACGCCTGGATGTTCGGCGGTCTCGCCGCCGAGCAACGCGCACCCGGCGCGGGCGCACCCCTCGGCCACCCCCTCGACCAGAGCGGCCACCTCCTCTGGCACCACCCGGCCTACCGCGAGGTAGTCCAGGAAGAAGAGGGGCTCCGCACCCGTGCACACCACGTCGTCGGCACACATCGCCACCAGATCGATCCCCACGGTGCCGAAGCGGCCCGTCAGCCGCGCGATCTCCAGCTTCGTCCCGACGCCGTCGGTGGCGGCCGCTAGGAGGGAGCTACCGCCGATCCTGAACAGACCCGCGAACCCGCCGACCTGCTCGGCCACCTCAGGTCGCCGCGTTCGAGCCGCCAGGTCGCCGATCAGGCTGACCGCCTTGGCGGCGGCCTCGGTGTCGACGCCCGCGTCCCGGTAGGCCCCGCTCACCGACGGGCCATGATCACGCCGACGGTAGCTGGAGCTGGTCCTCCAGCACGAACTTCCCGGCGTCGTCGGGGATGGGGATCGGGTACTCGCCGTCGAAGCACGCGCGACAGAACCGCTCCTTGCCTCCCCCGCTGGCCTCCACCATGCCGTCGAGCGAGAGATAGCCCAAGGAATCCGCCCCCACGTAGGTGCAGATCTCTTCGACCGTCAGATCGGCGCCGATCAACTCCTGGCGTGTGGGCATGTCGATCCCGTAGAAGCACGGCCATTTCACGGGAGGGCAGGTGATGCGGATGTGCACCTGGGTGGCGCCGGCTTCTCGCAACGCCAGCACGATCTGCTTCGTGGTCGTTCCACGCACGATGGAATCGTCCACCACGACCAGCCGTTTGCCACGGATCGAGTCGGGCAGCGGGTTGAGCTTCAACTTCACGCCTCGGTCACGCAGCGATTGCGACGGCTGGATGAAGGTGCGGCCGACGTACTGGTTCTTGTACAGGCCGTCGCCGTACGGGATCCCGCTGACCTCGCTGTACCCCTGGGCGGCGGAGTGGCCGGTGGTGGGGACGGCGATCACCATGTCGGCATCGACCGAGTGCTCCCGGGCCAGGATGCGACCCATCTCCCGCCGTGCCTCGTGCACCGTGATGCCGTCCAGGCGCGAGTCCGGGCGCGCCAGGTAGACGTACTCGAAGATGCACGATGCCTTCCGCGGCGACTCGGTGTATCGCTGGCTGTGGAGCCCGCGGTCGTCGATCCGGATCAGCTCCCCCGGCTCCACCTCACGCAGGAACGCCGCTCCCACGATGTCCAGAGCGCACGTCTCGGACGCCACCACGAAGCCGTTCGGCAGTCGCCCGATCGACAGAGGCCGGATCCCCATCGGTCCCCGCGCCGCGAACACGCTCCGCTCGTCCATCATCACGAAACAGAAGGCGCCCTCCAGGGCGGGAAGGACGCGCATCGCGGCGTCCTCCAAGCTCCCCGTCTCGCGCATCTCGTTGACGATCATCGTGGTGACCAGATCGGAGTCCGTGGTGGCCGCGCCGTCCTTGCCCACGGTCCGGGCCAGCTCCTGCGTGTTGACCAGGTTGCCGTTGTGGCCGAGCGCCACCGTGTGGACTCCGTCGGTCTTGAAGACCGGCTGAGCGTTGTCCCAAGTTGTCGAGCCGGTGGTCGAGTACCGCGTGTGGCCGATCCCCAGATCGCCGTTCAGGGTGGTGAGCGTGGCCTCGGAGAACACCTGGCTCACGAGGCCCATGTCCTTGTAGACCAGGATGTTCTGCCCGTCACTCACCGCGATCCCGGCGGACTCCTGTCCACGATGCTGCTGCGCAAAGAGTCCGAAGTACGTCAGGCGTGCGACGTCGTCTCCCGGCGCCCAGACGCCGAAGAGCCCGCACTCCTCTTTCGGTGATTCGGCACCCACGAGGTATCCAGTTTACCGGCTCGGCAGCGCCGCCCCTTCGAGCTCGAGCAACAGCTCCTTCCGTGGGAGACCGCCGGCGTATCCGGTGAGCTTCCCCCCCGCGCCAACGATGCGATGGCACGGGATCACGATCGGGATCGGGTTGGATCCCAGGGCGCTTCCCACCGCCCGGGCCGCCTTCGGGCGGCCGATCGCGACCGCGATCTGGCCGTAGGTGGCCGTGCCACCGAAGGGCACCTTCCGGGTGGCGCTCAGTACGTCCCACGCGAACCGGCCGATCAACCGCCGGTCCACCTTCACGTCGAACCGTCTGCGCTCGTGCGCGAAGTATTCCTGCAACTCGCGACGCGCTTCGTCCGTGGGCCGCGCAGCTGCCAGGACCCGCGGTGATAGATCCTGGGTGATACGGGCCATCATCACGTCGCGATCCTCGCCGTCGAAGGCGATGCAGACCAAGCCCCGGGGGGTCACGGCGACCAGGAGCTCACCGATCGGCGAATCCATGGTGGCGACCGCGACGTCTATCAGGCCCTCGGAGGCGGCACGATCGGTGAAGGTGTCGGCCGCCGCATGGGCGCCCCGCTCCGCCTCGGAGGCGGAGATCAGCCGCTTCAGTTCGTTCCTGCTCATGTCATCAGCTCCCGGAGTCGTTTCGTCCCTTGGTAGACGTTGGCGCGCGCGGTCGCCTCGCTGGAGCCCATCAGCTCTGCGATCTCGGCGTACGGGCGATCGAGGACGTGCCGGTGGACGACGGCCACCCGTTGGCGCGGCGGGAGGGCTCGAACGGCCTCCCACATCGGGTCGTGGCCCGATGGCTCCACGTCGTGAGCCGGGCGATCTGGCACATCGGCGACCGGGGTCGCCCGTCGCACGCGAGCCCGATGGTGGTCGATCGCCTTGCGCGAGGCGATCGTGAGGATCCACCGATCCAGATGGTCGCCGTCGGCCACGCGCGGGTAGGCGCGGAGGGCCGCCAGGAACGTCTCTTGGAAGCAATCGTCGGCGTCGGCACGCCCCACCGCCACGGTGAGGAAGCGGTACACCGTGGCCCGGTTCGCATCCAAGAACTCCTGGAAGGGCGGCACGCCCACTCGGGGTGCACTCACCCCGGGGGCCTCGTCCGACGCCCGGACCGTCTCCTGCCGACCGATGGAAGCATGGTGCCCTCCTCGTAGTGACCCTTCACCCGAACAACGCGGCAGCTCCCGCTCACGTGAAAGGTCTACAGACCCAAGAGGGCCGGCAGCTCCCGATGATCGTTCAGGACGAGGGTGGCCTCCGGCCCCGCTTCCGGCGGGTCATCCCGGAACCCCGTGTAGCGCACCGCGGTCATGCCCAAGGCGAGCGCGCCGGCCACATCGGTCCTCCTGTTGTCGCCGACATGGGCGACCCGCGTCGGGTCGGTCACGCCCAGAGCGCGGAGCGCCGGCTCGAACGCCTCCGGAGCCGGCTTGAACCAGCCGGTCTCATCGCTGAACGCCCAGGCGGCGAACCGGTCGAGCACCCCGGCCTCACGCAACTTCAAGCGAAGCGTGGGGGCGCGGTGAGACCCACGTCGCACACGATCCCTATGCGGAACCCGGCAGCGTCCAACGCGTCGAGGCATCCCTGCAACCCGGGCGCCACCGTCAGGTGCACCGACTCGCCCACCTGGCGGAACACGTCCACCAATCGGTCACGGAGCCCCTCGGCATGGTCCACGCCCAGCGCGCCACAGATCACGTCGGTGGCGTCCACGCATGTGTACGGGCCGTGGTTCTCCACCCAACGATGCTGGAAGATCTCCCAACTCTGCTCGAACGCTTCCTCGACGACCTCGCGCTCGCGGGGTACGCCTGCCTCGGCCAGGAGCACGGTCCAGCCGTCGACCTGCATGCGCCGCATCTCGCCCGGTTCCTCGGCGACGAGGGTCTGCCAGTAATCGAAGGTGACGGCTTCCAGCATCGGCCTCAGGCCGGCTCACCCAACGCACGAGGGATGGCGCTGGAGTACACCTCACGCAACCCTTCCAGGGTCGTTTCCAGCAGCCCATCGATCACCACGCGGGGACCACCCGTCTCACCGAGGCGCGCCGCCGGGACCGCGTGGTACGCGGCCAGTTCGACGAACGCGTCCTCGCGTTCCGGGGCCACGCTCACGATGGCGCGGGAAGCCGATTCCGAGAACAGGGCGACGTGATCGGGGAGATCGCCCGAGATCGCGACGGCGAACCCGTGCCGACCTTCGATCGCCGACTCCGCCAGCGCGATGGCCAACCCGCCGTCGCTGCAATCGTGGGCACTGGCCAGCAGATCGGCGGCGGCGGCCTCGTGCAGGAACCCCAGGAGGGCAGCCTCACGTTCCAGGTCCAGGGCGGGTGGACGCCCGGCCACGACGCCCAGCACCCGTTCGGCGAACTCCGAGCCCCCGAGCTCGGCGAAGGTCTCACCCAGGGCGAAGATCATCAGGCCGGCCAGGGGGAACCCTGTGCGAACACGGAGCCGATAGTCACGGAGCAGCCCAACCATCCCGATCACCGGCGTGGGCCAGATCGCCGAGCCACCGGACTCGTTGTAGAAGCTCACGTTGCCGCCAGTCACGGGGGTCTCGAACGCCTCGCACGCGTCGCGGATCCCACGGATCGACTCGACGAACTGCCACATGATCTCTGGACGCTCGGGGTTGCCGAAGTTGAGGCAGTTGGTGATGGCCAGAGGCTTGGCACCGGTGACCGCCACGTTCCGGGCGGCCTCAGCGACCGCGTGGACGGCCCCCAGATAGGGATCGAGCGCTCCGAAGCGGCCCTTGCCGTCGGTCGAGAGCGCCAGGCCCTTCATCGTGCCCGGAACCCGGATCACCGCCGCGTCGCTCCCCGCCCCCGCGACGGTCTGGCCCTGCACGATGGAGTCGTACTGCTCGAAGACCCAGCGCTTGCTGGCGATGTTCGGCGAGGAGAGCACCTCGAAGAGGGCATCCTGCAGGTCCCCGTCGAACGGAAGGAAGGTGGGGTCGTCGATAGCGACCGAGCCCGAGGGTGGAGGGACCGCGGGACGGTCGTACTCCGGCCCTTCGTCCGTCAACGATCGGGCGGGAAGCTCGGCCACCACCTCACCGACATGGGTGACCCGCAACGATCCACCCTCGGTGAGGGTGGCGACCACCGCGGTCGTGAGACCCCACTTCCGACAGACCGCCTCCACGCCCGAAAGCTTCGAAGGATGGACGATCGCGAGCATCCGCTCCTGGGATTCAGACGTCAGGATCTCGAACGCCTCCATCCCCGGTTCCCGCAGGGGGACGGCATCCAGGTCGAGGGCGGCGCCGAGGCCGGCTCGCGCCGCCGATTCGCTGACCGCGCAGGTGATCCCCGCTCCCCCAAGGTCCTGCAATCCCTCGAGCAGCCCTTCGGCGATCAGTTCCAGCGATGCCTCGATCAGGAGCTTCTCCGCGAACGGGTCGCCGATCTGGACGGACGGACGGGATGCCTCCGCACCCTCGTCCAGCGTGGCCGAAGCGAGGACGCTCACGCCGCCGATCCCGTCACGGCCCGTGCTGGCCCCGTAGAGCACCATCAGGGATCCGGCATGCGCCTCCAACGAGGAGGCGGTCACCAGCTGATCGGCATCGGCGATGCCAAGGCACATCACGTCGACCGTCGGGTTCGCGCTGTGCGGCTCCGCGAATCGGACCTCGCCACCGACCGTGGGCACGCCGATACAGTTGCCGTATCCGCCGATCCCGGCGACCACGCCTTCGAACAGCCAGCGGTTCCGTGGCTCGGTGAGCGGGCCGAACATCAGCGGATCCATCAGCGCGACCGGACGAGCTCCCATCGAGACGATGTCCCGGACGATGCCACCGACGCCTGTGGCGGCGCCCTGGTACGGCTCGATCGCGCTGGGATGCGAATGCGATTCGATCTTGAATACGGCGGCCTGACCATCACCCACATCGATCGCACCGGCATCCTGGCCCGGACCGACCAGCACAGCCGGTCCCTGCGTGGGCAGCGTCTTCAGGTGGATCTTCGAGGACTTGTAGGAGCAGTGCTCCGACCACATCGCGCCATACATCGCCAACTCGGCCGGGCGTGGCTGCCGGCCCAGGGTCGACACGATCCGATCGTGTTCGTCATCCTTCAGACCCAGCCGGCGGTGCAACGGGTCCTCAGTCACGCGGAGGCTCCGGCCATGGCGGCGGCCAGCAAGGAGGCGATGACGGGCTGGCCGCCCGTGGATCCGACGTCGGGGTCGACAGCGTGCTCCGGGTGGGGCATCAGACCCACCACGTTGCCACGGAGGTTCCGCACGCCGGCGATGTTGTCCGTGGCCCCGTTCGGATTGAACGCCGGATCCACGATCCCCTCACGCGAGGCGTATCGGAACACGACGAGGCCTTCCGCATGCAGCCGTTCTAACTCCTCGGCACGCGCCACGAACTGTCCCTCGCCATGCTTGATCGGCACGTCGATCACCTCGCCCGGCGTGAGATCGGCCGTCACCACCGACTGGGCCGTCTCGACGCGCAGGGAGACCTGGCGGCAGACGAAGCGGAGCGACCGATTGCGGATGAGGGCCCCCGGCAGAAGCCCGCTCTCGCACAGGATCTGGAACCCGTTGCAGATCCCCAAGACCGGCCCCCCCCGCTCTGCGAAGGACCGCACCGCGTCCATCACCGTCGCGAACCTGGCGATCGCACCACACCGAAGGTAATCGCCGTAGCTGAACCCGCCGGGCAGCACCACAGCGTCCACGCCTCGGATGTGGTCGTCGTCGTGCCACAGGGTCACCGCCTCGCCCCCCATGAAGGTGATGGCGTTCATCGCGTCGCGATCGTCGAGCGATCCGGGGAACGTGACCACCCCGATCAGAGGAAGGCGGCTCACCCAATCACGCTTCCGGCGCGCTCTCGAGGATCCGGAAGTCCTCGATCACGGGGTTCGACAGGAGCCGCTGAGCCATCTCTTCGACCTGGGCACGGGCATCCTCCTCCGAATCCGCCTCGACGGAGAGCGCGATGTGCTTGCCCACGCGCACCGCAGAGACGTTCGTCCAGCCGAGGGCTGGGAGTGCCGACGCCACGGCCGTGCCGGCCGGATCCGCCAGACCGGGCTTCAGTGACACCAGCACCTCGAACGCGAACGTCAACGGGGCCCCTCCCCGCCCATCACTCCCATCCGTTGCAGGTACCAGTCGAACCGCTCTCCGCTGATCGCTTCATAGGCCTCGCGATAGCGACTGGCCGTTCCCCGGACGACCTCGGCGGGAAGATCCGGGGCCGGCGGCTCATGGTCCCACCCACTCATGTCCAGCCAGTCACGCACGAACTGCTTGTCGAACGAGGGCTGGGGGCCGCCGGAACGGTAATCCTCGGCGGGCCAGAACCGCGAGGAGTCGGGGGTCCCCACCTCGTCGATCAACAGCAGCTCGCCGTCGCAGAACCCGAACTCGAACTTCGTGTCGGCGATGATGATGCCCTGCTGCCCCGAAACATCTGCCAGCCGACCGTAGATCGTGAGGGTCAACTCGCGGAGCTTCTCTGCCAGGCCCCGGCCGACCCGATCGGCGGTCTCATCCAGCGTCATCGGCAGGTCGTGGCCCTCCGCGGCCTTCGTGGTGGGCGTGAAGATCGGCTCGGGGAGTCGATCGGACTCCACCAACCCCCGCGGGAGGTCGACGCCGCACACCGACCCGCTCCGCTGGTACTCCTTCCATCCGCTGCCGCTGAGGTACCCCCGGGCGACGCACTCCACGGGGATCACATCCGCCCGCTTCACCAACATCGCGCGGCCGGAGAGCTCGGTCATATGCCCGAACGGCTCTGGGAACGCCCATCGTTCCGCGGTCACCAGGTGGTTGCCCACCAGATCCCCGGTCCGCTCGAACCAGAAGAGCGAGAGAGCCGTGAGGACCCGGCCCTTGTCGGGGATCGGTTCGGGCAGGACCACATCGAACGCGCTGATGCGATCGCTGGCCACCAGCAACAGCGAGTCGGGTCCCGCGTCGTAGATGTCGCGCACCTTCCCCTGGGCGTGGAGGCCACCGGGCACGGTCATGGACTCAGGCCTCCTCGACGGGCAACTTCTCGAGCTTCTCGAACACCCCGCCCAGGTTGCGGAGGAAGCGCTGTGGGTCGAACAACGCATCGAGCTGCTCGGGGTCGAGGACGCGAGTGGTCTCGGGATCCCCTTCGATCGCCTCACGGAAGGAAGCGCCCTGGTCCCACGCGGCCGCGGCGGCCCTCTGCACGATCCGATACGCCTCGTCACGCGACACCTCCGCGTCCACCAGCGCAAGGAGCACGGACTGGCTGAACGCGATCCCCCCGTGCGACATCACGTTGTCCCGCATCCGGTCGACGAAGACCGACATGCCGTCCACGACCCACGTCATGTCGTGGAGCATGAAGTCCAGCAATCCCGTGGCGTCGGGGAGCAGGATCCGCTCGGCCGAAGAATGCGAGATATCGCGTTCGTGCCAGAGCGCCACATCTTCCAGCGCCGCCTGGGCGTAGCCCCGGATCACACGCGCGAGTCCGCTCACGCGTTCGCTCACCACCGGGTTCCTCTTGTGTGGCATCGCCGAGGAGCCCTTCTGCCCCGGAGCGAACGGCTCCTGCACCTCGCGCACCTCGGTCCGCGACAGGTGACGGATCTCGGTGGCGATCTTGTCGAGCGTGGAAGCCACGATCGCCAAGGTCGTGACGAACTCCGCGTGGCGATCGCGCTGCAGCACCTGGGTCGAGGCCTCCGCCACCCGCAGACCCAGGCGGGCGCACACGAGCTCCTCCACACGTGGATCGAGCTGGGCGTAGGTCCCCACGACGCCGCTGATCGCCCCGACACTGACAACCTCCCGGGCGCGCCGGAGCCGCTCACGGTCACGATCCAGCTCGAACGCCCACACGGCCAGCTTCTGACCGAACGAGATGGGCTCCGCATACACCCCGTGCGAGCGACCCATCATCGGCGTGTCGCGGAACCGGAACGCCTGGCGCTTCACGACGCCGAGCAGACCCTCCAGGCCCGCCAGCAGCACATCGCTCGCCTGGCGGAGCTGCAAGGCGAGGCCTGTGTCGAGCACGTCTGACGACGTGAGCCCGAAGTGGATCCAGCGGCCCTGCGGCCCGATCGACTCGGCGACCACGTCGATGAACGCGGCGACATCATGCCGGGTGACCTGTTCGCGTTCGAGCACCGTTTCGACGGTGAACGCCGCGCGGGCACGACACGCCACAGCGTCTTCCGCGGGGATGCGTCCGAGCTCTGACCACGCCTCCACCGCCAGGAGCTCGATCTCCAGCCAGTTCGCCAGCCGGGTTCCGTCCGACCAGATGTCGGCCATCTCCGGCAGGCTGTAACGCGGGATCAAAGCTTCAGGCCCTCCGCCAGGTCGTCCTTGAACTTCCACAAGCTGGCCGCGACGCTCTCGTCTCCGACCGCCACGATCTCGGCGGCCAGCACGGCAGCGTTGACGGCGGCCTCGACGCCGACGGTGGCCACCGGCACGCCGGTGGGCATCTGGGCCGTGATCGCGAGCGCCTCGTTGCCCACCATCTTGGGAGACGTGGCGATGGGCACCCCGATCACCGGAACGATCGTGCGGGCGGCCACCGCCGCCGCCAGGTGTCCGGACAGCCCCGTCGAACAGATCACCACCTTGAGGCCTCGGTCCCAGGCCGTGCGGGCGTATTCGTCCACCAGATCCGGGTTCCGGGACGACGACATGATGCGGATCTCGTGGGCGACGCCGAACTTCTCCAGGATCAGGCCGGCCTGGCGCATGATCGACAGCTCCGATGGAGAGGCCGCCAGGACCCCGACCTTAGGCATCTCGTCGCTCATCTACTCCCCTCCAGCAGCCGCTTCGGCGATGTCGTGACGGTAGACCATCGAGGCGAAGTGCACGACGCCGATCGACCCGTAGGCCCGTTCCCTGGCCTCGCGGATGGTGGGTCCCGTCCCCGTCACCATCAGGACCCGGCCTCCCGACGTCACCATCACGCCGTCGGACCCCATCTGCGTCCCCGCGTGGAAGACCATGACGTCGGCCGACAGCCTATCGACATCCCCCTGCCCCAGGATGGGGATCCCGGTCTCGTACCCCCCGGGATACCCGTTCGACGCCACCACGACCGTGACCGCGGCCTCGGGTGACCAGTCGATCTTGCTATCGGCGAGCCCACCGTCGGCACAGGCCAGCAGGAGCTCGGCCAGATCGCTCCTGAGGCGAGGGATGATCACCTCGGTCTCCGGATCGCCGAAGCGACAGTTGTATTCGAGCACCCTGGGCCCGTCAGCGGTGAGCATCAGCCCGACGAACAGCACGCCGCGGTAAGTGATCCCGCGCGCGTCGAGCGCGTCGACCGTCCGTCTGGCGATGTCCCAGATGGCGGACTCGGTGGCTGCGTCCACCCACGCTAGGGGCGAGTAGGCGCCCATGCCTCCGGTGTTCGGGCCCGTGTCGCCCTCGCCGATCCGCTTGAAGTCCTGGCTCAGTGTGAGCGGGACCATCTCGGGCCCGTCCACCAAGGCGAACGCCGAGATCTCGGGTCCCACGAGCATCTCCTCGACCAGCACAGTGGCTCCGGCCTGCCCGAACACGCCTCCCTCCAGGCAACCCCGCAACGCCACCATCGCAGCCTCACGATCGGTCGCCACCGTCACGCCCTTGCCGGCCGCGAGTCCGTCCGCCTTCACCACGACTCGGCCGCCGAGCTCGTCCATGAACGCCGTGGCCTCCGCGACGTTCGTGAACGCACGGGCGCGGGCGGTGGGGATCCCCGCTTCCAGCATCAGCTCCTTCGCGAATGCCTTCGAGCCCTCGATCCGGGCTGCCGCAGCATCGGGGCCGAACACCGCGAACCCCTCGGCCCGCAGCTCATCGGCGAGTCCCGCCACCAACGGGGCCTCGGGCCCCACCACCACCAGATCGGGCGTTCCACTGCGCGCCAGGGCCATGATCCCGTCATGGTCCTCCGCCGACACGGGGTGACAGGTGCAGATCGACATCGAGGCGATCCCGGCGTTCCCGGGTGCCACCAGGATCTCCGAGACCACCGGACTTCGGGACAGGCCATACGCGAGCGCGTGCTCGCGTCCTCCGCCGCCCACGAGCAGAACCCTCATGCCGACGGCAGACTCTGATCCCGGGCAGGCCCCACCGACACCACCGATGTCGGCACCCCCACCAGCTCCTCGATCCGACGCACGTAGGCCTGGGCCTGCTTGGGCAGATCGTCGAACGCGCGACACTCGTCGATCTCTTCGTGCCAGCCCTCCAACTCCTCGTAGATCGGCGCTGCATCGTGGAAGAGCGATTGGTGCGGGGGCATGTCGTCGAAGGTCTGCCCGTGGGCGCGGTAGCCCGTACAGATCTTCAGCGTATCCAACCCGGACAGCACGTCGAGCTTCGTCACGAACAGGTCGGTGAGCCCGTTGAGGCGAGCCGCGTACCGGCCGAGGCATGCGTCGAACCAGCCGCACCGCCGCTGACGTCCGGTCACGGTGCCGAACTCCTTGCCGCGGGTCCCCAACCGGTCGCCGACGTCGTCGATCAGCTCCGTGGGGAACGGGCCGGCACCCACCCGCGTCACGTAGGCCTTCACGATCCCCACGACGCGGTCCACGTGATGCGGTCCCACACCGGCGCTCGCCAGCGCGTAGCCGGCCACCGGGTTGGAGGAGGTCACGAAGGGATAGGTGCCGTGGTCCAGATCCAGCAGGGTGCCCTGCGCTCCTTCCAACATGACGTGCTTACCGTCCCGAAGGCCCGCGTACAGGAGCGCCGCGGTGTCCACCACGTGGGGCTGGAGCCGATCCGCCAGCTGCAGGTACTCCTCGACGATCCGATCGGCGTCAAGCGGCAGACGGTTGTAGATCTTCGTGAGGATCAGGTTCTTCTCGCGCAGCACCACCTCGAGCTTCTCTCGGAAGATGTGCTCGTCGAAGAGATCCTGGATGCGCAGACCGATGCGGGCCGCCTTGTCTCCGTAGGCCGGGCCGATGCCACGTTTCGTGGTCCCCAACGCGTTCTTACCCAGGAACCGCTCGGTGACCTTCTCCAGCTCCAGGTGGTACGGCATGATCATGTGGGCGTTGCCGCTGACGACCAGGCGCGACACGTCGACCCCCGTCTCGCGGATCTCGTCCATCTCCTTGATCAGGTGGCGAGGATCCACGACCACGCCGTCCGCGATCACGGATGTCAGGTGGGGGTAGAGGATGCCTGAGGGGATCAGTTGGAGCTTCAGGAGGCGTCCCTCGGCGATCACGGTGTGACCGGCGTTGTTGCCTCCCTGATACCGGACCACGAAGTCCATCCGGTCCGCCAGGTAGTCGACGGCCTTGCCCTTGCCCTCGTCCCCCCACTGGGTCCCCAGGACGATGGTGGCCGGCATGGGCGCCAGTCTATCGAGCGGGAGCGAGCGCGGATCCCGATGGTGGTTGACCCTCCCCTTCAACGGCAACTAGCGTCATCGGTGCAGCTGACCGGAACCGACCATGCCCCCGCGAGGATGATCCCGCGCGTGGGCAGGAGCCATCGATGCACATCGAATGGGCCATCGTGGTGGCCTCCGTACTCGTGGGCTTCACCGTGGGCTTGACCGGCATGGGCGGCGGGGCGCTCATGACGCCGATCCTGCTCATCTTCTTCGGGATCAGCCCCACCACCGCTGTGTCTTCCGACCTGGTGGCGGCCATGGTGATGAAGCCGATCGGCGGCGGCGTCCACATCCGCCGCCGAACCGTACGGTGGGAACTCGTTCGGTGGCTCTGCGTCGGTTCGATCCCGATGGCCTTCGCGGGGGTCTTCATCCTGAACTCGGTCGGTGACAGCGAGGCCGTCGAGAACGCGACGAAGGTGTTCTTGGGATTCACACTCCTCCTTGCCGCGACCGCGATGGTCTTCAAAGCGTGGCTCCAGGGTCAGCGCAGCGCCCAGGCCCGTCGCGCGGGAACACGACCTGCGATCGGCGGGCCGATCCACGTCAAGATCGCGGCGACGATCGCCGTGGGCGCGTTGGGTGGGCTCTTGGTCGGACTCACCTCGGTCGGGTCCGGTTCCATCATCATCATCTGCTTGATGCTCATCTATCCCAACCTGCGGGGCGCCGAGTTGGTGGGCACCGACCTCGTGCAAGCGGTCCCGCTGGTGGCGTCGGCCGCGCTCGCCCACATCCTGGTGGGAGATTTCGAGCTTGCGCTCACCGCCTCGATCCTGATCGGAGCGATCCCGGCCGTCTGGGTGGGCGCGCGACTGTCGTCGAAGGCACCCGATGGGCTCATCCGCCCGGCTCTGGTGGTGGTGCTGCTGGCATCGTCACTGAAGCTTCTCGATATGCCCACCACCGAGTTGGGATTGTTCCTGCTCGTCTTCGCGCTCGTGGCCTTCCCGATCTGGGGGGCGGTGGATGCGGCCGCGCATCCCGTCGAGCAATGGTTCGACGTCGACGGCGAGCGTTCCTGGTGGATCAGATGGCAGGCCCTGCTCGCTCCCTTCGGGATCGGCTCCCTCTTCGCGGCGTCGTACTTCTGGAGCGTGCGCCCGAAGCTCGAGGCGGCAGGGACCTCGGAAGTCTCTGCCCCGGCGATCGGACCCTAGATGTTCGAGCACATCCTGGTCGCGGTGGACGGCTCGAAGCAAGGGGGCAAGACCGTGCCGATCGCCCTCGAGATGGCGACACGTTTCGGGTCAAGGGTGACGATCGTGCACGTCCGCGAGCACACCCGATACGAGGGAGACGACGTCGATCTGGGTCCCGACGGAGGCACCGGCGAGGAGCTGATGGCTAGCCTGCTGGACACCTTCGGCTCCGCCGGGATCCAGGCTTCCGGAGAGCTCCGCCGCGTCCGTCCCGGCGACACGCCGGATCAGATCGTTGAGGTCGCCAAGCAGACGGCCTGCGATCTGATCGTGATGGGAACGCGGGGCATGTCCGAATGGAAGAGCCTGGTGCTTGGAGGCGTCGCGAACAAGGTCGTTGCCCAAGCCACGTGCCCGATCTTGCTCGTCCGCTGATGGGACGTTGTGACGTATCCGTGACGATGGCAGACGTAGGTCATAAGTCCCGTTGACCGAGGTACTGGTGGCGGGCTACCCTTCCTCCCGCAGCTGACCGGAAAGACCGGAGGCCGTGACGCGCGGGGGAGACCCCGAACGATGCGTTGCGGCCTTTCCTCTTCTTCAGGGGAGGACCCATGCGCCGCAGTGCGGCCGAGTCGAAGCAGGACGACCTGGAATCCCAACTCGTCGACATCGACGGGGAGTTCTGCGTCCCCTACGAAGAGAACCAGCGGCGGCACATCCTCGATCTTGGGCCGTTCGAGGTCGAGCGCAGCTCCTGGTACGTCATCAAGAAGATCCTGCTGTTCATCCCCGCCATCTTCCTGTTCATCCTCGCGATCCAGCTGATGAAGGAGGGGGCGGCGGCGGTCGGGCCGTCGATCAAGGGGCAGTTCCCATTCGCGAACGGGTTCTCCACGCTGGGCACGGGCTGGCTGGGGGCCTACTTCGTCCTCTCGGGCTCACCCGTCGCGGCCACCGCGATCAGCCTGTTCGGTGCCGGAACCCTGACCAAGCTGCAGGCCTTCACCATGCTCTCGGGATCGAGGCTGGGGGCGTCGTTCATCGTCCTGGTGACGGGGTTCCTGTACGCGATGAAGCACAAGGACCGACCGCGCGGCGATTCGATCGGCATCGGCATCCAGGCGATGACGATGACGGCCATCACCTACATCCCCGGCATGTTGATCGGCTACTCCATCATCCGCGCGGGTTGGTTGGACGGGCTCAACCTGCACGCGTCGGACAAGCTCGAGGCGATCATGGGTCGGCTGTGGGGTCCCATCGTGGACCTGGCCGCGGAGCATCTGCCGGGGTGGTTGCTCTTCCTGGCAGGGCTCGGAGTGATCCTGATCTCGTTCAACCTGATCGACAGGGTCCTGCCGAACGTCAGCAGCGACGCCACCGCATCGAAGCGAGCGGCCTGGCTCAAGCACCCCTGGACGATGTTCGGTCTGGGGTGCCTGGTGGCGTTGCTCACCCTGTCGGTGTCGGTGGCGCTGACGGTCCTCGTCCCTCTGGCGGCGAAGGGATACGTCAAGCGTGACGAGGCCCTCCCCTACATCATGGGGGCGAACATCACGACCCTCGCCGACACCCTGGTGGTGGCGATGCTGCAGAAGACGCCGGTGGCGGCGCAGATCGTGCTGGCCGAGGCGATCGGCGTCACCATCGTGTCGCTGATCATCCTGGCTTTCTTCTTCCAACCCGTGAAGCGGGCCGTGATCGGTCTCGACGACTACCTGGTGTCGAGCAACCGTCGGTTGGCGATCTTCGTGGGCGCCCTCTTCGTGCTGCCGATCATGTTCCTGCTCTCGGGGCTGGCCTTCGGCCCCACCTCGTGACCGCGGTAGGCTGCAGACCGCAGCTGATCGCGGTGGGGGCGTGAGGGACGATCGATGGCAGACGAAGAACCGGCACCGATCTCCACCGACGAGCAACTCGCGCAGCTCACCCCCGAAGAGCGCGAGGTCCTGGCCAAGGTGGCCGACATCGTGCGACGGATCAAGTTCGGGACCGTCGTGTTGGTGATCCAGGACGGCAAGGTCGTCCAGATCGAGATGGCTGAGAAGTTCAGGCTCCGGTGACATCGGCGAAGCTCTCGGTCAGGGACCTGGTCAAGACGCGCCGCTCGGCGAGCGGATCGTGGATGACCGCCGTCGACCACGTCTCGTTCGACGTCGCCGCCGGCGAGTTCCTGTGCCTTCTGGGACCGTCGGGTTGCGGCAAGACGTCGATCCTCAACATCTTGGCCGGACTGGACGCGCCGACATCCGGCGAGGCGTTGCTGGACGGACGCCCCATCTCGGGTCCTGGCCCGGACCGGGCGGTGTTGTTCCAAGAGCCGGCCCTGTTCCCGTGGCTGTCCGTCGCGGGGAACGTCGACCTCGCCCTGCGACTGATCGGCGTCCCCCCTTCCGAGCGACAACCCCGCACGATGCGTTGGCTCACCGGCGTCGGGCTCGAGGGTCTCGCCGACGCCCAGCCACACGAGCTGTCTGCGGGCATGCGGCAGCGCGCGGCCCTGGCTCGAGCGCTGGCCTGCGAACCGGACGTGCTCCTCGGTGACGAGCCGTTCGGCGCCCTCGATGCACAGGCGCGCGAGCTGTTGCAGGACGAGGTGCAGCGGGTGTGGGCCGAAGGCGACGGACGTGCCACCTTCGTGTTCGTCACCCACAACGTTCGCGAGGCCGCCCTGCTCGCCGACCGGGTCCTGGTGATGTCGGCCGCTCCGGGCCATCTGGTCGAGGAGGTGCGGATCAACACGCCGAGGCCGCGCCAACTGGACGACGTCCTGGTCGCTCGGGTCGTCACCGAGATCCATGACCTGCTGATGTCGGAGGTCGGGAAGGGGGCACGTGAGACGGCTCACCCATGAGGTCGGGCCCCCGCTCGTGGGGATCGCCGGGTTGCTCGTCGTTTGGGCGATCGTGGCGGCGCTCACGTCGTCTCCCGCCATCCCCTCGCCGGCCGAGGTCTGGACCGCCTTCACGCACGGGATGTCCGACGGGACGATCCCCGAAGCGGCGTGGAAGACGCTGCTCCGCCTGGCGTTCTCGTTCGCTGCGTCGATCGTGCTGGGAACCTTCATCGGGTTCGGGCTGGCGCTCAACGAGTTCGCTCGCCGGAGCATCCGCCCCATCATCGTGGCCCTGCAGATCACGCCGTTCATCGCATGGCTCCCGCTCGCCGTCGTCTGGTTCGGGGCATCCGAACGAGCCGTGGTCTTCGTGACGATCATGGGGGCGTTCCCCTCCATGACGTTGGCGACGATGGCCGCCATGCGCCAGGTCCCCCCGCTGCTTCGCCGGGCGGGCCTCACGCTCGGTGCCGACGGGTGGTCCCTGTACCGCAACGTGATCTTCCCGGCCGCATTACCCGGCTACATGATCGGTCTGCAGCAGGCATGGGGGTTCGCCTGGAAGGCATTGATGGCGGGGGAACTCATCGTGGCGGCGGTGGGAGCCACGGGGTTGGGGCAGCTCCTGAGTCGCTCGCGATCCGACGTGCCCACGCTGCTCGCGGTCCTCGCGGTGATCGTGGCGATGGGCGTGGCAGTCGACTACCTGGTGTTCGGGCGCCTCGATCGAAGGATCAAGCGTCGACGCGGCCTCCTGGTCGAAGACTGAGGGGTTATCGCTCGATCCGGAAACGGATCTGGACGTGGGTGTGGTACTCGCTGATCTGACCGTCCTCGACGCGCGCGCTCGTCTCGAGCACATCCATGCCCTCGATGCCACGGATCGTCTTCGCGGCCTCGGCCAGTGCCTGATGAGCGGCGTCGCGCCAGGAGTCCTCCGACACCCCCACCAGGTCGATCGTCTTGATGACCGCCATGGTCTGCCTCCTCAGCCGAGCTCGTAGACGCCGACGAACCTCCGATAGTTGTTCGCGATCTGTTCGGCGGCCTGTTCGCGAGGGAGCGCGCCGTTGACGAAGCCCAAGAGCGGCTCCCACCAGATCGATCGTCCGATCGCGAACCCGCAGTAGCCGGGAACCGTGCGAGCTGCGCGCAACCAGGCGTCCACGGCCGCGTCGTCGGCGCCTCGGCCCGAACACGACACACGCGACCTGGTCACGCCCGCCGATCCGGCACTGGTCCACGATCGCCTCGCAATCGGCGGTGTCGTCGATGCCTTCGATCTTCCAGATGTCGGGCTCGATCCCAGCCTCCTGCAGCTCCGCGATCGCGACGCGCATCAGGCTCGGCCGAACCTCACGATCGTAGCGGCCACCGTCGCCGCCCACCGATTCGAGCTGCCGCGGCTCCGCAGGGACCAACAGCTCGAACAGGAACCGACGCTCGTTGTGGTGCAGCCAGTCGGAGAGCTCCTTCAGCCGGCCGGACTGCCGCGCGTTGGTGGCTCCGTCACCCTCGGGGTTGTAACGAACCAGGACCTTCGAGAACGCGGGGTTGAACGCCTGGATGTGGGCGCCGAACTCGCTCCCGTACTCGAAGTCGAACTCCTCCTGTCCGGACTTCTCCACCGGCATCGCCAGCATGAGACCGAGCTCGTTGGCCTTCCCCGCGATCGCGGTGCCGAACTGCTCGTCCACCAACACACCCGCCGCGCCGGCGTCGGCACCCTCGGCGAGGGCCCGCTGCATCCCCTCGAAGATCACGGTCTTCGCGTCGATGATGCGCTGAACGTCCTCGGGCGAGGGCGCACCCTCCACCCCGAAGAACTTCTTCTGGAACGAACCTCGGTGGTCGAACGCCAGGATGTAGAGCTTTCCCTCGTAGCCGAGCGTCATGGTCGGTCGTCCTTCCTGCGTCGTGACCCCGATGCTACCGGAGGTGACGCCGCCGACGTCGGTCAGTCGCATTCGAAGGGGTTGGTGGGGGTCATGACCTCCACCGGCACGTCGCCGGCCGCTGCGCGGAACCGTTCGCCGTCGAGCGGAGATCCCACGACGAATCCGAAGTGGAACGGCACGGCCAACCCCGGCTGCATCGCCTGCACGAGGCCGCCGGCCTCGTCGGCGTCCATCGTGTACGTGCCGCCGACAGGCACGAACGCGACATCCGTCTGCACCGACTCCAACTCAGGGGTCCGGTCGGTGTCACCCGCATGGAGATAGGAGGCGCCACCCAGCTCGATCACGTACCCGACCCACCCGTTGGAACGGGGATGCATCTGGAGCCGCTCCTCGTGCACGTTGTAGGCGGGTACGGTTGAGAACCGCACGCCGCCCACCTCGTACGACTGGCCGGGCGCAACCGGGGTGACGTCTCCGACGAGTTCGTCGGCGACATCCCTGGGCGCGACCAGCTTGGTCTCGGCCTTCCGAAGCCGATCGATCTCATCGGGCCGGAGATGATCCAGATGAGCATGGGTGATCAGGATCAGATCTGCCGGGGGGGCGTCTTCACCGGTGCCCCAGGGATCGATGTAGATCGTGCGCTCGTCGTCCCGCCACCGCAGCGCGGCTTGACGGAACCACGTGATCCGTTCGAGCACTCCTCCAGCCCCCTTCGGTCGAGCTCCGCCCGGTAGTCTGGCGACGCGCCATGGGATCCGCCGGTTCCGACGACCCACGCATCCCCGAGGAAGCCGCCGCCCACGGTGGTGGCTTCCGCGCAAGCCTGTCACTCCTGCGGCGGAACCGCGACTTCCGGCGGCTCTTCCTCGCCTCTGTGATCTCGTTGGGCGGGGATTGGTTCCTCTTCGTCGCCATCACCGGCCTGATCCTGGAGACGACCGGGCGCGCGATCGACGTCGGATTCGCCATCCTGGCCCAGGAACTGGCATTCTTCCTCGCCTCTCCCCCGGCCGGTGTGCTGGCGGATCGGCTGGACCGGCGCCACCTGATGATCGCCTGCGACTTGGCTCGGGTGCTCGTCTGTCTGTGTTTCCTGGTCGTGGGACCCTCCACGGTCTGGCTGGCCTACCCCTTGCTCGCCCTCCTCAGCGTGTTCGGAGCGCCGTTCGACCCGGCCGTGAACGCGGCGATCCCTAACATCGTCGATCCCCAGGATCTGGCCACCGCGAACGCATTGGGCGGCTCGCTGTGGGGCACGATGCTGGCGATCGGATCGGCGGTGGGAGGCGTGGTGGCCACCGTGTTCGGGCGCGACACCGCCTTCATGGTCGACGCCGCCTCGTTCGCAGTCTCGGCGCTGTTGTTGGTCGGCATCCGGCGGCCGTTCTCCGAGACCCGAGCGCCCGATCACCGACATCCGAGGATGCTGGACGCCACCATCGAGGTCCTGCGATACGCCCGAAGCGACCGTCGCGTGTTGGCGTTGCTGAGCGTCAAGGCCGGGTTCGGGTTGGCCGCAGGCGTGCTGGCGTTGATCCCCGTCTTCGGTGTGGAGGTCTTCCATCGCGGTGACATCGGCGTGGGCATCCTGATGGCCTCACGCGGACTGGGGGCGCTGGTGGGTCCGTTCCTGGGCCATCGGATCAGCGGTCCGCGTCACGAGCGCCTGTTCGCAGCGATCGGACTGGCGCTGACGGTCTTCGGGCTGGCGTACATGGCCCTGGGCCTGGCGCCCGCCATCTGGGTCGCGGCGATCGTCATCTTCGTGGCGCATCTGGGAGGCGGCTCCCAGTGGGTGCTGTCGACGTTCGGGCTTCAGGTCCTGGTCCCGGACGCGATCCGGGGTCGCATCTTCGCCTTCGATTTCGCCCTGATCACGCTCTCGCTCGCCGTCTCCAGCCTGGTGGCTTCCACCCTGGCCGACTCGCTCGGCCCACGCTACGCCGCCCTGTTGGTCGGCGCCGTCGCGGTGGCGTGGGCAGCGGTCTGGTGGGCGCTGATCCGCTCGGTCCGCCGGGGCCCGGCGCTGACGGGATACGCGGAGCCCCCCGGCGGGATGGAGACGGCCGAGCCCGACGCCGTCGCGCTGGGCGATCGCTGAGCTACGCGGGCGGCGGGGCGGGGTTCGGCGGCATCGGCTCGTCGGGATCCGTTCGTGTTTCCGGGTCCGCTGACGCGGGCATCTGCGGAGCGGCAGCTGCCGACGTGTCCACGGCAGGAACTCCATCGCGTTCGAAGCTGACGGTGGGAGCCCCGGCATCGCGGATAACATCTTCGATCTCGAAGAACTCCTCTTCCTGGAAGTGGAACATGTTGGCGATCACCACCGAGGGGAAGCTCCGGACCCGCCGGTTGTAGTCGCGCACGTTCGCGTTGTAGAAGCGCCGTGCGGTCTGGAGGCGATCCTCGGTATTGGACAGCTCGGTCTGGAGGGCGAGGAAGTTGGTGTTCGCCTTGAGGTCGGGGTAGTTCTCGGCGACCGCCAGGAGCTGCCTCAGGGCGGCGGTGAGAGGACCCTCAGCGGCAGCCTGGGACGCGGGCGAGCCCGTGGCGGCGGTGGCCATCGCGCGCGCGCGCGTGACTTCTTCGAACGTCTCCTTCTCGTGGGCGGCGTACCCCTTGACCGTCTCGACGAGGTTCGGGATCAGGTCGTACCGGCGACGGAGCTCCGTGTCCACGTTCGCCCACGCGTCCTTCACCTGGTTCTTCTGGGAGATGAAGCGGTTGTAGGAGACGACCGCACCGATCGCGGCAACGACCACGACGGCGAGGAGGATCCACACGATCGGCACGACAGCATCCTTCCCTTCTCTCGAACCCGGCAAGCTTCAGTCGGCCAACCCTCCCGGCGCAGAGGAACCCTACGCGCCTGGGGTCACCCGGAACACCGGGCCGTCATCACCTGCATCCACCTCGACGACGTCGCCATCGTGGATGTCGCCTGAGAGCAACTTCATCGCCAGCGGGTCTTGGATCTCGCGTTGGATCAGGCGTTTCAGAGGGCGCGCGCCGAACGCTGGCTCGTACCCTTCGTTCGCCAAGTACGCACGAGCGTCGTCGGTCAGGCGGATCGTCAGGTTCCGCTCGGCGAGCCGCCGCTGGAGGCCGCGGAGCTGGATGTCCACGATCTCGGCGATCTCATCCCTTCCCAAAGGGTCGAAGACCACGATCTCGTCGATCCGGTTCACGAACTCAGGACGGAAGTAGCCGCGCACATCCGCGAGCACCTCTTCCTTCTGCTTCTCGCGCTCGAGGGACAGGTCCGCGAACACCCCGCTGCCCAGGTTCGAGGTCATGATCACGATGGCGTTGCGGAAGTCCACCGTCCGCCCCTGCCCATCCGTGAGGCGACCGTCATCCAGCAGCTGCAGCAGCGTGTTGAAGACGTCCGCGTGAGCCTTCTCCATCTCGTCCAACAGCACCACGCTGTAGGGGCGGCGCCTCACGGCTTCGGTGAGCTGACCGCCCTCCTCGTAGCCGACGTACCCTGGAGGCGCACCCACGAGCCGCGACACCGTGTGTCGCTCCTGGTACTCGCTCATGTCCACCCGGACGATCGCTCGCTCATCGTCGAACAGGTAGTCGGCGAGCGCGCGCGCGAGCTCCGTCTTCCCCACCCCGGTGGGTCCCAGGAACAGGAAGGAGCCGATCGGGCGGTTCGGATCTGACAGCCCCGCCCGGCTGCGGCGGATCGCGTTGGCCACGGCCTCCACCGCCTCGCGCTGGTCCACGACACGTTCGTGCAGGGCCGCCTCCAGATGGACGAGCTTCTGCATCTCGCCTTCCATCAGACGTGACACGGGGATCCCGGTCCACTTCGACACGACCTCGGCCACGTCTTCCTCGGTGACCTCCTCATTCAGCATCTTCCGGTCGACCTGGAGCTCGGTGAGCCGCGCGTTCTCCTCCTCCAAACGCTTCTCGAGCTCGACCAGCGTCCCGTACCTCAGCTCGGCCGCTCGTTGCAGATCACCATCACGCTCGGCACGATCGAACTCACCCCTCGCCGCCTCGATCTCGGTCTTCAGCTGTCGGATGCGGTCGATACACTCCTTCTCCTGCTGCCAGTGGGCGCGCATCCCCCCGCTGGTCTCCTCCAGGTTCGCCAACTCCTCTTCCAGCTTCGCCAGACGATCGCGCGATGCCGCGTCGGATTCCTTCTGCAGCGCGGCCCGTTCGATCTCAAGCTGGCGGATACGACGCTCGACCTCATCGATCTCCACCGGAACCGAGTCGATCTCGATCCGCAACCGGGACGCTGACTCATCCACCAGATCGATCGCCTTGTCGGGCAGGAACCGCCCCGTGACGTACCGGTCGGAGAGCACCGCCGCCGCCACCAGCGCCGGGTCCTGGATCCGCACACCGTGATGGACCTCGTAGCGCTCCTTCAGCCCGCGCAGGATGCCGATCGTGTCCTCCACGCTCGGTTCCTCCACCAGGACCGGCTGGAACCGGCGCTCCAACGCGGGATCCTTCTCGATGTGCTGGCGGTACTCATCCAGGGTGGTGGCGCCGATCGCGCGGAGCTCGCCGCGGGCCAGCATCGGCTTGAGCATGTTGCCGGCATCCATGGCACCCTCGGCCGCCCCCGCACCGACGATCGTGTGCAGCTCGTCGATGAACGTGATGATCTGGCCCTCGCTGTCGGCGATCTCCTTCAGGACCGCCTTCAGCCGCTCCTCGAACTCCCCCCGGTACTTCGCGCCCGCCACCATGGCACTAAGGTCGAGCGCGATCAGCTTCTTGTGCTTCAGGGACTCGGGGACGTCGCCGGCCACGATGCGCTGAGCAAGGCCTTCGACGATGGCCGTCTTCCCGACACCCGGCTCGCCGATCAGGACGGGATTGTTCTTCGTTCGGCGAGAGAGCACCTGGATCGTGCGCCGAACCTCCTCGTCGCGACCGATCACCGGATCCAGCTTGCCCGCCCGGGCAGACTCGGTCAGATCGCGTCCGTACTTCTCCAGCACCTGGAACTTGTCCTCAGGATTCGGGTCGGTGACGCGCTGACGGCCCCGCACCTCGGCCAGCGCGGCCAGGACCCCGTCGTGCGTGAGCCCGGCGTCCAACAAGATCCGGGCCACCGCTGAGTCCCCGCCGGCCAACATCGCCAGCAGGAGATGCTCGGTCGAGATGTACTCATCCGTGAGCGCCTCGGCCTCGTTACCCGCCATCTCCAGGAGTCGCGCGGTGGCCGGCGAGATCCGGACCTCAGCATCCTGCGTGAAGACCTTGGGGACCTTGTCGAGCGCTTCACCCACCCTCGTTCGCAGGTGCCCCGGGTTCGCACCCACATGATGCAGGAGCGGGAACACGATCGCCTCAGGGTCCGACAGCAGCGCGAACAACACGTGCTCAGGTTCGATCGATTGATGGTTGCGGGCGGTGGCCTGCTGCTGAGCCTCCTGCAGGGCCGCCTGAGACTTGATCGTCAGCTTGCTCAGATCCACGTCGTCTTCACGTCCTCGTAGTCATCCTTGGTCAACCCGAACATGACGTAGTCGCGGGGTCCCTCGGCGGTGGGCATGTAGCCCCGGAGCACACCCTCTGCGCCGAAGCCGAGGCGCTCGGCCACGCGCCGCATCGCCAGGTTGCCGACATCCGTCGACAGCTGGACGCGGATGGCGTCCTGCTCGTCGAACAGATAGCGGGCGACCTCCACCACCGCCGCCGCTCCAACCCCCCGCCCCCGATCGGCTTCATCGAAGATCTCGACACCCAACTCGAAGACGCCCGGTGGCATCGCCACTTGGCTGCTGCGCGCCTGGATCTCTCCCACGAGGCGACCTCCGTCTTCCACGGCGAAGGTGATGATGCCGTGGGCCCATGTGCCCGAGGCCGTGATCTTCTCCCAGAGGTGGGCTTCGTCGCGCGGCCCTAGGTACGTCCCATCGTCCTCAGGCAGCAGCCCGGCGATCCGCACCAACGCGGGGAGTTCGTCTGCCCGGAACGGACGAAGCGTCACGCGGGCCCCTCGGACGACCGTCATCGGCGGGCCGCCGGTTCCCATGGAGGCGTGAACAGTCCCCGGGTCGGCACGATCTCGGATCCGGCACGACGGCCGGGCATGGCGATGGCTCGGCGCCGTTCCAACTGCTCGCGCATCTCGTCGACCTTCCGATCGAGCTCGTCGATCCGCTGCTGCAGCTCGATGATCATCTTGACCCCGGCCAGGTTGACCCCCTGATCTTGAGTCAGAGCCTGGATCTGCTGCAGGACCTCGATGTCGTGCTCCGAGTACCGACGGGTGTTTCCGGCGGTCCTATGCGGCTGCACCAAGCCCTTGCGCTCGTAGATCCGGAGGGTCTGCGGATGCACGCCGGCGAGCTCCGCTGCGACGCTGATGATGTACACCGCACGCTCACGGTCGTCCGGGGCGCTCGGTTGGCGATCCGTCATCCTGGTCAGCTCCTCACGCCACGCCCAACCTGGAGCGTGGCGAATCCTTCTGGTTCTCCTGCAGCTGCTTCAGCAGCGCCTTCTCTTCCCGCGACACCCTGTTGGGCACGTCGACCTTCACGGTCACCAGGAGATCTCCCTGGCCCCCCTTCCTGGGTGCCCCCTTTCCCTTGACCCGGAAGGTCTTGCCGGTGGGCGTCCCCGAAGGGATCTTGAGGGTCACGGGACCGTTGAGCGTCGGGACCTGGACGTGCGCGCCCAGCGCGGCCTCTGGGTAGGAGATGGGCAGTTCGAGGGTCAGGTTGTCGCCCTTACGCCCGAACAGCGGGTGCCCAGCCACGTGGACCCGGATGAAGAGATCGCCGGGTTGGCCGCCCGCGGGACCTGGCTCTCCCTTGCCCGACAGCTTGATCCGCGCACCTTCCTTGACCCCCGCGGGGATCTTCACCTTGAGGGTTCGGGTCCGGCGCTCCGCGCCCGTCCCCTTGCAGGTGGGACACGGCGTCTCCACGACACGCCCGCTGCCGTGGCACCGCGGACACGGCTGCGAGATCGAGAAGAACCCTTGATCCACGGCGACCTCGCCACTGCCTGCACACTCGGGACAGGTCGAAGGAGACGTCCCTGGGGCGGCGCCCGACCCGTGGCAGGTGTGGCACACGGTGGGTCCCGTGATCTTCACCGGCACGGTGGTCCCCTCCATGGCGTCGTCGAACGACACCCGGACGTCCGTCTCCAGATCCGCCCCCCGTTGAGGACGGGGCTGGCGCGCGCCCGTACGCCTCCCGGCTCCGCCGAAGAGGCCGCCGAACAGATCCCCGATGTCGCCGACGTTCACCTGCTGGTAGCCGGCGCCTCCTGGCCAACCGCCGGCGCCCGGAGCACCGCCAGGCGCACCTCGGAATCCCGGCCCGAACCCCGAGGTTCCCATCTCCCGCACCTCGTCGTAGCGCTTGCGCGTGTCTTCGTCGCCCACGACGTCGTAGGCGGAGGAGATCTCCTTGAAACGATCCTCCGCGTCGGTGTTTCCCGGGTTGGCATCGGGGTGGAACTGCTGAGCGAGCTTGCGGTATGCCTTCTTGATGTCAGCGGCGGACGCGTTCTTGGGAACGCCGAGGACCTGGTAGTAGTCCTTCTCGAACCACTCCCTGCGGACCTCGTCTGCCACCTCGATCACCCACTCCTCGACGGGACCGTTGGTCCCGGGAACCTCACTGTCGTTCGACCCGCACCCCGGCGGGTCGAAGCACCCGCCCCTTCAACGTGTAGCCGGGGCGCAGGACGTCGACCACCTTGAGCTCGCCGTCGCCCTCTCCCGTCTGCATCAACGCCTCGTGCAGCTCGGGATCGAAGGGGGCGCCCTCCGCCGCCATCCGCTCTAGCCCCTCGGCCTTTAGCGCCTCAGCGAGCTTCGCGTAGACCAGCTCGACGCCCTTGAGGAACCGGTCGTAATCGGGTTGCTCGTTGGCGTGCATCAACGCAAGCTCGAAGTCGTCGAGGACCTCCAGCAACCGGCGGGCTACGGGCATCGCGCCCAGTTCGGCCAGATCCGTCTGCTCCTTCACGACCCGCTTGCGGTAGTTGTCGAACTCCGCCTGCAGGCGACGCAGGTGGTCGAGGTACTGCACG
This sequence comes from uncultured Actinomycetes bacterium, assembly GCA_963826185.1. GTDB lineage: Bacteria > Actinomycetota > UBA4738 > UBA4738 > HRBIN12 > JAOUEA01. The sequence continues at coordinate 5,116 of CAWGVY010000008.1, read as the reverse complement.
GCCTCGGCTCTGGCGGCCTCCAGATCGCCTGCCACCTGAGTGGCCTCGACACCGCCGGGATCCGGTTCGGTCGGGTTGGCATCGTCGCTCGGAGGACGGGCCCCTGTGGGGGCGCCGCCGACCTCGGAGACCGGGGCGCCCTCATCGGAGAGGTTCGCGAACCTGCGCTTGTCCGTGATCCGGATGCGTGGTTCTTGCTCCTTGTCGAAGTCGCTCACGATGCCTTGACCTCGATCGGTTCGGTGCCCATGACCTCGACCTCGCGGAACGTATCCCATGTCCTGTCGAGCATCACGATGCACCTCCTTCCTCGATGATCTCGCCCTCCACCACGTCGTCATCGTTCTCGGTCGCGGCTTCTGCGTCGGACCCGCTCGCGTCCGATGTCTCTTCCGCCGTGGCTTGCGCGGCCTGCTGGTTCATGGCCGTGCCCACACGGTTGAAGACCTGCATCGTGGAGTCGGTGGCCGCGCGCAACTTCTCCGCGTCGGCGTCCTCGTCCTTCAGGATCTCCTTCAGTTGGTCGTTCGCCGTGGTGAGCTCGGTCTTGTCGCCCTCGGGGATCTTCTCCCCCGAGTCCTGGATGAACTTGTCCACCTGGTAGGCGATCTGGTCAGCCTGGTTGCGGGCCTCGGCCGTCTCTCGACGCTGATGATCCTCGGCAGCGAACTTCTCTGCGTCGGCGACCATCCGCTCCACCTCGTCCTTCGCGAGGGCGGTGCCGCCCGTGATCGTCATGGCCTGCTCCTTGCCCGTGGCCATGTCCTTCGCACTCACGTTCACGATCCCGTTCGCGTCGATGTCGAAGGCGACCTCGATCTGCGGCATCCCGCGGGGCGCCGGCGCGATACCCATCAGGTGGAACCGGCCCAGGGATTTCACGCCGGGTGACATCACAGTCTCGGCCTCGCCCTGCAGCACGTGGATCTCCACCGTCGTCTGGTTGTCATCGGCCGTGGTGAAGGTCTCCGACTTCCGGGTCGGGATCGTGGTGTTGCGTTCGATCAGCTTGGTGAAGATCCCGCCCTTCGTCTCGACACCGAGCGACAGTGGGGTGACGTCAAGAAGCAGGATGTCCTTCACGTCCCCCTTGAGCACGCCGGCCTGGATGGCGGCGCCGATCGCGACGACCTCGTCGGGATTCACGCCCTTGTGCGGCTCCTTGCCGTCGGTCAATCCCTTGACGAGCTCCTGGATCATGGGCATGCGCGTGGAACCGCCCACCAGGATCACGTGATCGATCGCCGAGGCGTTCTTGCCCCAGTCCTTGATGGCCTGCTGGAACGGCGTCTTGCACCGCTGGACCAGGTCCTCGGTCATGCGCTCCAACTCGGCGCGGGTCAGCTTCTGCTCCATGTGGAGCGGGCCGTCGGGTCCGGCGGAGATGAACGGGAGGTTGATAGTGGCCTCCGCGACCTGGCTCAGCTCGATCTTGGCCTTCTCGGCCGCCTCCTTGAGCCGCTGCATCGCCATGCGATCCTGCGAGAGATCGATGCCGTGCCCGTTCTTGAACTCCTTGACGAGCCAGTCGATCACGCGTTGATCCCAGTCGTCGCCGCCCAGATTCGTGTCACCGTGGGTGGCCTTCACCTCGAACACGCCGTCGCCGATCTCCATCAGCGAGACATCGAACGTCCCACCGCCGAGGTCGAACACCAAGACGGTCTCGTCGGTGTCTTGCTTCTCGAGCCCGTAGGCGAGCGCCGCGGCGGTCGGCTCGTTGATGATGCGGAGCACTTCGAGGCCCGCGATCTGACCGGCTTCCTTGGTGGCCTGCCGTTGGGCGTCATCGAAGTAGGCGGGAACCGTGATCACCGCCTGAGCGACAGAATCGCCCAGGTAGGACTCGGCGTCGCGCTTCAGCTTGAGGAGGATCTGGGCGCTGATCTCCTGCGCGGTCCACCCCTTGCCGTCGATATCCACCGCCCAGCCCTTGTCACCCATGTGGCGTTTGACGGATCGGATCGTGCGATCGGGGTTGGTGATGGCCTGCCGTTTGGCGACCTCGCCCACCAGGATCTCGTTGTTCTTCGAGAAGCCGACGACGGACGGCGTGGTGCGCGCACCCTCGGCGTTCGGGATGACGACCGGCTCGCCGGCCTCCAGCACGGCCACCACCGAGTTCGTGGTGCCCAGGTCGATCCCCACTGCTCGTGCCATGTGGCTGTCCTCCTCATGCGTCGTGGAAGCTCCCCTGGGGAGCTACCTAAGCTCCAACAGAGGATAGAACCTGAGTATTCCATTGACAAGGTTTCTAAGTGCCAGACTGGCCGTCGAATCGAGGGGTTGGACGGATCCGCTCGATCCCGTGAAAGACGTTGAGGCCGAACGGTCAAGGAAGGGGCTCCTGCGTCCGAAAAGGGACTAGAGCGAACGGCCCCGACCGAAGGGACGAGGGAAGCCGCATGAGCGTACCGCGCGATCAGATGCGCACCTCCAAGAGCGTGCACCCCACCGTGGCGGCCACGGTGGACTCACGCATGCTGGAGGAGCGCACCCGCTGGGCCATGCATATCCATGACGGCCTCACCCAGTCGATCACGAGCGCGGTCCTCGAGATCCAGACCCTTCGTGCGCGCATCCAGGACGATCCCAGCACCGCTGTGGACGCCCTCACCGAGGTCGAAGCCGCGCTGCGTGAGGACCTCCGTCAGGTGCGCAACCTCCTGTTCGAGTTGGAGGACGGGCGGATCGAAACCGATCAGCCGTTCGCCGCGTTCGTCGCCGAGTTGGTCGACCGCTGGAAGTTGCCCGCACGCGTGTCCGTGGAGGGCGACTTCGATGCGGTGCCGGCCTCGATCCTGGACACCGCGCACGGTGTGGTCGCGGAGGCGCTCGCCAACGCCGCCAAGCATTCGGGTTCCAAGGACGTGGCGGTTCGGGTCCGCGCGAGCGAGCACGAGCTCCGCGTCGAGGTTGAAGACAGGGGCCGCGGTATCGCGGCCGTGACGGATGACGACCCCCACTTCGGACTGCGTCTGCTCCGGACGCGCGTCGAACAGCTGGGTGGCTCGATCGATATCGGTTCGACGCCCGGGAGTGGCGTCCGTGTGGTCGCTTCGCTCCCCGTCGGAGGGCGAGGTGGCCAACGATGAGGATCTTGGTAGTGGACGACCACGCGCTCGTGCGTCGTGGCATGAACTACGTCGTGAAGGAAGGATTCCCGGACGCGGAGGTCGTCGAGGCTGAGAGCTCGGCTGCGGCCCTGGCCGTCTTCCAGGCCGGGACGAAGATCGATCTGGCTCTCGTCGACGTTCGCATGCCGGACCTCGACGGTCTGGAGCTGCTGCGGGCGATCAAGGCCGAGTGGGACGACGTCCCGGTCATCATGGTGTCCACCTACGAGAACGCCCCCTACGTCAAGCGGGCGCTCGCCGACGGCGCCTCCGGCTACCTCTTGAAGGACGCCACCCCCGAGGACCTCTCCCAGGCGATCAACGTGGCGCTTTCAGGAAGCGGCAACGTGCTCTCGCCGCGCGTGATCCAGAACCTGTTCGAGGAAGAGGCGAACGGCGGCCCGCTCTCCGGCCAGAACGGCCGGCGCACGGAGTTCTCGCTCACCCAGCGTGAGCACGACATCCTGGCCCTCCTGTCGGAGGGACGCTCCAACCGAGAGATCGCGGGCGCGCTCTTCCTGTCTGAGAAGACGGTGAAGGCGCACCTGGCCGCGATCTTCCGCAAGCTGAGCGTCACCAACCGGACACAGGCGGCGATGATGGCCGTGCAGATGGGCGTGGGGCCGACCCCCGGCGCGCTCGTGAACGAGTAGCGTTCAGACGTCCTCGAAGTCTCGGAAGAACCGGCTGGCCGTAGGACCGCGCTGACCCTGGTACTTGTTCCCGGCTGACCCGTAGGGCTTCTCCGCAGCCGTGGTGAGCCGGAAGAAACTGATCTGTCCGATCTTCATCCCCGGGTACAGGGTGATCGGAAGGTTCGCCACGTTGGAGAGCTCCAGGGTGAGGAACCCATCCCAGCCGGGATCCACGTACCCGGCCGTCGAATGGATCAGCAGCCCCAGCCGGCCCAGCGACGACTTCCCCTCGAGCCGGGCCACCAGATCATCCGGCAGGGCGACCCGCTCCATCGTGGAGCCCAGCACGAACTCCCCGGGATGCAGGATGAATGGCTCGTCGGGTTTCGTCTCCACCAGCTCGGTGAGATCCGGCATCTCCTCCTTGACGTCGATGTAGGGGTACCGCGAGTTCGCGAAGACGCGGAACTGCGAATCGACATGGAGGTCGATGGAGGACGGTTGGATGCAGGCAGGGTCGAACGGATCGACGACGATGCGCCCGGCATCGATCTCCTCGCGGATCGTGCGATCGGAAAGGATCATCGCGGGCGAGTCTAGCAACGGGTCGTCCGCAGCTTCGGGACCCAGGCACAGGTGCGTCAACGTCAGGCGTTCGAGACGCCTACCCACCGCTCGAGCGCAGCCGCCGCGCGCCCGTCATCGATCACCGCGGCAGCAAGCTCGATGCCCTCAGGAAGCGAGGCAGCGGCTCCTGAGACCTCCAGGGCTGCTGCCGCGTTCAGCAGGATCACATCGCGCTTGGGTCCAGGATCGCCGGCCAGGATCGATCGCGCGATCATGGCGCTCTCGGCGGCATCTCCCCCGCGCAGCGCTTCCACGGTGGCCCGCTCGAAGCCGAACTCCGACGGATCCAGGTGGGTCTCGCGCACCTGACCGTCGCGCACGTCGAACACCGAGGAGATCCCCGTGGTGGTGATCTCGTCCAGGCCATCCTCGCCGCGGAACAGCTTGGCCCGGATCCCGCGACGGGCGAGGACCTCGGCCATCAGCGGGAGCATGCGCTCGTCGGAGCACCCCACCGCCTGCGCGAACGGATGCGCGGGGTTCGTGAGGGGGCCGAGGAAATTGAAGACGGTGGGAACGCGCAGCTCCCGCCGGACGGGACCAGCATGCGCCATCGCCGGATGGAACACGGGCGCGAACAGGAACGCGATCCCCGCTTCGGCGAGACAACGCTCGACCCCCGCAGCCTCGAGGTCGATCTTCACGCCAAGCGCCTCCAGGACGTCGGCGGACCCGCAGTGGCTGGAGGCGGCCCGGTTGCCGTGCTTGGCCACCGCCACACCCGCTCCTGCAACCACG
>CAWGVY010000007.1:0-172106 GCA_963826185.1 uncultured Actinomycetes bacterium | reverse complement strand
TTGGAAGTCAGGATGTGTGGCCGTATCGACGGCACGGACCGCGCGCACCTGTCGATCCCACGCGTCGAACTGCCATCGCATGAAGGCTCGCAACCCTACGATCCGATCCTCTGCCTCGGCCACCAGCATCAACGATGGCCCGAACGGGTTATCGAAATGCTTCCATCGGAAGAACTCCGCGGGGCGCATCCCTGCCGGACCCCCCCCCGAGCGACGTCTGCAAGAGTGCGAGAACGCCGTCCAGATCGCCATGCTCGTACGGCCGCACATGGATCGGAGGTCCCGCCGAGGATCCGCCTCGCGTTCGCGGCGTCGACGCTGTCATCCGATCCCCCACCCGTCGAATCCAGGACCCATGTATCCGCGGAGGCGACCGACGTCCTCGCTGAGGAGGTCCTCAAGCCTGCGCCGCAGACCCGCAGGGATCTTGGCCACTTCGGGATCCAGGCGACCGAGCATCCTTCGCTTCAGGGAGTCGGGTGCCAACTGTGCAACACGACGAGCGCCGGGCACCTGCCGCAGACGTCGGGCCGAAGGCGTGAGCGCTCGCTTCTTGGCATTCAGGTGGAACTCTCGCTCGATGACTGGACTGGTCCACGTGTCGTCGACCTCGATGAATCGAAGCACCGCTTTGAGGGTCTTCGCTCGGTCGGTGCGAAGTTGATCCGACGTGAGGATCAACAGTTGGTCCCGTGGGAAGTGCTCCAAGTAGCGTTCGAGCTGGGCGGCGTATCGGCTCGTGTCGACATAGTCAGGGTCAAGCAGGACCGCCTCCCCAAGAGGTCGAGATTCGTTACCCCTACGCAGGCGGTGGAGGTAGTGCGACCGGATCCTATCCCACCGGGTTCCGAACCAGATAGATCATCCGCATACGGGGAAAGCTCCTAACGATGCGCGCTGGAACACCCGGGAAAAGTGGGTCACGCGTGTAGTTCCGGCGATGCCTCCCCGCAGCAACGACATCTGGCTTGTCGGTCTCGAAGCAACGCGCATACCAGTCAAGCCCGTCGTCGAACTTCGACGAGAAGAAGTCGATCTCCTTAGCCTCAGGCATGTAGATCTGGGGGTGTGGCCGCAGGTATTGCCACAATGCCGTTGTCCCCCCTTCATCGCGCCGATCACCAGGAATGAAGGGCGCGCGAGCACCGGGGACCGGGCCCTCACCGCTTCTCGATCTCCCACTCGGCTGCCACGTGAACCGGAGCGAGCCGGACGACGGCACGGGGTGCGGATCGAGATCCGGTCCTGCAACATCGAACGCCGCCGCGGGATGCCACTGAAGCAGGTCATGGCCCTTTGCCCCGAACACGCCGACCCAGAGGTAGAAGCGGCCACGAGGCAGCGGCAGACTGCCGATCGAGCACCGCACCTCCGTCTCGCCTGCCGCCAGGAAGGTACTGCGCTGGAGAGAGAAGACCGGTGAGGCTGGACCTTCGCTGACCCCTAGGAAGAGACTGGCGGGCGTAGCATCGGCAGCTTCCAACACCATCGTGACGTCGAGCGGGCCATCAGTCCGAGCCATCTCGTCTCCTTGTCCGACCTGCACCTTGGCCAGATTCACGACGCCGTCCGGTCGAGTGAGCGACTCGGAGTACTCCTCTATCGCGTGCCGGTAGGCGCCAAGGGAGGTTCTGATCGGCCCATCGGCCTGGATGACACCATTCGACAGCCGAGATCCCCCGTGAACACATCGCCTCCACCGCCGCCAAATCGTGCGAAACGAACACGAGAGAGGTGCCATCGGCAAGCACCTCGCGCATGCGATTGAGACACTTCTGTTGGAACGTCGAGTCGCCCACCGCAAGCACTTCGTCAACCAGGAGAACGTCGGGCTCCAGGTAGGCGGCGACGGCGAACCCCAACCGCATGTTCATCCCACTTGAGTAGAACTTGACCTGTCGATCGATGGCATCCTCGAGTTCGGCGAAGGCCACGATCTGATCGAACCGATCCGTCACGTGTCGCCTTGGGAGGCCCAACAAGGAGCCGTAGAGGTAGATGTTCTCTCGCCCTGTCAGGTCCGGATGGATACCCGCCTTGACCTCGATCAGTGCGCCGACGCGGCCCGCGACCTCCACCGAGCCGGCGTAGGGATACATCACTCGTGTCAGGATCTTGAGCAGCGTTGATTTCCCCGATCCGTTCGAACCGAACGACCCGACAGACTCGCCGGGCTCCATCGCGAAGTCGATGTCTCTCAACGCCCATTTCCAGCCTCGTCCACCCCCACCACGAAGCCGCTCTTTCAGACGCTCAAGCTCGTCTCGTAACACCCGACGCTGCCGGTCTGCCCTGAATCGCTTCCACAGATGGTTGGCCTGGATCGACCCGTCAGGCAACATCGGCGAACCCCGTTTCGAGTCGCTTGAACAGGAGGTACCCGCCGAAGAACCAGGCCGCCGAGGCGATCGCCGCCAAGCCAAGGAGTGGCCAGTCGGGGGGCAATCCATACAGGACGGTTCGCCGATAGCTGTCGATGACCGGCGCCAGCGGATTCAGCACCGAATACAGAGGCAACCACTCCACCGGCACGATGCTCTGTCCATACGCCACCGGAGTGGCGAAGAGGCCGAATTGCAGGAGCAGAGGAAGAGCCTGACGCAGGTCTCTCAGGTAGACGAGCACTGCGGAGATGCACAGCGTTACGCCGACGGTGAACATCAATTGCACGAGCGCGATGACTGGCACCCACAGGGTCGTGATCTTCGGCGGGAAGGTCAAGATGACGAACAGGAGGCACAGGATGACGGTGGAGATCGCGGTGTCGAAAGCCGAGACCGTGCAGGAAGCGAAAGGGAACACCTCACGAGGGCAATACACCTTGTTCATCAGGTTGTTGTTGCTCACGAGGCTCATCCCGCCCTGAGCCACGCACCCCGAGAAGAAGGTCCAGGGAAGGAGCCCAACGTAGGCGAACAACGGATAAGGGACCCCGTGCGTGTCCACCTTGACCACGCGGTTGAAGAAGACGCTGAAGACCACCATGAGGATGATCGGCGTGATGACCGACCAGGCAACCCCCAGTGTTGCTTGCTTGTAACGAGCACGGATGTCTCGCTCCGCGAGCGTCACGATCAATTCACGAGCTCCCCAGAGCTCCCTCAGCGCAACGTGCAATCGGATCCGGCGCTTGAAGCGGATCTCCTCAGGGGGCCCCGCGATGGTCTCGGTAGAGACGCTCACCGAAGCGCCTCCTGCGACATCACGAGTTGTGGGGTCAGTTCCTCCATCTGAAACGTCCTCTCATCCATGAGCTGATCAGCTGCGTATCTCACCAAGCGACACGGAACCGACGTCGGTCGCACCGAGCGCGCGACCGTAGAACTCGACCATCAGATGCGCGGACCGATCGATCGTGAACTTCTCCAGGAATCGCCGTCTGCCGCGTTGCGTTCTCATGACGGCCAGATCTGGATCGTGATGCAGGCGCAGGATCCCTCGTGCCAATGCCTTGGCGTCGTTCACGGGGATCAATTCAGCAAGGTCGGCTTCTCCGAGCACTTCGCGCGTCGGGGAGAAGGTCAGTCGCGACGATCGGCACTTCCAGCGCCATCGCCTCGATCAATACTCCTGGCATGCCCTCCCATCGGGAAGGCAGGACGAACACATCCGCGGCGCACATGAGGTCTGCGACATCGGCTCGAACGCCCAGGAATCGCACAGAGCCACCAAGGCCGAGCCCTTCTGCCAAACCTTCGAGCTCTTCGGTCACGTCGCCGGAACGGCCTGCCACGATCAAACCCGCGTTCGGCACGCGCTCTCGTACTTCAACGAACGCCCGCAAGAGGGTATCGAGGCCTTTCTGATACTCATGCCGGGCGGCGGCGAAAACCACGGTTGCGTTAGGCCCTGCTCCAGCTCCTCACGTACCTTGATCCGTCGAACAGGCGTTCGCGATCCCAGGACTTCCGGATCGCGACCACGGGGGATCACCTCGATCCTGTCTTCCGGTAGCCGGAGACGCCTCCCCATCTCCCGTGCCACGTGCTGCGCGACCGCGTGGAAGCGGCGCACCGAGCGAGCCGTGACCGCCTCCATCTGCCGGGCCAATCGAACCTTCCGAGAGGAAAGCCGCGGATTCTCCAACTGCGCGGGTCCGAAGGACACGTTCACTAGGCTTGATACCACGGGGGTTCCACACCACATGCCGGCCACTCGGCCGGCGATGTCCGCTTCGAACAGTGTCGTGTGGACCAGGTCAGGCCGCCGAGACTGGATCGCTCGCCGGACATGGAGCAATGACTGCATCCGCCCAGGGCCGCCGCGCGGTGCGAACAGTGTCGCCCCTCCCTCTTGCAACTCCTCCCGCAAGTCGGTGACGTCCTTCAAGTAGCAAACGCCGAGCTGCACGCCATTCGCCGAAAGATGCGGGGCAAGAGCCGACAGAGATCGCTCGGCGCCGCCCGCGACCAGGCTGTCGATGACGTAAAGGACCCTCACGGTCGACTCTTTTCGACCACGGCCTGAGCTGCGAACGTTGTCGGTTCGACCGTTCGTTCTTCGGCCTCATCCACTCGGTGGAAGAACCTGGAGCGTGGCGGCGGGATGGCGAGGAGCACGAGGAAGAACGGGAGGAGTTGGACCCGCTCTCGAGTGAGGATGCCGAAGTTCGCTACCGCCGAGAAACCGAGAACGAAGATACCGATGTACACGAGGCAAAGGACCACATAGGGCTGGCGTCGCATACTTCGAAGGGCCCGAAGGATCCACTTGAATCGGACCAGCGACAGCAGGAGCAAGAAGGTTCCCTCCAAAGCCGCCGCCAACGCCTGCTGATTGTGCGCATCGAAGAGCAGAGGCCGATACAACACGGTGGCGAAGGCCAACGGAGCGTTGGCTGGTGAGGTCAACGTCGCAGGAGTGAACTCAGAGCCGCCAGCATCCGAACGTGCCGTAACCCGATCAAGCGTGGTGGTCAAACCTGCCGATAGTCCGCCCCCTGATCCTTGCAGGAACCTATTGGTCTGACCCACCAAGAACACCGCCAGTGCCAGGACCACGACGAGCGAGAACGCCTTGACGATCGGGCCGAGTTGCCTGAGATGCCTCGGGACAGGACGAACGATGGCGGCGAGCGCCAATCCCACGGCTACCATCCCCGCGACTGGAGGGCGGACCATCGCCGCCGCCCAGAGCCCGAAGCCAAGCGGAAGCAGGCCCCGCCTCAGCGCTCCCGACAGGATCCTTGAGGCACCGAATGCTGCGATCCCGAGGGAGAAGACCATCCAAGAGTCCTTGCCGATGCCTGCAGGCCAATAGATGAGAGAAGGAAGGAAGAACAGCAGATGCGCATAGGTGCGCGATCTGCCCTCGGGTACCGCCACCGTGAACGCTCGGTAGAAGAAGAACTGCCCCCAGAATCCGAGCCATGCATAGATCAGATAGCCACCCAGGAGAGTGGGGCCTGTCACCGTGTAGAGAAGACCAGTCGTTAGTTTCACGAAGTCGGTCCCGACCATCGAGTCGAGGCCGGTGTGGAAGTCGCCGGCTCGGAACGACTCCGACAGCGCGATCCCGGCGTTGTGGTATACGGAGGCGTCGGCGATACCCCCATACACCTGGAACGTGACGTAGTTCCTCAACAGGGCTCCGAGAAACTTGACGAGCAGAGCCAGCACGAGGAGTCGAAGAAGCGTGGGATCATCTTCTCTTGCCGCCTGGCGAGCCAAGATCGGAAGGGACGCCAAGATCAGGACAGGACCGAGCACGACGGCTGCCCCGGTGTCGTAGGAACTGGTCGACAACGTCCCCAGAAGGACCATGACAGCGAGTGCGATGAACCCGAGGCCGGGGCCGACGATCTTCCACGTCGCTACCGGGTGGGTCGTGGCCGTGTCCACATCGTCTGACTTCATCGCGCGTTTAGGCTGCCCATCGCGGATCGCCGAGCTCAACGAGCTTGCGAATCGTGGCGGCCCGTCGACGGAAGCACTGACGGCGTGAGATGCGGAGGTCCCCGGCGATCTCATCGACGGATCGTTGCGCCACGTACCACAGAAACAGAAGTCGCCGATCGCGAGCCTCCAGATGCTCCATGCGACGGCACAACTGATCGCGCACATCGAGTCCCGACAAGAGACTCGCGGGCATGCCGTCCGAGTGTCCGGTGCTCCGCCGCGCGGCGCCCACCTGGATGATCGAGGCCGTCCCCGGTTGCCACCAGTCTGTGTAGGTCACGAGGGCGGATACCACCTCGACCGGCGAACACAGTACAGACGCCCGCACGGTGGACGCTACTTCTTCCGGGAGCGACGGAACAGATGGGGAAAACCCCTACGCCGTTCGTCCCTCGGCTGTTGGTAGTAGTAGCTGTTGTAGGTGCGCCGCCCCCGGATCTCGGCATCATTCAAGACCACTCCCACGATGGAAGCCCCCAGCCGGCCGAGCACCTCCACCGTGCGCTGCGCTTGCTCAGTCTGCGTCTTCCCCGAACGGGCAACGACCAGAACCGCGTCGGCCCCGGCCAGGAGCGGAGCCACGTCGCTGACCGTGAGGATGGGAGATGTGTCCATCACCACGAGATCGGCTTGATCCCGAACGTCATCCATCAACCGACTCATGCCTTCTGAGGCCAGCAACTCGGCGGGTCGATCGGGAGGGGGACCGCTCGCCACCAGGGTGACATCCCGCGCAGCAGCCTGCGCGTTGCCATTCAGCGTCGCATGCCCTTCGCTCGAGGCCAACCCGTCGGACAGACCATGCTCGTTCGAGAGACCGAAGAGCTCGTGCAAGCGAGGGCGACGAAGATCGCATGACATCGCAAGCACGTTCTTGCCGCCATCGGCCAGAACGACCGCCAGATTCGCCGTGACTGTCGTCTTCCCATCGCCAGGCTCGGCGCTGGTGATGACGATGACACGAGCATGCTCGTCAGGCTTGGATGGGTTCGACACCCTCCCCTCCACCAGCTGCCGTACGAGTTCGGCTCCCAGAAGCCGGAACGCCTCAGTGGGTGCCGATCGGGGCTCGTCCACGGCGACGATGGCACGACGGTCGCGTCTGCCGAGGCGGGGGATCTCAGCAAGGACAGGCACGCCGTATCCTTTCTCGGCGTCGGCGCGTGTTCTGATCGTCGTATCCAGCCGCTCAAGGACCAGCGCCAACGCAAGCCCGGCCATCAGACCGATCACCGCCGCCAAGCCCACGCGCTGGGCCAGTGATCGTGGACCGACGACCGTCGAATTGAAGACCTCCTTCGGAGTAGGCTCTTGCACCTTCAGCAACCCCGAGCTCGCCGTGAGCTCGGAGAGTTGCTTGTTCAACTGATCGCGTTGCGACACGAGGTCTTGGGCTGTGGGACTGGTCTCGCCACCTGCCTGATCTATCAGAACATCGAGATCCTTGATCTGCTGATCCAAGTTGGAAGTCTGGTCGGCCACGCTCTCTTTCTGAAGGACCGATACGTAGTGGATGAGCTCATCCGAAAAGAGAGTCGAGACCGCCACTGCATCCTCGGTGGTGGCTCCCGTTGCGGTGATGTTCAAGAGTCCCGTCGACTCCTCCGCGGTCGTGGAAAGCATCGCCGACAACTCGGTAGGATCGAGGCGGGAGAGTCTGGCCCGGGACTCGGGCGAGACCTCTGTCCCGCCGGACTGAATCGCTTTGGCCACGTTCGCGGGAACATCCCCCACCTCCAACAGAGCGGCAAGCGTGTCGATGTTGGTGAATACGCCTGACGCACTGCCAGCGAGCAACAGAGTGGTAGTGGCTTCGTATTCTCGAGTGAGCGGAGGTGGGGGCTTGAAGACGGTGATAGCCACCGCTGCGAGGACGGCGCACAGCACCGATCCTGCGATGACGGCCCAGCGCCGGCGAAACGCGTTCAGATACTCGTGAGCATCCACTGGACTGGTGTTCCCCCTTGTCCAACCATCGTGGCTGACACGGCGGCGGCCTGGTTCGCGACGCCGAGCTTCGAATAGATGCTGGCCTTGTGACCCTCGACCGTCTTGCCACTGATCCCGAGTTGGTGCGCGATCTGTCGAGCCGACATCCCACTGGCGACGAGCGACAGCACTTCATCCTCCCTACGAGTTAGCGCGACCCGTTGCTGCGGCACGCGAACATGTGGAGCGAGCGCGAGCGCGAGGGAACTGATGTGATCATTCAGAGAAACCCACACTCCCTCATCGCAGACCTCCTCGCCGATCATCACGACGCGTTGTCCGCGACGACGAAGCACACGTGCGAGCCGGTCCGCGCCATCACACCGGGCGTCGATCGCCACGGCGTCGCTCCGCCGAGTGACGAGTTCCGCCTCTTTCGCAGTCGCCACGGCGCCGACCGGACAGATCCCCGGATACGATGCGAGGGCGGCCGCGATGCCTTCAGCCACCATCGCCTCGCGGTGCACCACTACCACAGCGAGGGGCCTCATAGATCTACCCGGATCGAAGGAGGCTGCTGCTCAGGAGCAAGCTTGGCGGCTGCCAGCTGTGTGAGCCGAATCCCCAGCGCGCTGGGATCTTCTTCCCCAGCCATCGACTCCAGCTCACGGATAGCACGGCGGAGCCCGGGGCGGTCAGGCACCGGTGGTCGTGACATGACGATCCCGGGGTGGGCGGTCGGCAAAGGCGTCTCATCGACATCCCCAAGATCCTCCATGAGCTTCTCACCCGGACGCACTCCGGTGAATTCGATGCGTATGTCCCGATCCGGGACGCGGCCGGACAGGTGAATCAATTTGCGTGCGAGGTCAAGGATGCTTACCGGCTCACCCATGTCGAGGGTGAGCACCTCGCCGCCTACGGAAAGGGCGGCAGCCTGGAGTACAAGCTGAGCAGCTTCCCTGATGCTCATGAAGTACCGGAACATGTCCGCATCCGTCACGGTCACCGGGCCACCCTCCTGGATCTGCTGGAGGAAGAGCGGAACGACGCTGCCACGGCTCCCCAAGACATTGCCGAATCGCACTGCGCAGAAGATGCAGTCGCCGGAAACGCTGCGCACGATCTGCTCCGCCAGCCATTTCGACGCTCCCATCACGCTGGACGGCTTCACCGCCTTGTCCGTGGAGATCAGGACGAAGCGCTGGACGCCCGCGAGTACCGAGGCATCGACGACGTTGGCGGTCCCGAGCACGTTGGTCGCCAAGGCCTCTTCTGGGTAGGTCTCTAGCACAGGCACGTGCTTGTGGGCTGCGGCGTGGAACACCACCTCTGGCCTGAGCCTGAAGAACAAGCTGAGCAGACGCTCACGGTCCCGGATATCGGCAAGCACGGTGCGGACCTTCGGACCCCCGCTTATCTGGCTCATGAGGTCGTGGAGATGGGTCTCATCGTGATCCAGCAACATCAGCTCCGCGGGATCGAAGGCCTCGATCTGCCTGGCCAGCTCCGAGCCGATCGATCCACCTGCGCCGGTAACCAAGACGCGTCTCCCTCTCAAGATCGCGACGACCGACTGCAGATCCGTGTGAACCTGTTGGCGGCTCAGCAAGTCCTCGATCTTGAGATCCCGGATATCTCGTGCCGAGACCGAGCCGCCGATCAGCTCTTCAACCGAGGGAAGCACCCGCAAGGTCACCGCTGCCTTCTCCCCGAGCTGGGCAACTTCACGCACCAGCTCGCTCGTCGCAGAGGGAATCGTGAGCAAGACCTGATCCACGTTGAGACGGGATGCGATCTCGGGGATGTCCTCGTGGCCGCCCAGGACGGGTAGGCCGCGGAGAGAGCGGCCTCGCTTGCGCGGATCATCGTCAACGAATCCGACCGGCCGCAGGCCTGACGACGGATGTCGGCGGATATCGTCCAGGACCATAGCGCCAGCCTCACCCGCTCCCATGAAGAGCACCCGGATGCCGACCTTGTCGTCATCGACCCGCCGGTGGAATCCGAACAGTCGTCGCTGGAATCGGACGACTCCGAAACCGATGCCTGCGAATAGAGGACCGAGGATGAGGACACTCCGAGGCATGGGGTACATCCCTCCACCGAACCACTCCCCAATGATCAGCACGACAGCGAACACACTCGCGACAGCCAGGATCAGGCGACGCGCCTCGTGCACGCTCGCGTAGCGCCACATGGGACCGTAGAGCCGGAAGAAGTAGTTGGTACCGAAGTGCAGAGCCACGACCATAGGTATGAACACCCTGAAAGTCTTCCAGTAGTCGTCGGGAACCTGAGCATCGAAGCGCAGGACCAACGGCAACAGGTACGCAACGGGCACGATCAGCAGATCGATGATCACGAGGGTTGGGTCTCGGCGCATACCATGCGCAACCCGGCTCGCAAGGTTCGGATGCTCGATGGCGTGGTTCAACGAAGCGCCTTCTGTTCTGAGGGGACCTGACTCCGGCATGGAGCAGTGGGTCGAGCGTAGGGACGGGACGTCCGCCTCTCATGGAGCGCCAGGCGTGTCTTCCATACGGCCCGTGTCGTATCGATCATCAGGACTCAGCCACCACGAGATCCTCGAGCAGACCGTTCTGGGTGACGAATGCAGCTGCTTCGAGCCTCGAGTGCACCCTCAGCTTTCCAAGCACGTTTTGGACGTGTGTGCGCGCGGTCTCAGGGCTGATCACCAAGCGTTGGGCGATGACGTCCTTGTCGGCGCCCTGTGCCAGCAAGCCGAGCACCTCCCGTTCGCGGCGGGTCAGATGGCCCAATCTCTTGAGAGCACGGTCGCGCTCGTGGCGCCTCTGGAGGAGAACGGCGAGGAGACGCCCGAGCATCTTGGGAGGGATGAGGACGTCGCCTTGATGAACTGCCCTTGTCACACCGATGAGCTGGCTCAGTGGCGATCGCTTCGACAGGTAGCCGCTCACGCCGGCCTCGATGGCCTCAACGAGCACCCGCTCGTCTTCCTGATCGCTGAAGACGATCACTCGGCAAGTTGGGATGTCCTCCAAGATGTGAACCGTTGCCTGGATCCCATCGCCATTGGGCAAACCAGCGTCGAGTAGTGCGATATCGGGCCTCGTGCGCCTCACCTCGGCGATCGCCTGGAGTCCATCTCCAGCCTCACCGACCACTTCGATGTCGTCCTCGGCCTCCAAGACCGCGCGGACGGCCTCGCGGAAGAGCGACTGTTCATCGGCTAGAACGATTCGGATGCGGTCGTCCGTTCCGGGGTCCAACTCGGCCTTCCAATGGTTAGAGGAGAGTCGGACCGTACCTGGGCTCCTATGCGTCGCACACGCGTCGAGCGCATGAGTGCTTCTACGCCATTTGCAGTATCCCGCCACCCAAGATCCACCGGGCGGGGCTCATCGTCCGCTCAACGGGCTGTCGCCGCTGAGGTGTCACCCCACAACCTGGTGGGGCCTCGCGGCACATCAACGAGCCCTGTGCGGACCGCGAAAGCAACGGCCTCAAGCCGCGAGTGGACCTGCAGCTTCGACAGGATCGTCTGAACGTGTGTCCGGACGGTATTCATGCTCACGTTCAGGCGGGCGGCGATCTCCCGGCTGGTAAGCGCTTCGGCAAGGAGACCAAGCACCTCGCGCTCCCTCAGGGTCAGCTGGCTCGCCAGGAGAGAGGCATGCTCGGAGCCCGGAGATCGGTCGCCCGTTGCACCTCGGGCGAGTCGTTGTGGCAGGACGACCTGGCCATCCACAACCGCCCGGATCGAGGACACCAGTTGGTCGAGGTTGGTGTCCTTCATCAGGTATCCGCTGAACCCCGCGCGGATCGCCTCCTTGACCACTCGGTGGTCCGCAAGTGCCGTCAAGGCCATGATCTTGGTTTCGGGTGCCTCATCGTGCATCTCGGCCCCCACCGATAACCCGCTTCGATCTGGAAGCCCGATATCCAGCAGCACCAACCCCGGCCGCCATTCCCGGCAAAGCATCAAGGCCTCGCTTGCGTCGGTGGCGATCCCGAGCACGTCCATGCCTCGGCTCTCCAGGGTGGTCCGAAGCGCCTCAGCGAAGAGCTTATGGTCATCGACGATCAGGATCCGGATCGCGCTACCCCCGTCTGCCTGTCCCCACTGATCGCGGGGAGCCGGAGCGTGAAACTCGCGCCTCGGGACACGGGATCGACCCAGATCCCTCCACGGTGGGCCTCAACCACTCGGCGGCTGATGAACAACCCGAGCCCGCTGCCGCCTCGACCACCCGCACTGGCTCGAACGAACGGATCGAAGATGGAGTCACGATCGTCGGGTGAGATGCCGGGACCCTCGTCCAAGACGTTGATCGTGACGAGATCGCTTCCCTCCTCCACCGTGACCACAACAGGACCTTGGGAATACTCAAGAGCGTTCCTGATCACGTTCAAGATCGCTGTTCTCAGA
Source organism: uncultured Actinomycetes bacterium (assembly GCA_963826185.1). Lineage (GTDB taxonomy): Bacteria > Actinomycetota > UBA4738 > UBA4738 > HRBIN12 > JAOUEA01. The sequence continues at coordinate 159,866 of CAWGVY010000007.1, read as the reverse complement.
TGCGTCCGATCGGCGAGAACGGGCACTCGCTCGGGTCCACGGATCCGGACGCGATCGACGGCGCCCTCGAACCCGCTTGCGACGATCGCCGCGCGGATGATCCCCATGAGATCGGTGTGCCGCCTTCGGATCGGACGTTCGCCAACGGCGTAGCGCAGAAGGGAGTCGAGATCTTGGGAAAGCAGGTCCAACTCCCGTCGAGCTTGCTCTATGCGCTGCCGATCATCGACATTGTCCACCGAGGGAAGGATCTGGTCGATGGCCGCACGCGCCCCCAGCAGCGGGCGGCGCATCTCATGAGCGGTCCACGCGAGTCCGCTGTCCAGGTCTTCGTTGCGACGCTCAGCCAGCTGGATCACGTTGAGGTGTTCGAGGACTACCCCAAGGAGTGATCCCAATGGGACGAGGTCCCGACTCTCGGCTTGACCCACTACGACCACGGCCGGTCCCGCCCCCAACACCGTGGCTGCCTCGACAGCCAAGGTACGTCGGAAGCGTTCCGCGACATGCTTCCGCCAAGCGAGGGTGGGGTGTCCATCTCTTGCAAGGACGGGGATGTGCGTAGCAAGTCTGCTCCGACTGGAACCGGAAAGACCCTCAGTGCCCACCAGAACGAAAGGTTCACCAGGCTTGAGCGAAACCCAGCCGGCTACCGGAGCAGAGGAACGTTCCCAGCAGTAGGCCATCGCAGCTCGGATCGCGGCATCGGCGGTCTTCGCGCGGAGGATCTCATCCAGGATGCCCGCCGACCGCTCCAGCCCTTCGATCTTCCTGTCGGATGCGGTGCGGTCCTGCAGGTTTCGGATCGCGATGGCAGTCTGACTTGCGATGGAACGAAGGACGTCCCACCGCTCCTCGATCACCGACCGCTCCGCAGCCACCTCGAGGACTCCGACACTGAGCCCCCTGGTCACCAGGGGGATGTGAGCCACAACTCGCTCGGTTGCTCGAAGGGCAGCTACCTGGGGACGTTTGGTCTCGAACACGGACCGTCGCCGGCCGGACCGGCGACGTCCGAGCTGCTTCTCCCCTTCAACGGCGGCTTCATGGAGGCGCCCGTGTGCATCCGCCAGGGAAACGACGACCGAGATCGACTGGCCCCCAACAGCCTCCTGGACCCAGCGGATCGTGGACGGCAGAAGCTCCTCCATGTCCCGGGCAGAACCGAGTGCGTGACAGATGCCATGGAGGACGTCGAGCTGCTCTTGTCGGGGGTCACCAGTCAAGGCTCGGGGGTTCCTTTCGCTGGTCGGGGAGAGTTCGCTCGGCGAAGGCCGAAGTGTAGGCTGCACTACGCCCACAACGCAACCCCTGATTACGACATCTGTAGTAGGAGGTATCCCCCAAAGGGCGGACAGAAGGTACGTCTAGACTTGATACCTCGACGGAGCCTGACTGCGTTACGCAGCCGAGGAGGCGGGCCGGTGGAGATTTCCGACTATCATGCCGCAGGGGAGGTCTGGACGTGAATCAACTCCGAATCATCGTGGGGCGTGTGCTTCGGGAGGCGCGTGAGGAAGCCGGGCTGACCCTGCGACAGACAGAAGAACGTGTGGGATCCCGGTTCAAGGCTTCTTCGGTCGCATTCTACGAACGCGGTGAGCGGAGTCCCTCGCTCGAACGCTTCTTCGAGCTGGCCGGCGTCTATGGGATCCCGCCGGATAGGTTACTTGCCCAGGTGTGCGCCGATCTTACACCTGAGGGGCGACAGGAGATCGTCGTAGATCTTGCCGCGCTCCCCAAGGACGACAGTAAGGAAGCACGTGTTGTCGCGACGTTCGCCCATCAGATCAAGTCCCAACGACAAGACTTCATGAGCGACGTCCTCACGTTGCGTTCCGGAGACGTCGAGGTGATGGCCATGAGGGCAGGCTCCAAGCCGAAGGACCTGCTCGGCGGCCTCCGGCGAGTCCTGCGACCACGTTAGCTCGTTCAACCCTCGAATCGGTTCATCCAGGTGTTGGTGACGCGCTGCCCGAAGGCACACGCAGGAAGGTCGTCAGATGCCTTTCAGGAACGCCACCGTCTCCGCGAACCCGTCCTCGAGGTGGGTCCACGGCTTCCACGCCAGGGCGCTCGGGCGCCTGCCGAGATATCGAGCGCGATCCGGCGCAGCTCACCCGGCGGCAGCGTGCCGAACTCGGGGTCCTCCTGCGTAGCCGATGATGTCGGCGAGCAGTCGGTAGAGGTGGTTCACGCTGGCCTCCAGGCCGGTGCCGATGTTCACGAGCTTGCCCGAGCCGCGCTCCATCGCCTGGACGAAGGCGTGGACGACATCGTCGATGAACACGTAGTCGCGGGTCTGGTTGCCGTCGCCGAAGATCGTGACGCCCTCGTTCGCCAGCATCTTCTGCGCGAAGATCGCGATCACACCCGCCTCGCCGTGCGGATCCTGGCGCGGGCCGTACACGTTGCCCAGGGCGAGCGCCGTGTAGTCGAGGCCCCGGTACCGCTGGAAGAACTCCAGGTAGTCCAGGACCACCTTCTTCGAGATGCCGTAGGGGCTCAGCGGGTGCGAGCCCTGTGCCGCGGTCTCCTTGGCGGGCAGGCGCTTGGGTTCGCCGTAGATCGTGCCGCCGCTGGCGGCGTAGATCACCTTGCGCGCCTCGACCGTGGCGGCGCACTCCAACACGTTGAGCGTGCCCATCACGTTGATCGAGGCATCGAGCGGCGGGATCGCATCCAGCGACGGGCGCACGCCCGACTGCGCCGCGAGGTGGAAGACCACCTCCGGCCGATGCCGCTCGAACAGGGGCAACAACCCATCGGCGCGCACGTCCATGTTGAAGAACGTGAACTCCTTGCCGTAGCCCCTCGCATCCACCAGGTTGGCGATGCGCCCCGTGGTGAGGTCGTCCACGCTGATCACGCGGTGTCCCTCTGCGAGGAGTCTGTCGGCGAGGTGCGATCCGATGAACCCGGCGCCCCCGGTCACCAGGACCGTGCTCACGGCGCCAACCTTAGCTGCGGGTCGGCGCCGATGTCGAGCGACGTCCGTTCGCCGCGGCCGTCCACGGGCCGCGCCGACGCACGCGACCATGGCCGCGTTGTCGGTGCACAGTGGCAGCGACGGGTAGAGGACGCGGAGCCCCGCCGCGTTCGCCGGCCTCGGCTGCAGCCGCTCGCGCAGGCGCGAGTTGGCGACCACGCCACCGCCCAGCAACACCGTCGGCACGCCGACGTCCTTGGCGGCGGCGATCGTCTTCGACACCTGCACGTCGACGATCGCCTCCTGGAAGCGCGCGGCCAGGTCGGGCAGATCCAGGTCGTGGCCGGCCGCCCGCTCCCGTTTCACGTAGCGCAGCACCGCCGTCTTGAGTCCGCTCATCGAGAAGTCGTAGTCGCCGGAATCCTCCATGGCCCGCGGGAAGCGGATCGCGTTGGGGTCACCGTCGCGTCGCCATCGCGTCGAGCGCCGGTCCACCCGGGAACCCGAGTCCCAGCAGTGCGCGCCACCTTGTCGAAGGCCTCGCCGGCCGCATCGTCGAGCGTCTGGCCCAGCACCTCGTGATGCAACATCGGCGGCACGTGCACCAACATCGTGTGTCCGCCGCGACACGATGAGCGCCACGTACGGCGGCTCGGGGGGTCCGTGCTCCAGGAAGTTCGCCCAGTAGTGGCGCCTCGAGGTGGTTCACGCCCACCAGGTCGGCGCCGGTGGCCAGGGACACGCCCTTGGCCGCCGCCATGCCCACGCAGCAGGGCCCCCACCAGACCCGGCCCGACCGTGACCGCGACGGCGTCGATGTCGCCGAACCCGATCCCGGCCTCGGCCAGCGCCTCCTCCATCAGCGGGTTGAGCGCCTCGACGTGCGCGCGCGCCGCCACCTCGGGCACCACCCCACCGAACCGCTCGTGCAGGTGGACCTGGGAGGCGATCAGGTTGGCGCGCACGACGAACCCATCCTCGACCACCGCGACGGCGGTCTCGTCGCACGACGTCTCGATGCCCAGGGTGATCACGAGGGGCGCACCGACCTCCGGCAGCTCCGCCGCGATCGAGTCGAGCCGCGAGCCGTAGTCCCGCGGTCCGGACGTCGTCGGTCCACATGATCAGCGCGTCCTCGCTGAGCTCCTGGTAGTAGTTGCGCCGGATCCCCACCGGGTGGAACCCGAACCGCCCGTACAGGCGTTGCGCGCCCCAGTTCGTCACGCGGACCTCGAGGCTGACGGCGCGGGCTCCCAGGTCGATCGCCTGGAGCATCTGCTCGTACAGCAGCCGCGTGCCGACCTTGTGACGATGCAGCTGGGGGTCGACAGCGATGTTCGTGACGTGGGCCTCGTCGCCGTAGCAGATCAGCCCGCCGTAGCCGACCACCGTCTTGTCGATGCGCGCCACCAGGTAGCACCGGTTGGTGGGCTCGGTCATCTCGGCGACGAACAGGTTGGGGCTCCAGGGGCGGGCGTAGACCTGGCGCTCGATCGCCATGACGCCGCGCAGGTGGCGCCGGCGCATGCCGCTCACCTCAAGCCGAGGCGCCCCGGGCTCGCTTATCCCACGCGATCTCAGCATCGGACTTCCTCAGGTAGACCGGGACGACGTCGTAGAGACGGTCGTGCTCCTCACGCAGGAACCGCGGCACGGCGAGCTCGACCAGCGCGGCGGCATCGGGGTGCGCCGACGACGGACGAAGCGACCTCGATCCGGCTGCCGATCCTTCGAGCTCATGTCGATACAGCATCGCACCGTTGCCCACCGCCAACACCTCTCCGGGCACGCGCCTCCAGCTCAGCCGCCAGGCGCTCGGGGGTGAGGCCACGGCATGTTCGGTCTCGCGCACGACCCCGCCGGGCACCGAGCGGTAGATCGAGTAGAAGACCTCGCCCCGCCGCCCGTCGATCACCGCCGCGATCCGCTTCTGCGTGTGGCGCGGACGTAGGCCAGCGCGTCCAGGCTCGTGATGCCCACGATGGGGACCTCCAGCACCTGGGCCAGGGTCTTCGCGGTCTCCACGCCGACCCGCAACCCGGTGAACAGACCCGGCCCGACGCCCGCCGCGATCCCGCCCACCTGGCGACAGTTCGAGGTCGGTCCAGGCGAGCAGCTGATGCAGGGCCGGGGTCACCGCCTCCTGGCGAGCGCGGCCGGCGATCGACACCGACGCCAGGATCTCCTGCTCGGTCCCGATCGCCACGCTCGTCTGCGGCGTCGAGGTCTCGATCCCCACCACGATCACGGCTCGCTCCACGGGATCAGCGCCTGCTCCGCGCGTTCCCACCGCATCGCCCACGCGTCCCCGGCTGGCGGTGATGAGGACCCGTCGGGCCTCGTCCTCCCCGGTCGGGTCGACCGTGGTGAGCTCGACCCGGAGCCGTTCGTCGGAGAGCAGCTCCTCGACCGCGTCGCCCCACTCCACCAGGAGCAGATCCTCGCCCTCGCCCAGTTCGTCCAGGCCGAGGTCGACCACGTCCTGGACCCGATCCAGGCGATAGACGTCGACGTGGGCCACCTCGAGACGGCCCGAGTACTCCTTCACCAGGGTGAAGGTCGGGGACACGATCGGTTCCTTTATCCCGAGGCCCTCGGCCACGCCCTGCACGAAGGTGGTCTTGCCGGCGCCGAGCTCGCCGGTCAGCACGACCACGTCGCGGGGCTGGAACAGCGGCGCCAGCGCTTCGCCGACGTCCCGCGTGTCCTCGGCCGTGCCCGCTCGCAGCTGGATCTCCATCAGAACAGCTCCAGCTGCTCCTCGTCGGGCTCGGCGGAGGGCAGGTCGATCCGCGGGAGTTGTCCGGGGAGCTGAGGCGTCCGGACCCTCTTCCGCGACCTCTGGGACGCCCTCGAGGGTGCGCTGCACCAGCTGGAAGTCCTCGCTGAGCAGCTGGAACTGGCGCGACTTCTCGCCGCCCCCGTGCAGGATCGCCGCCGGATGGAACGTGGGGATCACGGTGCGGCCGTGCCACGTGTGGACCTGGCCCCGCAGCCGGGTGATGCCGGCCTGGGTGTTGAGCACGAACTTCGTCGCGAAGTTCCCCAGGGTCACGACGACCTTCGGTTGGATCAGACCGATCTGCTCCACGAGCCACGGCGTGCAGGCCTCGATCTCGTCGGCCTGCGGATCGCGGTTGCCCGGTGGACGGCACTTCACGATGTTCGCGATGTACACCTGCTCGCGGGTCAGGCCGATCTCGCCCAGCATGCGTGTGAGCAGCTGCCCGGCGGCACCCACGAACGGCTCTCCCTGCTTGTCCTCGTGGAACCCGGGCCCCTCCCCGATGAACAGCAGGTCGGCATCGGGGTCGCCGACCCCGAACACCACCTGGGTGCGGCCCTGCGCGAGGCGGCACTTCGTGCAGGTCGCGGCCTCGGCCGCGACCTGGTCGAGCGTCCGGGTCATCCTGCCTCCTCCGCGGCGGCGCGCTTCGCGCGCCGCCGCCGATGCGGGCCTCCAGCCCGAAGACCTGCAGCGCGAACGACCGGATCTCCCGATCCAGCTCCACCGGTCGCTCCAACATCGGCATGTGGCCGGCGCCCTCGATCACCACCAGTCGTGCGTCCGGCAGCTCGCCCGCCAGCTCCATCGCCGCGGCCGGCGGCGTGACACGGTCGTGCTCGCCGACCACCACCAGGGCCGGCACGTTCACGCGAGGCAACGCGTAGCGCAGATCGATCTCCATCAGCTCGACGAGGCCGTCGGTCCACACCTCCGAGGTCGCGCGCTCGGTGAGCCGCACGACGTGATCGACCAGAGCGTGGGGGCGTCGGGCCCGAACTGGGTGAGCCGGACCACGGCGCCGCGTACGTCGCCGGGGCTCGCCAGGACGGCCTTGCGGACGCGGTCGACCCGCTGGGCCGCCGTAGCGAACGTGCCCAGGCGCGGACGCAGCAGCTCGGTCACCGATCCCATGGCGCCCCGGAGCAGATCCGCCGACGAGGTTCCGACCAGGACGAGGCCGGGCACCCGACGTCCGAACAGCTCGGGCCGTTGTTCGGCCATCGCGATCGCCGCCATGCCCCCCAGGCTGTGACCCACGCCGACGACGGGTGATCCGGAGCGACCGCTCGATCACGGCGGCGACGTCGCGGCCCATCGCCCGCAGGGACAGGTCGCCGTGCGCGGGCGGACCGCTGCGGCCGTGACCTCGCTGATCCATCAGGACGCACCGGAAGTCGGCCGACAGATCCACCCACTGCTCGTGCCAGATCGTCATGTCCAGGCTGAACCCGTGGACGAACAGGACCGGGGCATCGGCGGGACCGGCCGCGCGCACCGCGATCTGGGTGCCGTCGAAGGACTCGACGAGACCGAGATCCTCGGGCGGCAGATCCCACAGATCGGCGTCCAGGTGGTGCTCGTGTGCGGCGGCGCATCACGGTGCGGCTCACCGCGCCCGCCGGCGACCGCGCCGGCCGCGATCCCCGCGCCGATCGGCGGTCCGCCTGCGACTCATCCCACGACCTCCTGGGCACGCGCGCACCGATCCGCGTCACGATCTCGTAGGCGATCGTGCCCGCACGATGCGCCGAGTTCGTGCGCCGATGATGGCGTCATCGCCCTGCGATCCCAGGAGCACGACCGGATCGCCCGCCGGCGACGGCAGGTCACCGCAGTCGACCATCAACTGGTCCATCGTCACGCTCCCCGCCACCCGGCAGCGTCGTCCCCCGATCAGGACGTCGGCTCGCGAGGACAGCGGCCGAGGGTACCCGTCCGCGTAGCCCACCGGCACGGTGGCGACCCACGCGTCGCGCTCCAGGTCGTACCGGTGCCCGTAGCGATGTCCGCTCGCCCGCAGGCAGACGCTTCACCATCGTGACGATCGAGCGCCAGCTGAGCGCCGGTCGCAGCCCGAAGGTCCGCCCCCACCCCGGGACGCGGGTTCGATGCCGTAGATCCCGATGCCGACGCGGACCAGGTCGAGCCGGGCCTCCGGATACAGGATCGTGCCCGCGGTGTTCGCGGCGTGGAGCATGAGCGGGTTGATGCCCGGCCGCCCGAACCGCCTCGACCGTCGTCAGGAACGTCGGTCGAGCTGATCCTTCGTCGTGTCGGCGTCTTCCTCGGATCGAGCGAAGATGCGTCCACAGCCCGTCCAGGTCGAACCCGCGCCGCGATCACTCGACGCACGAACGCCGCCGTGCTCCTGCGGGCGGGCCACACCCCGACGCGATGCATCCCCGTGTCGACCTTCACGTGGACGTCGATCGCCGTGCCGCGGCCGGCGGCCGCTGGAGCCGCTCCAGTCCTGGCTCGCGTGTACAGCGACGGCGTCAGTGCGGCCGGCCAAGGCGTCGCGTTCGGCTCCCGGCGGGAACTCCGACAGCACCAGGATCGGCGCGTCGATGCCGGCCTCCCGCAGGACGCAGACCCTCCTCGACCAGGGCGACGCCGAGCCACGCGGCCCCGGCGTCCAGGCCGCTCGGCCACCGCGGCGGCGCCGTGTCCGTACGCGTCGGCCTTCACGACGGCCATCAGCTCGGCGTCCGGGGGCTCAGGGCCGAACGTTGTGGCGGATCGCCTCGAGGTCGACCTCGACCCACGTCGGGCGGAACCGACGGCTCACTCCGCCCCTCGCATCGCTCGACCGCCTCGGGGATCCGACCGACGACGTCGCCGGCCAGGGTGCCTTCGCCGGTGCTCCGCCCGGCGAGCAGGCCGGCCTCGCCGTGGAGGTAGGCGCCGGCCGAGGCGGCGTCGAACGGATCGAGGCCGCGCGCCAGCAGCCCGCCGATCACGCCCGTGAGCACGTCGCCCGAACCGGCGGTGGCCAGCACCGGGCTGCCCGGTGAGGTTGATCCGCGCGCTCCCGCCGCGGTTCCACGATCAGGGTCCGGCTGCCCTTGAGCAACGTCACCGCGTCGCTGAGTCGGCGGCGAGCGATCGCGCGTGCCGAAGCGGTCGGCGTCCAGGTCGTGGGCCGACACACCGGTGAGCCGTCCGAACTCCCCTTCGTGCGGGGTGATCACCGCGTCGGCCTTGCGATCGGCGAGCTCGGCGGCCCGTGCCGCGAAGGCGTTGAGGCCGTCCGCATCCACGACCACCGGCACCGGGCTCGCTCGCACGAGCTCACGGACGAACGCCGGCCGTCTCCTCGCTGCGCGTGAGCCCGGGACCGACGCGAGCGCATGCGCTCGCTCCAACGCTGCCAGCACCGGCTCCAGAGTCGCCTCGGCGGCGACCGTCCCCTCGTCGGTCTCGGGGAGCGGCAGGAACGCCGCCTCGGTCATGTCGGGCTTGCACCACCGGCAGGATGGACGCTCGGGGACGGCGACGATGACGAGGCCGGCTCCCATGCGCGCGGCGGCCTCGGCGATCAACGCACGGCGCCCCGGTCATCTCGCGGGATCCCGCCACCACCACGAGCACCCCCGAGGCTCGCTTGTGGGTGTCCGCCGAACGATGAGGCACGTGCGCGCCGACATCCGCGGGCTCGATGATGAAGGTGTCGGCCACGACCAACTCCGGCGGGAAGCCGATGTCGACGACCCGCACCGTGCCCGCGCGTTCGGCGCCGGGCAGCAGCATCACGCCGACCTTGGCCGCTCCGAACGTGACCGTCAGATCGGCCCAGACGGCGTCGCCGTCGACCGCGCCGGTGGCCCCGTCGACGCCCGACGGGATGTCGACCGCGACCACCGGCGCGTTCGCCGGCGTTCAGCGATCTCGATCGCGGCGGCCCACTCGTCCTCGGGCACGCCGCGGAACCCGGTCCCGAAGATCGCGTCGATCGCGACGTCGGCGCGGGCGAGTTCCCGAGCGAGACCCGAGGGCGAGAACGGGCGGACGCGCACCTGGGTCTCCGCGGCATCCGCTCGGCGTTCGTGGCGGCGGGCTCGCGGAGATCGTCGAGACCTCGACCACTCCACGACGCGACGGCGCATGCCCCACCGAGCCAGATGCCGGGCGGCGACGAACCCGTCACCACCGTTGTTCCCCTTGCCGCACACCACCACGGCGCGACGGCCGTACACGCCACCACACAGATCGACCGCGGCCTGCGCCACCGACCGTCCGGCGCGCTCCATCAGACGCTCGGCCGGTACGCCCGCGGCCTGCGTCGCTCGGTCGAGTTCCACGGCCTGCTGCGGGGACGAGGACCGGCTTCACGCACTCAGTCTCTCGCCACCGCGATGGCGAACGGCCACGGCGTTGGTCTTCTCGTGGGTGAACGTGATCATCACCCGCGTGATCCCGAGAGCGTCGGCTCGGCGCTTCGCGTTGCCGCGTCAGCTCGATCGATGGGTGCCCCGCTGGGGTGGCGCGCGACGCTGATGTCCTGCCAGCCCTTGCCCCGGTAGCCGCCGAACGCCTTGATCGTGGCCTCCCGCGCCGCGAACCGGCCCGCGAAGGACTCGGCCGGGCGAGCCTTGCCGTCGCAGTAGGCGATCTCCTCGGCGTGAACACCCGCTCGCGCATCGTGGGGTGCCGTGCGAGCGCGCGCTCCATGCGGGCGATCTCGCAGATGTCGACGCCGAGCCCGACGATCTCCACGCCCCAAGGCTTACGGAGCGCAGCCGGGCTGCCGCGACGCCCTACTCGACCGTGACGCTCTTGGCGAGGTTCCGGGGCTGGTCGACGTCGCAGCCGCGAAGCGTCGCGACGTGATACGCGAAGCAGCTGCAGGGGCACGGTGACCACCACCGGCGAGAGGAGCTCCGGGGTCTCGGGCACCTCCAGCACGTGGTCGGCGAAGTCCGCCGATCTGCGTATCGCCCTCGGTGGCGACCGCGATCACCACCGCACCGCGCGCGCGCACCTCCTGGATGTTCGACAGCATCTTCGGGTAGACGTGGCACTGGGTCGCCACCGCGACGACCGGCACCCCGTCTTCGATCAGCGCGATCGCGCCGTGCTTGAGCTCTCCGGCGGGGAAGCCCTCCGCGTGGATGTAGCTGAGTCTCCTTGAGCTTGAGCGCGCCCTCCAGCGCGGCCGGGTACCCCGTGTGACGCCCGATGAACAGCACGGTTGGCGCATCCTCGATACCGTTCGGCCAACTCCCGACACCGACCGTCGAGGGCGATCGCCCTGCTCCACCTGCTCCGGCAGCTCGTCCATGCGCGCCAGGATCTCGGCGATCTCCTCGGGGAACATCGAGCCGCGGACCTGCGCCAGGTACAGCGCGACCAGGTACTGCGACACCATCTGCGTCGCGAACGTCTTGGTGGCGGCCACGCAGATCTCGGGTCCCGCGTGCGTGTACAGCACGCCCTCGGCCTCGCGAGCCAGCGACGAACCCACGGTGTTCGTCACGGCGATGACCTGCGATCCCTGGCGCCGCGCGTGGCGAGCGGCCTCCAACGTGTCGATCGTCTCGCCCGATTGGCTGACACGGCCAGCGTCAGCGTGTCCGGACCCAGCACCGGGTCCCGGTAGCGGAACTCGCGCGCGATCTCGATCTCCACCGGCAGGCGCGTCCAGTGCTCGATCGCGTACTTCGCCACCAGCCCGGAGTGGAACGCCGTGCCGCAGGCCACCACGAACACCTTGTTGACCTGCCGCAGGACGTCGTCGCTGATGTGCAGCTCGTCGAGCGTCAGCCGGTCGGCGACCACCCGGCCGACCAGGGTGTCGCGGATCGCGTCGGGCTGTTCGTCGATCTCCTTGCGCATGAAGGTGTCGTACCCGCCCTTCTGCGCCTGCGTCACGTCCCAGTCCACCGTGATCGCTCGACGGCTGACATCGACTGCCGTCGAGGTCCGTGAAGGCGGCGCCGTCCCGGCCGGACCTCGACGATCTTGCCCTCCTCGACGGGGATCACCGTGTCGGGTGCGATCCAGGACGGCGGGGATGTCCGAGGCCAAGAGCGTTCTCTCCCTCGCCCAGGCCGACCACCAGCGGAGAGGACACCTTCACGCCGATCAGGACGTCCGGCTCATCGAGCCGAGCAGCACGACCAGCGAGTACGCGCCCTCCAGGTCGCCGACGGCGGCACGGACGGCGTCCGCCAACGAGGTGCCGGGTCCTCGCGCAGCTTCTCCTCGATCAGGTGGGCCACGCACTCCGTGTCGGTCTCCGAGGCCAGCACGTGCCCGTCCTTCTCGAGCCGCGCGCGCAGGGCTTGGAAGTTCTCGATGATGCCGTTGTGGATCACGGCGATCGCGCCGTGGCAGTCCAGGTGGGGGTGAGCGTTGCGGTCGGTCGGCGCGCCGTGGGTCGCCCACCGCGTGTGGCCCATGCCCGACGGACCCGGCGGGCGCTCCTTCGGCTCGCGAGCGCCGTCTCGAGGTCGGAGAGCTTGCCCGGCTCGCTTGACGACGCGTGAGGCCGTCACCGCCCCACGGCGACGCCCGCGGAGTCGTACCCGCGGTACTCGAGTCGATCGCAGACCTTCGATGATGATCGGAAGTGCCGCGTCGTCGGTCCGACGTAGCCGACGATGCCGCACATCAGGCGGCAACCCGCAGCCGCGGACGTCACCACGCCACGGCGCGAACCACGTCGCGATCGATTCGGCGTGTTCGCTGGCCAGATCCTCGGTCTCCGCCTCCACCATGACCCGGACGAGCGGCTCGGTCCCGGACGCGCGAACCAGCACGCGGCCCTCCATCGCCGAGGGCCGCCTCGACGGCGCGACGGCCTCCCAGACCGTCGTCGGCATCCGCGAGCGCATCGCGATCCCGGCACGTCGACGTTGATCAGGCGCTTGCGGGTACCGGCGCATCACCGACGCCAGCTCCTCGACCGTGACGCCGCGTACGGCCGCAAGCGACAGGAACCGCACCGCCGTGAGCAGCCCATCGCCGGTGGTCGCCTGCTCCCGGAAGATCACGTGACCCGACTGCTCTCCTCCGAGCATCGCCCCGGTGCGGAGCATGTCCTCGAGCACGTAGCGGTCCCCCACCTTGGACGAGACGACGTCGATCCCCGCCTCGCGCATCGCGTGGTGGAAGCCGAGGTTGGCCATGACGGTCGTGACGACGGTGTTCCCGGCCAGGGCGCCGACGCCTTCATCGCGGTCGCACGTGGCGGCCAGCACCTGGTCGCCGTCGACGATCGCCCCTCGGGCGTCGGCGAACAGGGCGCGGTCGGCGTCGCCGTCGTGGGAGATGCCCGGCGTCGGCCCCCGACCGAACCACCTCGTTCGCCACCACCTCGGGGTACAGGGCCCCGCACGCATCGTTGATGTTCTTGCCGTCGGGCTCGGCGTGGATCGCGTGCACCGTCGCGCCCAAGCGACGGAGGAGCTCGGGAGCCAGGTCGGACGCCGCACCGTTGGCACAGTCGACGACGACCGTCATGCCGTCCAGCGAGCCTCGGCCGCATACAGCAGGTGAGCCAGGTAGCGCTCGCGCCGTCCCCGATCGTGTGGGTCGGTCCCGACTCGGCCAGCGTTGCCTGGAGATCGGGGTCGCCGAGGAACGCCTCGATCTCGTCCTCGATCTCGTCGGCCAGCTTCATCCCGCGCGCCTCGAAGAACTTGATGCCGTTGTACTCAGGAGGGTTGTGCGAGGCGGAGATCACGACGCCGGAGGAAGCGTCCGAGTCCACCGTCAGAACGCGATCGCGGGCGTCGGCTCGATCCCGGCGATGACCGCGTCCCCTCCGGCGGTGCGGATCCCTTCCACCAGCGCGTCCTCCAGCCATTCACCCGGAGGCTCGGGGGTCTCGTCCCACCACGAAGGTGGGATGCCCCTCGCCGTGGCGGCCCAGGACGACCACGGCGGCCCGCCCAGCCCGAAAGCCAGGTCCTCCGTGAGCTCGGACGCCTGCGAGGCCTCGGACGCCGTCGGTCCCGAACAAGCGTCCCATCAGCCGGGAAGGCTACTCCACGGGTGACGTACCCGCACATCGGACGGAGGGCTGATCTGCCCGTCCACGACCGCCGTGCCACGGATGAACGTTCGGGCGAGCGGCGTGCGAACATAGGTCCATGAGTGAGACGGACTGGTGCAGATCTACGCGAGCGCCGACACGACCGACGGCCTGCTGATGAAGGGGCGGCTGGAGACCGAGGGCATCCCGGTGATGGTGAAGGGCGAGTCCGAGGGTCCCTACCGGATGGGACCCACCTACCTGTGGGTTCCCGCCGAGCGAGAAGCCCGCGCGAGGGCGATCGTGGACGCCGTGCGGGCCGGCGCGTTCGCCGTCGCCGAGGACGTGGACCGGACCGAGTTCCCGACGACGCGACGCCGAGGACGCAGCGCCTCGAGCGTGAGGATCAGCGCTTCGAGTACTGCGGCGCCTTGCGGGCCTTCTTCAGGCCGTACTTGCGACGTTCCTTCTCACGAGCATCGCGGGTGAGGAATCCCTCGGCCTTGAGCTGACCCGAAGCTCGGGCTCGATCTCGATGAGGGCCCGAGCGATCCCCAGTCGGATGGCGCCGGCCTGGCCGCTGATCGCCGCCCCCCTTGATGGTGACGACGATGTCGTAATCCTTCTCCCGACCCACCAGGCGCAGGGGCGCCTGCGCCACCATGCGGTGCACGCGCGTCGGGAGGTACTCCTCGAGGGCGCGGCCGTTGATCTGCGAACTCACCCGGTCCCGGGGGTCAGGCGCACCCGAGCGACCGCTTCCTTGCGGCGTCCGGTGATGATCGTTGCGGGGGTCACGGCCACGAACTTACTCCTCGGTCGGTCTTCTCGGCTTCGGCTTGGCTTCGCCGCGGCCGTCTTCTTCGGGCGGTGGTCGACTTCTTGGCGGTGGTCGACTTCTTGGCCGTCGTCTTCTTGGCGGTCGGCTTCTTGCGGCCGTGGTCTTCTTCGCCGTCGACTTCCTTGGCGGTGGACTTCTTCGCGGCCGGCTTGGACGGTGGCCTTCGGGTCGCCGGGGTGGTCTTCGTCTTCTCGGCGGGCTCCTCCTCGGTGAGATGCCTGGTCTTCAACTCGTGCACCGTGGGCTCGGGCAGGCCCTCCCACATGGGCGGTTCGCCCAGCGTGTAGTCGACGGGCTGCTGCGCCGCGTGCGGGTGGTCCGGGCCGGCCACCACATGCAGCTTGTTGACCATGACGCGGCCCAGCCGGTTCTTCGGCAGCATGCCCCTGACGGCCTTCTCGATCGCGAACACCGGCTCGTGCTCGAGCAGTTCGTCGTAGCGTGACGCCGGTGATCCCGCCCGGGTAGCCCGAGTGGCGATAGGCGACCTTCTTGAACTCCTTGCCACCGGTCACGGTCACCTTGTCAGCGTTGATGACGATCACGTGGTCGCCGGTGTCCATGTGGGGAGCGAAGATGGGCTTGTGCTTGCCGCGGAGCAGCGCGGCGACCTCCGACGCGAGGCGCCCCAGCACCTTGTCGCTGGCGTCGACGACGTACCAGCGGCGTTCGATGTGCTCAGGCTTCGGAGAGTAGGTCTTCAAAGGTGTGGGTCTTCCATACGTGGGATATCGGCCAGGGACCCCGGCCGACGCATCAGACTACCCGCGCCAGCGCGGCCCCGTCAAAGCCGAGGCGCCGTACACGACCCGTTCGAGCGTGAGGCCGTGTGCGGGTGCGCAGGTGCCCGGGGATTCCGAGCGATCCTTCGCGCGCAGGATCGCCGGGATCGCGGCCGGATCGAGCTTGCCCTCCCCCACCGCGACGAGCGTGCCCGTGAGCGATCGCACCATCTGATGCAGGAACGCGTTGGCGCGGAAGCCGAGCTCCAGGCGACCGTCGTGCTTCGAGATGGCCACGCGCTGCAACCGGCGCACGGTGGGCTTGCCGGAGCCAGGGTGCCGGCAGAACGACGTGAAGTCATGTTACCCCATCAGGGCGCCGGCGGCCCGCATCGCCACCAGGTCGCAGGTCCGAAGGCCGGTGCCACACGAACCGCGCCTGAACGGATCGGGCACCGGACCGATGTTGATCCGATACCGGTACACGCGAGCGCTCGCCGAGAACCGCGCGTCGAACCCCGCCGGCACCTCAGGACGCACAGCGCCGACGACCTCGGGTCCCAGCCGGCCGTTGATCGGCGTTTCGGAGGCGCTCGCAGGGCGACCTGACTGGCTCGTCGTCGAACGAGGCGACCTGGCCTCGAGCGTGCACGCCGGCGTCCGTCCGACCTGCGACGGACAGCTTGACACGCTCGCCCAGCACGGAGGTGAGCACCTGGGTCAGCACGCCCTCGACGGTGCGGATCGACGGATCGCGCTGCCTGGCCCACCCCCGGAACCCGGTCCCGTCGTAGGCCAGGAGCAGCCGGATCGTCCTGGCGCCGTGGGGTCTAGCCCCGCTCGACCAGTTCGATCCGAGCCATCGGCGCCGCGTCGCCCTTGCGCGGCCCGAGCTTCAGGATCCGCGTGTACCCACCGGTGCGATCCTCGAACCGCGGCCCGATGTCGTGGAACAGGTGTGCCACCACATCGCGGTCCGGGATGTCCTTGAGCACCTCGCGACGCGCGGCGAGGTCGCCCCGCTTGGCGTTGGTGATCAGCTTCTCCGCGTACGGGCGCAAGGCCTTGGCCTTCGCCTCGGTCGTCTCGATGGACTCATGGATGAACAGCTGGGAGGCCAGCGTGGACAGCAGCAGCCGCTGATGGCTGGGACTGGAGCCGAGCCGTGGCCCCTTCTTGGGTTTCGGCACCGATTACTCCTCCCGCAGTCCGAGACCGAGCTCCTCGAGCTTGGCCTTCACCTCGTCGATCGACTTCTGCCCGAAGTTGCGGATGTCCATCAGCTCGGACTCGCTCTTCTGCACCAGGTCGCCGACCGCGTTGATGCCCTCGCGCTTGAGGCAGTTGTACGAACGGACCGACAGGTTGAGCTCCTCGATCGTGATCGCGTAGTCGCCGGGGACCTCGTCGTCCTCGGCGGGACCGACCGTGACGCTTGCGGCCTCGGCGAGCTCTCCGAACAGCTCACGAGCTCCAGCAGCGTGCCGCCGGCGGTGGCCACGGCCTCGCGCGGCGTCACCGAGCCATCGGTCTCGACGTCCAGGATCAGCCGGTCGCGGTCGGTCATCTGCTCGACACGGGTGTTCTCGACCGCGTAGCTGACCTTGCGCACCGGCGAGAAGATCGAGTCGACCGGGATCACGCCGATCGGGTCGCGCGGCTTCTTGTTCTTGTCGGCCATGCGGTAGCCGACGCCGCGCTCCACCGTCATCTCCATCTCCAGCGACGCGCCGTTGCCCAGCGTGGCGATGTGCAGCTCGGGGTTCAGGATCTCGACACCGGCGGGCGGCGCGATGTCGCCGGCGGTGACCTCCGCCGGTCCCTTGGCCTTCAGGTACACGGTGGTGGGCTCCTCGAGCTCGGAGCGCACCACCAGCTCCTTCAGGTTCAGGATGATGTCGGTGACGTCCTCGGTGACCTTCGGGATCGTCGAGAACTCGTGCAGCACGCCGTCGATGCGCACCGACGAGATGGCCGCGCCGGGGATCGACGACAGCAGCGTGCGACGCAGCGAGTTCCCGACGGTGTAGCCGAATCCGGGCTCGAGCGGCTCGATCGTGAACTTCGAGCGGTTGGTCGAGACCACGTCCTCAGCGATCTGAGGCCTGGCGACGATGAACACGTGCTTCCCTCCTTCGGCGGGGGATCATCCACTCCTACCCCACCTCTTCGTTTCGCCCGAACGCCCGATGGGGCGACGGGGTGCCGCTGCGCGCTAGACGCGGCGGCGCTTGCGAGGCCGGCAGCCGTTGTGCGGCACCGGCGTCACGTCGTTGATGCCGGCGATCTCGAGTCCGGAGGCGGCCAGCGAACGGATGGCGGTCTCCCGGCCGGAGCCGGGGCCCTTGACGTACACGTCCACCCGCTGCAGACCGTGCTCCTGCGCGCGGCGTGCGGCGGCCTCGGCGGCCAGCTGCGCGGCGAACGGGGTGGACTTCCGCGAACCCTTGAAGCCCACGTTGCCCGCGCTGGCCCAGCTGAGCGTGTTGCCCTGCAGGTCGGTGATCGTGACGATGGTGTTGTTGAACGTCGACTTGATGTGCGCCTGTCCGTGGACGACGTTCTTCTTCTCGCGACGTTTGGTCTTCTTGGCCTTGGGCTTCGCCATGGTCTCCTACTTCTTCTTGAGCGCCTTCTTCTTGCCGGCGATGGCTTTCTTCGGGCCCTTGCGGGTGCGCGCGTTCGTGTGCGTGCGCTGACCGCGGACCGGCAAGCTGCGGCGGTGGCGGATGCCCTGGTAGCAGCCGATCTCGATCTTGCGCTTGATGTCCTGCGCGACCTCACGGCGGAGGTCTCCCTCGACCTTGACGTTCTGATCGATGAACGCACGGATCCGGAGGACCTCGTCCTCGGACAGGTCGCGGACCTTGGTGCCGCCGTCGACGACCGCACCGTCCACGATCTGATGGGCGCGGGTGGTGCCCACGCCGTAGATGTAGGTCAGCGCGATGTCGAGCCGCTTGTCGCGGGGGAGGTCGACGCCTGCGATACGAGCCACTCTGCGCTCCTTATCCCTGCCGCTGCTTGTGCCGCGGGTTCGAGCAGATCACCAGGATCCGGCCACGCCGGCGGATCACACGACACTTGTCGCAGATCCGCTTCACCGAGGGCCGCACCTTCATCGTCCGCTCCTACTTGTACCGGTACACCACACGGCCTCGGGTGAGGTCGTACGGCGACAGCTCCACCAGGACCCGGTCACCGGGAAGGATCCGGATGTAGTGCATCCGCATCTTCCCCGAGATATGGGCCAATACCTTGTGTCCGTTCTCCAGCTCCACCCGGAACATGGCGTTGGGCAACGGCTCGATGACCGTCCCCTCGACTTCGATAGCGTCTTTCTTCGGCACGCTCCAGCGGATTCCTTCGAACGGATCCTCCCCCGATCCGGGTGCGCACACTGCGAACGGCCCCCGGATGGGGCGAAAGGTCAGTATACGGGCAGCCCACGAACTCCGTCCACGAAGCGCCGGATCAGCGCCTGGCGGTCAGGATCTCGGGCCCGTCCTCGGTGACGGCGATCGTGTGCTCGAAGTGGGCCGCGAGCGACCCGTCGGCGGTCACGACGGTCCATCCGTCCGCCAGGACGCGGGTCTCGTCCCTCCCGAGGGTGAGCATGGGCTCCACCGCCAGCACCAGGCCCGGGCGCAGATCCGGCCCTCGGCCGGGAGCGCCCCAGTTCTGGATGAACGGATCCTCGTGCATGGCGCGGCCGATCCCGTGCCCCCCGTACTCACGCACGATCCCCAGCCCGCCTCCTGGGCCAGCGACTCGATCGCGTGGCCGATGTCCGACAGCCGGCCGCCGGGCTGGATCACCCCGATCGCCGCGTCCAGGCACGCCTCGGTGGTCTTCACCAGCCGCGCGGCATCCTCGGAGGGGGCCTGTCCCCCCACGAAGACCGTCACCGCGGAGTCGGCGTGGAACCCCTCCCAGATCGCCCCGAAGTCGAGTGACAGCAGGTCGCCCTCATGGAGGGTGCGCGTGGGTGAGGGGATCCCGTGGACGATCTCGTCGTTGATCGAGGCGCAGATCGACTTCGTGAAGCCCTTGTAGCCCAGGAAGGAGGGCACGGCGTCCTCGGCCCGGATCGCGTCCTCGGCGATCCCGTCCAGCGCCTCTGTGGAGACGCCCGGGGCGACCCGCTCCAGCACCCGGTCGATCGTCTGGGCCAGGATGCGCCCGGACCGGCGCATCTTGTCGAGCTCCTCGCGCGACTTCCGGATGATCATCCCGACCCCTCCAGCCCGTCCATCATGCGATCGGTGACCTCGGCCTCCGCGACATCGGCGTCGACCTCGCGCAACAGACCCCGCTCCCAATAGAAGAGCTCGAGCGGCTCGGACTGCTCGTGGTAGACGGCGAGGCGCCGGCGGACGGTCAGGTCGTCGTCGTCGGCCCGACGCTCCAGCTCGCGGCCGTCCAGGTCGCAGACCGAATCGTTCGCGGGCGGCTTGAACTCCATGTTGTAGGTCCGGCCGCACTCGGGGCAGGTCCACCGGCTCGTGAGGCGCCGGACGGCCAGGTCGTCGGGGATGCGGAAGGTCAGGACGCCCGAGAGCGGGCGACCGGCTCCCGCGAGGGCGGCGTCCAGCGCCTGGGCCTGCGGCACGGTCCGGGGGAAGCCGTCCAGGATGAACCCCTTCTCGGCGTCGGGCTCGCCCAGGCGCTCCATGACCATCTGCACCACGACATCGTCGGGCACGTACTCGCCCGCGGTCCATGTAGGCGCGCGCCCTGATCCCCAGCACCGTGCCGTCCTGGACGTGCTGACGCAGGATGTCGCCCGTGGAGATCTGCGGGATGTCGAAGCGCTCGATGAGCTTGACGGCCTGGGTTCCCTTCCCCGCACCCGGGGGGCCGAGCAGCACGAGCCGCATGGCTATTTCAGGAAGCCCTCGTAGTGGCGCATCAGCAGCTGGGATTCGATCTGCTTCATCGTCTCCAGCGCCACGCCGACCGCGATCAGGACCGAGGTGCCCCCGAACGGGAACCGGTTGAAGGACCAGTACGCCAGGACGATCGACGGGACCAGCGCGATCGCGGCCAGGAACATCGAGCCCGGCAAGGTGATCCGCACCAGGATGTCGTTCAGGTAGGTGGCCGTGGGCGGTCCGGGGCGGATGCCCGGGATGAATCCACCCTGCTTGCGGATCTGATCGGCGGTGCGGACCGGGTCGAACTGGATCGCCGTGTAGAAGTAGGCGAAGAAGATGATCAGCAGCGCCAACACGATCATGTAGATCGGGCTGCGGGCGCTGGTGAGCTGGTTGTTCACCAGGTTCAGGAACCACGGGGCGTGGTACACGCTGGCCAAGAGCGTCGGGAAGTACAGCACCGACGTGGCGAAGATGATCGGGATCACACCCGCCTGGTTCACCTTCAGCGGCAGGTAGGTGCTGGTCCCCCCGGTCATCTTCCGGCCCACCACCCGTTTCGCGTACTGGATCGGGATCCGGCGCTGCCCCTGGTCCATGAACACGACCGCCACGATGATGCCCAGGCCCAGGATCAGGATGAAGATGAACTTGGCGGTTCCACCCGACTGCAGGATCGAGTTGCCCTCGGCCGGCAGCGCCGAGATCACGCTGGTGAAGATCATGATCGACATGCCGTTGCCCACGCCCCGCTGGGTGATCTGCTCGCCCATCCACATGATCAGCGCGGTCCCCGCCGTGAGGGTCAGCACGATCAGCAGCACGTTGGGCGCGGTGAACGTCCCCGGCGGGAAGATGTCCGAGACCCCCGCGCCGCCGGAGTGGAACAGGAACACCAGTCCGGTGGACTGCAGGAGCGCCAGCACCACGGTCACATAGCGCGTGTACTGGTTGATCTTCTTGACGCCGGCCTCGCCCTGATCCTGCAGCGCCTGCAGCTTGGGGATCACGACCTGCAGCAGCTGCATGATGATCGACGAGGTGATGTAGGGCATGATGCCGAGTCCGAACACCGCCATGCGGGACAGGCCGCCGCCCGAGAACAGGTTCATGAAGGCGATGATCCCGCCGGCACCCTGGGCGTCGACCTCGCGCTGGAGCCCAGCGAAGTCGATCACCGGCACCGGGACGTGGCAGCCGAACCGGTACACGGCGATGATGAACAGGGTGAACAGGATCTTGTTGCGAAGATCCGGAACCCGGAACGCGTTGAGGAACGCCTTCAGCACGGTGGAGTAATGGTACCCCGGCTCAGCCGAGAACCTCGGCGCGGCCCCCGGCCTGCTCGATCTTCGCCTTGGCGGCCTGCGAGAAGGCGTGGGCCTTCACCACCAGGGCGTGATCGATGTCGCCGCGGGCCAGGACCTTGACGGGCATGCCCTTGTGGACGAGCCCGTGTTCGTACAAGCGCCTCGGGGGTGACCTCGCCGTCGGCGTAGTACGTGGCCAGGACCTCCACGTTCACCACCGCGTACTCGACGCGGTTGACGTTCGTGAACCCCTTGAGCTTCGGCACGCGGCGCTGCAGGGGCATCTGGCCGCCCTCGAAGCCCACGGGGACGTTCTTGCGCGCGCCCGTGCCCTTCGTTCCGCGTCCGGCGGTCTTGCCCCGGACGCCGGCGCGGCCACGGCCGACCCGTTTGCGTTCCTTCTTCGCGCCCTCGGCGGGGCGCAGGTGATGGAGCTTCATCAGGACTCGACCTCTTCCACGTCCACGAGGTGCGCGACCTTCGAGATCATGCCGCGGATCTCGGGCCGGTCCTCCTTCACGACGGTGTCGTTGATGCGGTGCAGCCCCAGGCGGCGGATCGTGTCCTTCTGGTCCCGGGGACGGTCGATCACGCTGCGGCGCTGGGTGACCTTGAGTTGGGTCACCGTCGCCCACCTCCGGACGGCCGCCCGGCTGGCGCCCACGCGGCGTGGCGTCGCCCTCGCTGTAGACCTCTTCGAGCGCGGCCGTGCGCTTGGCCTGCAGGCGGGCGTCGGCGGCGGCGACCGCCTCGAGCATGGGCTTGGGAGCCACCTCGTGGACGTCACGGCCTCGCAGGAGCGCGACATCCGCGGGCTTGCGGAGGTCCTTCAGGCCCTGCACCGCGGCCTTCAGGATGTTGATCTGGTTCGCCGAGCCCATGGACTTGGACAAGATGTCCTTGATGCCGGCGCACTCGACCAGCGCACGCACCGGTCCGCCGGCGATGACGCCGGTCCCGGGCGCGGCCGGCTTCAGCAGGACCACGCCCGCCCCGGCCTCGCCGATCACCTCGTGCGGGATCGTGGTGCCCATCATCGGGACCTCGAACATCTTCTTGCGAGCCTCCTCGACGCCCTTGGCGATGGCCGAGGGCACCTCCTTGGCCTTGCCGTAGCCGACGCCGACGCGGCCCGCGCCGTCACCGACGACCACCAGCGCGGCGAACGAGAAGCGGCGGCCACCCTTGACCACCTTCGCCACCCGGTTGATCGAGATGACCCGCTCTTCGTACGGGCTCTTGTCCTGCGCGTTCGCGTCGTATCGCCTCATGTCAGATCTGCAGTCCTCCCTCGCGGGCGCCCTCGGCGAGGGCGGCCACACGGCCGTGGTAGAGCCGGCCGCCGCGGTCGAACACCGCGCGCTCCACCCCGGCGTCCTTGGCGCGACTCGCGATCAGCTCGCCGACCGCTTTCGCCCGGGCCGTCTTGCCCTCGGCCTTGACCTCGCGGTCCGAGGCCTGCGCGATGGTCGTGGCCGCCCGGTCGTCCACCAGCTGCACGTAGATGTGCCGGTTCGAGCGGAACACGGCCAGCCGCGGCCGCTGGGCGCTGCCCGAGACCTTCTTGCGGACCCGGGCGTGCCGACGGATGCGCGCTTCGTTCTTCGTGTTGGCGGCCATCAGACCACCGCACCCTTCGCGGCCTTGCCGGCCTTCTTGCGCACGTACTCCCCCTCGTACCGGATGCCCTTGCCCTTGTAGGGCTCGGGCTTGCGGATCTTCCGGATCTTCGCGGCGATCTCGCCGACCGCCTGCTTGTCGTTGCCGCGCACCACGATCTGGGTGGGCTGCGGGACCTCGAACTCGATGCCCTCGGGCACCGCGACCAGCACCGGGTGCGAGTAGCCCGCCTGGACCTCCAGGTCCTTGCCCTTCATCGCGGCGCGGTAGCCGACGCCCACGATCTGCAGCTGCTTCTCGTAGCCGGCGGTGACGCCCGTGACCATGTTCGCGACGAGCGACCGCGTCAGACCGTGCAGGCTCCGGTGGAAGCCCTCGTCGTCCGGGCGCTCCACGCGGACCTCGGCGCCCTCGACCACGATGCGCATGTCGGCATGCATCGTCTGAGTGAGGGAGCCACGCGGCCCCTTCACGGTCACGACGTTGTCCTGGCCCACCGACACCTCGACCCCGCTGGGGATCTCGACGGGCTGCTTCCCGATCCGACTCATCCGCTCGTTCCCTCACTCACCACACGTGGGCGACGATCTCGCCGCCGATGCCCTTGCGCGAGGCGTCACGATCCGTCATGACGCCCTGCGAGGTGGACACGATGGCCACCCCGAGCCCGCCCAACACGCGGGGCAGATCGTTGCGACCCCGGTAGATCCGCCGCCCGGGGGTGGAGATGCGCTTGATCCCGGTGATCGTGCGCTGGCGCCCCTTGCCGTACTTCAACCGGACCCGGAACGCTTGCTCGATCCCCTCGCCCTCGCGGTCGTAGCCGTCGATGAAGCCCTCGGTCGCGAGGATCTTCAGCAGCGCCTCGCTCTGCTTCGACACCGGCACCGCCAGGTCGTCCTTGTACGCCAGGTTGGCGTTGCGGATCCGCGTCAGCAGGTCCGCCACCGGATCGGAGACGTTGCTCGAGAACCTCGCCTTGGTCACCATGAGGCCTTCGTCACCCCCGGAAGCTCACCGGCGTGCGCGAGCTGACGGAAGCAGATCCGGCACAGCAGGAACCGCTTGTACACGGCCCGGGAGCGACCGCACCGCTGGCACCGCGTGTAGGCGCGCACCCGGAACTTGGGCTTTCCCTGCTGCTTGTTGATCAATGCCTTCTTCGCCATACCTGTCGTCCTGTCCTCAGCTCGCCTGCGCCACGGCCGGCTGCCCCGCCAAGGGGAAGCCGAGCGCCGCCAGGAGCGTGCGTCCGGTGTCGTCGTCCGTGGCCGTGGTCACGATCGTGATGTCCATGCCCCGGACCTGGGCCACCTTGTCGTAGTCGATCTCCGGGAAGATCAGCTGCTCGGTCACGCCCATCGTGTAGTTGCCATGTCCGTCGAACGCGTCCGGGCTCATCCCGCGGAAGTCGCGGATCCGGGGCAACGCCAGCGTCACCAACCGGTCGTAGAACTCCCACATCCGGTTGCCGCGCAGCGTGACCTTCGCGCCGATGGGCATGCCCTCGCGGAGCTTGAATCCCGCGATCGACTTCCTGGCCTTGGTCACCACCGGCTTCTGCCCGGTGATCACGGTCAGGTCCTCGAGGGCGGCATCCAGCATACGACCGTCCTTGACGGCGTCACCCACCCCCATGTTCACCACGACCTTGTCCAGGGTGGGCACCTGCATCACGTTGGCGAGCCCCAGCTCGTCCTTCAGCTGGGCCTGCAGCTCGTCGCGGTACCGCTGCTTCAACCGGGGTACGTATGTCTCTGCCATCTAGAGCTCCGCCTCACACTTCCTGCAGATCCGGACCTTGCTGTCGCCGTCGACCCGGTGGCCGATACGGGTGGGCTGACCGCAGGTCTTGCACACGATCTGGACGTTCGAGATGTCGACGAACATCTCGACGTCGATGATGCCGCCCTGCTGCAGCTGCTGCCCGCTGGACGAGCGCTTGCCGGAGGCCCGCTGGTGCTTCTTGGCCATGGCCACGCCGTCCACCATCACGCGGCGCCGGGCGGGGTCCACGCGCACGACCCGACCCTGCTTGCCACGATCCTTGCCCTGCAACACCTTCACGGTGTCGTCCTTCTTGATGTCGACGCCTGGCATCCCTAGAGCACCTCCGGTGCGAGCGAGATGATCTTCATGAAGCGCTTCTCCCGCAGCTCCCGGGCGACCGGCCCGAAGATGCGGGTGCCGCGCGGGTTCTTCTGTTCGTTGATCAGCACGACGGCGTTGTCGTCGAACCGGATGTAGGAGCCGTCGGATCGCCTGCGCTCCTTCGCGGTGCGCACCACCACGGCGCGGACCACCTCGCCCTTCTTGACGCCGCCACCGGGCAGGGCATCCTTGACCGTGCCGACGATCATGTCGCCGACGCCGGCATACCGACGAGCCGAGCCGCCGAGCACGCGGATGCACAGGACCTCTTTGGCCCCCGTGTTGTCCGCGACCTTGCAGCGCGTCTCCTGCTGGATCACTTCGCCCTCTCTAGGACCTCGACGACCCGCCAGCGCTTCGACTTGGACACCGGGCGGGTCTCCATCACGCGCACCGTGTCGCCCACGTGCGCGTCGTTCTGCTCGTCGTGCGCGGCGAGCTTCGAGGACCGGCGGACCGTCTTCTGGTACAGGCCATGGCGAACCTGGCGGTCGATCCGCACCATCACGGTCTTGTCCATCTTGTCGGACACCACGACGCCGGTGCGCACCTTGCGGCGCCCGCGCTCGATGGTCGTTGGCTCGTCGCTCACAGCTCTTGCTCCTCTTCGGCCTCGGCCGCCAGCGCGTCGAGCTCGGCCTCGATCTCGCGCTCGCGCAGGACGGTGTGGATCCGCGCCACGTCGTGGCGCACTTCCTTCAGACGGGTGGGGGCGTCGAGCTGCCCGGTCGCCAGCTGGAAGCGGAGGTTGAACAGCTCCTCCTTGGCGGCGTCCACGCGCGCCAGGAGCTCCTCGTCCGGCAGCTCTCGCAGTTCGGCGGACTTGCTGGGCATCGTCAGTCTCCCACCCGGGTGATGAACTTGGTCTTGATCGGCAGCTTGTGCTGCGCGCGCTTCATGGCCTCGCGCGCCAACGACTCGGGCACCCCGGCCAGCTCGAACATCACGCGCCCCGGCTTCACGACGGCCACCCATCCCTCGGGGTTGCCCTTGCCGGAGCCCATCCGGGTCTCGGCGGGCTTCTTGGTGACGGGCTTGTCCGGGAAGATGTTGATCCACACCTTGCCGCCGCGGCGGATGTGCCGGGTGATCGCGACACGCGCGGCCTCGATCTGCCGGTTCGTGATCCACGCCGGCTCCAGGGCCACCAGGCCGAAGTCCCCGAAGTGGATCTCGGTGCCGCCCTTGGCCATGCCGCGACGACGGCCGCGCTGGACCTTGCGGTGCTTCACCTTCTTGGGAGCGAGCATCAGGCGTCACCTGCCTCCGGTGCGGTCGCGGCGGGGGTCGCGTCCTCGGCGGCTTCGACGACCGCTTCAACCGCGGGGACCTCGGTGATCTCGGGGACCGGCGGCGCGTCGGTCGAGGCCATGGGCTCCGCAGCCTCGGCCGTCTCCTCGGCCGCGGGGGTCGCCTCGGCCGCGATGGTAGCTTCGGCAGCGGCGGCGGTCCCCTCGGCGCCGACGCCGCGCTTGTCCGTGTCCACCTGCTGCGCGGTGGCGTGGGCCCGCGCCAGCGCGCGCTCGGTCTCCTGCTCGCGGTGGGGCACCTCGTCGCCGTGGTAGACCCACACCTTCACGCCGCAGACCCCGAACGTCGTCTTGGCCTCGGCGGTGCCGAAGTCGACCTTCGCGCGGAGGGTGTGCAGCGGCACGCGGCCCTCGCGGTACCACTCGCGGCGGCCCATCTCGGAGCCACCCAGCCGCCCGGCCACCGCCACGCGGACACCCAGGGCACCCGCGCGCATCGCCGTCTGCACGGCACGGCGCATCGCTCGGCGGAAGGCCACCCGGCCCGCCAGCTGCTCCGCCACGCCTTGAGCCAGCAGCGCGGCATCGGTCTCGGGCCGCGACTCGCTGGCGGCCTGGTTCATGTCCTCGACCTTCACGTCGACGCGCTTCTTCGTGTAGCGCTCGATGTCCTTGCGCAGGCGGTCGACCTCCGCGCCCTTGCGCCCGATCACGATGCCGGGGCGGGCCGTGCGGATGAACACCCAGATCTGGTCGCCCTTGCGCTCGATGTCGACGGAGGAGATGCCGGCGCGGGACAGCCGCGTGCGGATGTGCTTGCGGATCCAGATGTCCTCGTGGAGCTGCTCGGCGTAGTCGCGGCCGGCGTACCAGTTGGACTTCCAGGGATAGATGACCCCCAGCCGGAACCCGTACGGGTTGATCTTGTGACCCACTAGCTTTCCTCTCCCATCGTCTGCACCACGACCGTCACGTGCGACGTGCGCTTGCGCACCCGGGTCGCGCGACCGTACGCGCGGGGCCGGTACCGCCGGAGCGTGGGGCCCTCGTCCACCCAGGCCCGGCTGATCCACAGGTTGTCCGCGATCACGCCGGGCTTCTGCTCCGCGTTGGACACGGCGGAGTTCAGCAGCTTCTGCAGCTCCTCCGACGCGCCCAGGGCAGAGAAGCGCAGGATCCGCCGCGCCTCCTCCACGTGCTGGCCGCGGATCAGGTCCACCGCCCGCCGCATCTTGCGCGGCGTGGTGCGGACGTACT
Organism: uncultured Actinomycetes bacterium; assembly: GCA_963826185.1. GTDB lineage: Bacteria > Actinomycetota > UBA4738 > UBA4738 > HRBIN12 > JAOUEA01. The sequence continues at coordinate 132,143 of CAWGVY010000007.1, read as the reverse complement.
TCATGGTGGCTCGAGCTTCCACGGGACCTACCTCACCACCGTCCTGCGCTCATCGCGCGCGTGCGAACGGAACGTGCGTGTGGGGGCGAACTCGCCGAGCTTGTGGCCCACCATGGACTCCGAGATGAAGACCGGGACGTGCTTGCGGCCGTCGTGCACCGCGATCGTGTGCCCCAGCATGTCGGGCACGATCGTGGACCGGCGCGACCACGTCTTCAGGACGCGCTTGTCGCCCTTCTTGTTCATCTCGTCGATCTTGACCATGAGGTGCTCGTCGACGAACGGACCCTTCTTGACCGACCTGGGCACTTAGCCACGTCCCTTCCCACGGCGCCGAACGATGTACTTGTTCGACGCCTTGTTCTTCTTGCGTGTGCGGCCTTCCTTCTTGCCCCACGGCGATGCCGGGTGCCGGCCTCCCGAGGATTTCCCTTCCCCTCCGCCCAGTGGGTGGTCGACGGGGTTCATCGCCACACCGCGGACGGACGGACGCTTGTTCTTCCACCGGGCGCGCCCCGCCTTGCCGAGCGAGATCAGCTCGTGCTCGGGGTTGCCCACGACCCCCACGGTGCCCTTGCAGTTGGCCGGGACCAGGCGCATCTCGCCCGAGGGCAGGCGCAGGGTGGCCATCGCGCCCTCCTTCGCCATCAACTGGACGCTGGTGCCCGCTGAGCGGGCCAGCTTCGCCCCCGCGCCGGGCTTCATCTCGATCGCGTGGATCACGGTGCCGACCGGGATGTTGCGCAGCGGCAACGCGTTCCCCGCACGGATCTCGGCGTCGGCGCCCGACATCAACCGGTCGCCCTGCTTCACGCCCTGCGGCGCCAGGATGTACCGCTTCTCGCCGTCCGCGTAATGCAGGAGCGCGATGCGGGCGCTGCGGTTGGGGTCGTACTCGATGTGGGCGACCTTGGCAGGCACGCCGTCCTTGTTCCGCTTGAAGTCGATCACGCGGTAGCGGTTCTTGTTCCCTCCGCCCTGGTGCCGGGTGGTGATCCGCCCGTGCACGTTGCGACCGGCCTTGTTGCGGCCCTTGACCACCAGGGACTTCTCGGGCGTGGCCCGCGTGAGCTCGTCGAAGGAGGACACGCTGGCGCCCCGGCGTCCGGGCGTGGTGGGCTTGTACTTGCGAACGGCCATGGCTATTTCCCGCTCTCGAAGATCTCGATGGCGTCGCCCTCGGCCAGCGTGACGATGGCGCGCTTCTCGTCGGGGCGCTTGCCCTTCGTGTAGCCGCGGCGCTTCAGCTTGCCGCGTCGGTTCAGGGTGTTCACCGACACCACGCGGACCTCCCAGATGGCCTGGACGGCCTCCTTGATCTCGGTCTTGTTGGCACGGGCGTCCACCAGGAAGGTGTAGGCCCCGGCCTCCAGGCCGGCGTAGGACTTCTCCGAGACGACCGGGCGGATGATCACGTCGCGCGGCGACTTCACGAGGCGGCCCCCTCCAGCACGTCCAGCGCGGCGGTGGTGAGCAGCACGCGATCGGCCCACAGCAGCTGGTAGGTGCCCAGCCCGCCCGCGTAGGCCACCTCGACGTCGGTCATGTTGCGGAACGACTTCTCCACCGCGCCGGACTCGGTGGGCTCGGGCAGGATCACCAGCAGCTTGCCCTGCACCTCGAGGGCTTCCATCAGCTCGGCGGCCCGCTTCGTCTTCGGCTCGTCGAAGTCGAGCTCGGAGACCACCACCAGCTTGCCGCTCTGCAGCGTGTCGGTGAGGGCCGAGCGCAGGGCGCCGCGGCGCATCTTCTTGTTGATCCGCTGGTCGTGGGAGTGCGGGTGCGGGCCGTGCGCGGTGCCGCCGCCCACCCACTGGGGGGAGCGGATCGAGCCCTGGCGCGCGCGCCCGGTCCCCTTCTGGCGCCACGGCTTGCGCCCGCCGCCGGCCACGTCGCCGCGGGTCTTCGAGCTGTGCGTCCCGGAGCGCAGGCCGTTCATGGCGGCCACCACGACCTGGTGCATCAGGGGCACGCTCACGGTCGCCTCGAAGAGATCGGCCTTGAGGTCCCGGGTGCCGGACTTCTTGCCGGCGACGTCGAGGATGTCGATCGTGGCCATGCTCAGGCGCCCTTCTTCAGCGGGGCCTTCACGGCCGAGCGCACCATCACCAGGCCGCCGTTGGGCCCGGGCACCGCGCCCTTGATCAGCAGCAGGTTGCGCTCGGCGTCGGCGGTCACGACCTCCAGGTTCAACACCGTGACGCGCTCGTTGCCGTGCTGGCCGGCCATCGGCATCCCCTTGAACACGCGGCTGGGCGTGGCGCATGCACCGATCGCTCCCGGCGCGCGGTGCTTCTTGTGCACGCCGTGGCTGCTCCGCAGACCGTGGAACCCGTGGCGCTTCATCACGCCGCTGGTCCCCTTGCCCTTCGACACGCCGACCACGTCCACCCGGTCGCCGGCCTCGAACAGATCGGCGCGCAGTTCCTGGCCGGGTTGGTAGTCCGCGGCGTCGTCGGTGCGCAGCTCCACCACGTGGCGGCGGGGCTCGTCCACACCCACGGAGTCGAAGTGGCCCTTCATGGGCTTGGACACCTTGCGCGCGGGGGTCTCGCCGAACGCGAGCTGCACGGCACCGTAGCCGTCGCTCTGCGCCGACTTGATCTGCGCCACCACGCACGGTCCGGCCTTGATCACCGTGACCGGGATGGCCCGCGTGTCGTCGAAGATCTGGGTCATCCCCAGCTTCTCTCCCAAGATGCCTTTGACGTCCGTCATGTCCCCTACAACTTGATCTCGATGTCGACCCCGGCCGACAGGTTCAGCCGTTGGAGCTCCTGCACGGTCTTCGAGGTGGCGTCGACGATGTCGATGAGCCGTTTGTGCGTGAGCATCTGGAAGTGCTCGCGCGAGTCCTTGTACTTGTGCGGCGACCGGATGACCGTGTAGATGTTGCGCTCGGTCGGCAGCGGGACCGGCCCGACCACCTTCGCCCCCGTCCGGGTGACGTGCTCGACGATGTCGCGCGCGGCGACGTCGAGCATACGGTGGTCGTAGGCCCGGAGCTTGATGCGGATCTTCGGTCCTGCCACGGTCGTTCGCGCCTCTTCTCCCTGGTCTTCGCTCTACTTGACGATCTTGGTGACGCGTCCGGCGCCCACGGTGCGCCCACCCTCGCGGATCGCGAAGCGCAGGCCCTCTTCCATGGCGATGGGGGCGATCATCTCGACCGTCATCTCCACGTTGTCCCCGGGCATCACCATCTCCACCCCTTCGGGAAGCGTGGCGGTGCCGGTGACGTCGGTGGTGCGGAAGTAGAACTGGGGACGGTAGCCGTTGAAGAACGGGGTGTGCCGGCCGCCCTCGTCCTTGCAGAGGATGTAGACCTGGGCCTCGAAGTCGGTGTGAGGCGTGATCGAGCCCGGCTTGGCGAGCACCTGACCGCGCTCCACGTCGTCCTTGTCGATCCCGCGCAGCAGGATCCCCACGTTGTCTCCCGCCTGGACCTCGTCCAGGAGCTTGCGGAACATCTCCAGGTCCGTGGCCGTGGTCTTGGTCGTGGGCTTGATGCCCACGATCTCGACCTCGCCCATCTTCTTCAGCACGCCCTGCTCCACCCGGCCCGTCACCACGGTGCCGCGACCGGTGATCGAGAAGACGTCCTCGATCGGCATGAGGAACGCCTTGTCGGTGTCGCGGACCGGCTCCTGGATGTAGGAGTCGCAGGCCTCCATCAGCTCGTCGATCTGCGCGACCCACGTCTCGTCGTCCTCGAGCGCCTTCAGGGCCGAGACCTGGATCACGGGCGTGTCGTCGCCCGGGAACTCGTAGGAACTCAGGAGCTCACGAACCTCCAGCTCCACCAGCTCCAGCAGCTCGGGGTCATCCACCATGTCGCACTTGTTCAGGGCGACCACGATGTAGGGCACGCCCACCTGGCGCGCCAGCAGCACGTGCTCGCGGGTCTGGGGCATGGGGCCGTCGGCGGCGGATACCACCAGGATGGCGCCGTCGATCTGCGCCGCGCCGGTGATCATGTTCTTGATGTAGTCGGCGTGCCCGGGCATGTCGACGTGGGCGTAGTGACGGTTCTCCGTCTCGTACTCCACGTGCGCGATGGCGATCGTGATGCCGCGCTCGCGCTCCTCGGGGGCCTTGTCGATCTGATCGAACGGCGTGTAGTCGGCCAGACCCTTGCTGGCCTGACGCTTCGTGATGGCCGCCGTCAGCGTGGTCTTCCCGTGGTCGATGTGCCCCATCGTGCCGATGTTCACGTGAGGCTTGCTGCGCTCGAACTTCTGCTTGCCCATCTGTCGTTCCCTTCCCTACTCGCCGGTCACCCGGGCGATGATCTCCTTGGCGATCTGCGGCGGAACCTCGTTGTACGCGTGCAGCTGCATGGGGCTGTGCGCGGCACGGCCCTGGGTGCGCGAGCGGAGCTCCGTGGCGTAGCCGAACAGCTCCGCCAGCGGCACCAGCACCCGCACCGACTTCTGCCCGGCGCGCTCGTCGATGTTCTCGATGCGCCCTCGGCGAGCGGTGACGTCGCCCATCACGTCGCCCAGGAACTCCTCGGGCGTGGTGACCTCGAACTCCATCACGGGCTCCAGGAGCGCCGGGTCGGCCTTGCGTGCGGCCTCCTTGACGGCCATGGACCCCGCGATCTTGAACGCCATCTCCGAGGAGTCGACGTCGTGGTAGGAGCCATCGATCAGCGTGGCGCGCACGTCCACCATCGGGTAGCCGGCCAGGATGCCGTTGTCCAGCGCCTCCTGGATGCCCTGGTCCACCGCGGGGATGTACTCGCGCGGGATCTTGCCCCCGATGATCTTGTTGATGAACTCGTAGCCGCCGCCGGGGCCCGTGGGCTCCAGGTCGATGTAGACGTGCCCGAACTGGCCCTTGCCGCCGGTCTGGCGCACGAACCGCGCCTCCACCTTGTGGACCTCGCGGCGGATCGTCTCGCGGTAGGCCACCTGCGGCTTGCCCACGTTGGCGTCCACCGAGAACTCGCGCTTCAGACGATCGACGATGATGTCCAGGTGCAGCTCGCCCATCCCTGAGATCACCGTCTGGCCCGTCTCGTCGTCGAACTTCACGACGAAGGTGGGGTCCTCGTCCGAGAGCTTCGCCAGGCCCGAGCCCAGCTTGTCCTGGTCGGCCTTGGTCTTCGGCTCGACGGCCACCGAGATGACCGGGATCGGGAACGTGATGTTCTCCAGGACCACCTGGTCGTCCGGATCGCAGATCGTGTCGCCGGTGGTGGAGTGCTTCAGGCCCACCACGGCCACGATGTCGCCCGTGTAGGCCGCCTCCAGGTCCTCGCGGTGGTTCGCGTGCATCTGCAGGACCCGGCCGATGCGCTCCTTGCGGTCCTTCGTGGAGTTGGCCACGTGGGTCCCGCTGTGGAGCACGCCCGAGTACAGGCGCAGGTAGGTGAGGCGGCCCACGTACGGATCGGACATGATCTTGAACGCGAGTGCGGCGAACGGCTCCTCGTCGGAGGCGTTGCGCACCACGTGCTCGTCCTCGCGGTTGGGGCGGTGGCCCTCGACCGGCGGGACGTCCAGCGGCGAGGGCAGGTACTGCACGATCGCGTCCAGGACCAGCTGCACGCCCTTGTTCTTGAACGCCGAGCCGCACAGGACCGGCACACCTTCGTTCGCCAGGGTCGCCTTGCGGATCGCCCGGCGCAGCTCCTCGACCGTGGGCTCTTCCTCGGCGATGAACTTCTCCATCAGGGACTCGTCGTGGTCGGCCAGCTTCTCGAAGAGCTCATGGCGCGCGGCGTCGGCCGCGGCCTTGTACTCCTGCGGGATGTCGGTGTCCTTCCACTCCTCGCCCATCTCGCCTTCCCAGTAGTGGCCCTTCATCTCCACCAGGTCGATGACCCCGTGCAGATCGGCCTCGGTGCCCCACGGCAGTTGCAGGACCAGCGGGTTGGCGTTCAGACGATCGACGATCATGCTCACCGTGCGCTCGAAGTCCGCGCCGGTGCGGTCCATCTTGTTCACGAAGCAGATGCGCGGCACCGCGTAGCGGTCCGCCTGGCGCCAGACCGTCTCGGACTGCGGCTCGACCCCCGCCACGGCGTCGAAGACCGCCACCGCGCCATCGAGCACTCGGAGCGAACGCTCCACCTCGACGGTGAAGTCCACGTGACCGGGCGTGTCGATGATGTTGATCCAGTGGCCCTTCCACTGACAGGTGGTGGCCGCCGACGTGATGGTGATCCCGCGCTCGCGCTCCTGGGCCATCCAGTCCATCTGGGCCGTGCCCTCGTGGACCTCACCGATCTTGTAGGCCTTGCCGGTGTAGTACAGGATGCGCTCGGTGGTCGTGGTCTTCCCGGCATCGATGTGGGCCATGATGCCGATGTTGCGCGTGCGAGCGAGTGGATATTCACGGATATCCAACGACTTGCCGCCCTTCTTGACGTCCTGTTCGGTCGTAGCCACGTCCATCTTCTCCGCGGGGCTCGCCATCTAGGTTCGCCCCCTGTCATGAAGAACCGGGCCCTGGGCCCGGTCCGTGCGATGCTCGTCGATCACCATCGGTAGTGCGCGAATGCCTTGTTCGCCTCGGCCATCTTGTGCATGTCCTCGCGGCGCTTCACCGAGATGCCCGCGCCGTTCGCGGCGTCCATGATCTCGGCGACCAGGCGCTCGGCCATGGAGTTCTCGCGACGCTGACGGCTGTAGTTCACGAGCCAGCGCAGCGCCAGCGTGGTGCCGCGCTGGGGCTTGACCTCGATCGGCACCTGGTAGGACGCGCCGCCCACCCGGCGGGACTTCACCTCGAGCATGGGGCGGACGTTATCCACCGCCTTCTTGAGGGTGATCACCGGATCGTTGGCGGTGCGCTCGGAGATGACCTCCAGCGCCTTGTACACGGTTCGCTCGGCCACCGTCTTCTTGCCGTCCAGCAGCACCTTGTTGATCAACTGCGTGACCAGCGGGTTCTGGTAGACGGGGTCGGGCATGACCTCACGGCGAGCGGCGGGACCCTTGCGCGGCATCGCTTACTCGCCGCCCTTCTTCGCGCCGTAGCGGGACCGCGACTGCCTGCGGTCCTTGACCCCGGCGGTGTCCAGCGTGCCGCGCACGATCTTGTAGCGGACGCCGGGCAGGTCGCGGACGCGGCCGCCTCGCACCAGCACGATGGAGTGCTCCTGCAGGTTGTGGCCGACGCCGGGGATGTAGCAGGTGACCTCGATGCCCGAGGTGAGGCGGACGCGCGCCACCTTCCGCAGGGCCGAGTTGGGCTTCTTGGGGGTCATGGTGTAGACACGGGTGCAGACACCGCGCCGCTGAGGGGACCCCTTCAGCGCGGGAGCCTTCGTCTTCTCTTTGCGGGCCGAACGGCCCTTGCGTACCAGCTGCTCGATCGTGGGCATAGATCTCTCGTCTGCACTCTTTCGTTGTCAAACACCGGAGCGCCGCTCCGCGACCGAACGCGAGGCGTGCCCGTGGGCCAAGAACCGTTGGCGCGCAGCCGGAAACGCTGCCCTCCCGTCGGATCCCACTCCGGAACCGGAGTCGAACGCGCCCGGTAGCCCACCGACCCGAGGCGCGACCAACAAAGCTACAGGTCGCACACACGGGGTGTCAACTTCGCGGGGTGCCTTCCGGCCGTGAGTGACCGGCCCGTCGCGAAGGGGCTCCTGAGCGCGCTGTTAGGGTACCCGACCCATGGCCGATCCGACCCTGATGGCGACCGCCGAACGGGCGGCGCGGCGAGGTCGGCGGCGGGTCATCCTGGAGGCGACGGGCACGCGGTGAGCCGGCCGCCAAGGGCCTCCCCGGGGACTACGTCACCGAGGTGGACCTGGCCAGCGAACGCGCGATCGCCGAGGTCCTGCGCGCCGATACCCCTCGATGTGCCGGTCATGGGCGAGGAATCGGGCGGTGACGAACACGCCCGCCATCTCCTGGGTCGTCGACCCGCTCGACGGCACCACCAACTTCATGCACGGGTTCCCCGCCGTCGGTGTCTCCGTCGCCCTCGTCGAGGACGGCGACCCACCGTCGCCTGCGTCCACGCGCCCTTCCTGCGTGAGACCTACGTAGCCCCGGCCGGGGCAGGAGCGTGGTCGCGACCCCCGAGGGAGAACCCGAACGTATCCAGTGTCTCGGACCGACCGATCGAGCGAGCCGTGGTGGGCACCGGGTTCCCCTTCCGCCGCAAGGACGTCCTGCTCGACCGCTACCTGGCCGTGATGCTGCCGGCCCTCGACCGCTTCGAGGACCTGCGCCGCCCAGGAGCCGCCTGCCTCGACCTCGCCTGGGTGGCCGCAGGCGTGTTCGACGGCTTCTTCGAACTAGCCTGGCCCCTGGGACGTAGCGGCCGGCGGCCTCCTGATCCAAGAAGCCGGCGGCGTCGTCACCGACTGGACCGGCGGCCCCGACTGGCTCCCAGGCGACATCCTCGCCGGGCCCCCGGCCATCCACGCCGAGCTGCTGCGCCTCGCCCGAGCCTCCGCTCCCCGACGTGAAGGCGGCCGCCCTCCGAGCCTGGGCCGAGGACCTGTACGAACGCCACGGCCCCGCGATCGCCGAGCTGGTCGGGATCACCGACATCCCGCCGATCCGGGTCCACGTCGCCCGACGCGGCCCCGGCGCGGCCTGGACCAGCGGCACCGACGTCTACCTCTCCGCCCCGTGGTTCGCCGCCCACCCCGACGACGTCGGCGCCTGCCTCCACGAGTTCACCCACGCCATCATGCGCGCCCCCATCTACGACGACACCACCTCCTGGCTCCTGGAAGGCCTAGCCGACTGGATCCGCGACGCCCTCGGCTTCGCCACCCCCTGGACCTATCCCCACCTCGAGCCCGACCGGCCCCCAGCCGGCTACCAAAGCACCGCCCACTTCCTCCTCTGGTTAGAACCGACCCACCCCGGCGCGATCAACGGCCTCTCCCGACGCCTGTGCGACGGCACGCTACACGCCGGATGCGTTCCAAGAGCTCACCGGAGCTCCCTGGACGACCTGACCGAGGCCTACCGGCGACCCTCTGCTCGAGGGATCCGACGCCAGCGCCGGGGGTTCGCAGAGGGGAACATCTGGACTGAGCGAAGTGCGCCCGAAGGCCGCGCACGAGCGAGGGAAGCGTTCCCCGCCGCGAACCCCCGGCAGCAACGCCACGCGCCAGCCCCCAACGCCAAAAGGCCCCGGAGCCAAAGCAGCTCCAGGGCCTTGAGACGTGCCGAGCTTACTCCTCGGCCGACGAACCCCCCCGCCAAGCATCTGCTCGGCCTGCTCGCGCGTGAGCCCGACGAGCGCGGGCTCGCCGGCGCCCTCCGACGACGGCCTCGGCCAGCTCGCGCTGCCGTGTCAGCCAGTACTCGGGGATGGCCTCGGGCTTGATCCGGACCTGGACGTTGCGGTAGCGGCTCATGCCCGTGCCCGCCGGGATCAGCTTGCCGATGATCACGTTCTCCTTCAGGCCCAGCAGCGGGTCCGACTTGGCCGAGATGGCCGCGTCGGTGAGCACCCGGGTGGTCTCCTGGAAGGAGGCCGCCGACAGCCACGAGTCCGTGGCCAGCGAGGCCTTCGTGATCCCCAGCAGGATCGGGCGGGCGCTGGCGGGCTCGCCGCCGCTCTCCACGACCTCGGCGTTCTTCTCCTCGAACGCGCGGCGCGCCACCATGTCGCCGGGCAGGAACTCCGTGTCGCCCGGCTCGATGATGTGCACCTTGCGCAGCATCTGACGCGCGATCAGCTCGATGTGCTTGTCGTGGATCGTCACGCCCTGGGAGCGGTACACCTGCTGGACCTCGTCCACCAGGTGCTGCTGCAGGGCCTGCACGCCCTCGACGCGCAGCTTCTCGTGCGGGTTCACCGAACCCTCGGTGAGCTGCTGGCCCACCTCCACGGCGTCGCCGTCGGAGACGGTGAGGCGGGCCCGGAACGAGACCGGGTACTCGACCTCGTCGCCGTCGTCCGTCGGTGACCGTGATGCGACGGACGTGCTTCTCGTCGTCGTCCTCGATCGTGCACCGTGCCCGACAGCTCGGTGATCTGCGCCTCGCCCTTGGGCTTGCGCGCCTCGAACAGCTCGACCACACGCGGCAGACCGTGCGTGATGTCCTCGCCGGCGACGCCGCCGGTGTGGAACGTCCGCATCGTGAGCTGCGTGCCGGGCTCGCCGATCGACTGCGCGGCGATGATGCCGACCGCCTCGCCGATGTCCACCAGGCGGCCCGCTGGCCAGCGAGCGGCCGTAGCACAGGCGCACACGCCGACCTCCGCCTCGCAGGTGGTGACCGAGCGGACCTGGACCTCCTCGACGCCGGAGTCCACGACCGCGGCCGTGAGCTCGTCGTCCAGCTCCTCGCCGGCGAGCGCGATCTTCTTGCTGCCGACCTTGACGTCCTCGGCCAGGACGCGGCCGAACAGCGACGTGTCGACGTGCGGCCGCCTTCACGACGGTGCCGTCGGGCGCTGCACGGGTTGACCGACGACCGGGATCGCGCGGTCGGTGCCGCAGTCCTCCTCGCGGACGATGAGCTCCTGCGCGACGTCCACCAGACGGCGGGTCAGGTAGCCCGAGTCGGCGGTGCGCAGCGCCGTGTCGGCCAGTCCCTTGCGGGCGCCGTGCGTGGAGATGAAGTACTCCAGCACCGACAGGCCCTCGCGGAAGTTCGACTTGATCGGCCGCGGGATGATCTCGCCCTTCGGGTTGGCCACCAGGCCACGCATGCCGGCCAGCTGGCGGATCTGCATGATGTTCCCTCGGGCGCCCGAGTTGGCCATCATGAAGATCGGGTTCGTGGCGGTGAACTCCGCCTCCATGGCGTCCTTGACCTCGTCGGTCGCCTGCGTCCAGATCTCGATGAGCTCCTGACGGCGCTCGTCGTCGGTGATGATGCCCTTGCGGTACTGCGCCTCCACCTTCTGGGCGCGCTTCTCGTGCTCGTCCAGGATCTTCTGCTTGGCCTGGGCGGCACGGTGACGTCCTCGATGCCGATCGTGACGCCGGCGCGGGTGGCGTAGTGGAAGCCGAGGTTCTTCAGGTTGTCCAGGATCTCCTCGATGGTGGCGCGGTCGTAGCGATGCACGGCCTCGTCGACCAGCCGCGCGATGTCGGCCTTCAGCACGGGGTGGTTGCGGTACTCGAAGTCGTCGGGGAACGCCTCGTTGAAGATCACGCGACCGATCGTGGTTCGCACCACCGGGGTCGCGCTCCGAGCTCGGGGTCCCAGTCCTCGGGCAGCATGTCCTCGGGCAGCGCCTTGCCGTCGCAGACGGATCCGCACGGGGTCGTGCAGGTCGCGTGCCCGGCGTCCAGCGCCAGCAGCGCCTCGTCCGCCGAGCCGAACGTCGGGATGTCCTCGTCCTTCGCCGTCCTCGTCCTTCGCCAGCGACAGGTAGTACAGGCCCAGCACCATGTCCTGGGACGGCGTGGCGATGGGGCGGCCGTGCGCCGGCGACAGGATGTTGTTGGCCGACAGCATCAGGATCCGGGCCTCGGCCTGCGCCTCGGCCGACAGCGGCACGTGCACCGCCATCTGGTCGCCGTCGAAGTCGGCGTTGAACGCCGCGCACACGAGCGGGTGGATCTTGATGGCCTTGCCCTCGACCAGCACGGGCTCGAAGGCCTGGATGCCCAGACGGTGCAGCGTGGGCGCCCGGTTCAGCATGACCGGGTGCTCGCGGATGACCTCCTCGAGCACGTCCCAGACCTGCGGACGCGCGCGCTCGACCATGCGCTTGGCGCTCTTGATGTTCTGCGCCAGGTTCTGGTCGACCAGCCGCTTCATCACGAACGGCTTGAACAGCTCCAGCGCCATCTGCTTGGGCAGCCCGCACTGGTGCAGGCGCAGCTCCGGACCGACCACGATGACCGAGCGGCCCGAGTAGTCCACGCGCTTGCCCAGCAGGTTCTGGCGGAACCGGCCCTGCTTGCCCTTCAGCATGTCCGACAGCGACTTCAGCGGGCGGTTGCCCGGGCCCGTGACCGGACGGCCGCGGCGGCCGTTGTCGAACAGCGCGTCGACGGCCTCCTGCAGCATGCGCTTCTCGTTGTTCACGATGATCTCGGGCGCCTGCAGGTCGAGCAGCCGCTTCAGCCGGTTGTTCCGGTTGATCACGCGGCGGTACAGGTCGTTGAGGTCGGACGTGGCGAACCGCCCGCCGTCGAGCTGCACCATCGGGCGCAGGTCCGGCGGGATCACCGGCACGGCGTCGAGCACCATGCCCGATGGGGTTGGACTTGCCGTCCACGAAGTTGGAGACGACCTTCAGGCGCTTGATGGCCTTCAGGCGGCGCGTGCCCTTGCCGTTCTCGATCTGGTCGCGGAGGAAGTCGCCCTCGGCCTCGACGTCGAAGTCCTGCAGCAGGCGCTTGATGGCCTCGGCGCCCATGCCGCCGTCGAAGTAGTCGCCGAAGCGCTCCCGCAGCGAGCGGTAGACGTTGTCGTCGGCCACGAGCTGCTTGACGGACAGCCCCTTGAACGCGGTCAGCACCTCGTCGAGGTGCTCGGTCTCGCGCTTGGCCGGCCTCGGTGATGCGCTCGACGTCGCGCTGGGCCTCGCGCTTGGCGGCCGAGAGCTGGGCGCCCTTGGCGCCCTCGCCCTCGAGCTCCTTGAGGCGGTCCTCGAGCTCGGTCAGGCGCTTCTTGATCTGGTCGTCGCGGTCGGCGTCGATCTCCTTCTTCTCCTCCTCGAGCTCCGTCTCGATCTCGGGCAGGTCCTTGTGACGGCGGTCGTCGTCGACGCGCGTGATGACGTAGGCGGCGAAGTAGATGATGCGCTCGAGGTCCTTCGGCGCCAGGTCGAGCAGGTAGCCCAGGCGCGAGGGGACGCCCTTGAAGTACCAGATGTGGGTGACCGGCGCGGCCAGCTCGATGTGGCCCATGCGGTCACGGCGGACCTTGCTGCGGGTGATCTCCACGCCGCAGCGCTCGCAGATGATGCCCTTGAAGCGGACGCGCTTGTACTTGCCGCAGTGGCACTCCCAGTCCCGGGTGGGACCGAAGATGCGCTCGCAGAACAGGCCGTCCTTCTCGGGCTTCAGGGTGCGGTAGTTGATGGTCTCCGGCTTCTTGACCTCGCCGTTGGACCACGCGCGGATCTGATCCGCGGTGGCCAGGCCGATCCGGAGCTCATCGAAGTAGTTCACGTCCAGCACTGGGCTGTCGCCTCCTCAGCGTGTCGTCGCCGCAACAGCGGTTCAGTCACGCGTTCGTATTCCAAGTGTCAGTCGAAGTCCGCGCCCGCCGGCTCGCGCCGGGATCAGGTCGATGCCGAGCTCCTCGGCCGCGCGGAAGACGTCCTCGTCCGTCTCGCGGAGCTCGATCTCCTCGCCCGAGGACGAGCGGACCTCCACGTTCAGGCACAGGGACTGCATCTCCTTGATCAGGACCTTGAAGGACTCGGGGATGCCCGGCTCGGGGATGTTCTCGCCCTTCACGATGGCCTCGTAGACCTTCACGCGGCCCGAGCACGTCGTCCGACTTGATCGTCAGCAGCTCCTGCAGGGCGTAGGCGGCACCGTAGGCCTCCAGCGCCCAGACCTCCATCTCGCCGAACCGCTGGCCGCCGAACTGGGCCTTCCCGCCCAGGGGCTGCTGCGTGATCATCGAGTAGGGGCCGGTGGACCGGGCGTGGATCTTGTCGTCCACCAGGTGGAGCAGCTTCAGGATGTAGGCGCACGCCGACCGTGACCGGCTCCTCGAACGGCTCGCCGGAGCGCCCGTCGAACAGCACGGCCTTGCCGACCTCGTCGACCATCTTGTTGCCGTCGCGGTTGGGGTGCACGGACCGGATCGCCTCGAGGATCTCGCCCTCGCGCGCGCCGTCGAACACCGGGGTGGCCACGTGGGCCGGGCCCTCGTGGTCGATGCCGTCCTTCTTGAAGCCCCAGAGCGCGGCGAGGCCCAGGTGGGCCTCGAGGACCTGCCCCAGGTTCATCCGGGACGGGACGCCCAGCGGGTTGAGGATGATGTCGACCGGCGTGCCGTCCTCGAGGAACGGCATGTCCTCCTCGGGCAGGATCGTCGAGATGACGCCCTTGTTCCCGTGGCGGCCGGCCAGCTTGTCGCCGTCGGAGATCTTCCGCTTCTGGGCCACGTACACGCGCACCAGCTGGTTCACGCCCGGCGGCAGCTCGTCGCCGTCGTCGCGGTTGAACACGCGGACCCCGATCACCTTGCCCGACTCGCCGTGCGGCACCTTCAGCGAGGTGTCGCGCACCTCGCGCGCCTTCTCACCGAAGATCGCGCGCAGCAGCCGCTCCTCGGGCGTGAGCTCGGTCTCGCCCTTGGGCGTGACCTTGCCCACCAGGTAGTCGCCGGGGTTGACCTCGGCCCCGATGCGCACGATCCCGCGCTCGTCGAGGTCCTTCAGGATCTCCTCGGAGACGTTGGGGATGTCGCGGGTGATCTCCTCGGCGCCCAGCTTCGTGTCGCGGGCGTCGACCTCGTGCTCCTCGATGTGGATCGAGGTGAGCACGTCGTCCTTGACCAGGCGCTCGGACAGGATGATGGCGTCCTCGTAGTTGTGGCCCTCCCACGGCATGTAGGCGACCACCAGGTTCTTGCCCAGCGCGATCTCGCCGGCCTCGGTGGAGGGGCCGTCGGCGATGACCTGGCCCTTCGCACGCGGTCGCCGGCGCTCCACGATCGGCCGCTGGTTCTGGCAGGTGCCCTGGTTGGAGCGGCGGTACTTCAGCAGCTCGTAGGTGCGCAGGCTGCCGGTGCGCTCCTTGACGACGATCTCGTCGGCCGAGACGTCGTCGACCACGCCGGACTCCTCGGCCACGACCACGTCGCCGGCGTCCACCGCCGCGCGGAACTCCACGCCGGTGCCCACCAGCGGGGCCTCGGAGCGCAGCAGCGGCACGGCCTGGCGCTGCATGTTGGCGCCCATCAGCGCGCGGTTCGCGTCGTCGTGCTCGAGGAACGGGATCAGCGCCGCGGCCACCGACACCAGCTGCTTCGGCGACACGTCCATGTAGTCGACCTCGTCGGGCGGCACGGAGTCGACCTCGCCGCCCTTGCGGCGGACCAGCACGGCGGCCTCGGCGAAGTTGCCGTTCTTGTCGAACGGGGCGTTGGCCTGCGCGATGACGTGCTGTCCTCCTCGTCGGCGGACAGGTAGTCGATCTTCGTGGTGACCTTGCCCTTCTCCACGCGGCGGTACGGGGTCTCGATGAACCCGAACTGGTTGATGCGCCCGAAGCTGGAGAGCGAGCCGATCAGGCCGATGTTCGGGCCCTCGGGCGTCTCGATCGGGCACATGCGGCCGTAGTGGGACGGGTGGACGTCGCGGACCTCGAACCCGGCGCGCTCGCGCGAGAGGCCGCCGGGCCCCAGCGCGGACAGGCGGCGCTTGTGGGTCAGGCCGGCCAGCGTGTTCGTCTGGTCCATGAACTGCGAGAGCTGCGAGGTCCCGAAGAACTCCTTGATGGAGGCCACGACGGGGCGGATGTTGATCAGGGTCTGCGGCGTGATCGCCTCGACGTCCTGGGTGGTCATGCGCTCCTTGACGACGCGCTCCATGCGCGAGAGGCCGATCCGGATCTGGTTCTGGATCAGCTCGCCCACGCTGCGGAGGCGGCGGTTGCCGAAGTGGTCGATGTCGTCGGGGTCGTAGCCCTCTTCGCCGGCGTGCAGCTTCACGAGGTAGCGGACGGTCTTGAGCATGTCCTCGTAGGTGAGGATGGCCTTGTACTTGGGCGCGCCCGCGCCCTGCTCGTCCTTCAGCTGGTCGCTGAACACGCGGTACCTGAACTGCTCCCAGGCCTTCTTGTCGGGGTTGTCGAGCTCCCCCAGCGCCTTGTGGTGCGCCTTCAGCTGCTTCAGCAGGTCGCCCTCCGCCGGGCCGAGCTTCTTGTCGACCTTGTGGCGGCCGACCTTGGCGACGTCGTAGCGCTTCGGGTTGAAGAACAGGTTCTCGAGCAGGGTCTTCGCGCTCTCGGCCGTGGGCGGCTCGCCCGGGCGGAGCTTGCGGTAGATGTCCTCGAGCGCCTCTTCCTGGGTCTCGACGTGGTCCTTCTCCAGGGTGTTCTGGATGGACTGGGCGTTGTCGAACAGCTTCAGGATCTCGTCGGAGGTCCAGCCGAGCGCCTTCAGCAGCACCGTGACGTTCTGGCGGCGCTTGCGGTCGATGCGGACGCCGACCGTGTCCTTCTTGTCGACGTCGAACTCGAGCCAGGCACCGCGGCTGGGGATGATCTTCGCGATGAAGATGTCCTTGTCGGTGGTCTTGTCGAGCTCCTTGGAGAAGTAGACGCCGGGCGAGCGGACCAGCTGGGAGACGACGACGCGCTCGGTGCCGTTGATGATGAAGGTGCCGCGCTCGGTCATGATCGGGAAGTCCCCCATGAAGACTTCCTGCTCCTTGATCTCGCCGGTCACCTTGTTGACGAAGGTGGCCTCGACGAACAACGGCTGGCTGTAGGTGATGTCCTTGTCGCGGCACTCCTCCTCGGAGGCCTTGACCTCCTTGAACTGGTGCTTGCCGAAGTACAGCTGGAACTGTTCGGTGAAGTCCTCGATCGGGGAGACTTCCTCGAGGACCTCCTTGAGACCCTCGTTCAGGAGCCAATCGAACGACTCCCGCTGGATACCGACGAGGTCGGGGAGTGGAAGAACCTCGTCGAGCTTGGCGAAACTGACACGATCTCGAACAGGGACGAGCTGGTCAGGCAAGAAGGATCCCTCCCAGGGATACTAGACGACGCACAGCGCAGCGCAGTGGACGGCACGGCAAACGGGTAGTGTACGCACGAAGGTGGGCACCGTCAACGACGCCTGCCGGTTCCCTGGCAGGGACCCGGGAAGGTACGCCCCGAAAGCCCGCGGGTCAACCCACTGCTGCAGGTGGGAGGAGGTCTGACGTATCCGCGGCCTCCGGATAGGGTTCGGCGGTGAGTGAGTTCTCTTCCCCGACGGTGCCCTCACGGGCATCGCAGCGTCGGCGCACGCCGCGGCAGCGGCGCCGAGCGATCACCTACGGCATCCTGGCCGGCGTCGTCGGGCTGGTGCTGTTGCTGGGCCTGGACGCCGTGCTGTCGGCGCGCCGGATGCTGAGCGGGCTCAACCGCTCGCGCCTGGACCTGATCGCGGCGACGGATTCCGTGGTCACCGGCGATCCCCTCGCGTCGCGACCCGTCTTCATCAGCGCGGGCGAGGCCGCCGACTCCGCGATCGCGGCCGCGGGCCACCCCTCGATGAAGCTCCTGGGGGCGCTCCCCTGGGTCGGCGAGAACATCGACGCCGTGCGGGCGGTGGCCGAGGCGTCGCACGACACGGCGCAGGCCGGTCTCACGATGGCCGACGCCGCGATCCAGCTGGGCTGGACCAACATCCTGCTGCCGGGGACGGCGTCGCTGGGCGACGTCGACCTGAAGGCGATCCGCGCCGCCGCGCCCAAGATCGCGAGCGTCTCGAGCCAGCTCCACGACGCCCTGGTGCGCCTGGACGAGGCCGACAGCACGAAGCTGCTGGGACCGGTGCGCGCCGGGTTCGACGACGCCCGCAAGAACCTGGCGCGCCGCGCGGCGCTGGCCCTGGACGCCCGAACGCTGATCCACGCCACCCCGGCCCTGTTCGGCGGCGGCCAGCCCAGCGGTACCTGGTGGCCGTGCAGAGCCTGGGCGTGCCACAGCCGCCCGGGGGCCGGCTGGGCCCGGTCGGCGTGCTGACCGCGGACGCCGGACGGCTGACCCTGTCCCCTCTCACCCCGGCCGACGCCGCGCTCGCGGACACCCTGTCGTCACCCGACGTGCCCAGCACCGGGCCCGCGATGCTCTCCGCCGCCGGGGCCGAGCTCGGTCCGCTGGACGGCATGATCGTGGTGGACACGATCGGGCTGCAGGACCTGCTGTGGATGGTGGGCGACGTGGACCTGACCGGCGAGCCCTCCAACCTGTCCCAGAACGACACCGTGAAGACGCTGGAGCAGCGGGTCTTCCTGGGGACCAACGCCGGCGAGGCCGAGGCGCAGCAGGCGCGCGTGGCCGGTGACGCGATGGCGGCGGCGCTCACCCGACGTCCGTCCACCGAGGCGTTCGCCACCGCCATCGCCCAGATGGTGAACGGCCGCCATCTCGCGATCTACAGCGCCGATCCGAAGACGCAGGCCCGTCTGGCGGCGCTGGGGGCCACGGGATCCTTCGATCCGCGCGCGAACACGATCCTGGTGAGCATGGACGGCCAGTCGAACAGCCGGACGGGCTCCTACGCCCGCCTGATCACGTCGATCAACATCACGCTGGACGAGACCGGCAACGCGAAGACCAAGACGATCGTGGAGCTGCAGAACCAGGCGCCCGACGCGCCGCCCTCCGTGCTGCTGGGCCGGCGGTACTCGGCGGAGAAGATGGGGTCGTTCAGCGCGGACACCAGCATCTACCTGCCGCAGCGGGCGAAGAAGGTGAAGGTCGAGACCAGCTCGCCCGCGACGACCTCGGTCACCGAGGCGCTCGGCGTGCCCGTGGCGACGGCCTTGCTGTCGGCCGACAGCGGGGGGGACATCTCGATGATCGTGGGGTCGTTCGTCACCAGCGTCGCCGACCCGCTCGAGGACGGGTACGCCTACCGGCTGGTGGTGGTGCAGCAGCCGTCCGTGATCCTCGGGACGCTCCGGGTCCACATCCAGGTGCCCGACGGGAACCGGATCCTCTCGGCGGCCGACACCATGACGGTCGGCGGCACCACCGCCCGGTACGAGGGCATCCCCGCGGGCCCCATGGTGTTCTGGGTCCGCTACCACCCCGCCTAGCGCGGCGGCTGAGCGGCGGGTCGGCCAGCACCTCGGCCAGCGACGGGTTCGTCCGGTCGCGCTCCGACAGGATCGGTTCGTCCGAGGGCCACGCGATCGCGAGCTCCGGGTCGTCCCACGCCACGCCGTACTCGTCGTCGCCGGTGTAGGCGCGATCCACCATGTACTGCATGGCCATGTCGGTGAGGGCGTAGAACCCGTGGGCGACGCCCGGCGGGATGGAGAGGAGCTGCGCGGCGGCGCCCAGCGTCATCGTCTGGCGGGAGCCCGAGGTGGGCGAGTCGGCGCGCAGGTCCACGAGCGCGATGAACGCGCTCCCCTCCAGCACGCACCAGTAGTCGGCCTGCTGCCGATGGAAGTGGAGCCCGCGCAGGACCCCCGCGCGGCTCCGGGACAGGTTCGACTGGACCACGGGCGGCGCGCCGGGAACCACTCCTGGCGGAAGGTCTCGGCGAAGCGCCGCGGTCGTCGGTCCGGGTCGTGAGCTCGACGACGCGAACGTCGTGGATCGAGCTCATGCCGGCGCGTCGGGCTCGCTCGCGGCGCGACCCACGGGGAAGTAGTGGAACCCGGCGGCGGTCACCTCGGCGCCGTCCAGCAGGTTCCGGCCGTCCACGATGGCGGGCTGGGCCATGGCCTCGCTTCAGGCGTGCCAGGTCCAGCTCGCGGAACTCCGGCCAGTCGGTGCACACCACGACGCAGTGGGCGGCGTCGGCGGCGGCATAGGGGTCGGCCATGAGGGCGATGCTCGGCAGCTCGAGCGGCGGAGCCGCTCAACATGGGGTCGTACGCGTTCACCGCAGCCCCCTCGCGATCTGAGCGCCGTCGGCGAGCGCGAGCGCCGGTGAGGCCCGGGTGTCGTCGGTCCCGGGCTTGAACGCCAGGCCGAACAGCGCCACGGTCTTGCCCTCGACGTTCCAGATCGCCTCCTCGACCTTGCCCACGACCGCCGTGATGGCCTCCTCGTTCACGCGGGTCGCCTCGCGCAGGATCCCGAAGTCGTAGCCCAGCCGGTCGGCCACGCGCTCCAGGGTCACGATGTCCTTGGGCAGGCAGTAGCCGCCGTAGCCCAGCCCGGCGCCCAGGAAGGCCTGGCCGATGCGCGGATCGGCCCCCATGATCTCGCTCACGCCCTCCACGTCGGCCCCCGCCAGCTCGGACACGCGAGCCAGCGAGTTCGCGAACGAGATCTTCGTGGCCAGGAAGGCGTTGGACGCCAGCTTGGAGAGCTCGGCCGTGCGGGCGTCGGTCTCGATCACCGTGCGGCCGCCCTCCAGCACCGGCGCGTACAGCTCGCGGAGCACCGCGATCGCCGTGCGGGTCGTCGCAGCCCAGCACGATGCGATCGGGCTCCAGCGTGTCGGCCACGGCGTGGCCCTCGCGGAGGAACTCCGGGCTGACGACCGCCGCGAACCGCAGATCGGGCCGCTCCATGCGGACCACCCGTTCGACGCGGGCTCGTGGTGCCGGGAGGCACCGTGGACTTCACCACCATGCACGACGCCGTCGGTCGCGGCGCTGGCGATCTCGCGCGCCGCATCCTCGACCGCGGTCAGGCTGCGATCCCCCTGACCCACCGGGGGCCGGCCCACGCAGATGAAGACCACCTGCGGCGCCGCCACGGCCTCGGCGATCGAGGTGGTGAAGCGGAGACGGCCGGCCTCGACCCCCTCGCGCAGCAGATCGTCGCAGGCCCGGCTCGTGGAACGGAGCGCGTAGCGCCCTGGAGCATCGCCACCTTCTCGGGCGTCCAGGTCCATCCCGGTGACCTCGTTGCCGAGGCTGGCCAGCGCGACCCCCGTGATCAAGCCGACGTGGCCGGTCCCGATGACGGCGACCTTCATGGCATCGCGCCCGGAACGACTCCACCGTGCGACGCACGCCCTCCTCGATCGCCACCGACGGGCACGTAGCCGAACTTCTCCCGCGCCAGCGAGACGTCGGCCTCGGTCGTGCGGACGTCTCCGGCCCTGATGGGCTCGAAGATCGGATCGGGCGTGACGCCCGCGACGCCCGCGATCAGCTCCAGCAGCCGGTTCACCGACGTCGGCTTGCCCCCCACCGCCGATGTTGAAGGCCAGCCCGAACGCGTCCTCGGGTGCCTTCGTCGGCCTGCAGGTTCGCCTCGGTCACGTCGTCGATGTAGGAGAAGTCGCGCGACTGCTCGCCGTCGCCGTGGATCACCGGCCGCTGTGCCCGTGAGGCACGCCACGGCGAACCTAGGCACCACCGCCGCGTACTCGCTCTCGGGATCCTGCCCGCGGCCCGTAGACGTTGAAGTAGCGCAGGGCGATCGCCGGCACGCCGTAGGAGCGGCTACATCCCGGCGCAGTAGACCTCCAGCGCCAGCTTGCTGACGGCGTACGGCGACTGGGGCTTCAGCTCCATCGACTCGCGCAGCGGGAACTCGGTCTGGTCCCCGTAGACCGAGGACGATGACGCCGCCACGACCACGGCTCCGGCATCGCGGGCCGCCAACAGCACGTTCAGCGTGCCGCGGACGTTGACGTCGGTGGTGAGGCCCGGCTGCTCCATCGAGCGGGGCACCGACCGCTTGGCCCCCAGATGGATCACGCGCGGAGCATCCGCGGGCCGCATCGGCCACGGCGGCCTCGTCGCACAGATCCGCCTCCACGAAGGTCACCTCGGGGCACGTCGCGGAGGTTCTCGAGGGAGCCGTCGGAGAGGTCGTCCAGTCCGACGACCTCGAAGCCGTCGGCGAGCAGACGACGGCACTGATGCGAGCCGATGAACCCGGCGGCGCCGGTAACGAGGACACGGGAGGAAGTCATGCGGGCCAGCCTACCTGCCGCGCCCCCGCCCGCGTAGGGTTGGCTGCGTGAGCGTTTGGGAGCAGCTCCCCACTGCGGTCCGCTACGTGCTCTCGTTCGTCGTGCCCCTCCTCGCAACGCTGACGCTCACACCGGTGGCCGCGCGGATCGCCCATCGGTTCGACGTGCTCGATCATCCCGGTGGGCACAAGGTGCATCGCGAGGCCACCCCCTACCTGGGAGGTCTGGCGGTGGCGGCCGGCCTCCTGTTGATCGCCGCCTTCGCCGGTGGCGCCAACGGCGAGCTGCTCACCGTCCTCATCGGAGCCCTCGTGCTGGCGTTGGTGGGTCTCACCGACGACGTCGTCGCGCTGTCACCGTTCATCAGACTGGCGTTCGAAACCGTTGCAGGCGTGGCTCTCTGGATCGCCGGGGTCCGAGCGGGGCTGTTCCACCTGGCGTGGGCGGACCTGCCGCTCACCGTGTTCTGGGTGATCGCCGTGACCAACGCGGTCAACGTCTTGGACAACATGGACGGCGTCGCATCGGCCGTGGCCGCCGCTTCGACGCTGGGCATCGCGGCCATCGCCGGGTGGAACGGCGACTTCCTCGTGACGTCGTTCGCGCTGGCGGTGGCGGGAGCCTGCGTCGGTTTCCTCCGCTACAACTTCCCTCCGGCCTCCATCTTCCTGGGCGACGCGGGGTCGATGCTGCTGGGGTTCCTGATCGCGGCCCTGACGCTGAAGGTGGACATCCCGGTGGAAGCCGCCGCTCCCCGCGTGCTCGCGATCCTCCTCCTGGCCGCCGTGCCCCTGTTCGATCTCTCGCTCGTCGTGCTGGCACGTCTCATGGGCGGCCGGCCCGTATGGAGGGGCGGTACCGACCACGTGTCGCATCGGCTCGCGGGGCTGGGCCGATCGAAGCGCGCGATCGCGATCGCGTTCGCGGCTGCACAGGCCGCCTGCTCGTTCCTGGCGTTCGTGGTCTACCGGCAGACGGAGGGCGTGGTGATCGTCGTCGGGATCTTGGTGGCGACGGTGTGGGTCACGCTCCTGGTGACCCTGCTGCGGATGCCGACGACCAGCGAGGAGGTCGGCTAGCCGAGCGGGGCGACCGGTGCAGCCTGGACCGGCTCCCACGCGGCCGCCGGGGCGACGCCCGCGGACGCGGTGGGCCCGGCCAGGGAGTCGATGCCGCCGATCGCGTTCACCATGTCGGCGACGGCGGCGGCCAGACGCTGGCCCTGCTCCTTCGTCTCGATCGTGACGCCGCGGTCCGTGAGGACGGCGAAGAAGTCCTCGAGCACGGCGCGCTGGTCACCCAGCAGGGAGGCTTCGGAGACGTTCAGCGCGCGGGCCAGGCGGGCGAGCGTCTGGATCGAGGGTTCGACGTGACCGTTCTCGTAACGCGACAGGCGGGCTTTCGGGATCCCGGAGAGCTCCTCGAGCTCGGACTGGCTGAGCCCGGCGGCGAGGCGAGCCTCGCGGAGCCGGTTGCCGAAGTGCTTCCCGTCGTCGGCATACGTCACGGTCTGTACTCCCCTCGTGCGAGTGTCACGCTGGTTCGGCGGGCCGAGCGACCATAGCACAGCCCGAAAACCGCTATTCCAGGCCGTTCCGGGGAACGGATCGGGCGGGGTCGGATGACCCCGCCCTTCCATTCGATGCAACGTCGGCGCTCGGTTCAGTTGACCTCGACGCTGGCGCCGGCGGCCTCCAGAGCCTCCTTCGCCTTGTCGGCGGACTCCTTGTTGACCTTCTCCAGGACCGGCTTGGGCGCGCCGTCCACCAGGTCCTTGGCCTCCTTCAGGCCGAGGCTGGTCAGGGCGCGCACCTCCTTGATCACCTGGATCTTCTTGTCGCCGGCACCGGTGAGGATGACGTCGAACTCGTCCTTCTCCTCCTCGGCCTCGGCGGGGGCGCCGCCGCCTCCCTGGGCGACCATCACCGGCGCCGCGGCCGCGGCCGTGACGTCGAAGGTCTCCTCGAACTGCTTGATGAACTCGGACAGCTCCAGGAGCGTCATCTCCTTGAACTGGTCGAGCAGATCATCCGTGCTGAGCTTGGCCATGGCGGCTACTCCTCCTCGTCCTTGGCTTCTTCTGGGGTGGCGTCCTCGGTGGCCGGTTCCTCGGCCGGGGTTTCCTCTTCTTGGGCGACCGGCTCCTCGGCGGGGGCATCAGCCGCCGGCTCTTCGGCCTCTGCGACGGGCTCCTCGGCTTCCGCCACTGGGGGCTCCTCGCCGGGGAGCTTGTCCTTGTAGGCCTCCAGCAGGCCCAGGAGCTTCGACTGGGCGCTCTGGAACATGGCCGCGGCGCGGCTCATCTCGCCCTTCATCAGACCGGCGACCTTCGAGAGCATGACCTCGCGGGACTCCAGGTCGGCCAGGGACCTCGCCTGGTCGGCGGACAGCAGCTTGCCGTCCATGTACGCGGCCTTGAGGACCAGCGAGGGGTACTGCTTCTGGGCTTTGACGACCGACTTGGCGGCCGCCACGGGATCGCCGTCGACGAACGTGATCGCGGATGGTCCCTCCAACAGGGAGACCAGATCCTCGACCCCGGCGTCGGCGGCCGCCCGGCGCATCAGGGTGTTCTTGACCACCGCGAACTGGGCCCCGCCCTCGGCGAGGGAGCGGCGCAGCTCGGAGATCTCGGACACCGTGAGGCCCCGGTACTCGGTGAGCAGCAGCGCCTCGGATCCTTCGATCCGCCGCTTCAGCTCAGCGACCCGTTCGACCTTCTCGGCTCTGGGCATCGCGCCTCCTGACATGACAAAACGCGTCCCCGCAGACAGCGGAGACGCGCACGAGGTGCGGAACGTCTTCGTTTCTCAGCCTCGGCAGGTACCCGCGAACGGGATTATGCGAACGTGCCCCTGCTGTCTGCGGCTCGGAGAGGATACGGGCCGGGCGCGTGCGCCGACAAACGCCCTACTCGCAGGACTTGAGCGTGTTGGCCCCGCCGCCGCCGTTGCACTTGTCCTGGCCGGAGCCGCCGTTCAGCACGTCCGCCCCGCCGCCGCCGGTCAGGGTGTCGTTGCCCGATCCGCCGAACAGGTGGTCGTCACCGCCGCCGCCGCCGATCACGTCCTTGCCCGCGTCGCCGTGGACGGTGTCGTTGCCGCCCTTGGAGTTCACCGCGTCGTCGCCGCCGCCGCTCGATGATGTCGTTGGCGTCGGTGGAGCCGTTCAGCACGTCGGCGAACTGCGACCCGGTCACGTTCTCGATCCCGTTCAGGCTGTCGTTGCCGTCGCCCGAGGCCGTCCCGGCCGCGAGGTCCACCGTGACCCCGACCGACGCCGACTGGAAGAGGGCCCGGTCGATGCCGCCGCTGCCGGTGAGCGTGTCGTCGCCGGCCCCGCCGTTCAGGGTGTCGTCGCCGCCGCCGGCGTTCAGGATGTTGGCGTCGCGTCGCCGGTGAGCGTGTCGTTCCCGGCACCCGTGGTCGCGTTCTCGATGCCGGTCAGCACGTCGGATCCGTCGCCCGAGGCGGTCCCCGCCGACAGGTTCACCGTCACCGCGCCGGGAGCCGTCGACAGATCGGCGGTGTCGTTGCCGTTGCCGCCCGTGATCGTTGTCGTTGCCGCCCGCGCCGTCCAGGTGTCGTTGCCGCCGGCGCCGTCCAGCACGTTGGCGCTGCCGTTCCCGGTCAGGGCGTCCGAACCCGAGCCGCCGGTGAGCGACTCGAACCCGGAGAACGTGTCGGAGCCGTCGCCCGTGGCGGAGCCCGAGGCCAGGCTCGCCGTGACCCCGGCCGTGGACGAGGCGAAGCTCACCGTGTCGGTGCCGGCGTCCGCCCGTGAGCGTGTCGTCGCCCGCCCCGCCGTTCACGGTGTCGTTGCCCGAGCCCGCGTTCAGATCGTTGGCATCCGGCGTTGCCGGTGAGGGTGTCGTTGCCCGGGCCGCCCACGACGTTCGACGATGCCGCCCACCGCGTCGGTGCCCGCGCCCGTGGCGGTCCCGGCCGCCAGGTCCACGACCAGGTCGCCGGCGGCCGTGGAGTAGTCGGCGGTGTCCGTGCCGGCGCCGCCGGTCAGGGTGTCGTTGCCCAGCCCGCCGACCAGCGTGTCGTTGCCCGCCGCGCCGTCCAGCACGTTGGCGCCGTTGTTCCCCGTCAGGGAGTCGTTGAACGACCCGCCGGTGAGGTTCGCGATCGCCACCAGCGTGTCGGTGCCGTCACCGGTGGCCGTCCCGGTCAGGAGGTTGGCGGTCACGTCGCCGGGGGCGTTCGTGAAGTCCGCCGTGTCGGTGCCGCCGCCGCCGGTGAGGGTGTCGTCGCCGCCGGCTCCCCGGCAGGATGTCGTTGCCCAGCGCGCCGTCCATCAGGTTGGGACCGCCGGTCCCGGTCAGGGTGTCGCCGTTGGGGCTCCCGGTCACGTTCTCGAACCCGGACAGGGTGTCGATGCCGTCACCGGTGGCCGTCCCCGCCGTCAGGTCCGCGGTGACCGCGCCGGCGGCGGTGAACGGACGCGGTCGGTGCCCAGGCCCGCCGATCAACGTGTCGTCGCCCGCGGCGCCGGTGATCAGGTCGTCGCCGCCGCCACCGTTGAGGATGTTGGCCGTACCGTCTCCGATCAGGGAGTCGGCGCCGGCGCCACCGGTGATGTTCTCGAAGGTGGCGATCACGTCCGAGCCGTCGCCGGTGGCGACGCCCGAGGTGAGGCTCGCCGTCACGCTGCCGGGCGCGCCGGACAGGTCCAGCGTGTCGTTGCCCGCGCCGCCGGTGAGGATGTCGTTCCCGGCGCCGCCGGTGATGACGTCGTTCGCGCCGCCGCCGTCGATCGTGTTGGCGGCGGCGGTCCCGGTGAGCGTGTCCGAACCCGCACCGCCGGTGAGCGTACTCGAAGGCGAGTCAGCGTGTCGGTGCCGTCGCCGGTCGCCGTGCCCGCGGTGAGGTCGGCCATGACCCCGCCGGTCGCCGTCGCGAAGGTGACGGTGTCGATGCCCGTGCCCCCGTTCAGGGCGTCGTCGCCGGCCACGCCGTTCACCGTGTCGCTGCCCGCCGCACCGTTCAGGTCGTTGGCCCCCGCGTTGCCGGTGAACGTGTCGTTGCCCGCGCCGCCCACCAGGTTCAGCGATGCCGCTCAGCGTGTCGGTCCCCTCGCCGGTGGCCGATGCCCGCAGCTCAGGTTCACCGTCACGTCGCCGGGCGCGGCGGAGTAGTCCACGGTGTCGGTCCCGTCGCTGCCGGTGAGGGTGTCGTTGCCCAGACCGCCGACGAGCGTGTCGTTCCCGGCGCCCCCGTCCAGCGTGTTGGCCGCGCTGTTGCCGGTGAGGATGTCGCTGAAGTTCCCCCGGTGATGCTCGGTGATCGCGTTGAGGGTGTCGGTGCCGTCCCCGGTGGCGGTGCCGGTGGTGAGGTTCGCGACCACGCGGCCGGGCGCCGTGGCGAAGTCCGCGATGTCGGTCCCACCGCCGCCGTTGAGGATGTCGTTGCCCGCGCCGCCGTTGAGGTCGTCGTTGCCCGCACCGCCGTCGAGGGTGTTGGCGCCCCCGTCGCCCGTCAGCGCGTCCGCGCCCGTGCCGCCGGTGAGGTTCTCGAACCTCGAGAGCGTGTCGCTGCCCGCCGCGCCCGACGCCGTGCCGCCCAGCAGGCTGGCGGTCACGGTGGCCGTCGACGTGGAGTAGTTGGCGGTGTCGGTGCCGGTGCCGCCGTCAGGGTGTCGTTGCCCGGTGCCGCCCGTGATGTCGTCGTTCAGCGTGCCCCCGTCGATCACGTCGGCGGCGGCGCGCGCCGTCGATCGTGTCCGAGCCGCCCAGGCCGTTCAGGACGTTCGGCGATCCGCTGCCCACGATCACGTCGCCGCCCGAGCCGCCGGTGACGTTCTCGACGTCGGTGCCCACGCTGTCGCCCTCGCCGGACTCCCCGTCGTCGAAGGTCCCGTCCAGGGTGACCGTGACGGCGTTCGTGCGCGAGGCGTAGGACGCGGTGTCGGTGCCGGTTCCGCCGGCGAACGAGTCCGAGCCGTTCGTGGCGGCGCCCTCATCGAACGTGTCGTTGCCCGCGTTGCCCGAGACCGTGTCGCCGCCCAGGCCGCCCACGATCGTGTCGGAGTCGGCGTCGCCGTTCAGGGTGTCGGCGGAGTCGCCGCCGGTGATCGCGTCGTCGCCGTTGCCGCCGTTGAAGGTGACGGCGTAGGTCGCGGCGACCCCGGTGGCGTTGCCGCCGCCGGCGCTGATCACGTCGTTGCCGCCGGACCCGGAGACGGTGCGCACCTCCACATCGGTGGTGGTCACGTCGGAGTCGTCGGTGTCGGTGAGGTTCAGGCCCGTCTCGCCCAGGGTGATCTGATCGGCGCCGGAGGAGCCCAGGATCGTGAGCGAGTCGGCGTTGCCGGCGCCCAGGTTGATCACGAACTCGATCTCGTCGCTGGTGCCCGGCTCGTCGAACGCGCCGGGGGCGAAGGCGCCGCCCGAGAGGTCGATCGTGGCGGCCTCGCTGCCGCCCGCGCCCGTGATGTTCACCGTGTCGCGGTTGGAGACCGTGGCGCCACCGCAGTTCGTGGCCGTGAGCCCGGTGCCCGAGACGGCGAAGTTACCGGCCGCGTCGCGCGCGACGGTGACGTTGTCGCCCGCGGCCAGCGTGATGTTGACGTTCACGCCCACCGAGGCGCAGGTGGCGGTGGCGTTGGCCGCCGGGGCGGCGAACACCAGCAGACCCGCGGTGGTCACGATGGCCAGCCCGGCCAGCCTCCGGACCCTGGAGCGACGTGGGGATCGAGGAAGTTGGGAAGGGCGACCCGGCACATGCCTGCCGGAGTACGTCATGGCGGGAATCATCCACTGCCTATCCGAGGCGATTCAAACATTGCCCGAGGAGACAACCCTATGAAGGCTCAGAGCCCGAGGTTGTATCCAGCCCACGACTGGGTCGTAGAGGAGAAGCCGGGCCGGCGAAGACTCAGTGGTAGCTGTGGTGATGCTTGCCGATCTTCACCTTGACCACCTTCGACCAGGCGTCGTGGCACACCGTGCCGTAGCCGTAGCCGCCGCTGACCTCACCGCGAACCAGGGACTGCACCTTGAATCGACCCTTCTTGAAGGGGCCGGCCGAGGTGCTGTAGTCGCCTGAGGATCCGGTGGTGGCACCGGCCTTGACCTTCCCGTTCACGAACACCGAGACCGGCCGACCCCCTGGGCCCTTGCAGAGCGAGGAGACGTTGCTTGTAGGTGCCGCTGGCGGAGATCGTCTTCGAGCTTGTAGCTCGCCGAGGCCCTCAACGAGAGCGTCGGCTTGGTCCCACCGGACGATCTCTTGGCCATGGCCGTGCCGACGGAGAGCGTCCCCAGGGCCAGGACGGCGACCAGCAGGAGGGCCGTTCGCTTGGAGATCTTGTTCATCGGGGGAACCTCCCTAGTCCGGTCGTCACCCGCCCACGGCGGGTCGGACGGTCTGAACCGCCCACATCCTATCCACTGAACGCTGGGAACTTGCAAGTTCGACGTAGGCCTTTCGGCCGATAGAACGTCCACCGGATGGATTCCCTTCCAGAAGTCCTGCTGATACGGTCCTTCCCCCGTGCATCGCGAAGCTCCGCTTCCCCGGAACCATCCGCCGGCGCTTCTGGCTCCGACGGATCCTCTTGGCGTTCGGCGTGATCGCCTTGATCGTTGTCGTGGATGCCATCTGGGTCGGATTCACCATCCGGGGAGAGTTGGAATCGGCGCGCGATCAGATCAGCACCGGTGCCGACGCGCTGATCCACGGCGACGTCCACGAAGCGATCAACGCCTTCGACGACGCCAGGACCTCGGCCGACGCGGCCGCCACCCTGAACCTGCACCCGTCCGGATTCTTGGCGCAGGGCCTGCCCGGGATCGGCGACGACGTCCACGCGGTGGACGACCTGTCCGACGCCGCATCCATGACCGCCTGCGGCCGGACAGACCCTGGCGGCGGCCGCCCAACGGGTGGGCTGGAACGGTAGCGGGGTGCCCGGACTCTCGGCTCGGACCGGGATCACCTCGGCGGTCCTCACCCAGGTCGCCCCCGACGTACGCCGGGCCCACGACCAGCTCAGCCAGGCGTTGGCGTTCTGGACAACGTCAGCACCGAGGGACTGTCGCTCCCGTGCAGGACGCGTGCTGACCGCGCGCAGCGAGCTGGCGGGCCGCGCGGACCTCCTGGGCTCTGCGGCCGACGTGGCGGACCTCATGCCGGGACTGCTCAAGGAGGGCAACCGCTACCTGTTGATCATCCAGAACCCCGCCGAGATCCGCGGGACCGGTGGCTTCATGGGCTTCTACGGCACGCTGGTCTCCGACGGAGCAGCACCTGAACCTCACCGACCTGTTCCCGGCCGGAGGGGTCCCCAAGGTCGCCCCCGTGACGGCTCCGCCCGACTACGTCGCGCGGTACGCGCGGTTCGAGAGCCTGATCGACATCCGCCAGGCGAACTTCACGCCCGACCTGCCGACGGCGGCCGGGGTCATCACCCAACAGGCGAAGCGCCTGGGATGGGGATCCTTCGACGGGATCTTCATGGTGGACACGGTATGGATGCAGTACATGCTGGAAGCCACCGGCCCGATCAACGCACCCGGCTGGGGCGGGGAGATCACGGCCGACAACGTGATCGACATCCTCGGCCACCAGCTCCCGGCACTGCCGAGCGAGCAGTCGAACACGATCCAGGAAGCCATCGGGCGGGCGGTATGGCACGCGGTCCAAACGAAGGACTTCTCTCCCTCGGTCTTCGCCACCGCCCTGGCCCGCAGCGTCAACGAGCGGCACATGCAGCTGTGGAGCGCCAACGGGGATCAGGAGGCCTTGATCCGCTCGCTGGGAGCGGCCGGCGACGCCGATCTGGGCAAGAACCCGCTGTACGTGGTGTGGGAGGGCATCGCCGCCAGCAAGGTCGGGATCTACGCTGAGCGCCAGACGGACGTGGACGTGACGCTCGCGCAGGACGGGACCGCGACCGTGACCACCACGATCCACGTCAAGAACTCGGCACCCAACTCGCCGCCGTCGGACCTGTTGGGTGACGGCCAGGACTTCCCGGTCGGCACGTTCGCCGGATACCTCAGCACCTACCTCCCGGAGCAGGTGGAAGGGGTGCCAACCTTCTCTGCGTCGGCGCCCACCGTCACGGGCATCGAGGAGGAGTTCGGCCACAAGGTGGCGATCGGGTTCACCGCAGGTGCCGTCGGGCGGCGAGATGACCTGGTCGGTGACCTACGTCGCACCCGGGGCCGTCACCGAGGTGGAGGGCCAACACGAGTACCGCATGGACTTCCTGCCTCAGCCGACGTTCGAACCCGGGCCTGTCACCGTGACGATCCATCTGCCGGAAGGTGCGGCTGCCACTGCCCGGTCGCCGGGCGTGACGAACGCCGGCGGTGACAGTGTGAAGTACGAGGATCGACCGGCGACGCCGACGCCGATCTGGGTTCGCTTTGGCTGAACCCTCCGATAGGCCGACACCCTCAATCGTGATCGTGGCTAACCCACCTCGTCAGGCCATGTAGCCCGAGCGCGGCGATGGCTCCTAGGCTTCTGCGACCACGTCGAGGAGCTCAGCGCTCCGGTGTCCGGTGGCACCCTTGGAGGATCTCGATCGCTCGCCGGCGACGACCGCGATCAACGGCACCCACATGCCGATGCGCGGGAACTGACCGTTGCCTCGTCCCGGCCGCCACACCGCGGCGAACAGGAAGCTCAGCGTGGTGGCGAAGTAGGCGATCGCGTGTCCAACCTTGTCGGCACCCAGGAACCAGCCTTCCCCAGGAGGCGCCACGCCGAAACTGAACCAGAGCGTGGCCGCGACGCAGGCGGCCGTGAGGATCCACAGCGCCAGGTCGATCAGGCCGCTGCGAGCTTCGGGGGGAAGCTGTTCGGATTCACCAGGGGAACCCTATCCGACGGGGGTTGTCTCCTCGAACGATTCCACCATACGATGCCGATGCGGCATCGAATGTCGCTCTCCCCCGAGCAGTAGGAGCACGAGGTAGTGGCCCCCCCGGACCCCACCGTCAGAAGATCTGACCCCCCGCATCATCCAGCGGGCTGCCTCGGTATCCGTTCTGGGGCAGGGATACGTGGGTCTGACGCTTGCGTGCGCGGCGGCCGAGGCTCGGTTCCAGGTCACCGGTATCGACGTGGACACCGACCGGGTGGACGCCCTGGTCCGGGGCGACATGACCGTCGCGGGCGTGGACGAGACCCTGTTCCGAGCCGGCGTCCAGAGCGGGAACCTGACCTTCGCGACGTCGGTCGATGCCACCACGACGTCCGACGTGATCGTCGTCTGCGTCCCGACTCCGCTGCATGACGGAGCGCCCGACCTGCGTCACGTGGAGGCTGCCGCCCGCGACGTGGCGAGCCACCTCCGGCCGGGAACCCTGGTCATCCTGGAGTCCACCACCTACCCCGGCACCACCGATCAACTGATGCTCCCGATCCTGGAGGAGGGATCGGGTCTGGAAGCCGGGGTCGACTTCCTCCTCGCCTACTCCCCCGAGAGGATCGACCCCGGGAGCGCGGAGTTCGGCATGCGGAACACCCCGCGGGTGGTGGGAGGCACCACCCCGGAGGCCACCGAGGCGGCGGTGGCCTTCTACAGCCAGCTGGTCGACAAGGTCGTGCCGGTCTCCAACGCACGCGCCGCCGAGACCGCGAAGCTGCTGGAGAACACGTTCCGCCACATCAACATCGCCTTGGTCAACGAACTGGCGATGCTGACCCACGACCTGGGGATCGACGTGTGGGAGGTCATCGATGCGGCGGCCACCAAGCCGTTCGGCTTCATGCCCTTCTACCCGGGCCCGGGGATCGGCGGCCACTGCATCCCGCTGGATCCGACGTACCTGTCATGGCAGGTCCACCGCCAGACCGGTCGTCGATTCGGCGTGCTGGAGCAGGCCAAGGACGTGAACGACCGCATGCCGAACTACATCGCCAGCCGGGTCGCGGAGATCCTGAACACGCAGGGCCGTTCGGTGAACGGCGCCCGGATCCTGGTGCTGGGCGTGACCTACAAGCCGGACGTCGGCGATGTCCGCGAGTCCCCCGCCCTGCAGACGATGCAGACGCTCCACAAGCGTGGTGCCGACGTCCGGTTCCACGACTTCTACGTCGATCGGGTGCGTCTGAACGGATCGATGGCCGCATGCGTGGAGGACCTCGACTCGGAGTTGGCGGTAGCGGACGTGGTGGTGCTGCTGACGCCGCACAAGGGCTACGACCTGGACGCCATCTCGGACCGTGCCCGGGTGATCTTCGACACCCGGAACGCCTTCGGCCCGGAACGCCGCGACAACGTCGTCCCGCTGTAGCTCGGGACTCCTTGGGCCCGGTCCCGCCGCGATACAGTGGCGTGACCTTCCCGAGGACCCACGTGAGCACGCAACCAGCAGCTGGATCAACAGGACGCCGACGTAGCCTGCGCCGCAACGCGTGGCTGGTCGTGCTGGTCACCCTCGTGGTGACGGGGCTCGCGATCGGTTGGGAGTACCTGCACGACCCCGTGTACACCTCCGATGCGCGGGTCGAGGTGCGGGCGCTCACCAACACGGGACAGCTGCAGGGGAACCCGGGTCTGGTCGGCAGCATGGGGACCGAGGCCGAGAAGGTCACGTCCCCGGCGGTGATCGCGCTGGCGGCGCCGTCCCTGCAGGCAGCCGGGATCGCCGTCGACGATGTCGCCGATGCGGTCGACGTCACCGTCCCCGCCGACTCCACCCTCCTGGACATCGCCTGCACCCAGCCAACGCCCGAGATGGCCGAGGCGTGCACGAACGCGCTCACCGAGGCCTACATCGTGGACCGAAGGGATGGGGCCAAGCTGGCGTTCAAGGCAGCTCAGGTCGGTCCCACGAACGCGTATCGGGCCGCGAAAGCCGAGTTCGATGCCCTGTCCTCGGAGGTCCCCACCACGGCGGAGGAGGCCGCGAACATCCAGCGCCAGATGGACGTCGCCGCGAACGAGATGGACGCCGCGTACCAGCAGCTGCATGCCATCCCGACCCCGTCCCTCACGCCCGCCGTCACGACGGTCCCGGGCAGCCTGCCGCAGGACCCGTCGAACCGGAACGACCTGGCCGTGGCGCGTGCCGGCCGCGATCGTGGGCCTGGCGCTGGGTCTGCTGATCGCCTTCGCCCGCGGTCGCCGTGCCCGACGCGATGGAGGTCGACCGGAAGCTGAGTCTTCCGCCGCCGACGAGTGCTCCCATCGTGATCGAGCCCGGCCGCGGAGCACGAACGGGCCAGCGAGACCCCCATCGTCATGGTGAACGCGCCTGATGGGCCGCTTGCCGGTGCGTATGCCGCGGCTGCGACGACGCTCATCGACGCACGGGCCAAGGGCAAGCGGATGGTCTTCGAGGTCGTCGGCTCTGGACCGGGGAACAGCTCGGAAGCCACGGCGAACCTGGCCGTGGCGCTCGCTCAGCGAGGGAAACGAGTCATCGCGATCTCGGGCGACCTGCGCGAACCCAGCCTGCATCGGTTCTTCGGACTCGGCGACGACGTCGGACTGACGAGCCTCCTGGGAGGGACCTCGACGGTCGGCGAAGCCGTGCAGAGGACCCAGGTGCGGAACCTCCTGCTGATCGCCAGCGGTCCCCTGCCGAGCGATCCCGCGACGACTGCTGGGCTCGAACCTGATGTCGCGCTTCCTGGCGGCGCTCCGCGGTCGAGCCGACTACGTGCTCCTGGACGCCCCTCGGCCGCGTCCGAGTCCGATGCATTCATGCTGGCGCCTGCGACAGACGGCGTGGTCGTCATCGGGGATGCTGCCGATCTGCAGCCTCGCCTCGAGGGGGTCGGCGCTCGGGTCGTCGCCGTCGTGGCATCACCGCTCGTCAGTCCCAACGGCGCGAAGGAAGACGACGACGACCGGCGACGGAAGTCCGCGCCCGCCGAACCCTCTGCCGGCGACGAGATGTGGAAGCCCTAGACGCCCGCTTCGACTTCCTTCGGGTGGGTCGGGATCGATGCGGATGCCGGGGCCCATCGTGGAGGAGACCACCAGGCTCTTGATGTAGCGCCCCTTCGCCGACGAGGGCTTCGCGCGCATGATCTCGTCCACCACGGCCAGGTAGTTCTCCAGCAGCGCGCTCCTCGAAGGACTTCTTGCCGACGATCAGGTGGATCACTGCCGGTGCGGTCGGCGCGGTACTCCACCTTGCCGCCCTTGATATCGGCCACCGCCTTCGCGATGTCGTTGGTGACCGTGCCGGTCTTCGGGTTCGGCATCAGGCCGCGGGGGCCCAGCACGCGGCCGGCCTTGCCGACCGAGGCCATCATGTCGGGCGTGGCCACCGTGGCCTCGAAGTCGATGTTGCCCTTCATGACCTCCTCGACCAGCTCCTCGCCGCCCACGACGTCGGCGCCGGCCTCGGTGGCCTCGCGGGCCTTCTCCCCGACCGCGAACACGCCCACGCGCACCGACTTGCCGGTGCCGTTGGGCAGCGTCACCGTGCCGCGCAGCGACTGGTCGGCCTTGCGGGTGTCGATCCCCAGGCGGAACGCCACCTCGATCGGTCTCGTCGAACTTCGCGTCCGGCAGCGTCTTCAGGATCTTGAAGGCCTCGGCGGGCTGGTAGTCCTTCTCGCGGTCGTAGAGCGCCAGCGCGTTCTTGAACCGCTTGCCGTTCGGCTCGGCGCTCATGCGTCCACCTCCACGCCCATGCTGCGCGCGGTGCCGGCGATGATGCGCATCGCCATGTCCACGTCGTTCGCGTTGAGGTCGTCCATCTTCCGCTCGGCGATCTGACGGAGCTGCGACTGGCTGAGCTTCGCCACCTTGTCGCGGTTGGGGACGTCCGAGCCCTTCTCGATCCCGGCGGCCTGCTTGATCAGCTCGGCGGCCGGCGGCTGCTTCGTGATGAACGAGAACGACCGGTCCTCGTAGATCGTCAGCTCGACCGGGATGACCTGCCCGCTGTACTGCTGGGTGGCCTCGTTGTACTGCTTGCAGAAGTCCATGATGTTGACGCCGTGCTGCCCCAGCGCGGTGCCCACGGGCGGCGCGGGGGTGGCCTGACCGGCCTTGATCTGCAGCTTGACGAGCGCCAGCACCTTCTTGGTCTTCGGTGCCATGTTCGTTCACCTCCTGCGGTGCATGCGGCCCCGAGGGCCTCCCGCACTCTCGGTTGGACGGGGGCTAGACCTTGCTCACCTGGTCGAAGCCCAGCTCGACCGGGGTCTCCCGGTCGAAGATGTTGACCAGCACCTTCAGCTTGGACTGGTCCACGTTGATCTCGCTGATGGTGCCGTTGAAGTCCGCGAACGGACCGGAGATGATCCGCACCACGTCGCCCTCCTCGAACCCCAGGCGGAACGCGGGCTTCACCTCTTCCTTCTTCACGACCAGGATCTTCTCGACCTCGCGCTTGGACAGCGGCGTGGGCTTGGTGCCCGTGCCGGCCGAGACGAACCCGGTCACCCCCGGCGTGTTGCGCACCACGTACCAGGAGTCGTTGTCGTACTCCATCTTCACCAGCAGGTAGCCGGGGAAGACCTTCTTCTGGACGACCTGCTTCTTGCCGCCCTTGATCTCCATCACATCCTCCATGGGGATGTGCACCCGGAAGATCTTGCCCTCCATCTGCATCGTGTGGATCCGGCTCTCCAGGTTGGTCTTCACCTTGTTCTCGTAGCCGGCGTAGGTGTGGACCACGTACCAGTCCCCGGGCCCGGTGAAGGGATCGTCGGCCGCGGGCGGAGCCGGCTCCTCGGGAGCGGGCGCTTCGGCGGCGGGGGCCGCCTCCTCGACGGGGGCCTCCTCGACCGGGGCCTCTCGGTCGCGCGACCGGCAGCTCGCCGTCGCCCTGCGCGGCCTCCATCTCCAGGTACTCCTGCTCGACGATGGTCTCCTCTTCGTCGGCAGCCACCTGGACGACGTCCTCGGCCACCTCGTCGGCGACCTCCTCGATCACCACGGCCTCGACGACGGCCTCCTCCACGATGGCCTCGGCGACGGCCTCGCCCGCGTCCTCCACCTCAAGCGCCTCTTCCAGGCCCTCCTCGAACACGGCCTCGGCGGCCTCGTGCTCGCCGGCGGCGTCCAGCGCGTCGGCGACCTCGGCGGCCTCATCCAGGATCTCGGTCGCGGCCTCGTCGGCGGCTTCCTCGACCACGGCGGCCTCCACGACGGCCTCGGCCAGGGTCTCGGAGGCCGCCTCATCGGCGGCCTCATGGAGCTCGGCGGAGGCCTCCAGGGCGTCGGCCATGGGCGTGGCGTCGTCGGGCGTGGGGTTCGGATCTTCGATCACGGGGTTCCTTCGGGTCTCAGCTGCCCAGCAGCTTCACGATCGTCTTCGTGAACATGTAGTCCAGGCCGAAGACGTACGTCGTGAGCACCACGATGGTGGCCAGCACGACGGTGGTGTAGGAGATCAGTTCCGCGCGGTTCGGCCAGTCGACCTTCTTCAGCTCCTGGCGGACCTCACGGAGGAACTGGCGGGCGCCGGTGCGCTTGCGCTTCTCCTGGACCTGCGCCTTGCGAGCGGTGGCCGCCGGCGAGGACGCGCGATCGGTGCCGGCGCGCTTCTGCTGGCGCTCGGCCTTCTCCTGCATCCTCTTCATCTGTCGGTTCATGGTGCTCCCTTGCAGGCGCGGAGGGACTTGAACCCCCAACCGCCGGTTTTGGAGACCGGTGCTCTACCAAATTGAGCTACGCGCCTCCGACCATCCGCGTCAACCCCGGTCCTGGGGGCCTCCGGAAGGTCCAGTATAGGGTGCCCCCGCTGGCCTCGGCAAAGGTTCGACCGTTCGATCCCCTGAGCCCCCAGGAACCCGCGTGGGACCGCGGGATTTCCGGCCTGGGTTACGTGTTCGGGACCAGGTCCTGACCTATGCTTCGGCGGACGTGCCGCGGCGGCCCCGGATCGCGAGAGACGTCATGGAAGAGCACGGTTCCACGTACGAACCGGAGCACGGCTCCGGCACCCCCCGGCGTGGGCTGTTCCGCCGGTCCGACGACACCTCCGCACAGCCGCGCCTGAGCGCGGACGAGCTGCAGCTGGTGGCGACCGTCCAGCGGGCGATCGACGACCGGCTGGAGGACGGCCTCAGGGCGATCGAGGCGCAGGCGACCGCCCTGATGCGCGAGGTGGCCTCGGAGATGTGGCGCGCCTCGGGCGCGGATTCGCGGCCCGAGCAGGAGCGCATCGTGTCCCTGCTGTCCCGCGACCAGGCGATCCGGAGCCTGATCACCACCAGCGACGAGCGCTTCCAGTCCCTGGCCGTGCGCTCGGCACGGCTTGAGGACCACCTGGGCGAGCTGGCGGAGACGGGTCGCGCCACCCGCGACGCGATGGAGACCTCCGTCTATGAGATCCACCAGATCCTGGAGTCCCCCACGCTGCAGGGCGTGGACACCGTGCGCTCGCAGCTGGAGCAGGTGGAGCAGCACATCGCCGCCACGTTCCAGCACCTGGACGAACGCGACGCCGAGCTCACCGGCGCGATCCTGCAGCAGGTCAGGGAGCACGGCGACCTGATCGCGCGGGAGACCGCCCGGATCGTGGAGGCGATGCAGGGGTACGTGCAGGGCGGCACCGAGGCCGTCGGCCGCCTGGCCCAGCGCGTGGAGCAGCACGCCGAGGCCTTCGCGGTGCAGGACGTCCACATCGCCGAGAACGTGCGCGAGTCCGTCGCCGCGGAGACCGAGCCGATCCAGCAACAGCTGGAGCTGCTGAACGAGCGCGTGGGGATGCACGGGCGCGACCAGCAGGACATCCAGGGCGCCGTGGAACGGCTGATCGAGGTGCGGATGCGCGGCCTGGCCGAGCTGATCCGCTCCGACTCGATGGCGCTCCGCGGCCTGATCGAGTCGCGGCCGTCGCTCCCCGCTATCGAGGGCACCGTGGACACCGAGGCGATGACCCAGGCCGTCTCCGAGACGATCCAGGTGCGCCTGACCTCGGCCGAGCTGCGGCTGCAGAGCGAGCTGGAGACCGCGATCGACCGCAGCGTGGCCCAGATGAGCCTGCGGGTCGAGGAACGCCTGAACCAGCTGGGCGAGATCGCGTCGGACCCAGGCGTCACCGAGGACCGGCTGATGGGCCACATCGACGACCGTATGACGGCGATCGCGCGGCTGATCCGTTCCGACAACCAGATCCTGGCCGACAAGCTGCTGGCTTCGGGTCCGCCGGCCGAGTCCACGACCGGCCTCGACCCCGAACTCCTTCGCGAGACGCTCCGCACGATGAAGGAGCTGCAGGCGGGCCTGGCCACCGAGATGGTGGGCTCGATGGACGCGCGCTTCCGCACCGTCTCGGACCAGCTGCACAAGGAGACGCAGTCCACGACGGAGGCCATGGTGAAGGTGGCCGAGGTGCTGGGCGAGAAGATGGATCGTCTCTCCGTCCGGATGGACGAGGGCTACGGGAGCGACCTGCAGGTCGTGATCGACCGCATGAGCGACGCGATCCAGGCGATGTCGATGGCGGGGCGTCAGCCGCGCTACGACGTGGGCTGAGGGTCCGCGCTAGCCCAGCCGGACGACGGCTTCGCCGCGCTTGACGGGCCATTCGGTCTGGCCGGCGTGCTCGACGGTGACCCACGTCTCCACGGTGGCCGTCCGCGCCTCGGGGTCCAGGGCGCGCACGCGCCCACCCGCCACGATCTCCTCCCCCATGTGGACGGGGGCGCGGAACTGCGCCGAGACGTCCACGATCGCCGCCGGATCGCCCGCCCAGTCCGTTACGAGGGTGGCCATGTGCGCCATCGTGAACATCCCGTGGGCGATGATCCCGTCGAAGCCCACGGTCTTCGCGAAGTCGTCGTCCAGATGCAGGATGTTGCGGTCGCCGCTGGCCTCGGCGTAGGCGGCCACGTCCTCGCTGGTGACCACGCGGCGTCGGTCAGGCAGCTCGTCGCCCACGGCGACGGTGTCGAAGGAGCGCTGCATCACGCCGCTCCCCGCTCGATCATCGTGGAGGTGGCGACGCATGCCAGCTGACCGTCCTCGCCCACCAGGTCGGTGACGAGCGTCAGGAACGCGTTCGTGCCCTTGACCTTGATGGAATCCAGCCGCACGGTGACGGTGAGGGTTTCGCCCTCGCGCAGGGGTCGGCGATGCTCGTACTCCTGACTCCCGTGCACCACGCGCGTGAAGTCCAGGGCCAGGTTCGGATCCTCCAACACGAAGGGGAACACCACGAACTCGGCCGCCGTGGCGAACGTGGGGGGGATGCCCTCGGACTGGCCGAACACGTCCCGGAAGGCCGCCACACGCTCCTGCGTGACCTCGAAGGTCCTCGACGGATAGACGGTCCCTTCGGCGGCGGGGTTCACGGCGGGCACGCTATACACGGGACCCGCTCCACGGCAACTTCCCTGCAGGTGCGTGAATCTCCCCTGGTCAGGGCCTAGGATTCTCGCCGTCATGTCCGCGCAGCGAACCAAGGATCCGATCACCGTCGTGATCGTGGACGATCACCGCTCGTTCGGCGAAGCCCTGGAGGTCGCGTTGGGCACCGAACGCGACCTCTCGGTGCTGGGCGTGGTCACCGACGGCGAGACCGCCGTGGAGACGGCGAGGTCCGAGCACCCCGACGTGATGCTGATGGACATGCAGATGCCGGGCCTGGACGGGATCGAGGCGACCCGCAAGATCCACGAGGAGTCCGGGGACACCGCCGTCATCATCCTGTCGGGTCAGGAAGACGACGTCTCGCTGGGGCGGGCCGTGCAGGCCGGCGCGCGAGGGTTCCTCCCGAAGACCGAGGCGATCGTGGATCTGGCCGACGCGATCCGTCGGGCCTACCGCGGGGAGCCGCTGCACACGAGCGCCGATGTCGACGAATCACTCAAGCGGCTACGGCGACGGCGCGCCACCGACGGCGATCTGGCGCACCGGATCGAGCGCCTCACCCCGCGCGAGCTGGAGATCCTGCAGCGGATGGCCGACGGCGATCCGCCCGAACAGATCGCCTCCGACCTGGGGATGAGCCGTCACACGCTGCGCACGCACACGCAGAACGTGCTCACGAAGCTGGGGGTGCACTCCAAGCTCGACGCGATCGTGGCCGCGATCCGCTACGGGAAGGTGCGGACGTTCGAGGTCTCCCCCGAGGAGGACCTGGACGGAGCCTCAACGCCCAGCGTGGACGCCTAGCGCGTCTCGCGGTGCACGGTGTGCTTGCGGCACCAGCGGCAGTACTTCTTGAGCTCGATGCGATCGCGGTCGTTCACCTTGTTCTTGACCGTGTTGTAGTTGCGCCGCTTGCACTCGGTACACGCCAGCGTGATCTTCGGTCGGTTGTCGGTCTTGGCCATGGTGTGATCCTTACTTGACGATGGTCGTGACGCGTCCGGCGCCCACGGTGCGCCCACCCTCGCGGATCGCGAAGCGCAGGCCCTCTTCCATGGCGATGGGGGCGATCATCTCGACCGTCATCTCCACGTTGTCTCCGGGCATCACCATCTCCACCCCTTCGGGCAGGGTGGCGGTGCCGGTGACGTCGGTGGTGCGGAAGTAGAACTGGGGACGGTAGCCGTTGAAGAAGGGCGTGTGGCGGCCGCCCTCGTCCTTGGTGAGGATGTAGACCTGGGCCTCGAAGTCGGTGTGAGGCGTGATCGAGCCCGGCTTGGCGAGCACCTGACCGCGCTCCACGTCGTCCTTGTCGATCCCGCGGAGCAGGATCCCCACGTTGTCTCCGGCCTGGACCTCGTCCAGCAGCTTGCGGAACATCTCCAGGTCGGTGGCCGTGGTCTTCGTGGTGGGCTTGATGCCCACGATCTCGATCTCGGACATCTTCTGCAGGGATCCGCGCTCCACGCGTCCGGTCACCACGGTGCCGCGACCGGTGATCGAGAACACGTCCTCGATCGGCATCAGGAACGGCTTGTCCACGTCGCGCTCGGGCTGAGGGATGTAGGAGTCGCACGCCGCCATCAGCTCGTCGATCTTGGCGCCCCAGGTCTCATCGCCCTCCAGGGACTTGAGCGCGGAGCCCACGACCACCGGGACGTCGTCGCCCGGGAACTCGTAGGAGCTGAGTAGCTCGCGGACCTCCAGCTCCACCAGGTCGAGCAGCTCGGGGTCATCCACCATGTCGGCCTTGTTCAGGAACACGACGATGTAGGGCACGCCCACCTGGCGGGCCAGCAGCACGTGCTCGCGGGTCTGGGGCATGGGGCCGTCGGCGGCGGAGACGACCAGGATGGCGCCGTCCATCTGGGCGGCGCCGGTGATCATGTTCTTCACGTAGTCGGCGTGGCCGGGGCAGTCCACGTGGGCGTAGTGACGGTTGTCGGTCTCGTACTCCACGTGGGCGATGGCGATGGTGATGCCGCGCTCGCGCTCCTCGGGAGCCTTGTCGATCTGATCGAACGGCGTGAAGTCCGCCATGCCCTTGTCGGCCTGGCGTTTCGTGATGGCGGCGGTCAGGGTCGTCTTGCCGTGGTCGATGTGCCCGATCGTGCCGATGTTCACGTGCGGCTTCGTCCGCTCGAACTTCTTCTTGCCCATGACTCCTGATCCCCTTCGGTCGCGCCTATCCCCGACGATCGGCTGGTAGCGGCGGGTGGACTCGAACCACCGACACAGCGATTATGAGCCGCTTGCTCTGCCCCTGAGCTACGCCGCCGTGCGCGGAAGCCCGAGTCTACCTGGGGAAAGTTCCGTGCGACACCGTTTCGGGATCTGGCCCAAGCCTCCCGTCAGGAGCCCCGGTAGGTGGCGGTGATGCCGCGCCATTTCGCGGTCCCGCCGAGCGTGACGGAGACCCCCTGTGGGCCGGCGGAGCTGGTCACCTTGGCGTAGAAGCCCGTCGTGTTCGACCCCTGGGTGCCGACGTCCACCTGCGAGAACCCGTTCGTCGGGCTCGACTGGGTGCTCGCCTTCAGGGTCCGGATGGCGGCGATGGCGATCTCGACGGGTTGGGACGTCGGCTGCGTGGTCCCGGAGCTCGCGGTCGGGGTGGCGGTGTTCCCACTCGTGCCCGACGCGTCCGGTCGAGCACGTTCGTGGGCACGGCTCCGCTCCACTCCATGAGGCTCAGGACCCACGTGCCGATCTTGGATCCGCCGAACGTCACCGATCCCGACTGCGGCGGGGCGTTCGCTCGATAGAAGATCGCGGTCCCACCTGCCTTCTTCGCCAAGGTCCATCCCGCGGGCGCGGTGGGGCTGCCCGTTCCCGCCCATCCGATCGCGGCCACCAGGAGGTCGTTGCCGGCGGTGGGGGCCGGCCAGATGGCGGCCGGGCGTGACCGCGCCGCCTCCCTTCGCCATCACGTGTTGCGAGAGCGACGGCCCGCCCGGAGGTGCGGTCACGCAGGCATCCGACCCGGTGTCCCCGACGGTCCCGTCGTCGGCGACGAACCGCCAGTCGTATCCGGTCGGGTGCAGGGTCAGTTCCAGGATCCCGAAGTGCGTCCCATCGAAGGATTGCGTACCCGGGAACGTCACGCCGGGAGCCCCCAGATCGACGCCCCCGGTCCCCGCGATGATCTCCCGCATCCCGTTGGCAGGGGTCCGGGGTGCCGGACGGAGCCAGCTGGGTGAGGCGCTGATAGTTGTGCTTGTGCCCGTTCAGGACCAGGTCGGCGTGCGCCGCGTAGAGGTCGTCCCAGAACGGCAGGACCTTCGGGTTGGTCGCAGCCGCCCCGCTCCCGGCCGAGAACGCCGGGTGGTGGAAGTAGGCCAGGGTGCAGGCCCCCGGGTGCTGGGCCAGGTCCTGCGCCAACCACTGCTCCTGCTCCCCCCCGGCCACGCACGACACCTTCGCGCAGTTCGAGTTGAGCGCGATGAGGTGCCAGGAACCGACGTCGAAGCTGTACCAGCCCTTCCCCGCGACCCCGGCCGCCGCGCCGAAATACGAGAAGTACGCCGCTGCGCCGGAGCCGCAGTCCGTGCCGCCGGAGGTGTCGTACTCGTGGTTCCCCACGGCCGGATGGCTGATGGCCTTGACCGCGGCCGCCCCCCACGCGGGGTCGTACGACTGAGCGAAGGCATCCGCCCCTCCGCATTCGTACTGCTCATCCCCGAGCGGCAGCACCGCGGCGTAGCCTCCGGTCTCCAGTTGATCGCCCGTGTACCGCTCGTGGCAGTGGTTCGAGCTGCCCGCTCCGCCGTGGAACTCGGGATCGGCCGGGTCGCATGCGATGTCCCCGGCCGCCGCGATC
Source organism: uncultured Actinomycetes bacterium (assembly GCA_963826185.1). GTDB lineage: Bacteria > Actinomycetota > UBA4738 > UBA4738 > HRBIN12 > JAOUEA01. Next base: position 88,613 of record CAWGVY010000007.1, on the reverse strand, counting down.
ACCGGATCGGAGGCGGCGACCGCGCGGGTCGCCGGCAGCGTCCAGGCCGCCAGGAGGAGGACCACCGTCGTCGCCAAGGCGGCGGGGCGGCCGACCCACCGGGATCGAGCGTCGAGGAACCTCATCGCTGCGAGATGGATGCTCCTCGGAGAGGCCGGAGCCCGCAAGGGGTCATCGGTCGCAAGAGAGGGAGGCGGTGTCGTTCACCTGCTCCCCCCACCGGTGTGGCCTGAGCGGGGGAGACCGTTCGGCAAGCGTGTGGTGCTGAGGGAATGGGCCGCCCGCCCGATTCCCATGGACGCAGGGAATCCCTACGGTCCGACGAGGGAGGGGTCCCGTGGAACGACCGAGGCGCATGGTGCGGGTATGGCTCGCGTTCGCGTGCGCGGTCCTGGCCGGCATGATCGTGATCTCACCCGCCGGCGCCTCGGAGGGCGCGGGCTGGAGCATCGCCTGTCCGTTCTCGCACCGAGCGAGTGACGATCCGATCGTCTTCCCGCACCAACCGGGAGCGAGCCACTCGCACGACTTCTTCGGCAACGTCTCGACCGATGCGGACTCGACGGTGACGTCGCTACGGGCCCATCGAACGACCTGCCGGTTCAGCCCCGATTCGGCCGGCTACTGGGTCCCCACCCTCATGGTGGACGGAACGGCCACGGATCTGGTGGACGTCACCGTCTACTACCACAACGATCTGATGCCGCCGCACCGGGTGCACGTCTTCCCGCCCGGACTCCGGATCGTGGCCGGAGATGCGCACGCGACATCGCCGCCCAGCACCAAGGTCGTGTACTGGACGTGCGACGGCCCGGTTCCCGGAGGAGCAGTACTGGACGAGCCCACAGGATTGCGGCGCGCACGACGTCGTGGCCAACGTCCGGTTCCCGGCGTGCTGGGACGGCGTGCACCTGGACTCCGCGGATCACCGATCGCACATGGCCTACAACCTGCCGCGGCCCGACGGCAGCTGGAGATGTCCGGCCTCACACCCGATCTCGGTTCCTCGGCTGCGTGTGCGGCTGCAGTATCCGGTCACCGACGGTCAGGGCCTGGCGTTCTCGAGCGGTCCGTTCTACACGTTGCACGCCGACTTCCTGAACGCCTGGACCCAGCGGAAGCTCCACCACCTGGTGAGGACGTGCCTCCGCGCAGATGTCAACTGTGGACGCATCAACGATCGGAAAGGAGGGTGAGGGGCATGGAGGGGGCGCTGATCATCGCGAGCAAAGGGTTGTTCGAAGACGCGCTGCGGGAGACCCTCGCCCGCCGCGGATTGCGGGCCGCCACGGTCTCCTTCGACGAGGACGTCGCCCAGGTGGCCCGCGACCGACAGCCGGAGATCGTCTTCGTCGACCTCGACCGGGATCATCGAGTGGGCGTGACGGGCGGGGCGGATGGTCCTCGAGGCGTGTCCTCACACCGTGGTCCTTGGCTTGATGGCCAAGCCGGACCCCGTCGTCATCGAGGCGAGTCTCAGGGCGGGGTTCGCGGGGTGCCTCACCAAGGACCTCACCCTGCCCAGCTTCGTGATGGCCATCCGCCAGGCGATGGGTGGACGCTCGCTCCTGCGGGACGTGGCGTCCGACGCGAGCCTGTCGCAGACCTGCGGCACTTCACGTGGCCGGGCGTCCGTCGCGCGGCGGAGCGACCACCTGCCGATCCGCATGCGCGCCTCCTCGCCAGCCAACTCACCCCTCGAGAGCTCGAGGTGCTGGCCCTGCTGGTCGAAGGTGCCGGCGGTCGTGCCACGGCGCGCCGCCTGCACATCAGCACCAACACCGTCCGCAAGCACGTGCAGAGCGTGCTCGAGAAGCTGCAGGTGCACTCGCGATTGGAGGCCGCCGCGTTCGCGGTGCAGCACGGGCTGGTGGAGATTTCCATGGAACCCCGGACCAGCGATCGCTCAGCCTGATCTCCAGGAGGCTTCCATGGGTCGTTCGACGTAGCCGAAGGATACGGAGCACGCCGGTGTCGGGAGCATCCGGCGCCGACCTATCGTCGCCCGACGGAGTCGGTCGAGACTGGCTGAAGGGGGGGACCGTGGACGACGAAGAAGGCACGCAGACCCGGATCCTCTTCGCTGAGGGGCAGTCCCTGTTCCGTCAGGTCGTCATCGGGGTCCTCGAGGAAGAGCGCGACCTGTGCGTCGTCGCCGAGGCCGGTGAACCCGCCGACGCGATCGGCCGGATGGACCTCACCCGACCGGACGTGGCCCTGCTCGAGACCAGCGTGACCGATCAGCTGGGCGCGACCATCGTGCGGATCACGGACACGGCGCCCGAATGCAAGGTCATCGTCCTCGCGCCATCCCCTGACGGAGCCGAGCTCGTAGAGGCGCTCCGAGCCGGCGCGAGCGGCTACGTCACGAACGAGGTGACGGTCGAGGAGCTGATCGAGGTCATCCGCAGGGTGGTGCGCGGGGAGTTCGTGATCCCCGATCAGATGATCGGCAGCGCGCTGGCGGCCCTCCTCCAGGGGAGCGACCCACGGGAGCGAGCCAGGGAGCGTCTGGCGACGCTGACCCGGCGCGAACGCGAGGTCCTCACGATGCTCGCCAAAGGGGCAGACAAGTCAGCCATCGCGCAGGAGCTCTTCATCAGCCCACAGACGGTGCGGACGCACGCCCAGAACATCCTGCACAAGCTGCAGGTCCACTCGCGTTTGGAGGCGGCGGCCTTCGCGCGTCGGTACATGCCCGAGGACCTCGTGGTCGCCGGGCGGGACGCTCAGATCGTCGACCTGCCGACGACGGGGACGGCCTAGCGATGAAGCGCCGGGTCCTTACCGTCGGCGGGATCCTTGCTTCCACGATGCTGATCCTCGGTGTGCTTGCACCGTCGGGTGCGACCGCGCGCTCGACCAGGCGCGTTCCGTTGGTACGCACGATCCTTCTCTCGAAGCTGTCTCCCCCCAGCCCCGACCCGGCGGGGATCACGTACGACGCAGGCCGTGATCGACTCATCGTGTCCGACTCGGAGGTCGACGAGATGTCGATCTTCGCCGGCGTGAACCTGTTCGTCCTGACCCGCCGCGGCCAGCTCAGCGGCACATCCTCCACCACGCCGCGGAGCAAGGAACCGACCGGTGTCGCCTACGGCTCGGGAGATCGTCACCTGTACTACTCCGACGACAATCAGAAGAAGATCTTCGACCTCCGACGGGGCACGGACGGGAAGTTCGGCACGAAGGACGACAAGGTCCGTCGGTTCAGCACGGCCGCGTTCGGGAACATCGATCCGGAGGATCTCGCCATCTCCCCGCGAGGCGTCCTGTTCACGATCGACGGCAAGAAAGAGGAGGTGTACCGCATCTCGCCGGGGCCGAACGGACGGCTCGATGGAAGGAACCCCGGCAGCGATGACCAGGTGTCGCATTTCGACGTGGGGGGTTTCGGTGCCGGCGATCCGGAGGGCCTGGCCTTCGAGCCGAACGCCGGATCGTTGCTGGTGATCGACCGGATGTCACACAAGGTCTACGAGATATCGACCCGAGGGCACCTGCTGCATACCTTCTACATCTCCCAGGCGTCCGCGCGTCGTCCCGCAGGGATCACGGTGGCGCCCGCGACCGGGGACCCGACGCAGGCTTCCTTGTACATCGTGGACCGTGGACGCGATAACAACGCCGATCCGACGGAGAACGACGGGAAACTCTACGAGATGACCCTGGGGCGACCGTTCTCCGGATAGATCCGGTCGGCTTCCTCTGCGCCGATCGCACGCAGGACCACGTCCGCGGTCGCCTCGATCCCCGTCTCCGCCGTGTCCAATCTGATCACCTCGGGGGGTGTCGCGCCGCGGGAGCATCGCGACTGGATCCGCTCGAACCGCGCCAGCTCTTCCCTCATCGCCCGAGCGACGTCGTCGTGGGGCAACCCCTCGAAGATGTGATCCTTCGGACGGTCGCCGATCCTGGCGAGAAGCACCTCCGTGGGAGCGTCGAGCCATATCACGACGTCCAGGCTGGTCGCCCAGGCAGCGAGCGCGCGCGTCCACCAGGCGTCGGGAGGCTCCAGCGTTGGGTCTCCAGCTGCCTGGACCAGGCGGGCCAGCGTGAACATCGGTCCCTGGTCGAAGACCACCGCCTTGGCGCCACCCTCTCGAGCGGTTCGGATCAGCTCGTGCGCCGCCCCGAGGCGAACGAGCCGTCTGATCTCACGCGGCCCGACCCAGGCAGGACGTTCCCGCAGAGCGGGTCGGAGTGACGACTTCACTCCCCGCATGTACGCCGCGATCCCCACACCGTTCCGATAGGTCTGGACGGTCACCACGCCGTCCCTGCCAGCCAAGCGGGCCGCGATCGCCGACTTCCCCGCACCAGGCAGTCCCGCCAGCTCCGCGACGACGAACGTCGCCGAGCCGACGCCCATGACTAGATCCTCGACCCGACGAACGCGCGGAGGCGGGCGTGCACCTGTGACGCCGGCGCGTCCGCATCCAGGACCTCGATGGCCGGATCCCACCGGATGCGCGCGATCTCGGCGGCACGGTCTCGAACGACTTCGGGCAGCTGGTCGGGCTTCCGCTCGACGGCGATCTCGGGATCCACACGAAGCACCGCCATCGCGTCCGGAGGCGTGATCGACGCATACGAACGCTGCTCGATCCCGGACATCCACCGGGTGAACGGGTCGCGGCGCCCACCCGTGGGCACCCTGGGTCCGTCCATCGTCGCCACCTGGGGAAGCGGATAGCGATCGGACAGGACGATGGCCCCGCGGTTGACGAGCCGGCGAGCCCGCCGATGAGCCCGAGCGCGGTCACGGGCCGTCAAGGTCTGCCACAGGTACCACGCGGGCCCGTCGGGCCTGCTTCCCTGGGGTCGGCCGCGGAGTCCGAGACTGGGGAACGATCCCGCGGCGTGGCCCAAAGCCAGCGCCGGCTTCAAGATCGCCGAGGCCGCTGCCCGAGGCGGCTTCCCCAGATGGGTTCTCTCGATCCACAGGTCGCGACCGAGCCACCGCTCCAGGTCGGCGAGCGCAGCGGACTTGCCCGCGCCGTCCCCTCCCACCACGGCGACCAGGGAGCCCCCTGAGGCAGGGCGGAGCCGGTTCGACCTCCGCGGCAGGACGCGACGTCCGATCCGCCGGGCACGACCAACCGGCCTGGAGAGCGCGTCCTGCCAGGGACCGTGTCGGGCGAACGGCGCCAGCCGAGGTCGCAGGTGGTGAGCGGCCCGGATCGTGCGGAGCGGAGCATCCGAGACGACGGCCCTCAGACACAGGTCGAAGACCCGCACGCCGACGAACGGCAGGGCGTTCCGGACGAAGGCGTGGATCCGGTTCGGATCCGACCGTCCGAGGAGATCGCGGAGTTCCGTCCGCTCCCCCACGGTGAGCCGCGACCTCCCGCAGGCGAACGCGTCCAGGCTTCCCCGCTTCACGATGAGGCGCAGCACCAACACCACGAGCTCGGCCTCCGGCGCCGGGACGGGGAACGGTCCCCGACGTTCCAGACGGGACAGGTAGGCCGCCTCGATGGGAAGGCGGTAGTTCTTCGTGGCGTCGTCACCCATCACCAGCTGGAAGTGGGCATGCACATGCACCGGGCGATCGGCCCCGGGGTCGAGACCCAGGTAGTGGCCGACGCCGGGGAACTCGAGCGACCCCGGCGCGCGGGCCTCCTTGAATCCCAGCTCGGAAAGCGTCGCGACGAACGCGGCACCGTCCTCGCGCGACACGAGCAGGTCCAGATCGGTCTCCCCTGTTGCCGACCGACGGATGCCCGTCGTGCTCTTCCAGTGGCAGTAGGAGACCCCGGCTTCGTCGAGCGCGAGGCAGAGGTCCCGGACCAGACGCAGGCACGGCATCGACGACCGGATCAGTGTGGATCCGGCTCTGTCGAGTCGGTCGGCCGAGGGGGAGACGACGGCCTCAGCCACCGTGAGACGCTCCAGGCCACTGGCCGTGAGGATAGGAGAAGCGCTCCGCCGACTCCCCCTCGATCAGTATGGGGAGCGCAGCATGCGTCCCGGATCGGCTCCGATGGTTCCCCCACGGCAGGCCCGCGAGCACGATCCCGATCGCCAGGACGATCCCGATGAGCGCGCCCAGGAGCGCGTCGAGACGCAGGTCCGGTCGTGCGGGAGCCACCGGCAGATCCGCGGGCTCCAGGATCTCGATCGCGTTCGCCGTCGGCGCGGCGATCAGCTGCTGCGAGAGATCCGCATAGCTGTTCAACCACTGGATCACGAGCGCCTGGCTCGCGTCGATCCGGGCTCGGAGCGCAGCCATCCGCGCCGGGATCTTCGTGGAAGAGGCCTGCTCCTGCAGGCCATCGATCCTGGCCTGTGCCCGTTCGATATCGGTGCGCAGGATCTCCAGTCGCGACTCGATGAACGGTCTGATCTCGTCGGGGCTCTCGCCGCTCGGACCCAGGCCCACGAGGCGACGGCCGACCGCGTCGGCCAGCTGCTGGGCAGCTTCCGGTGTGGAGGCATCGGCGGTGATCAGGATGAGCTGAGGCACATCCGGCGCGAAGCCGACCTCCACATGGTCCCCCATCTCGTGCCAGTCGGGAACCCCGAGCTCCTGCGCCACCGGGACCAGCACGGGCTGTCGATGCACCAGATCGCCGTAGGTCTTCGCGAGCTCGGAGCTCGTGTCGATCTGACCGAGATCCGGCCCCGAACCGCTCAAGGCGTTCCCGACCAGGATGCTGGTCTGCGATGTGTAGACGGGTGAGGTCGCCTTGCCGACGAGGTATCCCACCGCCGCGCCCGCGACGGCCAGGATCACGATCAGCCACCATTTCCTCGCCACCTGACCCGCCGCCCATGTCGCGTCCACTTCTCTCATCGACGACCCCTTTCGAGCGTCACCGGGTTGGGTTGATCTCCCATCACCGTTCGGTACACGGCCTCGTAGCCGCGGTGCATCGATCGCACGCTGAACCTCGCTTCCACCAGGTCCCGCCCTCGCGCTCCCATATCCACCCGCACCCCTTTGGGGAGCGCTCGCATCCAGCCGAGCGCGTCAGCGAACCGCGCGACGTCGCCGGGCGCGACCAAGGGGACCCCGAGATCCTCGGTCACCTCGCGATGCGGGCCGATGTCGGACAGGATCATGGGGCGGCCGCATGCCATCGCCTCGAGCACCGCCACGGGGAGCCCCTCGTTCGTGGAAGCGGACACGAAGAGATCCGCCGCCGCGAGGTGGCGGTACACGTCCTCCCTGGCGACGGTTCCGGTCACCTCCACCCGGCGTGAGATCCCGAGCCTGCTCGCCTCCTGCATGACCTCGTCCGCCAGCGGCCCCGCTCCCACGAAGGTGAGTGCATCCTCAGCCTCGCTCGCGAGGGCGAAGGCACGCAGGACCGTGAGGGGATCCTTGCGCGGGATCAAGCGGCCGACGGAGACGACCCGCGATCCGGGCGAACGGCGTCCTGTGGGCACGAACCAAGCGCGGTCGAGCGCGCGGTCCACGCGGTCGGTGTCCACCCCGTTGGGCACCACCACGACCCGATCCCTTCCGAGCGCTCGCCAGAGCCTGGGGAAGCTGTCGCGCGCGGATCGACTGCACATCACCACGCGCGGGAACGACGCGAAGACCGGGAACAGCAGGAGACGGTTCTTCACCCCGAAGCTGCCGAACGAGTTGTGGACCGTGCACACGGCCGGAGGCAGGGAACCCCGTCGGCGCCGCGCCCAACCCAGGTACAGGATCGCGGTCTGGGGAGCATGGACGTGCACGACGTCATAGGTTCCCTCCGCGAACGCCTGGTCGAGCGCCGCAGTGAAACCCCGGCGGGTCCCATCTCCTTCGAACAGGGCGATCCGGGTCGGCGGTCGGAGGGTGGCCGGCCGATACGAACACAGGGCCACCTGGCGATCACCCATCACCGGCAGGCAGTGCTCGTTGTACTGGGCCGACGTGGCGTTCACCACGATCACCACGTGCAAGATCGAGAGAGGTTCGCTCATCGTCGGCCCCCTCGCGATGCGTGACGCTGTCGCGGGGCCAGCCGTTCCGCTCGTCCGCCAGGGCGACCGCGAGTCCCACGCCCGCCACGAACCAGTAGTTCCGTTGGATCATCAGCGGGGTGTTCAGGTAGATCGCCATGATCGCTGCGAACGCGGCCACGCACGCCCACAGGAGGTTGGCCCGCTCCCCCCGCCAGCCCGTCTGGCGGCGCGGATCACCTCCACGAACCAACGAAGGATGAAGTAGGCCATGGCGATCGCCCCGACCAACCCGACCTGCGCCAGGAACTGGACCCACATGCTGTGAGGCGCCTGGTCGCTGGCCGCGCCGTATTCACGCGCCACGTAGCGGAAGTTGTCCAACCCCGTCCCGACGAGTGGGGACTGGACGAAGGCTCGAATGCCGGCGGCGTCCAGCCGCAGACGGTTGTCCTGCAAGCTCCCCCGCGCCAACAGACTCGCATCGATCCGATCCCGCAGCGTGGAGGGCAGCGCGTTGGTCTGCAGGACGACGAAGGCGAGCGAGCCCAGCAGCGCGACGGCGACACCGATCCGTACCAACCGCGCCTTGGCGTTGGGCGCAGACCGGAAGACCAGGAAGGTGGTCGCAGCGACCAGGGTCGCGACGGCGGCTCCCCTGGAGGCGGAGGCCGCCAGCGCCCAGGCGCTCACGTACAGCGCCGCGGCGCAGACCACCAGGGTAAGCGTGTGCCGCTGCCGGAAGGCCCACATGATGGCGAGGAGGAGGAACGGGAGCACGTAGGCCGAGGGGTAGCCGAGTCGGTTCGGGTTGTCGCTGTAGAAGGTGAGGAACCGATCGGCACCGGTGGCCGACTTCGTGACGAGCGCGACGATCCCTCCCGCCAACGAGCCACCGACGAAGATCACCAGGCTCCAGTACGCGACGCGACGCTCTCGGGCGATGGTGAGGATGACCGGCAGCTGCACCAAGAAGATGAAGGTGAACTGCAACACCTGGGTCAGGGCATCACCCGGGTGCGTCGCTCGGAACGTGCTCGCCAGCCCGGACACCAGCAAGGCGAGCGCTGCCGCACCCATACCCCGCGGCAGGATGACGAACCGGGACCCCCTGACGGCCACCAGGACACCCGCCGTCACGATCAGCAGGTCGGACAGGGTGAAGCTCCCAAGGAGCGACACGTCGATAGGGGCGGTCGCGGCAGCCGCGAGGAAGGCCACGGTGGCAGCGTCCATGGGACGCGACCGCGCTGCGACCACGGGGATGGCGCTCATGCGCTTCCCACCGCCACCGTCCGCCGGGCCACGATCCTGCGGGCGCGACGAACGAGCCGGCGCCGCTGAGCGCCGGGCAGACCGAGCCCGACGATGAGGGCGCTCGTCACCAGGGCCGTCACGCCCGCCGCCACCACGAGTCCGACCCACGACCCCACCGCCAGGTGTCCCGCCATGGCGGCCGTCACCGCGAAAAGCGCCGCGGAGACCAGGATCGTCCGCGTCGCACCTCTCAGCTGCCGCAGGAAGGGATCACCGATCGCCCGGCCCACCAGGATCGGATACGCGATGGAGAGCACCGCTCGTCCGAGCATGAACCCGACGACCACGCCCACGATCCCCAGATGGAAGTGCGATACCAACAGCACCGCCGCGACCACGGAAAGCACCGTCGAGGCCAGACCCAGCAGCACCTTCTTCTTGAGATCGAGCGTCAGATCGATGACGTAGGCGTCGGTTCGGATCAGGACGAACTGAGCCGACATGAGCACGATCAGGAACGTGGCGGTGGCGCCGGCGTAGTAGCGCGATCCGATCCATACCGTCAGGAACGACTCGTTCCACAACACGATCGCGGTCCCCGCGACGACCACCGCGACCCACGTCACCGCCATGAAGTCGTTTCGCGCCCGGACGGCCCGTCGATGGTCGCCGGCTCCGATCAGTCCCCCCAAGCCCGGCGCGATGCCGGCGAGCGGATTCGACAACAGGGCGGACAGCGCGTCGGGCACGTAGCGGGTCAACGTGTAGACCGTGACCAGCTCGATCGGCGCCAGCAGCCCGAGGACCACGACGTCTCCCGCGATCATGGCCTCGTTGATCAGCTTCCAAGCGGTGAACCAGCCGCTGAGGCCGAAGAACCACCGCAGACCCGCGCGGTCCGGGCGAGCCACGCCCCACCACGCGACGTGCCGCCGGGTCACCCGCCAGAAGAGCCAGCCGGTGAGGACCGTGACCACGATGCTGGAGGCTGCGATCCCGGCCATGCCGAAGCCCAGCTTCACGGCGAGCACGGTCAGCCCGCCACCGGCCACGATCAGGGCGGCGGAGGCTCCCATGCGTTTGTAGCCGAGGTTCTCGCCTTGCAGCACGGCCCTCGGGATCGTGAAGAGGGTCAGGGCCACCGTGTTCACGACCAGCAGAGTGGCCGCCAGCCGCACGGCGTTCACGTGCTCAGGCGGGGTCCGAAGGAACGACGGGGCGAACCAGGCGCCCAGCGCGCCGATCCCCAGGAGGATGGGGCAGAAGGCGAACCACACCGCGACCGCGCTGCCCACGGCGCGCCGTTTCTCCTCATCCGGGGCCGAGTGCTGGTGGTGTGAGATCGCTGACTGCAGCGCAGGAGCCGAGCGGCCGCTCGTCGCCCAGAGGTAGCCGGTCAGCTTCCACATGATGCGCCACGCGCCGTAGAGATAGGCGCCGAGGCCCGCCACCAGCACCGGATTGATCACGAGCTCCGATGCCGTGAGCGCGGCGTAGTCCAGCCCGGCCGCCGCCGCATTGAGGGAGGCCTTCCGGGACAACGGCCGATGCTGATCAGGCACGTCGTCGAGTCGAACCTGGCCCCGGTCCATCCGTTCGTCTCCTCCTGCCACGGACGGGCGAACCACCAGCCCCGCGGCGAGGATCGACCGTAGCAACGGGCTCGGTAACGACCCACGTGCGAGCGCCGTATCTCCCGGCTACGTCGGCCGCACCACGCGCGGGGCGATAGGCGGCCCGCGGACGTAGGCGACTCTGCGTCGAACTCTGCGTCATTCGCGTATGGGGCCCGCAACCGCCTCCCTCTAGCGTCGCTGGTTCCAACAACGACCCCAGGTGTTGGTACTCCGCCGGGGAGGGGATAGAAGTGGCGCTACGACACGACGTCGTTCCGTTGTCCGCTCGCGAGCCGATCGGTCTCCATCTTCACGATCTTCGCTGGAGCGACGCGACGTCACCGCTCTCTCGCTCGGCCGCCGGTCGTGCGTTGAAACGCGCCCTGGACGTGGTGCTCGCCTTCGTTGCTCTCTGCTTCGCCCTGCCGCTCATGCTCGTCATCGCGCTCGCGGTCGTGATCGACGCGCCGGGAGCGCCGATGTTCGTGCAGCGGCGAGTCGGCCGTTCCGGGAAGCCCTTCAGGCTCATGAAGTTCCGCACGATGTCGCCCTGGTCCGCCGAAGAATGGGATCGATTCCTGTCCCGCGACCCACGACGACGGGCCGAGTGGGAGGCCTGCCGCAAGGTGCGCGACGACCCCCGCGTCTCCCGCGTCGGACGATTCCTTCGCCGGACGAGCTTGGACGAGCTCCCGCAGTTGCTGAACGTCGTCGCGGGACACATGAGCATCGTCGGACCACGTCCGGTGATGGCGGATGAGCTCGACCACTTCGGACCGCAGGCACCCCTGGTGCTCAGTGTCCGGCCGGGGCTGACCGGGCTCTGGACGGTGAGCGGCCGCAGCGACGTGGCCTACCCCGAGCGGATGGCTTTGGAGGTTCGGTACGTCCGGGAATGGCGTCTCGGGCTCGATCTGTCGATCATCGCCAGAACGATCCCGGTCGTCCTGTCCGGACGCGGAGCCTGCTGAGGTGCGGATCGCGCACATCGCGACCCGGTACCTTCGGGGTGGCTCCGAGGCACGCATCCGGGACACGGTGAGCGCCATCCCCGAGGCGGACCATCGACTGATCGTGGGGGAAGCGTTCGATGCGGGCCTGGTCAGCGCGCAACTCCCGCAGGTGAAGCTCACCGTCATCCCCTCCCTGGTCAGGGACCCGGATCCCTCCAGGGATCCGCTGGCGCTCGCCCAGCTCGCGCGACTGCTGCGATCCGGCGGCTGCGATCTGATCGTGACCCACCAGTCGAAGGCGGGCGCCGTGGGACGGATGGCAGCGCGCCTGGCCGGGATCCCCACGGTGCACTCGCTCTCGATGGCGAGCTTCGGTCCCGGGTATCCCACCTGGCAGGATCGACTGTTCCGCGGGATCGAGACACGCCTGGCTCCGGCCACGGCGGCCTACGCGGTCGTTGGCTCCGACCTGGCCGAGCGCTACCGACGCATCGGCGTCCCGGCCACCAAGCTCCACGTCGTCCGGTCGGGGGCACGCCTTCCATCGGAGATGCCGGACCGGTGGGAGGTCGCGCGGGTCCGACGACGGGTCGGCGTCCCGACCGGCCGTCCGTTCGTCCTGTCCCTGGGCAGCCTGGATGCGAGGAAGGGGGTCGAACATCTCCCGGAGGTCCTCGAGTCACTCCTGGCCCTGACGGACGATCACCGTCCCTACCTGGTGATCGCCGGCGATGGAGCGCTGCGGTCGTCGATCGAGGGAGCGTTCGGAACCCGGCGCATGAGCGCCGACGTCACGTTCCTCGGCCACGTCGACCATCCCCTGCCGTTGGTGGCCTCAGCCTCCTGCCTCCTGTCGTTGAGCTCGGCGGAGGGACTGCCGCAGGTCCTGATCCAAGCGGCCGCGTCGGGTACGCCGTTCGTGGCCTTCGAGGTGGACGGTGTACGTGAGGTGCTCGCGCTGGGCGGACACGGTGAAGCGGTTCCGCTCGGCGACATCCAGGGGGCCGCAGCTGCGGTGTCACGCATGCTGCAAGTCGGCCGTCGCGATCCACACGTGGACCTGTCGTCGTGGACCCCTGCCGCGATCGCGGAGGGGCACCGGCGGGTCATCGAACTCGCCCTGGTGACCCCCGGGGAGCTTGCCGCATGAGCCGAGCGGCGCGCCTCCCGAGCTTCCTCGTGATCGGAGCCATGAAGGCGGGCACGACGAGCCTCTTCCACTACCTGGGTGCGCATCCGCAGGTCTACATGGCGCCGATCAAGGAGTTGGACTTCTTCGTCGAAGGATCCAACTGGCGTCGCGGGACTGATTGGTACGCGAGGCGTTTCCGGGGAGGATCCTCGGCCGTCGCCATCGGTGAAGCATCCACGGCCTACACGAAGTACCCACACGTGGCCGGGGTGCCCGAGCGGATCGCGGGACTCCTTCCCGACGTGCTCCTGGTCTATCTGATCCGCGATCCGATCGATCGGATCCGCTCACACCATGCCCACCGTGTCGCGATCGGGCGGGAGCAACTGCCCCTCGATCGAGCGATCGCCGCCGACCCCGTATACCTCGATTGCAGCCGTTATGCGATGCAGATCGAGCGTTACCTGGGATCGTTCCCTCGCGAGCGGCTCCTGCTGATCGACTCCCGAGCCCTCCGCGATGATCGGGACCGAACCATGTGCGCCGTCTACGCCTTCATCGGCGTGGATCCGACGGTGCGGCCAGCGGAGCTGTCCGTGACGTACTACGGATCCGATGGCAGAGGGAGCTATCCGCTCGGCGCGTGGCACGTTCGGCAGGCACTGAAGCGCCACGTTCCGGCGGCGAAGCGAGCCAAGGAGTTCGTGGATACGACGCTGCCCGGCGCGGTGGCGACGCTGAAACGTCCGAAGGCCCGGGAACGGGAACCGATCGATGACACCGTTCGCTCCGACCTCGAGGGTGAGCTCCGCGAGGACGTACGACGTCTCCGCGCGTTCATGCCCCCGGGGTTCGACGGATGGGGGATCGCGTGAGGTCACGGTGAGCTCGCCCGCACACCATCCCTCGGTCCGGTGGCTCGGACAAGCCGTGCCCCGACGGCTGCGCGGTCCCCTCAGCGGAGCCGTGGAGGGGTTGAACGCGACGACGTCGTGCCTCCGCGTGCTCCCGTCCTTCCTGATCGTGGGAGCCCAGCGCGCGGGGACCAACTCGCTCTTCGAGTATCTGGCGGCTGGCGGGGTGGGCCGGCCATTCCCCCATCAGGAGGTCCACTTCTTCGATACCGCATTCGATCGGGGTATGGGCTGGTACCGAGGACACTTCCCTTCCCGCGCATGGGCTGAGCGGTCCGCCAGGAAGACCGGTGCACCGCCCGCCGTCGGCGAGTCCAGCCCGTACTACCTGTTCCACCCGCTGGCGCCCGCCCGGATCGCGGCCACGCTCCCCACCGTCAAGTTGATCGTGCTGCTCCGCGATCCGGTGGAACGCGCCTTCTCCCACTACCGACACGAACGCGGACACGGCGCCGAGCCGCTCCCCTTCTCAGAAGCGATCGACCGAGAACCCGAACGCCTGGCCGGCGAGGCCGAGCGCATCATCGCCGAGAACGGATACCGGAGCTTCGCGCACCAACACCACTCGTACGTGGCGCGTGGCATGTATGCAGACCAGCTCGCGAACCTGCACGCTTCCTTCCACCCTTCGAAGGTACTCGTCGTGCTCTCCGAGGAGCTGTTCACGGATCCCGCCGTCGTACATGCCCGCGCCACGTCGTTCTTGGGCATCGCTCACATCGCCTTGCCCACCTACCCCCGGTACAACGGGGGTCCGAGCGGGCAGCTCGACCCGGACATCCGGGAACGGCTGGCTCGCTGCTTCGCGGAGCCGAACGCTCGGCTCGAGGAGATGCTCGGGCGGTCGCTCCCCTGGACCCGGCCCTAGGGGGACGGATCTGTCGTCAGGTAGCCGTATCGGTGGAGCATCGGCCACGTCAGAGCCGAGACGATCCGCCGATCCCGAGGACGCATGCGTTCCTTCCATTCGGCGTCCAGGCGGATCCGCGTGGGACCCGAGTCGAAGCGCAGGGGGTTGCCAGAGACGGTGTGCGAGATCGGAAGCGAGGCGACCCCTCCGGCGCCCACCGCCGCCGCCGCGCGCAGACGTGGCAGGGAACGCGCCAACTCCCCCGCAGGATCCCTGGCCAGGTCCTCGTAGCGGATCAGCGTGCGCGAGAGACGGGGGCCGGATGCGAGCTCGGCGGACAGGTTCAGGACATCCCAGTCGAAGGCGCTGCGGACCGGACCGAAGCGCGTCATGTACGCCCGCGTCCAATGGACATCGGGCTTGAGTCGTTTCCGAGAGAACGAGAACGCGACCGCGCGCGGGTCGCGGACGAGCTGGACCAGCGTGGCGTCGGTATCCGGTAGCGAGCCCAAGAGGGCACAGAAGGAAGGAAGCTTCGACGAATCGATGATCGTGTGTGCCCCGGCGACCATCGTGATCGACCGGCACAGTCGATCCAGGTGGGCGATGTAGCGGGCCGTCGGAGAGCCGGGCTGGGCGCGGCGAGACCTGGCCAGCCGAGGAAGACGCCAGATGGGAGCGACGGAGTTGTGGAGATGGGTCAGCTCAGCGAGTGGAACGTCATCGATGCCCCCGTACGCATCGGTGAAGACATCTCGCCAGAACGGGCATGCTCGGAACGGCACCCCACAGCCGCACAGCATGTTCTGCGTCAGACCACGGGACCAGATGTAGCGGAGCTCGCCCACGGCAACCGTGTCCGGAGCTGCGGCCAGCAACAGCGAGAGGAGGGTCGAGCCGCTCCGGCTCGCGCCGGCGATCGTGATGATGCGCAGCCGGTCGGGCGACTCGTCCACGCGCAGAGGCTAGGCACGACCGATGCATCGGACATGCGCCGTCGAGCGTATGTCGGAGCTACGGCGGTCCCCGCGATCCGCGCTAGCTGGCGGTGATATGGAACGTGATGTCGAGGGGATCGCCGTTGAACTCGTCATACAGGGTGAGTTCGTGATGCCCAGGGCTCAAGGGGTGGATCACCACGAACCACCCGACGCTCGCCACCTTCGTGGTCGCCCAGTCCGCCGGGAAGCCGGGATCCACGGTGCGGATCAACGAGTGCGCACGCACGCGAACCCGATACACCGGTCCCCCTGTAAGCGTTCCATCAAGCGAGAGGTGGTCCCCGTCCAGTGTGACGTGCGGGTTGCCGTACTGCGCGAAGTCGGCGGCCAGGTTCGTCTGCAGCTCATGGTTCGTCGATCCCCAGGTGGGAGCCCAGGCTGCGTCGCCGCCGGGGGAAGCCAACAGTGGTACGCCCGCGGGGATGACGCAGTCGCGCTCGACGCCGGGTTCGATCGCGGCCGTCAGGAAGAAGTACCGACCCTTCTGCTGCCCGCAGAGGTCAGGCGACAGGAACGGGTTCGTATTGCTCCCGACGGCCCACGACACCCACCGCTGTTGAAGGCCGAACGACGCCGGATGCGACTTGGGCTCCGTAGCCCCCCGCATCCGCGACCAACGCCATACCCAGAACCGCCACGACACACGCGGCAGCGACCACCAGACCACGCCTCATCACGGAACCCCCCTGTCCTTCGAACGGTGCGGGCTACAGCAGACATACTAGCCCACTGCCGTCGCGGGATGTGACGACTACGTGGACTGCCACGAACGCGAGTACTCGCTCCGGCCAGGAGTGTCCGTGATCCGCGTTGGGTCCGACCCGTCGGCGCCCATCAGCCAGAGGTCGGACTTGCCGAAACGCAGGCGACCCCGGCTCGAACGCCATCAGCGCCCCATCGGGCGAGTAGACGGGTCCCGATTCGGCCCCCCGCCGCGTGTCGGTCAGCTTCCGCAGACCGGATCCGTCGGCGTTCACGGCCCAGATGTCGGGATAGATCCGATGGTGTTGTGCCGTGAAAGCGACCGCCGACCCGTCGGGCGCCCAGCTCGGCACGAGGAAATAGATGAGGTCCCAGGCCCCCTTCACCGGGGGGAGGGTGGCGATGATCTCCTGGTTCGAGCCATCGGGGTCCATCGTGGTGACGAGGCGGTCCCCGTCCTGCTTGAAGATCCCTTTGGACGCCACGATGCGATCGTCGACGCTCCAGTCGGCGTAGCAGTAGCCCTTCGTGGACGGGACCTCGGCCAGCCCCGAACCGTCGACGTTCACCGTGTACAGATGTGAGGTGCCGCGCTGGGCGCAGAACACGACCGATGCCCCGTCGGGTGCGAACGCCACCGAATCGATGAAGTGCTTCGGGAGATCCGTTCGCTTCACGATGACCGAGCGGTCGCCGGTGACCAGGTCCTGCTGGACGATGCGAGCACCGTGCCGCGAATCCTCAACCAACACGATGGTGGATCCGTCGGGTGAGTACTGCACGTCCGAAGCCGACCCCAGCCGGTGATCGCCGGTTCCATCCGATAGCACTGCCCGGACGGTCCCTTTCTGCGTGACGTAGGCGATCTCGCCGTTGCCTCCCGGAAAGGTCGCTCCGGCGGGCGACGCACCGACGGCCAGGATCGAGGCGGAGATCACGATCATCGAGACCAGGCTGACGAGGCGTTCCATCGGATCCCCCTCCTCTGGTCGCGATACTAGGCGATAGTCGCCCTCAGGGTCGCTCTCTTCGAGCTGGAGCGGGGAATCGAACCCCGGACCTCCTCCTTACCATGGAGGCGCTCTGCCGACTGAGCTACTCCAGCGCGTCGACGATGATAGCAACGGTTGCCCCACGACCGGGAAAGGGTGAGACGTTGGATCGGATCAAGGCGACGATCCTGGTCCTGGCCTCCTTGTGGGCACTCATCTCCTGTGGCTCACAGGCGACGGAGCCGGAGGACCGCGACGGCGACGTTCACCACGTCCGCAGGGGAGGCGCAGACCGGGCCCCTGTCGCTGGCTCGCACCGAGGACGAGCGCGCCCGCGGCCTGATGGGCGTCAAGGAGCTCGGCCCCGATACCGGGATGGCGTTCCTGCTCGACGCGCCATCGGATACGTCGTTCTGGATGAAGAACACCCTGATCCCGCTGTCGGTGGCGTTCTGGGACGACGACGGACGCGTCCTGGATATCCTGGAGATGACGCCATGCACTACCGACTCCTGTCCCACGTACACGCCCCGAGCCCCTTACACCACGGCGCTCGAGATGAACGCCGGTTGGTTCCGGCGCCACGGCGTGCAGATCGGAGATCCCGTTGAGCTCGACATCGCGTAGCGATTGCCTGCTCTGCACGGCGGAGCAGGTCACCGACTGGTTCCACGAGGACGACGACTGCTGGGTCGCCGAGTGCATGGTGTGCCGCACGCCGATGGTGGTGTGGCGCACCCACGGACTGCCCGATCCCGAACGCGAGGCACGCCTGCTGGCCCACCTGGAACGGATCGCTGCGGAGCGCTACGGCGACGAGGGGTACTGGGTCGACCCCGAGCGGCGACGCATCCCGGATCACTGGCACGCGCACGCGAGGCCTGCAGGCGAGTTCTTCGATCCCAAGAGCGCCCTCTACGGCAGGGCCTGGGAGGACGCCGACGGGTAGCGTTCTGTTGCGGAACTGTGACGATCTGTGGCTGGCACGCCCCCGTTGACCTCGGTGCCTTGACACTGCCCATCCCAGCCGGTACATCTTTGATCCGCGCAGCTCTCGACCGGACCACCGGAGATGCGGCTGCGGCAGTGGGCGCTACCCCTGTGGTCATCCCGCAGGCATGAGGTAGCAAACGACCTTTCGGTTGACCGGACCACCGGAGACCGGCACCAGGAGTCTCCGGTTCTTCCAAGCCGGGGCGATCGAAAGGAGTTCGGATGTCCACCCGTCTACGGAGGATCCGCGGGGCTGCCCTCGTCGTGGTCCCCATGTTGCTCCTGGGGGCCTGCTCGTCGAACAGCGACGACAACTCGCAGGCGTCCGGCAGCGCCAGCGGCGCCGCCTGCACGCCCGAGGAGAGCCCCACCATCACCTTCCTGGCGTACAGCACGCCTCAGGAGGTCTACGACGCCAAGATCATCCCCGCGTTCAAGTCCCTGTGGAAGGACGAGCACGACGGCCAGATCGTGAACTTCCTGGAGTCCTACGGCCCGTCCACCACGCAGGCACAGAACGTGGTCAACGGGCAGGGCGCCGACGTCGTGGCGCTGTCGCTCGCGCCCGACGTGGACACGATCGAGCAGGCCGGTCTCATCACGCACGACTGGACCGACGCGCCCGACAAGGGCATGGTCTCATCGTCGGTGGTCGTGTTCGACGTCCGCGCCGGGAACCCCACGGGGATCAAGGACTGGAACGACCTGGCCAAGCCCGGCGTCGAGGTCCTCACCCCCGACCCCGCCCAGAGCGGCGGTGCCCGCTGGAACCTGGTCTCGCTGTGGGGCGCCTCGCTCCGCGGTGACGTGCCGGGCAACGCCAAGGACGACGAGGCGGCCGCCACGAAGCTGATGCAGGACGTCACCGGCAACGTGATCGCCTACGACAGCTCGGCACGGAGCTCCGTCCAGAACTTCGAGGACGGCAACGGCGACGTGGCCATCACCTACGAGAACGAGGTCAAGACGGCCAACGCCGCCGGCCTCGACGACACGGCCGTCTACCCGAAGGGCTCGATCATGATCGAGAACCCGGTCGCGATCGTGGACGCCAACGTCGACGAGCACTGCGTCCGTCCGATCGCCGAGGCCTTCGTGGACTTCCTGCACACGAAGGAAGCGAAGGGCTACTACACGGACACCGGCTTCCTCCGTTCCACGGACAAGGCCAAGGCCCAGGCGGGCGATCCCGCCAACGGCTACCCGGAGATCCAGGACCTCTACACCGTTGAGGACCTGGGCGGCTGGGACGCGCTGAACGAGAAGCTCTTCAGCGAGAACGGGATCGCCACCCAGGCGGTCGCCAACAGCAACGGATAGCCAAAGGACGACGATGAGCAGCGCCGCGCCGATCACCGTACGCAGTCGGACCCCGAGGTTCTCCCCGCGGTCAGCTGCGCGGCTGCGGCGGGTGAGCCTGCGCGGCGCTGCCATCGTCTATCTCGGAGGGATGATCTTCCTGCCCGTCGCCGCGCTCCTCACGAAGGGGTTCAGCGACGGGCTGGGATCCCTCACCCACGCGCTGCAAGCCCCCGGCGGCATGGCCGCCGTACGACTCACGCTGATCACGGCCACGATCACCGCCCTCATCAACGCGGTGATGGGGACCCTGCTGGCGTGGGTGCTGGTGCGCTACCGGTTCCCCGGGCGCACGATCCTGTCGACGGTGGTGGACCTGCCGATCGCGATCCCCACCCTGGTGACCGGCGTGATGCTGGTCGCCATCTACGGTCCCAGCTCGCCGATCGGCGGGTTCCTCGACACGCTCGGCATCCAGGTGATCTTCGCTCCCCTCGGCGTGGAGCTCGCGCTCCTGGTGGTCACCCTGCCGTTCGTCCTCCGCACGGTGCAGCCCGTGCTGCTCGAGCTGGACCCCGCCGAGGAGGAGGCGTCCATCACCCTGGGCGCGAACGGCTGGACGACGTTCCGCAAGGTGGTCCTGCCCACGATCCGTCCCGCGATCGCCGCGGGCGCTCTCCTCTCGTTCGCCCGGGCCTGCGGTGAGTTCGGCAGCATCGTGCTGGTCTCGGGCAACATCGTGAACAAGACGCTCACCGCCCCCGTCTACATCTTCCAGCTCTCCAGCCAGCTGCGGTTCCCCGAGGCCGCCGCGATCGCCTCCCTGCTGTTCAGCATCTCGTTCGTGATGGTGCTGATCACCGCACGGCTCCTCCGCCGGAAGGAGGCCTGATGAGCTCGACCCTGACCGCGCCCCCCGCGCCGGCCGCCGAGATCCAGCCGGCGAAGCCGAAGCGGGCCGACCTCCGCCGCAAGCGACGGATCCGCGCCACCCTGGTGGCCGTCGCCGTCATCTACGTCGTCGTCCTGCTCTTCCTGCCGCTGGCCGGGATCGTGTGGACGGCCCTGAAGGACGGCTGGGGGATCATCGCCGAGACGTTCAGCCAGCCCTACGTCCAGCACGCGTTCGTCCTGACCGGCATCATCACGGTCATCACGGTGCTCGTCACGACCGTCTTCGGCGTCCTGGTGGCGTGGGTGCTGGTCCGCCAGCATTTCTGGGGCAAGAACTTCCTGAACGCCCTGGTCGACATGCCGTTCGCCCTGTCCCCCGTCACGGTCGGCCTGGCCGCGGTCCTGCTGTTCGGACGCGGCGGCTGGTTCGAGCCGTTCTTCGAATCCCGAGGGATCCAGATCATGTTCGCCCTCCCGGCCATGGTGCTGGTCACGGTCTTCATCTCCTTGCCGTTCACGATCCGCGAGGTCCAGCCCGTGCTCCAGGAACTCGGGAAGGACGAGGAGGACGCATCGCGCACCCTGGGCGCCTCGATCGCCCAGACGTTCCGCCGCGTGACGCTGCCGAACATCCGCTGGGCCATGCTCTACGGGATGGCGCTGTCCACGGCGCGATCGATCGGTGAGATCGGTGCGGTCCTGCTGGTCTCGGGCAACATCCAGGGCAAGACCGAGACCGCCACGCTCTACATCTACAACGCCCTCGAGCACCGCCAGATCCAGTCGGGCTACATCGTGGCCCTGTCCTTGGCGGCCATCTCCATCGTGCTGCTCGCCGGCATCGAATTCGCGAAGCACCGGATCAGAAGGGAGCAGACCACATGACGCAGCCCATCGTGGTCGAACACCTCACGAAGCGTTTCGGATCGTTCGAGGCGGTGTCCGACGTGTCGTTCACCGCGCCGGCCGGCGCCATCACCGCCCTGCTCGGGCCCAGCGGCTCGGGCAAGAGCACCGTCCTGCGCACGATCGCCGGGACTGGAGACCCCCTCCGAGGGCCACATCTTCGTGGGCGACGAGGAGCTCACGGACAAGAGCGTGCAGCAGCGGAAGGTGGGGTTCGTCTTCCAGCACTACGCCCTGTTCCGTCACATGAACGTCACCGACAACGTGGCGTTCGGCCTGGTCGTCCGCAAGGAGTCCAAGGCCGTCCAGCAGGCCCGGGTGAAGGAGCTCCTGGAGCTCGTCCAACTGTCACCGCTGGCGAAGCGCTACCCCGACCAGCTCTCCGGCGGACAGCGCCAGCGTGTGGCGCTGGCCCGGGCGCTGGCCACCCAGCCGAAGGTGCTGTTGCTGGACGAGCCGTTCGGCGCCCTTGGACGCCCGTGTCCGCCAGGACCTGCGTGCCTGGCTCGACGACCTGCACCGGGAGCTGGGCGTCACCAGCCTGCTGGTCACCCACGACCAGGAGGAGGCGCTCGAGCTCGCCAACCAGGTGGTCGTGATGCACGAGGGCAAGGTCGAACAGGTCGGCACGCCGGATCAGATCTACGACGAGCCCACCACGTCGTTCGTCGCGGGCTTCGTCGGCTCCGCGAACGTGCTGCACGGCGAGGTCGTGGACGGCCACGTGCACCTGGGCGCGTTGCGGCTCCCGGGCGCCGATCACCTGGAGGAGGGGACGTCGGCCACGGCCTTCGTCCGCCCGCACGACATCCGGATCGTCTCCAGCGACGACAAGCCGGCACCTCCTGAGGGCGCCGTCTTCGCCACGATCGAGCGGATCGCCTCGCTGGGCTGGTTGGCGCGCCTCAGCCTGCGGCTGCCCGACGATCACCTCGTGGTCGCACACGTCCCGCAGACGGAGGTCAACGGCGCGAAGGTGGGCGACAGGATCTCGGTGGACCTTCGGAACCCGAAGGCGTTCCAACGCGACGCTCCGTTGCCGGCCGACGATCCGCTCGAGGTCCCCAACTCGGCGTGAGCGCAGGCTTCGCTCCACTCCGCCCGGTGGATCCCCAGGCCGATCGAGACATCCCCGCCGAGGTCCTGCGCTTCGCCTCCCTCTCAGGGGAACGACGCGCGCTGCTCCTGCATATCGACGAGCTCCTCTCGGAGATCGACTTCGGCAACGTGATGATCGTGATGCAGGACGGCAAGGTCATCCAGATCGAGACCTCGGAGAAGATCCGCCTGCGTTGAGTCGGCGCTCAGCGCTCGTCGTGTTCGGCTGCCTCCGCGTCCTGCTTCGTCCGGTGGACCGTGCCGGCGGGATGCTCCGGTGGGGAGTAGAGGGAATAGAGCTTCACCTCGTTCTCACCCGTGTTGACCACGTTGTGCCACACACCGGCGGGCACGATGAACGCCCAATCCTCCTCAACGTCGTGAGTCTCCTCGATCGCGTCCTGGGTGCTCCCGAGCTCCAGACGAGCCTTCCCCTGCTCCAGGCGGAGGAACTGGTCCAGGTGAGGATGGGCCTCGAGCCCGATGTCCTCCCCCGGCGCCAGGCGCATCAACGTGAGCTGCGTATGGCCTCCCGTGAAGACCACCGTGCGGAAGTTCTGGTTGTCGAGCGTCAACCGCTCGATGTCTCCGACCCACCCGAGCATTTCGGCATCCTCCTTTGCGATCCGTCATTCGCGCGACAGCATGGCCTGCGCTTCGCGCTCCAGGTCGAGGTAGGGCTCGCCGCTCACGTCGACGGCCACGCGTTTGATCGTGCCGCCCGTGAACCGATACGGCGCCTCGCCCGGGTAGTCGTCGGTGACGGCCTCGCCGCTGTCGCGGCCGACGCACAGGCCCTCGCCCGCGAGTGAGAAGTACCCCGGCTGGGTCTTGATCCGACCCTCGCCGACCTTCTGGTCGGCGTGATACAGCGACAGGATGCCCGTGGCGACGCCGGGCGGATCCTCGCCGTCCTTGTCGAACGACGCCGACAGGATCAGGTCCTCTCCCGTGGGAAGATCAGCCGTCCCGTCGACCTTCTGCTCCATCATGCCGACGAAGTTGTTGACGTAATGCAGCCGGTTGTCCTTGACGTACAGGGCGTGCCCCCCGAACCGCGCGCCGTGGGCGAACAGCACCCCTTCCGCGCCGGGTTGGGGGAGGTCGACGAGCGCGCCGATCGAGAACGAGCGGTTGCGGATGTTGACCGACTGAGCTTCCGGGACGTCGGCGGTGTCCGGGAAGTACACGTAGCGGTCGCGCGGCGGCGATAGCAGCGGCCGAGGCGTCAGGATGATCTCGAGCGCCGACCGGTCATCGAGCGGGAACGCACCGTTGCGACCGGCCTCCGCGAACCACAGGTTGACGAGCTCCCGCAGCTTCTCAGGCTCTTCGGACGCGAGGTCGTGAAGCTCCGAGCGGTCGACGTCGGTGTGGTACAGCTCCCATTCGTCGGCGTTGAAGTTGCTCCAGCCCGCGATCGTCGGGTGGGTCGTGATCGCCTTCCACCCGTCGTGCCAGATCCCGCGGGAGCCGAGCATCGAGTAGAACTGCGTCCGCCGCGCCGACGTCGCCGAGGCGTCGTCGAAGCTGTACCGCATGCTCACCCCGTCGAAGGCGCTCTGCACGTGACCCTTGATCCTGGCGGGCGCTTCGACACCGAGGCAGTCGAGGATGGTGGGCACGAGGTCGATGGCGTGGTGGTACTGGGTGCGGAGCTCGCCCTTCGCCTTCATCCCGGCGGGCCACGAGATCATGCAGGGGTCCGAGGTCCCGCCGTTGAACTCGTAGCGCTTCCACATCTTGAACGGCGTGTTGAACGCCATCGCCCAGCCGTTCGCGTAATGGTTGTAAGTCGTGGGGCCGCCGAGCTCGTCGAGCATCGCCAGGGCCGAATCCAGGTCGTCGGGCATCCCGTTGAAGAACCGGTTCTCGTTCACCGACCCGTTCGGCCCGCCCTCGCCGCTGGCTCCGTTGTCGGACACCAGGATCACGATCGTGTTCTCCCGCTCGCCGGCGAACTCGAGGAAGTCCAGGAGCCGCCCGATGTGGTGGTCGGCGTGCGCGAGGAAGCCCGCATACACCTCGGCCATCCGGGAGAAGAGCTCCTTCTCGCCGTCGGAGAGCGAGTCCCACGGCTTCGTGACGTCCATCGTCGGGAACGGCTTGTCGTCGGGGCCGGAGCGCGTCTCGGTCGTGCCGATCGGGTTGATGGGCGGGATCTCTGTGTCGGGCGGAACGATGCCCAGCTCCTTCTGGCGCGCGAGCGTCTGCTCGCGCAACGCCTCGTAGCCGATGTCGAAGCGGCCTTTGAACTTCTCGATCCACTCCTTCGGCGCGTGATGCGGGGCGTGGCAAGCCCCGGGTGCGAAGTAGAGGAAGAACGGCTTCTCCGGCGCGATCGCCTTGGCGTCCTTGATGAACTCGAGCGCCTTGTCGGTGATGTCGTCGGTGAGGTGGTAGCCCTCCTCCGGGGTCGCCGGCGGGTCCACGGGGTGGTTGTCATACACGAGCTCCGGATACCACTGGTTGGACTCAGCACCCAGGAACCCGTACCAGCGCTCGAATCCGCGTCCGCTCGGCCAGTTCCGCCGCGTCGCGGCGAGGTTCATCTCGTCGGTGGGGCACAGGTGCCACTTGCCGACCATGTACGTGTTCCAGCCGAGCTCGCCCAGGATCTCGGGAAGCATCCCGTTCTCGGGCGGGATCGTGCCGCTCGCGTTCGGGAACCCGATCGCGGCCTCCGTGATGCACGCCATGGAGTTGCGCGTGTGGTTGCGCCCGGTCAGCAGGCACGACCGTGTCGGCGAGCAGAGGGCCGTCGTGTGCCACTGCGTGTAGCGAACGCCGTCGTTCGCGATCCGTTCGATGTTGGGGACCTCGACCGGCCCGCCGTAGCAACTCATCGCCGAGAACCCCACGTCGTCCAGCACGATGTAGACGACGTTCGGCGATCCCTCCGGCGCCTTCGCCGGTTCGAACGGGTCCCAGTCCGGCTCCGAATCGCGGATGTCGACGTTGACCGTTCCCTTGAATCCGGTGGCCACTGACGTTCTCCTCACTCGCGGGTATCAGATCGAACCCATCCTGCCACACGGGTCTCGAGCTCGTTCACCGGAGCCGGGCCGCTCGACGATCCGTCACGTGTTGTTCATGCACGCTCGAGCCGGGCCCGCCAGTCCGCCACCCAGTCGGTTCCAGCCTTCGCCAGCCGTTTCTTCGACAGGTTCTTCCTCATCACCCACCGGACGTCCGGATCGTCGCTCCGCATCCACCGTTCCATCAGCGGGCGACCCGCGTCAGGCGCCGCCGCGACCGCGACGCTCCAGCAGTACGCCATCCCCTGTCGGAGGGTGCGGAACCCGTCGCTGCGGCGATCTTCCGAGCTCGCCATGCCGGTGGTGATCTCATCGAGGATCGCGAGGACCTCCCGGACCTGCCCCTCGTCGTGGAGCAGGACCGGCTCGCAGAGCGCCGCCGCGGCAGCTCGCCGTTCGTAGTCGTTGCCCACTGCCCAGGTCTGCATCTCCGAAAGCAGCGTCCGCATGTCGGCCTTCCCGAGGCGCTGGAGTGCCATGGCGACGCCCTCGCGGATCCGCCATCTGGGATCCGAGGCCAGCGCCCGGAGCCTGGGAAGCACGCCGGTGTCGCCTTCGGCCGCCAGCCTCCCGAGCCCCACCGTGCCGCAGAACGCGAGGAACTCCTCCCGCGATCCGACCGGGGCGCGCTCGGGGGTCCACGCGAGCAGGCGATCGAATCGCTGGGCGGTACCCACGTCGGCGACCGCCTGGCCCAGCTCGATGTTCCCCCTCGGTCCGGGCAGCCCGGACGCATCCAGGAGGAACGGCTCCCACTCGTCCAGATCGGCGAGCGCCCGTCGGTAGTCCTCGGTCTTGGTCACTCGACTCCTCTGGTCGCTGAAGGGCGCACCCAGCGATGGTAGCTAAGTGCTGGAGGCACCCGATGGTCCCGGGAGCTCGGGGCCGAAGAGCACATCTCTGGGATGCCGCCACCCCATACGCTTGCCTTCGGGAGGTGTGGCATGGCCGCTCCGCACGGAGGTCTGACCGTGCGTCAGGCTGCGTTCATCGGGGTCGGCGCCATGGTGGGTGCCGGCATCTTCTCCCTGTTGGGACCCGCCGGGGAGATCGCCGGAGCCGCCGTCTGGATCTCGTTCTTGATCGCCGGCTTCATCGCGTTGCTCCAGGGGTACTCGTTCGCCAAGCTCGGGGCGCGGTACCCGTCGGGTTCGGGGATGATCGAGTATCTGGCGCGTGGCTTCGGCGAGGGTCACTTCACGGGAATCAGCGCCTGGCTCGTCTTCATGTCGAACATCATCGTGACGTCGATGGTGGCCGTTTCCTTCGGCAGCTACGCGAGCTCGATGATCACCGGTGGCAGCGGAACCTGGGCCAAGGTGTTCGCGGCGTTCATCGTGGTGTCGATGGGGACGCTGAACGTGATCGGTTCGGGCGCGGTGGCGAAGGTGCAGGGCATGATCGTGCGCGTCGTGATCGGGATCCTCGTCGTCTTCTCGATCGTCACGCTCGCCAACGTGGACTGGTCTTTGCTCGCACCCTCTGGCTACCCGAGCCTGCGTCAGATCGTCTCGAGCGTCGCGCTCACCTTCTTCGCGTTCTTGGGCTTCGGCGTCATCACGTTCACCGCGAAGGACCTTTCCGACCCCTCCCGCCAACTGCCCCGGGCGATGTACATCGCCTTGGCGATCGCCGCCGGCGTCTACATCGCGATCTCGCTCGGCGTGTACGGCACGCTCACGGTGAACGAGGTCATCGCCTCAGGAGGGACCGCGCTCGCGGTCGCCGCGAAGCCCTCGCTGGGCGAGGCCGGGTACTGGCTGATGGCCGTCACAGCCCTGTTCGCGACGGCGGGAGCGACGAACTCGGGCATCTACCCGGCGGCCGGGCTCAGCAAGGACCTCGCGGTCAAGGGCCAGTTCCCGCCGGTGCTCGGGCGGGACTGGGGCCGGCTGCCGATCGCGCTCGGACTCATGGTCGCCGCGACCCTGTTCCTGGCGGTGTTCTTCGACCTCTCGGCCATCGCGTCGCTGGGGAGCGCGGTCGCGCTGATGATCTTCACCTTGGTGAGCATCGCCCACCTCCGGGTCCGGCGCCACACGGGAGCCCGGGTCGGGGTCCTCATCTTGGCGCTCGCGACGACGAGCACGACCCTCGCGGTCTTCGCCTCGACGACCCTGAAGGACGAGCCGGCCACGATGACCGCCTTGGTGGCGGTGATCGCGCTGGCGATCGGCTTGGACCTGGTGTGGAAGACGATCGCGCATCGGCGGGACCACGTGGGTGAGCACGACGTCGTCGACCAAGACGCCTGAGCTCGCCGTTCCCCCTCAGGCTTCGATCCCCTCCACGCCTCGTCGGATCAGGGCTTGCGTGACGCGCAGCGCGCGTGCTCGGGTGCGGCCGGGGAGCTCCAACAGGATGTCCAACGCGAGACCGTCCATGAACGAGCATGCGGTCTCTGCCAACGCCCGGTCGCCCACGATCACGGAGAGGTCGGCGACCCACGCCTGGAGGAGGTCGAGCAGCACCGTCAACGTCGCGTCGTCGCGTGGGGCCCGCGCGTACATCTGGAGCCACAGATGCCAGCGCGGATCGTGGGCATCCTGGGGGAGGTACGCCTCGCAGAAGCGCCGGATGGCGGTCTTCCGCCCCCGAGCCGACGCGAGGGAAGCCCTCCGGCGGCGCGTGAGGTCGTTCTCGCTCCAACGCAACACCTCGAGGAGGAGGACATCTTTCGAGCCGAAGTAATAGAGGATGTGGCCCGGACTCATCCCGGCCCGTCGCGCGATATCGCGCATGCTCACGGACTCGAGGCCCTGATCGACGATCTCGAGCATCGCCGCCTCCATCGCCCTCTCGCGCTGATCCTCCGCGCTGGCGCGGTGCGTCCGCACGATCATCGCGGGCGGTCGAAGATCTCGCTCAGGAAGTGGACGATCGCCCACGTGGTGACGCGAGCGGCCGCACCTACGTGATCGTAAGGTGCGTTCAGTTCCACGATATCGAAGCCCACGACGCGGCCTCGGTTGGCGATCTCGACGAGCGTCTCGCGGAGCTGTCGGTAGCTGAGCCCGCCCGGTTCGGGCAACGTCGTACCCGGAACGATCGCCAGGTCCAAGACGTCGATGTCGATGGAGACATAGAGGCGGTCGGACTCGGGCACGAGCCGCTTCACGACCTCCGCGGGACCCTGCTCGATCATGTCCTTGGTGGTGGCGAACCCGTAACCCGCCGCGCGCATCGGATCGATGTCGTCCCGGGTGGCGTTGCGGAATCCGAGGCCGGTGACGCTCCGGACGAACGACAGCTCCGAGATGCGACGGAGCTGACTCCCGTGGGTGAACTTCGCGCCGAAGTACTCATCGGCGAAGTCGGGATGCGCATCGATGTGGACGACATCGATCTCGCCGAACGGCTCCATCCCGCGCGCCACCGGGTAGCTGATCGAGTGATCCCCGCCGACAGCGACCACGAGGGCACCGCGCGCCGCGAGACGGCGGGTGACCTCGGTCGTCCGATCGAGGTTGCGCTCGATCTCCGCGCCGACGATCGCCACATCGCCGACATCGGCCATCGTCACGCCCTCGAGGTAGTCGCGGTCGGCCTCGACGTCGTACCAGCCGACGGCGCCGCCCGATGCGTTCGCACCCGGCGGCCACCGGTAGTCCAGCTGGTTCGTCGATCCCATACGCGCCCACGCCGGGCCGGCGCTCTGGCCGGTGCGGATCATCGGCTGGATCGTTCCGGCGTCGTACGGCACGCCGAGGAACGCCACCTGCGCATCAAGGGCAGCGATGTCGGGCGCGCTCGGAGCGCCGAAGAAGGTGCGCGGCGCCGGCCAGATCAGATCCTCGAGCGCTGTCGAATCGTCGATGGACTCCATGGTCGATCCTCCTCTCCTCGCTCTTAGAACATCGTTCTAACACAGGCTGCCTGGAGCCACAAGGGCTCCGACCCGAGCTCGGCCCCTGGGGAACGGGCGGGTATATCGTCGGGCAGAGCACCGGCGGGACGGAGACAAGACGTGAGTGCTCTCGAACGGCTGCAACACTTCCTCGATGAGGAAGATGCTCCCTACGAGCTACGCGAACACGCCGAGGCGTACACGACTCAGGAGATCGCGGCGCTGGAGCATGTGGCGGGCAGGCGGATGGCCAAGGTCGTGATGGTCATCGCCGACGCCGACCTCGTGATGGTGGTGCTCCCGGCCCCGGAACGCGTCGATCTGGACAGGCTCGCCCGAGTGCTCGGCCGCCCCGGCGTTCGACTGGCGCACGAAGAGGAGTTCGCTCATGCCTTCCCGGACTGCGACGCGGGGGCCATGCCCCCGTTCGGGAACCTGTACGGCGTGCCGGTCTACGTCGACGGTGCCCTGGCACAGGACGACCTCATCGTCTTCCAGGCCGGGACCCATCGAGACACGATCGAGATGGCCTTCGTCGACTTCGAGCGACTCGTCTCGCCGGTCATCGGACCCCTGTCGGATCGAACCGTTTCCGGGTAAGCCCGATCCCATGTCCGGATCCACGACCGTTCGAGGAGCCACGGGCCGCCCCATGCCGAGCGACGAGCAGGACAGGATCCCGCTCCTCGATCCGGCTGATGTGCTGGTCCTCCTGGGAACCGGGTCCTCCGGGCTGACCGAGGCCGAGGCCCGGACGCGCCTGTCCCAGACGGGACCGAACACGCTGGAAGAGTTGCCTGGTCCGAGCCGTCTGCGACGACTCCTCGGCCAGTTCATCCATCTCTTCGCGATCTTGTTGTGGGTCGGGAGCCTCCTCGCGTTCGTCGCGGGCCAGCCCGGCATCGGGATCGCGATCATCGCGGTCATCATCGTGAACGGCATCTTCGGCTTCCTCCAGGAGGATCGGGCCGAGCGAGCCGTCGCTGAATTGAAGCGGCTGCTGCCGGCTGTCGCCACGGTCGTGAGGGACGGACACGAGCGCAGACTTCAAGCTGACGACCTGGTTCCCGGCGACATCCTCCGGCTCGAGGAGGGAGACCGCGTCTCTGCGGATGCACGACTGATCGAGACGTCGGAGATCAGGTGCGACGAATCCAGCCTGACCGGCGAGGCCGTCCCGGTCCACAAGGTGCCCGACAAGGAGGCGGGGGCCCCGCGCACGCCGATCCAGGCGCACAACATGGTCTTCGCTGGCAGCACGATCATCTCCGGCGGTGGCACTGCCGCGGTCACCGCCACCGGCATGCGGACCGAGTTCGGCAGGATCGCGCAGCTGACGCAGACGGTGCCTCAGGAGCCGAGCCCACTCCAGGTGGAGGTGGGACGGGTGGCCCGGCGGGTGGCGCTCCTCTCCCTCGTCATGGGGGTGGGGTTCTTCGCCATCGGGTACCTGGCGGCCGGCCTGACCCTTCGCAACGGGGCCATCTTCGCGATCGGCATCGTGCTCGCGAACGTCCCCGAGGGCCTCCTCCCCACGATGACCCTGTCGCTCGCGATGGGCGTTCAGAGGATGGCAGCCCGAAACGCGATCGTGAAGCGGCTCTCGTCGGTCGAGACCTTGGGATCGTGCACGGTCATCTGCACCGACAAGACTGGCACGATCACGAACAACCAGATGACGGTCAAGGAGGTATGGGCGAGCCGGAGGCTGGCCACGACGACGGGTGTGGGGTACGCGCCGGACGGTGGACTCATCGTGGAGGGACACGCGGCCACGGGAGGCGAACTCATCACGTTCCTCCCGGTCCTTCGGATCGGACACATGTGCAACTCCGCCAGGTTGCTCGCGCCGGAGG
This sequence comes from uncultured Actinomycetes bacterium, assembly GCA_963826185.1. Taxonomy (GTDB): domain Bacteria; phylum Actinomycetota; class UBA4738; order UBA4738; family HRBIN12; genus JAOUEA01. The sequence goes on along the minus strand of CAWGVY010000007.1, from coordinate 57,363 downwards.
GGGACGGCGAGCCCTGGCGCATCCTCGGCGATCCCACCGAGGGAGCGCTGCTCGTGGTCGCCGAGAAGGCCGGGCTCGATCGCGGGCTCGACACCCGGTTGCGCCCCGTCGTTCGCCGGCTGGCGTTCGAGCCGAAGCGCAAACGGATGTCGACGATCCACCGAGCGCTGCCACAAGAGGGCCTTCTCGTCGCCTACGTGAAGGGCGCCCCCCGGGAGCTGCTGGCCCATTGCACCCACGCGCTCCTCGATGGCCGGGAGATCCCCATGACGCAGGCGTTCCGAGACGAGGTCATGCGCGAGAACGACCGGATGGCTCGCGCAGGCATGCGGGTCCTGGGTATGGCCTACCGATACCTGCCTCCCGAGGCCGAGGCCATCATCGCCTCGATCCACCCGGGTCGGGTCGAGGAGGAGCTGGTCTTCGCGGGGCTGGCCGGCATGCACGACCCACCGCGCGACGAGGTCGCGGACGCCGTGGTCAAATGCCGCGTCGCCGGCATCCGCATCAACATGATCACCGGCGACTACGGACTGACGGCGGAGTCGATCGCCCGGCAGGTCGGCATCGTGGGCGAGGACGAGCACACGGTGATCGACGCCGGCGACCTGGAGGCCATGCCCGACCCGGCGCTCCGCGAGATCCTCGGCGCGGGACCGGTGATCTTCTCCCGAGCCACGCCCGAGCACAAGCTCCGCATCGTCACCGTACTGCGAGACATGGGAGAGGTCGTCGCGGTCACGGGGGACGGGGTGAACGACGCGCCGGCGCTCAAACGCGCGGACATCGGCGTGGCGATGGGGATGGCGGGGACCGACGTGGCGCGTGAGGCCGCCGACATGGTGCTCGTTGACGACAACTTCGCCACCATCGTGGGCGCCGTGGAGGAAGGGCGAGCGATCTTCGACAACATGCGGAAGTTCATCGTCTACGTGTTCGCCCACCTCTCTCCCGAGGCGATCCCGTTCATCTTCTTCGCGCTGTTCCACATCCCGCTGCCGCTCACCGTGATGCAGATCCTGGCCATCGATCTGGGGACCGAGACGGTGCCGGCGCTGGCACTGGGTGTCGAACGACCCGAGCCCGACGTGATGACGCGGCCGCCACGATCGCGGGACGAACGGTTGCTGTCCGGGGGTGCGCTCGCGCGCGGGTACGCGTTCCTGGGCGGGATGGCCACCGCCGTGACGATGTCGGCGTTCTTCCTCTTCCTGCACGGCAAGGGGTGGTCCTGGGGGCAGTCCGAGGCACCGACGGCGGCCGCGGGGATCGAGGCCTCCACGATCGTCTTCCTGGGGATCGTGTTGATGCAGGTGGGCAACGCCTTCGCCTGCAGAACCGAACGCGTGTCGGTGTTCCGGATCGGCCTGTTCAGCAACCGGTTCCTGCTGTGGGGGATCGCCTTCGAGCTGGCGTTCGCGGCGGCGATCATCTACGTGCCGTTCCTGCAGTCGCTGTTCGGCACCGGACCCGTGAGCGCGGCGTGGTGGCTCTACCTCCTCGCGTTCGTGCCCGTCATCTTCCTGGCGGAGGAGGGCAGGAAGGCGATCGTGCGGAGGCGTGCGGCCAAGAGCTAGGGTTCGTCTCGTGAAGGCCGCCGTCCACACCCGCTACGGTCCGCCGGACGTGGTTCGGATCGTGGACGTCGATAAGCCGTTCGTCACGGAACGCGACGTCCTCGTCAAGGTCCACGCGGCGACGGTGAATCGGACGGACTGTGGTTTCCTGTCCGGGAAACCCATCATCGTTCGGCCCTTCAGCGGACTCCTCCGGCCGAAGGCGACGGTCCTGGGATGTGAGTTCTCCGGAGTGGTCGAGGCTGTCGGCAGCGGAGTCACGACCTTCGACATCGGCGACAGGGTGTTCGGTTTCAGCGAATGGCGGTTCGGCGCCCACGCCGAGTACCTGTCGATCTCAGCGGACGGCTCGCTCGCGACCATGCCGCCGGACCTGACCTTCGAGGAGGCCGCTCCCAGTACCGAGGGAGCGCACTATGCCCTCTCGATGATCAGCAAGGCGAAGATCCAGAGCGGGCAGGGCGTGCTGGTCAACGGCGCGACCGGCGCGATCGGCTCGGCGGCCGTCCAGCTCCTGAGGCGGCTCGGTGCCGTCGTCACCGCCGTCTGCGCCACCGAGCATATGGAGTTGGTGCGAGGTCTGGGTGCCGGCAGGGTGATCGACTACACCATCGAGGACTTCACGAAGGACGCGCAGACGTACGACGCGGTCCTGGATGCGGTCGGCAAGAGCTCGTTCGGTCGCTGCAAGCGGCTGTTGAAGCCGGGCGGGGTCTTCGTATCGTCGGACCTGGGGCCCCTGGCGCAGAACCCCCTCCTGGCGCTGATCACTCCGCTGCTCCGGGGGAAGAGGGTCGTGTTCCCCATCCCGCCGAGGTACGACCAACAACGGGTGAAGGGTTTCAAGGGGATGATCGAGTCCGGAGCGTTCAAACCGGTCATCGATCGACGGTATCCACTGGACCAGATCGTCGAGGCCTACCGCTACGTCGAGATCGGGGCAGAAGGTCGGCAACGTCGTGATCATCGTCGATCCCGCGAACTAGTCGCGACCGTCGGAGGCAGAGGTTGGAGACCGCCACGCAGACGCTGCACCGGCTCACGTCCTACGAGCCCGGCCGCGAATGGGACGAGCCCATCGACGATCCTCTCGTGCTGCAGGACCTCCAGGTCAACGATCTGACCCGCTTCCCATGGTTCTATAAGCGCTACGGCGCGACTCTGCCTCGCGTGCCGCTCCCCCGCAGCCTGCCGTCAACCACGGTCCCGGCCGTCGCCGTCCTCGCAGGTACCACGGACGCCGCCCACACCGAACTAGACGTGCCGCAACTCTCCCGGTTGCTGCATCTGTCCGCGGGAGTGGTGCGGACGACGGTGCGCCCGTACACGACCTGGCTGTTCCGCGCGGCCGGGTCCGCAGGGGGACGCTTTCCCCTGGAGCTGTACGTCGCCGTCCCCGATGGCGCGGATCTGCCCGGGGGCGTGCACTGGTACGACCCGCAGGACCATGCCCTGGTGCGGGTGGGACCGCCGCCGCTCGGTGACGCACCCGCCCTGGTCGTCACCGGCGTCCCCTGGCGCACCGGCTGGCGCTACCGCGAGCGCGGGTATCGGCATGTCTATTGGGACGCCGGGACCATGCTCGCCCAGATGCTTGCGGTCGCCGACTCCGCAGGTCTCTTCGCGCAGCTATACAGCCGCTTCCCGGACGCCGCGATCACCGCGCTCGTCGGCGCGGACGGCGTGCACGAGTGGCCCGTGGCCGTCGTCGCCCTGGGTGAGGGCGCTCCCGCGCTTGAGTCGACCGGTTCAGCTGCCACCGGCGCGATCGATGCGGCACCACTCGAGTTCCCGCTGGTCACGAGCGCCCAACGAGCCGGGGACGACGATACGCTCGGGCGGCCTTGGGACCGCGGCCTGCCCGTCGATGTGCCGGACCTGGGACGCGACCCGATCGAGACCGTGGTGCTCTCGCGCGGGTCGCAACGTCGCATGGATCCTACTCGCGGCCTTTCGGAAAACGTACTGCGCACATCCATGCGCGCGGCGATGCGCGGGCTCGATCTCCCGCACTACGTTGTGGTCCACGAAGTCGAGGAGCTTGCGCCGGGTGTATACCGCTGGCCGGACCTTTGGGTCCCGGCGCGTTCCGGCATGATGCGGGAGGAGCTCTTCCGCATCTGCCTCGATCAGGGGCTCGCTCGCGACGCAGCGTTCGTCGTGATCAGTGCGACTGACGTCGGCGCGCTCGACGACCGCGAGTACCGCGAGGCGCAGCTCACCGCCGGCCTGGTCGAGGGCAGGCTGCACCTGCTCGCCTACAGCCTGGGCGCGAGCGCCTCCGGGATGACGTTCCTCGATAGTGAGGTGCCCGCCCTGCTGGGCGAGCCGCTGGACGCGCTGCTGTTCACCTGCGTCGGTGAGCCGGAGTACGCGTCGACGGCCGGCGGCCCGCCTGGCGACCCGACCTCCGTCCGCATGGTTCAGCCACGGTGACGTAGGCGCAGTCGAGGACCACCGCTCCACACCGAGAGGTCCCGGTCGACACCGGTCGAACGCCTCTAGGCGGCGCCCTGCAGATCGAGTGGAATACATCTGGAGGATCCTCGGATCCGTCAGCCACACCCTTGGATCCGGAAGGAGGGCACGATGGCGAGGACGATAGAACACGACGGGTCCACCCATCCGGACGGCGTCGCTCGAGAAGCCACCGGTGGGACGCACCGGCTCACCGGCGGGCGAGTCTGGCGGACCCTTAGCAAGGCATCGTTCGCGGTCCTCAGCTGGACCACTCCTGCGGGAGAACCCCGATCATGTGGCGTCGTCTACACAGTTGTCAGTGGACGCCTGTACATCGCGGTTGCTCCAAACAGCTGGAAGGCACGGCACATCCCGGTCACCGGTCGGGTCTCGATGACGGTGCCGGTGCGCCGGGGAGGCATCCTGGCGCTTCTCGTACCCATCCCGCCCGCAACCATCAGCTTCCACGGAAGCGCGATCGTGCATCGGGCCGGAGCGCCAGAGATCCGCTCTATCTCGAAGGAGCTGGCCCCACTGCTCCCACCCGAGAGGCGCGACTCGAGCTGCGTGATCGAGGTCGTCCCCGAGGGGTCGTTCGTGACATACGGAGTGGGCGTGCCGTTGATGAAGCTGAGGGACCCGGCCGCCGCCCGTGATCGCGTGCCGGCGAGGCTCGAACAGACGACCGACTGACGCCAGAGCGATACGCCCCGCCTAGGGTTTCGCGGGGAGTGAACGCGCGAACGACGTCCCGCGCCGGACCCACGTGGAGAGCTGACGTTTCGTGCGCAGGTGCTCGACGTCGACACGTAGCCACCCTTGCATCGATCGGCCGCGCATCTCGAACGGCCGAGCTTTCGTCGTCGCGAGCAGCTCGTCAGTCGTCGCCGGGTCGACCCGGACCATCAACCCGCCCTGGCCACTCGCCGCCACGGCCATGTTGCCGTTGATGAGGAACGCCAGGCCGCCGAACATCTTCTTCTCGGTCAGGCCGGACTCGGTGGCGACCAGCTCGCGGATCCGATCCGCCAGGACCTCGTCGTAGCTCATGACGTCTTCGCCGTGGCGAGCGCGATCATCTCGTCGGACGCGGCTACGGACGGCACGGCACCCAGTGAGGAGAAGAGCTCGCGGGCGGCGGCGAGCAGACCGGCCGCCTCGCCTGGTCGTCCGAGCGCGAGCGAGCACCGGCCGGCACCCAGGAGCGCGTGCGCATGCTCGAAGACGTGCGGGAACACCTCCCACCGAGACGTGGCTTCGGTGTACAGGTCGAACGCGGTCCCGATGTCGCCTCTCACCTCCGCGAGCGCGGCGCGAGCCGATGCGACGCTCGCGATGTTCCGCGTCAGGTACGGCGTGTAGCCCTCCAGCAGCTCGGCGAGCCGTTCCTCGTCCCCGGCCGCCAGGCAGATCCTGGCCGAGTCGTCGAGCAGCCACCCGCGGAGACCCGGACGTTCGCGCATCATCGCGAGGGCTTCGCGGATCGCGGCGACGGCGCCGGCCACATCGCCGCGGGCGTGCCGCTCGATCGCGGCGAGGCGGAACACGGGGACGATCACCTGGCCGTCCGCGATCTCGCGCGCCCTCGGTAGGAGTCGGGCTTCGATATCGGCGCCAGCCTCGAAGACACCGCGATCCGCCAGGACGAGCTGGCGGAACGTCTCGATCAGGACCGCGATCTGGAGGCTGGGATCGGTGACCTCCTCCAGCAGCTGCTCCCCGATCTCGAGGACCTCGTCCCACCGCCCGAGGTCGAACAGCGGCCACATCGACTGCATACGGGCCCATCGCACGTTGGGGGCAGAGCCTCGACGTTCCCCGATCGACTCAGCCTCCCGATACAGCTCGAGGCCGGCTTCGGGGCCGTCCTGCAACCACGTGGCGTCGCCGAGGTTGACGTGGGCGGAAGCGACGATGCCGGCAGGAGCGGAGTCGAGCGCGCGCTGGAGACCTTCCCGGAGATCGTCGAAGCCCCCGTCGACATCGCCGAGATCGACCCGGGCGATCCCTCGGAACTGCAGCAGGATCGCGATCCCCACGTCGTCGCCGAACTCCTGGACGATCGGGAACGCCCGTTCGATCAGCGGCAGCGAATCGGCGATCCGCCCCGCCAGCCCAGCCGCCGCGGCGGCCCGCGTATAAGCGAACGCCAGCTCGGGTCCGGGCGGATATCGCGTGAGGATCGCGAGCGACTCCTCGAGGAGCTCGGCCTGACGCGCGGCGTCGCCGCGCACCCATGCCGTGTAGGACAGGAGCGCGAGCGCCTGACCCTCCGCGAGCTCGTCCCCTTGGAGCCGAGCTTCGTCGATGGTCTCCATGGTCAGGGTGTCGTCCTCGTTCCCGCCCGTCAGCCTCCATCCGCGGCTCGCGAACAGCAGGACCTGGAGCCGCTCGGGTTGCCCGGGTCGCGTCATCGCGAGAGCCCGTAGCACGTACTCCTGGAACTTGGCGACGTCCAATCGCGAGGCACGCTCGGCCGCCATGAGGAGGAAATGTCGGGCGAGCGCCTCCACCTCAGACGTGTCCTCGCCCACGGCGCGCGCCAGGCCGAGCGCCTCCTCGTAGTGATAGGCGAGGAGCTCGGCTGCGTCGGCGACTCGCTCCCCGGCCATACGCTGGAGCCAGTCGGCGGCTGCTCGGTGCTTCGCGGCACGCGATGCGCGGGGGATCTGCCCGTACGCGACATCGCGGATCAGGAGATGCCAGAACGCGTACTCGGCCTCGCCTTCGATCGAGGAGCGCCGCGCCGGCCGGATGAACTCCTTGCGAACGAGTTCCTGGAGCTCCTCGCGGACGTGCTGTGGCTCGAGCTCCGCCATCTCCGCGATCGCTCTCGCCCAGAACACCTTGCCGATCACCGCGGCGTCTTGGAGGAGCGCCTTGCGATCAGCACCCAGTGTGTCGAGCCGCGCCGCGATCAGCGCCTGGACGTTCTCGGGGACGGCGATGTCGTCGGCGGCGGCAAGATCCCATCGTCCGACGTGGCGGACGAGGGCGCCACGATCGACGAGCATCCGCACGAACTCCTCGGCATAGAGCGGATTGCCACCGGCGCGCTCGAGCAACGCCGTCTGCATCCCGGCCGGAAGGACCGCCTGATCGAGGAGCGCGGAGAGCAGCCGCGCCGTCTCTTCCTGCGACAACGGCGAGAGCGACACGGCGGTGTGGTTCCGCTTCCCGCCACCCCACGCCGGCTCGCGCTCGTAGAGCTCGGGCCTGGCGGTGCAGAGCACGAATAGGGGCACGCCCGAGGTCCAGTCTTCGAGGTGCTCCACGAACGCGCGCATCGAGGGATCGGCCCAATGCAGGTCCTCGATCACCAGCACCATCGGGTTCGTCGCGGCGATCTCCTCCACGAAGGTGCGCCACGCGGTGAAGGATTCATCCCGGTCGGCAGCGGCGGCCTCCTCCCCGATCCCGAGGAGGGGGGCGAGCCGCGCGCGCAACCATTCGCGCTCACGCTCGTCGTCGACGACCTGGACCGCCACGGCAAGCTTGTCCGCCGCCCGTTCGGGATCGTCGTTGTCCGCGATCCCCGCGTGGGACTTCACGATCTCGCCCAGCGCCCAGAACGTGATGCCGTCCCCGTACGGGAGGCACCGGCCCTGGCGCCAGTAGACGAGCTCGGGGAGATCGTCGATGAACCGCCGGAACTCCCGCGCGATGCGCGACTTCCCGACGCCGGGCTCGCCCGACAGCGTGACGAACTGCGGGCTCCGTTCGCTGAGGGTGCGGCGGAACAGCTCCTCGAGCAAAGAAAGCTCGTGCTCGCGCCCGATCATCGGCGTGGCCGACCCCGGCTCCACGTCGACACCGAAGCTGCCCCGTGGCCGGATCGCGCGCCAGACCGCGACCGGCTCCTGCTTGCCCTTGACCTGGACGGGCTCGAGCTCCTCCGACTCGATCTGATCCCGCGTCACGCGGTAGGTCAGTTCACCCATCACCACGCCTCCGACGGACGCGATCCCCTGCAGCCGAGATGCCACGTTCACGACGTCGCCGGTCACGAAGCCTTCGCCCGCTTCCGGACGCGCCCCGAGGGTCACGACGGCCTCACCGGTGTTCACCGCACCTCGCACCGCCAGGTCCAGGTCCGTCGCCTCGTTCAGCTCGTCGATCGCCTCGACGATCCGCAGGGCCGCCCGGATCGCGCGTTCCGCGTCGTCTTCGTGGGCCACCGGCGCGCCGAAGATGGCCATCACCGCGTCGCCGATGAACTTCTCCACCGTCCCGCCGTAACGCTCGATCTCGCGCTTCAGGAGTTCGTGGTAGCGGCGGAGGATCGCCCGAACGTCCTCGGGATCGGCCGTATCCGATCGGGCCGTGAAGCCGACCAGGTCCACGAAGAGGACGGAAACGACCTTGCGCTCCTCGTCGATGGCGGCCCGTGTCGCGAGTTCGGCCCCGCAGTTCGAGCAGAACTTCGCCTGCTCGGCGTTCTCCTCACCACACGCGGGGCATCGCACGTGGGCAGTCTAGGGGTTCCCCCATCGCCGGGCCGAGAAGGCACTCGCGGTCACTCAGAACGGCGTTGGGATGAACCGCAACGGCAGGTTCGGTTCCACGTAACCGCCGGGCTTCTGTCGCTTGGGTAGCGTCACGTCCCGTGGCGCGAGCGGTTCGTAGGGGACCTGACTCAACAGGTGACTGATGATGTTCAGCCTGCCCCGCTTCTTGTCGTCGGTGTGCGCGACGTACCAGGGCGCCCAAGCGGTGTCGGTGGCGGCGAACATCGCGTCCCTGGCACGGGAGTAGTCGTACCAACGACCGTAGGACTTCAGGTCCATGTCCGAGAGCTTCCAGACCTTGCGCGGGTCGTCGATGCGGCTCTCCAGGCGCCGGGTCTGCTCGTCGGGGCCGACCTCCAGCCAGTACTTCAGGAGCAGGATCCCGGATTCGACCATCGCCTTCTCGACCCCGGGCACGAGCTCGAGGAAGCGCTCGGTCTGCTCCGGCGTGCAGAACCCCATCACCGGCTCCACGCCCGCGCGGTTGTACCAACTGCGGTCGAAGATCACCACCTCGCCGGCAGCGGGGAAATGCTGGATGTAGCGCTGCACGTACATCTGCGTCTTCTCGCGATCGGTCGGAGCGGCAAGGGCCACCACCCGGAACACGCGCGGGCTCACCCGCTCGGTGATCCGCTTGATCGTGCCACCCTTACCCGCCGTGTCACGTCCCTCGAACACGATGCAGATCTTGGCTCCCGAGGACTTGACCCACTCCTGCATGGCCACGAGCTCGCCGTGCAGGCGCCTCATCTCGCGCTCGTACTCCTTGCGTTTCATCTTCTGGGGCTTGTTCGCCATGTCGGGCACCGCCTCTGGCATCCGCTATCCCTGAGCGACGTCTCTGCCGTGGGCGGTGAGGGCCCAGATGACGGCGATGGCGATCGTGATGAAGACGATCCCCCAGATCGGGTACCAGGGGAGCCACGCGAAGCCGATCAGGGCGCTGATCATCGCCATGATGACGCCGACGGTTCGAGCCCAGACCGCGCCGCTGAACAATGCGAACCCGGCGAGCAGGACCACGATCCCCACGATCAGGTGGATCCAGCCCCAGGTGGTGGGGTCGAACTTGAAGACGTACTCCTGCCCCAAGACGTAGAACCCGTCCTTCAGGATGGCAGCGAGGCCGGCGACGACATGGAAGACCCCGATCATGATCATCATGAACGCGGCGAAGAACGTCCATCCGATGGCCCAACCGCTCGGTTCCTTCTCCGACATCGACATGTGCTCCCCCTCCTCGTGTGCGATCGATCCGGTCAACGGCAGTCAACCACCAGGAGGGAGGTCAGGCACGACCGAAGGGCCCGTTAAGGAAGGGACCTCCGGCCTTGGATGGTCCTGCCGGCCTCCTCCTCGATCTTGCTGCCGGCCTGTCGCACCCGCGTGAGCTGGGCTCGCGCACGTGCCACAATCTCCCGTCGGCATGTACAGCGGGGAGGGAGCCCATGGTCGAGAACGGCTCGAGCACGAAGTCGGACGGACGTCAGATCGGCGGTGGCGCGATCGCGTCGCTCACGGGCATCGCCCTGCTGGTCATCTTCATGGTCCAGAACACCGAGGACGTCCGGCTCGACTTCCTCTTCTGGCACTTCACCTGGCCACTGTGGCTACTCACGATGGCGTCGGCCATACTCGGCGCATTGGTGTGGTTCGGCATGGGTGTGATGCGCCGTCACCGGCGCCGCAAGGAGCGTCGCCAAGACCGCCGGGACTGAGCCACGGACAGCGGTTACCCGGGCTCCGCCTCGACCGAGTGACGTGAGGCTGGCGTTGCGCGTCTGGAGGATGCTCGAGCGTCCTGACTGACGACTCCGGAAGTTCGCTTCCGACCTGCGAGAGCCCGGGTTGATCGTCCCCTAGCTCAACCGCTCTGTTCGGCCATCTTGGCCTGTGCATCCGCGAGAGCGCCCTTGAGGGCCTCGACGTGGCGACCTTCGGCTTCGCCGACGACCTTCTTGGATCGCACGCGTCACGGCAGGCTCGATCGTGTCGGCGTTGTCGTGCTTGTACGCAACGATGAGGCCCGCCCCGCCGATGGGGATGGTCTTGCCGGCCTCCTCCTCGATCTTGCTGCCTCTTCTCGTGCAGAACCTTCCCGGCGCCTGCACCGACCACGGCTCCGATGGCGGTAGCCGCCAGCAGCGGAGGCGCGAACACCGGCACGATCAAGAAGGTGGTCTTCGACTGCTTGACCCCTCGGCGGGTTCAGGCGCGTGCGCTACCAGAGGTGCCGGATGTGCGTCGAGTCGTAAGCTGAGGTCCTCTCGACATGGAGGCAGATCATGGTGGACGGCACGAAGGAACAGATCGAGCAGGAGCTGGACGCGATCGAGGCGATGTTCGTGCAATCGGCTTCCGAATCATCCGTGGACGACGGCGTGCTCACGCTGCATGACGTGTCGCCGTCGACGCTCTACTTCTCGGATCGGCCGCAGCGCGTGGTCGGACATGTGACCTCCACGATGTTCGTCGACATGTGGGACGAGGGTGAGAACAGCTTCGCGGCGGATCCGCCGAACGCCGTGCTGGCATTCCTCGAGTCGGGCGACGACGTGCCAGAAGATGTCGTGACCGTGATCCGGAACCCACGGATGGACGGCAGCGCACTTTCCTACGACGTCGAGGTGCTCGAAGGAACGATGCCGGCACATGCCAAGGGCGGGGTGACCCTCTTCATCGACCCGTTTGGGCGACCGTTGTCGCCGGTCTCGGCTGCCGGCATCCATCGCCGTGGTCGTCGCCGGGCTCGTCGCTGACGACATCCCCATTGCCCACGTGACCTGGTCCTCGCGCGAGGAGGCCGCTGAGCGAGCGGGGGTCGAGCCTGACTACCTGGTTCGCCTGGTGGAAATCGGCATCCTTGCCCCGGACGAGCCGGATCGGTTCTCCCCGGGCGACGTGCGCCGCGTGCTTATGGCCCGATCGCTCGAGGATGCTGGGATCCCGCTCGACGGAGTGGCCACCGCCATCCAACGCGGTGCCTTGTCGCTCGAGTTCGCCGACGCCGTCGAGTATGAAAGGTTCGCTGGCCTCGCGCACGGAGACGTTCCAGCAGGTCAGCGACCGGACCGGGATCCCGCTCGAGCTGCTCACGGTCATCCGCGAAGCGATCGGGATGGCGCAACCGTCACCCGATGACCGACTTCGCGAAGACGAGATGGAGATCGTGCCCTTCATCCAGCTCCAGATCTCCGAAGGGTTCCGGCCGGCAGCCATCGAGCGTCTGCTCCGGGTCCAGGGCGACAGCACCCGTCGCATCACCGAGCAGGAGGCGGCCTGGTGGAATTCCGAGGTGATCGAGCGAGGGAGGGCTGAGGGCAAAGGCGCGGAGTGGGTCGGTAACGCCGAGCTCACCGATCGTATCGCCCCGCTGTCCGAACGGACCGTCCTCGCCATGTACCACGCGCAGCAGGCGCGTGCATGGACGGCCAACATCATCGAAGGGTTCGAGGTGCTGATGGCGGAAGTGGGGATCCACAGCCGCCTCGAGCGACTCCCGGCGATCTGCTTCCTCGATATCACCGGCTACACCCGGCTGACGCAGGAACACGGCGACGATGCGGCCGCCGATCTGGCCACGACGGTCTCGCGGTTGGTGGAGCGAAGCTCTGTGCTGCATGGTGGCAAGCCCATCAAGTGGCTGGGCGACGGCGTGATGTTCTACTTCGCCGACCCCGGCCGCGGCGTGCGCGCCGCCCTTCAGATGGTGGAGGGGTTGGCGGTCGCCGGGTTGCCGCCAGCCCACGTCGGCCTACACGCCGGGCCGGTCCTGTACCAGGAGGGCGACTACTACGGCCAGACCGTGAACCTCACGTCGCGGATCGCCGACTACGCGCGGCCCGGCGAGGTGCTGGTGAGTCAGGCGGTCGCCGACGCCTCGCAGGAGGAAGGGATCGCGTTCGACGACGTCGGCCCGGTGGAGCTCAAGGGCGTATCCGGAACCGTGCACCTCCTGCGGGCCCACCTCTCCTAAGTGGCGCCCGGCGACGATGCGCCATGACGGCTCCGATGGCGGCACCTAACCTTGGGACGTGAGCACCGTCCATCGGCTTTCCCGGACCGACGCACGCAGGATCGCCGTGCAGGCCCAGCTGCTCGGAGCCGAGCGACCCGCCGGGCTCCACGATCTGGTACGCCACCTGAGCATGCTCCAGCTCGACCCGATCGCCGCGGTCGCCCCCAGCGCCGACCTGGTCGCGTGGAGCCGCCTGGGGTCGTCGTACTCCCCGGCGGAGCTGCGTGGCGCCCTCGCGGAACGGACGCTCGTCGAGCTGCAGGCGGTGATCCGACCGGCGGAGGACCTCGCCCTCTATCGCGCCGACATGGCGGACTGGCCCGGACGGGGCGAGTTGCGCGACTGGCAGGTGTACCGGCGCGACTGGGTCGAAGCCAACGATGCGAGCCGACGCCAGATCCTGGCGCTGCTGGAGGCGTCGGGGCCGCTGCGCATGCGCGAGCTGCCGGTCACGTGCGCGACGCCGTGGGCATCGACCGGCTGGACGAACGACCGCAACATCGAGAAGCTGCTCGACTTCATGGTGCAGCGGGGCGAGGTCGCGGTGGCCGGCCGGCAGGGACGGGAGCGTCTGTGGGACCTGGCATCGCGGGTCTACCCCGACGACCCGGTCGTCCCCGCCGAGGAGGCATTGCGCACCCGTGACGAGCGGCGCCTGCAGGCCCTCGGCATCGCCCGAGCCCGTGGGACTGAGTACCCGGTGGAGCCGGCCGACGTGGGCGAGGCGGGTGAGCCCGCCGTCGTCGACGGGGTCAAGGGCCAGTGGCGCGTCGACCCATCGCTGCTGGGTCGTCGGTTCTCTGGGCGCACCGCGCTGCTGTCGCCCTTCGACCGTCTGGTGCACGAGCGCAAGCGTGCCGTCGAGCTCTTCGACTTCGATTACCAGCTCGAGATGTACAAACCGGCTGCCAAGCGCCGGTGGGGCTACTACGCGCTGCCGGTGCTGCATCGCGACCGACTGGTCGGCAAGGTCGACGCCACTGCGGACCGCGAAGCCGGAGCGCTCCGGGTCGCCGCGATCCACGAGGATGCGCCGTTCAGCAAGACCGCGACCGCGGCTGTGCGCCGTGAGTTGAAGGACCTGGCCCGCTGGCTGGAGCTCGACCTGGTGCTGCCCAGCTGACGCCGCCGTCGAGCGTCACGACGAGCCAGAAGGTCAGTCCCAACGAACGACGATCCGCCCTTGGGTATCGGGCAGGGGCAACGACTCAGCCTCCGCCTCGACCGCCTCGCGTGCCGCGCGCGAGAGACGGCGCCAGGCCTGGATCGTCACCGTCCCCTGCGTACGGCGCCACGTGCCGACGAACTCTCCATCGACGAGGAGGCCACCCGGCCAGACGCGTGAGGTCCAAAGCTCGCGGCGACGATCGGGGTCGGCGACCAGGAGTTCGCGATCGTCTCCCCAGGAGAGGAAGTACGCGTCCCCGCTGGGGAGGAGCCGTGCCGGCGCCACCGTCCCTGGGGCGGCGCGGAACGTGGGTTCGTCGCGCGTGAGGATCCACGCGTCACCGATCGGTGTTCGCACGGGGGTCAGTGATCTCGCGAGCGCATCGAACGCCGCGCGGCCTCGCGGCCGGCCGATCCCGGCCCATCCAGCGAAGGCATCGGGAGTCGTCGGCCCGAAGATGTGCAGGTATCGGCGGGCAAGCTCGAGGTGAGCATCGCGCGGGTCGACCTCAGGAGGCGGCACGCTCCAGACGGTGGGCAGTCGCGCACCCTCCCATCTGATCGCGACGGTGCCGGTCAACGCGGCGTAGCGGAGGGCGTTGCCATGAACGCCGACCCCCTGCCCCGCTTCGTCGTACCTCATCCGCGCCCCATCGAGGAAGGCGCGCAGGCGCGCGGCCAGATCGTCGGCCCTTCGCCGCGTCTTGCCACCCTCCGGGAGCCTCCCGAGCGAGAAGAACGGAAGATCGCGAGCTGCAACGATGTACGCGTGGTAGCGCGGCCCCCAGAGCTGGATGAGCGATGGGTCCTCCCAGGTGGACGGTTCGATCCCCTCGACGCGCGCATGCATGGAAAGGAGCGCGGCTCGGGGCATGCTGTCCTGCAAGCCCGCCCACGCTGCTCGCCGGAAGGAACGTCGCCCGTGTGGGAGCCGCTCGTCGAGCGCGCCGACGTGCCGTCGGAACGCGAGGATCTGCGGCCGTGTGAGGCTGAGCCGAGACCTGGCCACGTCTATGAGGGATCCCTCGGATCGGGCCGATCGAGGTCCCAGTGCCGAACCATCGTGCACATCCAGGCTGACTCGCCGGCAGGGGCGAGCGCGAACCGCGTGATCGCTCGCTGACCGCCTTCGTGATCGGAGTACAGCAACTCCACGGCGAACAGCCGCCGGGCATGAACCGCCTCGATGAGGGCTGGGTACTCGGGATCGTCGTGATCGCGGAGCGCCCCTTGCCAGTAGCCGATGTCGCTCCCCGCGATGTACAGATCGCGGAGCTGACGCCGGAACGCCTCGGGCGCGGTGTGCGGAGTCGGGTCACGCAGCTCCGCCGAGACCAGCTGCCATCCCTGCAACACGGCGATGCCTGAACCGGAGTTACGGATCGACATCGCCATGAGGATGTCGCCGTTGGCTTCCTCCACGCTCGCGCGGGCGCCGGGGAGTTCCATCCAGTGCTCGTCCGGCCACATGACCTTCTGGACGGGATCCTCCAGCCGCGACGGTATGAGGAGCGGTCGGATCCCGATCTGCATCGAGTACTCCGCGATGCGGGCGGCACGGTTCGCGGCCCGGACCGCGACGAACGTCGCGAGCGCCAGGACGAGCGTCCCTAGCGCGGTCGCGAGTGAGGCGGCGGTCGACCAATCGGTCATCGCATGAGCGTATTGCGAGAGCGCGCGACCGTCATCGCGGCTTCCCTCCCTCGCTCCGCACGAGCCGGAGCGTCGTCGATCGTGCCTCCGGGCTCGTGATGTGGTCGACGGCGGTGGAGGATCGGCCGTACTTGCGCCGGTACTCCTCGTCGATCTCGTCGTCCAGGTCGTGATCCGCGTCCTCGAAGGCGACGTCTGCATCGACGCCCCCGGCTGAGATGTGACCTGCATGCCTTACCTGCACGCCTCGGAACCACGCCCCATCCGGCCCGTTCACGGATCGGATGTAGACGTCGTCGCCGTGGCGGACGACCCAGATGATCCGGGGTCGCTGGAGCGTGCCGTCGAGCAGCCTTGGCGCGATCCGGATCTCGTCCGCTCCCCCGATCTGGGCCAACTCCTCATCGGTCCATGCAGTCATCGACACGCCCTCCAGCTACGATGGCGTCGATCGTTCCTCATCCGCTCAAGGGCGGGATGCCCTTGGCGATCAGGTCGACGCCGAAGACGACGAACAGCACCGTCATCACCGCCGCGTTGTGCACCGCGAGCCAGCCCTTCAACGAGTCGAGCTCGACCTTGGCGTGCGCGCCGCCGACCAAGTAGTAGATGACGGGGACGGCGATCGTCAGGCTCGCAACCACGACGAAGACGAGGAGCGAGACGACGGCGTCGGTGGTCGAGAGGCCTAGCTCGGCGAGACCCACGGCGGCAGCGAGGGTCAGCAGCAGGTTCTTCGGGTTCACGCCCGCGAGCAGCGCGCCGAGTGCCAGCGCCTTCGGGGGCGAGAACGCGTCGATGCCCGCCATCCACTTCGGCATCTCCGGCTCGTCGCCGGGCGTCGGCCTGCTCCGCCACTGCCGTCCGGCGAGCAGGAGGAAGAGGACGCCGATGACGATCTTCCCCCAAGCGACCGTGTCTGAGGCGCCAGTGCTCGAGGCGACGTCACCCTGATCGGCGAGGACGTAGGCGACACCACTGACGATCGCCAGGGCGAGCACCCAGCCGAGCAGGAACAGGGGCCCGTTCACGCGCGCACGCTGGGAGAACAACATCAGGATCACAGCGATGATCGGCACCGGGCTGATCGCCACGCCGACCGCGAACGTCAGAACCTCGCCGATCCCTTGCCCCACGGTTCATCCTCCGTGATCACCACCGACATGCACGACGATCACACAACAGCGTCTGTTCGATCAGCTACGAGCCCTCCGCCGCCATCTTCTGCTGTGCATCCGCGAGCGCGCCCTTGAGCGCCTCGACGTGGCGACCCTCGGCTTCGCCGACGACCTTCTTGATCGCACGTGTCACGGCGGGCTCGATCGTTTCGGCGTTCTCGTGCTTGTACGCAACGATGAGGCCCGCCCCGCCGATGGGGATGGTCTTGCCGGCCTCCTCCTCGATCTTGCTGCCGGTCTTCTCGTGCAGAACCTTCCCGGCGCCTGCACCGATCACGGCTCCGATGGCGGTGGCCGCCAGCAGCGGAGGCGCGAACAACCCCACCACGAACCCCACGCCTGCGAGTCCTTCGGCGCCCTCTTTGACCATGTGGTCGGTCTGCTCCACCGACAGGTTGCCTTCGAGATCCTTGCTCACGACGACGGCGCCCATGATCTCGGCGCCGCAGTTCCGGACGGCCTCGTAGTCATCGTGGGCAGCCTCGGTCGACAGGTAGCCGCCGATCAGTACGTCCGTGGGTTGCTTCGCCATCTGTCCCCCCGCTCCTAGCCCGACAACCCGTGGGCCGCTTGACCTCGATGCGACTCAGCGTGCAGATCCAGCTCGTCCTGATCAGACAGGTGCGGCTGGATGTCGAACACGACCTTCTTCACCGTGCCGGTGAACGCGAACGGCTTCCGGTCCTCGTAGGCGAGGTCCACCACGCCGCCGTTGTCCCGTCCGATGTCCATCCCCGCGTACGCGGAGAACCTGATCGGCACGGTGTGATCCATCCGCCCCTTCCCGACCGGTCGGTCATCGATGAACAGCGTCACCTCACCACCGGTCGCGGGCTTCGCCTCATCGGCGGCGAACTCCATGCGGACGGTGACCTCGCCGGTCGGCAGATCTTCCTCGGCGACCTGTTTGAACACGAAGACACCCATCATCGAGTAGGTGTGGGTGAGTTTCCCGTCGTCCACGTAGAGCGTGAACCCACCGAGGTGATCCGACTCCGCGACGATGACACCCTCCGCGCCACCCTCGGGCACGGTGAGATCGGCGCTGATCGCGTACGAGTGGTTGTAGATCCGGGGGATCATCCCCGACAGCACGTTCTGCACGTCGCCACGGAACTCGAACGTCGTCTTCTCCGCCATGGGCGGCAGGATGCCGAAGAACGTGGACAGGGTGGCCAGCAACGGCAACACCTTGTACTTCTCGGCCTCCTCCCAGAACAGGTCCTTCAGCTCCTGCACCTTCTCCGGATGTTCGGCGGCCAGATCGTGAGCCTGCGTGAAGTCGTCCGGCAGGTAGTAGAGCTCGGCCGGGCCGGCGTCGGGGTCCCAAACGCCCGGCGCGTACGGTTTCAGCGCCTCCGGCGTGACGACCCAGGGGATGCGCTCGGTCTTCATCGCCAGCCACCAGCCGTCCTTGTACATGCCCCGGTTGCCGATCGTTTCGAAGTACTGCTGTGTCCGGAACTCGGGGGCGTCCGCGTCCGCGAACGTGGCGGCAAGGGTGGTCCCGTGCATCGGTTCCTGCTCGATGCCGTCGACCGTCTTGGGCTGCGGGATCCCCGCGAGGTCGAGGATCGTGGGCGCGACATCGATCACGTGGCCGAACTGCGAGCGCAACCCCCCGGCGTCGGTGATGCGCACGGGCCACCGGATGACCATCGGGTTCCGCGTGCCGCCCAGGTGAGAGCCGACCTGCTTGCCCCACTTGAACGGGGTGTTCCCCGCCCAGGCCCAGGCCGCGCCGTAGTGCGGATCCATGATCTGGGCGCCCCACTTGTCCATGCCGCCGAAGCGTTCGGCCAACTGGAGCTGCATCTCGTCGGTCAACGGGATGCCGTTCTGCATCGTCATCTCGTTGAACGAACCCGTCACGGTGCCCTCCATGCTGGCGCCGTTGTCGCCCCAGATCCAGATGATCACCGTGTCGTCAAGCTCGCCGAGCTCCTCGATCGCGTCGATCACGCGCCCGACGTTGTGGTCGGCGTTCTCCGAGAACCCGGCGTACACCTCCATCTGGCGCGCGTAGAACGCCTTCAGGTCATCGGACACGTCGTCCCACGCGGGGAAGGCGTCGTCGCGCGGTGTCAGCTCCGCGTCCGCAGGAACCACGCCGAGCTCCTTCTGGCGTGCGAACGTCTCCTCCCGGAGCTTGTCCCACCCCTGATCGAACTTTCCCTTGTACTTCTCGGCCCAAGCCTGCGACACGTGGTGCGGCGCGTGGCTGCACCCGGTCGAGAAGTAGATGAAGAAGGGCTTGTCAGCGTCCTGGGCGCGGACGCCGTGGAGCCACTCGAGCGTGTGATCCGCCATGGCATCCGGGAAGTAGTAGGGGTCGTCATCATCGTAGAAACCCTTCGGAGTCCCGATCACCTTCTGGTTCTCGATCAAACAGGGGTCCCACTGCCCCGAGTCCCCGGCCAGGAAGCCGTAGAAGTAGTCGAACCCCCAGCCGGTGGGCCAGCGGTCGAGCGGGCCGGCCGGACCCTGTTGCCCGTCGGGCGTCAGGTGCCACTTCCCGAAGGCGGCGGTGCTGTAACCGTTGTCGCGCAAGATGCGGGGTAGCGGCGCGCAGTCCCTGGGCAGGGTTGCCGAGTAGCCGGGGAACCCGCCGGCGAACTCCCCCACTGAGCCGAACCCCACGGCGTGGTTGTTGCGACCGGTCAGCAATGCGGCACGGGTCGGCGAGCACAAGGCGGTCACGTGGAACCGGTTGTACTTGATGCCCTGGCCGGCCATACGCGTGTAGTTCGGCGTCTGGATCGGGCCTCCGAACGTGCTCGGGTTGCCGAAGCCGGCGTCGTCGATCAGGACCAGGAGAACGTTCGGGGCACCCTTCGGCGGCACGGGGTGGCCGATCAGGTTCCAATCCGGCTGTGAACCGTCCAGCGTCTTGTTCGCCACCCCTTGGAAGGGCTCGCGGCGGATGGGAAGCTTCGTGCGGTCCGGCTCGGTCATCGTCCCTCCTCAAGAATGCTGAGCTTGCGCCTGCGGTTCCTGGCGGAGCCTACCTCCGCCGCGTGGAAAGCGCTGGCCAACATGCTGCTACCCGCCATGTGGGTGCCCACCTCGTCCCGAGTCGTGCCGGACGAGCTGCGTGTGACACCATGCTCGAGCCCGGGTGGTCGGGCCAGATCCGCTCGGCCGCCGCGGAAGGAGGGCAGCCCATGACGACGAAGGAAAAGGCAACCAGGGTCACGCGAGTGCCGGAACGGCGGTGGCCGATGGCGGTTGCCGTCCTGGTCGCGATCGTGCTGCAGGTGATCACACCCCACACCGGCAGGCTCGTCTTCTGGTGGGTGTTCCCGGTGCTGGAGTTGGCGGCCCTCATCGCCGTGGCCCTTCGCGACCCAGGGCGCATCGATCGGCGCACGCGTGCGGCCCGCCGTGCGACGCTCATCCTGATCGTGTTGCTGAGCATCGGCACGCTGGGCGGGCTCGTGGTTCTGGCGCTCGACATCCTCGACAAGGCCTTCGCCCACGTCGGGGCAACGGCGTTGCTGGGTCGGGGCGCCGCGTTGTGGGTGACGAACGTGGTGGTGTTCAGCCTCTGGTACTGGGAGGTGGATCGCGGCGGTGCCGCCGAGCGGGCGGCGGGGTCCAACATCCCCCCGAGCTTCGGCTTCCCTGAGGAAGCGATGCCGGAGCTGGCTCCCGACGGATGGATGCCTCGCTATCCCGACTACCTCTACCTGTCCTTCACGAACGCGACGGCCTTCAGCCCTACCGACACCCTGCCTGTGCGGACCTGGGCCAAGTTGACCATGATGAGCGAGTCGGTGATCTCGCTGGTCACCGCCATCCTCGTGATCGCTCGCGCGATCAACGTGTTGCCGGGATCGAGTTGAGCGAGCGGGCAGACGCAAGCACTCGACTCGGGTCACTTCCCGGGAGATACGCTGCCTGATCGCTCGTAGGTAGCCAAGCAGCCGACGGGCTAGTCTGCCGTGAGATCGGAGAGTCTCGGATGAGTGACCGAACGACCGACACGGTGGACGAGCCCGCGTTCGATCAGCGGCTCGCTCTCCTCCTCGCGATGGCGATGTTCGTGCTGGTGTTCGACACGTCGCTCATGAACGTGTCGATCTCGTCCGTGGTCCACGACCTCGATACCACCGTCAGCAGCGTCCAAGCGGCGATCGCGCTCGAGGCGCTCGTCTCAGCAGCCTTCATCTTGATCGGCAGCAAGGTGGGCGATCTGATCGGCCGGAAGCGCGCGTACGTCATCGGTCTTCTCGGGTACGCCGCGGGCGCCCTGGCGATGACGCTCGCCCAGAGCGTGACCGCGATCGTCGTGTTCTGGGCCGTTATCGGAGGACTCGGCGCCTCCCTCTTGATGCCGGCGATGCAATCCCTGATCCACGGCAACTTCCAGGGTGCCGCGCAGAAGAGGGTCTATGCCCTGGTTGGAGCCTCGGCGGCGGTCGCCGCGGCGATCGGACCACTCCTCGGCGGCTTCATCACCACCTACCTCTCGTGGCGGGTCGGCTTCCTGCTTGAGCTCGTGATCATCGCGATCGTGCTGCTCGGTTCCGGGCGCATCCAGGACGTGCCGTACACCGGGCCTCGTCAGGTCGACACGGTCGGCGCGGTCCTGTCGGTCCTCGGCATGGGCGGCATCGTCGTCGGCATCCTGGCGTGGCAGGAAGGTGGAGACGCCGTCGCCGAACTCCTGATCGTCGGGGTTGTGGGATTGGGATCGCTCGCCTGGTGGCTCCTTCGTCGAAAGCGCGAAGAGAAACCGACCCTGCTCGATCCAGATCTGTTCCGATCGAAGATGTTCCGGTTCGGGATCTCCGGACAGTTGCTCCAGAACACCGCACTGGGCGCAGCGATGATCGCCCTGCCGATCTTCCTGCAGATGGTGCTCGAGTACAACGCGCTGGAAACGGGCCTAGCGCTCGCTCCGCTCTCGCTCACCATGTTCGGGGTGGCGGTGCTTGCCGGGAAGAAGGCGGGGGCAAGACGTCCGAGCCGGATCATCCGCTCGGGCTTCGCACTCCTGGCGGTCGGCATGGTGCTGTTGATCGCGGTCGTGCCGCGCGCCGACTCGGGCTGGTATCTCTTCCTGCCGTTGCTGATCACGGGAGCTGGGCTCGGGTTGCTCGTGTCCCAGCTCAACAACTACACCCTGTCGCCCATCTCGGAGGAGCGGGTCAGCGAGGCAGCAGGCGTGAACTCGGCCGGTGGATCGTTCGGGCTCTCGTTCGGTCTGGCGGTCGCCGGAGCCATCATGCTGGCGACGCTCTCGATCACCTTCACTGACATGGCGAAATCGAGCGCCGTGCTCTCCCCCACCGAGCAGCAACAGGTCTCTGACGGCCTCGATGAGGACGCGGAAGTGATGAGCAACACGGCACTCGAAGAGCTGCTCGTCGGCCAGCCCCAGGACGTCCAAGACGAGATCATCCGGATCAACACGGAGGCTCGACCCTTCGCGCTTCAGGTGGCGCTGCTCGTGCCGCTCATCGCCGCACTCCTCGGGTTGGTGACTTCGTTCCGGATGATGCGACTGCCTGATCCGAACCCAGCGAGCGCCGCTGAGGGTATGGCCTTGGATTAGCGTGGCGTGTCCGGGCCACAAGGGCGCGCTAGCGCGCCGTGACGTCTCGCATGGAGCGCGGGAAGAACGTGCGCGAGAAGGACATCGCGCCAGCCGGGATCCTCCAGGGCAGCACCCGAACCGAGAAGACGCCTGCGCGCACCGCCTCGTCCGCTTCCTTCAGCCGGCGAGCCTCATCGACCGGCACATCGAGGATGCTCAGCCCGCGCAGCTCGCCGGTCGGGTCGCTGAGTGGCCCGGCGGCCAGCAGCGAGCCCGCGTCGTGGAGCGACGCGAGGTGTGCGAGGTGGGCGTCTTGGAGTGCGTCCGAATTCGGCGTCGGCCCGCTGACGAGCAGCGAGATGGTGAACTCGTCGAATCTCATCTCAGGCATGGGACTCCCCCCGTTTCGTGAACCGTTCACCCGAGCAAGCGGGCATCGTCGCACGTCAGCGGCTGCCGACAGCGTCGCCGCGCTGGCGCCTGATGGCACACGAGCGGCATTGACATGGCATCACTACGATGCCATAATGCTGCCATGGAACTCGAACCGATCATCGAGAGCATCCACGCGCAGCTCGACGCCGCCGCTCAGGCGGGGGGAGGAGGCGCGAGAACTCGCGAGACGCCTCGCCCAACCGCTGGACGCCGCCATCCGGCTCGCGATCCAGGACGTGCTGGCGGCCGCGGCGGAGGAGATCACGGTCGAGCTGGCCCCCGGCTCGGTCGAGCTCCGGATCCGAGGGCGTGAGCCGCAGTTCGTGGTGACACCACCGCCAGCTGATCTGGCTGACCAGGAAGAGGCCGACAGGCAGGACGCGGGCCTGGGCGACTGGGTCGCCTCGCGCCCTGCGGGCGAAGGCGACGAGGGCACGATCTCGCGGATCAACGTTCGCATGCCCGAGCCCCTCAAGGCCGGGATCGAGCACGCGGCCGAGCGCGAGGGCCTGTCCATCAACGCGTGGCTGGTGCGAGCCGCCGCCGCTCGACTCGAGCGCAGCGAGGGGACCCGCGGCCGCGAACGACGTGCCCCACACGGCGCCCAGCGCTACTCGGGCTGGGCCCGCTGATCGACACAGGAGGAACTGCCATGACGACGTTCGACACCCCCGAGCCGATCTCCATCGATGTGGAACTCGGCATCGGGGACCTCCGGATCGAGGCGAGCGATCGCACCGCTACAACCGTCGAGGTGCGACCGAGCGACCCGACCAAGCAGGCCGACGTGACGGCAGCCGAGCAGACCCGCGTCGAGTACGCGAACGGACACCTGCTGGTCAAGGCGCCCAGCGGCTGGCGGCGATGGATGCCGCACCGGGGCGGCGGATCGATCGACGTCGAGATCGGTCTGCCCGAGGGCTCGCGCGTGCACGTCGAGGCGGGAGTGGCGGCGGTGCACGGCCGCGGCCGGCTCGGCGAGTGCCAGTGCAGGGTCGGTGTCGGCGAGATCCGGCTCGACGAGACGGGCCCGGTGAACCTCAAGACCGGTTTCGGCAACATCACGATGGAACGGGCCGCCGGCAAGGCGGAGATCAGGGGCACCGGCGCCGTGCGGATCGGCAGCATCGACGGGACCGCCGCGGTGAAGAACTCGAGCGGCGAAACCTGGATCGGCGAGGTCTCGGGTGCAGCGCGCGTGAGCGCAGCCAATGGTTCGATCTCCGTCGATCGGGTGCACGAAGGGATCGTCGCGAAGACGGCCAACGGTGACGTTCGCATCGGGGAGGTCGCGCGTGGTGCAGCCGTTGCGCAGACTGCGGCCGGCCGGATCGAGGTCGGTGTCCTCGACGGCGTCGCGGCCTGGCTGGATCTCCACACCAAGTTCGGCAATGTGCACAACGGCCTCGATGACGCTGAGCGTCCCGAGGCGGGGATGGGCACGGTCGAGGTGCACGCGTCGACCTCGTTCGGCGACATCGAGATCCACCGTTCGCTCTCGACCGGTGCGGGGAGGGATGCGTCGTGACCGCCACCTCCACCGCTCCGGCCCTCGAGGTCGCCGGCCTCCGCAAGTCGTTCGGCGACACGGTCGCGCTGGACGGCATCGACCTCCACGTCGCAACCGGTTCGGTCTTCGCCTTGCTCGGGCCGAACGGTGCCGGCAAGACCACGACCGTGCACATCCTGTCGACGCTGATCGATCCCGACTCCGGAACGGTGCGGGTCGCGGGCCACGACGCTGCACGCGAGCCGAACGCCGTCCGGGACGTCATCGGGGTCACCGGCCAGTTCTCCGCGGTGGACTCGCTCCTGACCGGCGAGGAGAACCTGGCGCTCATGGCCAACCTGTGTCACATCGAGCGGGCGGAGGGCGAACGGCGGATCGCGGAACTGCTCGGCCGGTTCGACCTGGTCGAGGCGGCTCGGAAGCCGGCCGCCGCCTACTCCGGCGGCATGCGTCGCCGACTCGATCTCGCGATGACCCTGGTCGGCGATCCACGGATCATCTTCCTCGACGAACCGACCACCGGGCTCGATCCGCGGAGCCGCCGCGCCGTGTGGCGGATCGTCCGTGATCTCGTGGACGACGGCGTCACGATCTTCCTGACCACGCACTACCTGGAGGAGGCCGATCAGCTCGCCGACCGGGTCGCCGTGCTCGATCGCGGGCGGCTGATCGCAGAGGGTACCCCCGCCGAGCTCAAGCGGACGATCCCCGGTGGATCCATCCGCATCGAGTTCGCCGACGCGCAAGCGCTCGGGTTGGCCGCCGTGGCGTTCGCTCCAGCCGTCCGCGACGACGATGCGCTGACCCTGCAGATCCCGAGCGACGGACGTGCCGATTCGCTGCACGACGTCCTCGATCGGCTGCGGGACGCCTCGCTCGAGGCCGAGCGCGTCTCGGTGCACACGCCGGACCTCGACGAGGTCTTCCTCGCGCTGACCGGATCCCACGAGGAGGAGGGAGCACACGTATGAGCGCCCATCCGTACATGATCAGGGACTCGCGCACGATGCTGGGGCGCAACTTCCGACACATGATCCGCTACCCGTCGGTCTCGCTCCTCGTCATCGGGATCCCGGTCATCCTGCTGTTGCTGTTCGTCTACGTCTTCGGCGGCACCCTCGGGGCCGGGCTCGGCGGCGCCTCTGGCGGCCGAGCGGCCTACGTCGAGTACGTGACCCCCGCGATCCTCCTGATCGCGATCGCGGGCGCGGCGCAAGGCACCGCGATCTCGGTCGCGATGGACATGCACGAAGGGATCATCGCCAGGTTCCGCGTGATGGGGATCGCTCGTGCGTCGGTCCTTGTCGGGCACGTCCTGGGCAGCACGATCCAGACGATGGCCGGATTGGCGGTCGTGGTCGGCGTCGCGCTGGTGGTCGGCTTCCGCGCCGACGCCGACGTGGTCGAGTGGATCGCGGCGGTCGGCGTGCTGCTGATGATCACGCTCGCGATCACTTGGCTATCAGTGGCCCTCGGTCTCGCCCCCAAGAGCGTGGAGGCTGCGAGCAACCTCCCGATGCCGCTGATCCTGTTGCCGTTCCTCAGCAGCGGATTCGTCCCCGTTGACTCGATGCCGACAGGGATCCGCTGGTTCGCCGAATACCAGCCGTTCACGCCCTTCATCGAGACGTTGCGCGGACTCCTGATGGGGACGGCGATCGGCAACAGCGCGCTGCTCAGCGCTGTCTGGTGCGTGTTGATCGGCGTCGTCGGCTTTCGCTGGGCGATGAAGCTCTACGAGCGGGGCCCCGCACGGTCCTGACGTGTTCTACGTCTCCCGCAGGGCCTCGGCCAGCCGGTCGACATCGGCTTCGTCGTTGTACGCGTGCAGCGAGATCCTGAGTCCATCCCCTCGCCCCCCGCAGATGATCCGATGCTCGGATGCGAGGCGTGCGGCCGTCACGTCAGGGCGGTGTCGGGCGTGTCGCAACGATACGATGTGGGGCGAAGCTCCTGGATCAGCGAGCGACCGGAACGGGCGCCAGCCGAGTCCTTCGACCCGACCGACCAATCGCACCGCCAGGTTCGCGGCATGTCGCGCGATGCGATCGAAGCCGGCCGACGACAAGATCGCCATGGACGACTCGAGTCCGACCACGGACGCGTACGACATCGTCGACAGTTCGAAGCGTCGTGCGTCGCTGGCAAGTCTGAGCGTTCGAGCGTCGAACGCGAACGGATTGTCGGTTCCCTTCCAGCCGACGATCTGAGGGAGCCGTTCGCGGAGGTCAGGAGCGGCCCCGAGCAGCGCCACACCGCCGTGGCTTGACAGCCACTTGTAACCGCTCGTCACCACGGCGTCCGCGCCCCAGCGGGTCATATCGACAAGGCCGGCCCCGGCGAGCTGCGTCGCGTCCACCACCACACGAGCGCCGGCGTCATGAGCCCGCGCGGCTACCCGACCGACGTCGATCTGAGAGCCGGTCGCGTACTGAACGGCGCCGAACGCCACCACGGACGTCGTGGGATCGATCGCGTCCACGAGATCGAGCGTGAGGTCTCGATCGGTGCGATCCTCGACGAAGCGGAGCTCGATCTCACGACGCTGGGCGGCTGCCAGCCACGGGTAGGTCACGCTAGGGAAGTCCGTTGCCACCAAGACGACGGTCCCGCGATCCGCTTCGAGCAGCGACGCGATCTGACCGAGGCCTTCGCTCGCACCCCCGACGATGGCGACGGCATCGGGGGTGGTCCCGAGCAGCGCGGCCCCGGCCGAGCGGACGCCATCGAGGATCTCGGCCTCCTGTTGATCGCTGAGGTAGAGGTTCCCGTGCTGAGCCGTCCGCTCCATGAAGGCGTGCATCGCCTCGACGGCAGGGATCGGTATCAGGCCTAGGGAGGCTTGGTTGAGGTACGTACATCGCTCCAGGGCGGCGTAGGACTCGCGGGGAACGAGTGAGGGCATGGGTGCACCTCCAGCCGGGCTGGCAAAGGACGAGCGTGAACGCCACAGATACTAGGGTATGTGCGCTCAGCTCCCCGAAGATCAGATGAAGGAGGATCACGTGTTCGCGCTCACGTCACCGGGCCAGCCGTTCCTCGAGGCGGACGTTGAGCTGGATCCAACGCGCGTGGCGACCCCATATGCCTTCCTCGGGATCCCCTACGGGCCTCCGTACGCGCCCGAGGATCTGACGGTCTGTGCCGGCGCCGCGGACGCGGTGCGGGAGATGGCGCACCGGATGGAATACCGAGCCCTCTCCGGGCATCACAACTTCGACCTCGGCGGACCGCTCTACCCCGATGGCGTCTCGACGGTAACGGACTGCGGCAACGTCGTGGGCGACCCCGACGACCCGACCAGCATCTGGGACCGAGGCCTCGACGTCACTCGAGCGCTCGTCGCGCGCGGAACGACCCCGCTGGTGCTCGGCGGTCTCGACGCGATCCCACCGATCGTGGTCGGCGCCTTCGACGAACCGCTCCACATCCTGCACGTCGACTCGCACCTCGACTTCCGGCAAGAAGTGAACGGCGTGACGCGAGGCTACTCGAGCCCGATCCGACGGATCCGGGAGATGCCGCACGTCGAGCGGATCGTGCAGGTGGGCCTGCGCGGGATGGGCAGTGCCCGGCCCGGCGACGTGTCGGAGGCGCTCGCCGCCGGCAACGAGCTGATCCCCGCCCGGGAGGTGCACGAGGGCGGGGTCGGTTCGGTCGTGGAACGCCTCACCGC
Organism: uncultured Actinomycetes bacterium; assembly: GCA_963826185.1. GTDB lineage: Bacteria > Actinomycetota > UBA4738 > UBA4738 > HRBIN12 > JAOUEA01. Next base: position 29,636 of record CAWGVY010000007.1, on the reverse strand, counting down.
CGATCGCCGGTGGGTGATCACGATCGATTGCGACGGGCTCGACCCGACGATCGCACCGGCGGTGGGGTGGCCCGAGCCGGGCGGCCTCACCTACCCGCAGATCTCGGCCCTTGTCCGCGCCCTCGCGCAGCTCGACCGCGTCGCTGCGCTGGTGATCACCGAGTTCCAACCCGATCTCGACGTCGCCGGGATCACCGCCCTGCACGTGGTGCGGCTGCTCGTGTTGGTGGTCGGGCTCCAACGTCGGTCCGTGCAGAACGCGAAGCCCTGGTAACGGCAGCGGATCGAGCACCTGCGCGAACACGTCGCGCATGCGCAGCTGACGTCGGCAGCGCTGGGATCAGCGGGCCCTGAGACCGGCTCCCGGGGATCCGCTATGCAGAGGGCGTTGGGACTCGGCGATCGGTTTGCCCAGGAGGTCGACCAGCGCGTCGTGGATGCTCGTGTTCTTGATGCCAGCGGAAGTGAGAAGAAGCCTCAAGATGCCTCCTCTGGTCGTTGTCTCTCGCCCAAGACGAACCTTCGCGATCCCGCTGGGAGGATACGCGGGACACGCCTCGCCCGTGCATCGCTGCAACAACCGTGGTCTCGTGAGACGACCCATGCGCCAATTCATCGGGCGTTGGTGGTGGTCGGTCGGTTGGTTGGTGGGGTGTTCTCAGAACTCCCCTGACCACACCGTTTCCGGCTGTTCCGGAAGACCTCCCACAGATCAAGAGGGGTACCTCCCATAGCAGGTTCAAAGCCCTAACCGGTGGCCCAGGCGCACCTTGTTCCTCTGCTTCAGAGTCTTGGCTCGTACGCTGACGGGACACGGAACCCTGTTGGGCTACGGCACATCGAGGAGCTCAGACTTGAAGGCTGTCGTTATCCACCGGTCGGGAGGGCCGGACGAGCTGCGCCTTGAGGAAGTCGCCGATCCCGAACCGTCGGCGGGCGAGGTGCGCATCGCCGTGATCGCGGCGGGAACCAATCCCGTCGACGCTGGGAACCGTGCCGACGGATCATGGGCCCGGATCGAGTTCCCGTTCGTGCCTGGATACGACGTCGCAGGCGTGATCGATGCGATCGGGGCGGGGGTCACAGGCGTGAGCGTCGGCGACACCGTGATGGCCATGACGAGGTTCCCTCGAGGGGCTGGTGGGTACGCCGAATCCGTCGTGACCACCGCCGATCTCGTCGCGATCCTCGAACGTGACGTCGACATGGTCGCCGCTGCGGCCGTCCCGCTGGCCGCAGGGACGGCACTCGAGGTTCTCGAGCGACTGGCGCTCGACACTGGGAGCACGCTCCTGGTGCTTGGTGCGAGCGGAGGTGTCGGGCAGTTCCTCCTGCAGCTCGCCCGTCACGAGGGCCTCCGAACCATCGCCGCGGGAGGCCGATCCTCGCACGAGCGGATGCGTGAAGATGGCGCTGCCGCGTGTATCGATTACACGACCGAGGACGTAGCTCAACGGGCACTCGAGTTGGCGGGCGGGCAGATCGACGCCATCGCCGACCTCGTCGGGGGGGACCTGCTGACCCGTTCCCTGGGTGCGTTGAAGCCGAAGGGGTCGGCGGCCTCGATCGCCACGCCGGCGCTCGATCTGGACGCGGTGCTCGACAACAACATCTCCTTCCACGGCGTGTTGATCGGCGACGACGGGAGGCGGACCCGACGCCTGGCCGACATGTTCGCGCGGGGTGCATTGCGGCCCCACGTAAGTCACGTACTGCCGCTTGACGAAGCGGCGCAGGCGCATCGGATCCTCGAGTCGAGCCACGCCGGCGGCAAGGTCGTCCTCACCGTTCGAGGTTGACGTTGAACACCGTGCCGAGACGGCGAGACACCGATCGAGGCCCTCTCCTTACGTGGTTCTGAGATGTCAGGGGCCTCAGTTCTGAGAACAGCCCTTAGTCGATGGGATTTCTCAAGCTCCCAGACCTCGCGAAACGCGGCCTCCAAAGGGAGTATCCCCAGGCTAGGAGGGGTAGTACCCACAGCAGGTCAGAGGGCCTGCAGCTGCCCGTTCGGCGCTACCAGCTGGCCGCCGGTCTCGGCTCGCCCGGTCCCGGGATCCTGGCGTTTCGCGTTCCCAAGAAGGGTCTCTCGCAGGAATGGCCGTGTCCTACCTGGATGAGTCACGGCCGGTGCAGCGACGCGGCTCGGCCGGATGTGGCCGAGCCGCGGTTGGGCGTTCGCTACTCGTCGGGCGGCCGCCTGGTCAGTAGCCGTAGCCGCCTCCACTCAAGCCGCCCCCACCGTTGGGCGCGGTCGGGCCGTTCTGACCGCCACCTCCGCTGCCGCTGGACGAGAACGCGTCTGCCTGTGACAGAACGCCGACGAGGCCCAGCGCGCCGATCATCACCGCGGCCGCGAGCGCGAAGCTCCGAGCACGAGCTGCGGACCTAGCCGGACCCGATCCTCGAACCGCCAGCCCCGCCGCGCCTACAACGGTCACGGCCTCGAAGATCGTGGCCAGGCTGTCGGGGAACCCGACCGGCAGCACGGTGCCGGCGAACTCGCCGAAGGGGAGACCCACCGTCCTGGACACGACCCACGTGACCACGACGACCGCGTTGCCCAACGCGCCCAGCGAGAGCCACCACCGGGGAGCCCAGACAAGGGTGACCGCACCCCAGACGAGCTGTGCCGCGCCGACGACCCCGAAGAACGCAAGGTTCTGGGCGCTCCCGCGCCCGACGGTCGCCGCTGCGGTGACGTTGATCGCCCCGGCGGCGATGCTGGCCAAGGCGATCACCGACACGATCCGGGCGGCGTTTCGATCTGATTCCGTCCTCGCCCCGCTCGCCCGCACTTCGACCGGGCGTGGAGCCGGTTCAGTGTGATCCCATCGAGGTTGTGCAGACATCTCTCGTTCTCCTCCCTAGTAGAACTCTCTACGTGCTTCGGATCCTCATCCACGCGTCACTCGTGCCAGCACCGTCTCGCGTATGATCTCTCTGTTCTACGGATGGGGTCGCTCATCGGTTCGTCGAGCCACCACGTTGATGGCGCGCCGAGTGGCCCGGATCCGAGGGGCCTTCCCTCTCCGAACGACGCGCTCCCCGTCGGAGGTCACGTCGAGCACGGGACCTTCGGCCGGTGGAGACCCGTGGGTCCGACCTCAATCTGGATGTGGAGGTGAGCAAGATGGTCGGCATCCGCGCGTTCCGCAAGGGCAGCTTCCAGCTGCCGAAGGCTGCATGTCCGTCGCACACCTGTTCTCCACCTGCGGGACCCCGGAGGGAGCGAGGAAGGAGCCTGCCATGCGGCCCCCTCCTCGGTGGTCCCTTGAGGGAAGAGGCGGGGGGTGAGCGTCCATGAGCGGACCCATCGGCTTCGATCGGGCCTTGGAGTTCATCAACAGCCAGACTCAGCAGGTCCGCTCTTCGGCTGTGGCCGCCATGACACACCGGCCGGTGATCACGATCTCCCGCCAGGCGGGATCGGGGTCGCACGAGGTCGCGGAGCAGCTCATCGCCCTGCTCCACGCTAGCGCCCTGCCGGACAAACCTCCGTGGGCGGTCTTCGACCGGGACCTAGTCAAGAAGGTCTTCGAGGATCATGAACTCCCCGATCGCCTCGCCGAGGTGATGCCCGAGGATCGGGTCTCGGAGATGTCCGACACGCTGGACCAGCTGTTCGGACTTCGTCCGTCGTCGTGGGTCCTGGTAAGGAAGACGGCCGACACGATCCTGCACCTGGCGGAGCTCGGGAACGTGGTGATCATCGGCCGGGCGGCGAACGTCATCACCGGAACGCTCGATCACGCGTTCCACGTTCGCCTGGTGGGCTCGCTGCCCGATCGGGTTGAGCACGTGATGGAGTACGCGGGACTGTCCCGGCCGCAGGCGGAAGGGTACGTTCGTCAGCACGATCTGGGTCGCAAGCGGTACCTGAGGAAGTACTACGGGGTCGACATCGACGATCCGCTCGGCTACCACCTCGTGATCAACACCGATCGCATGTCCTACGCAGAGGCCGCCTCGACGATCGCTGGCGCCGTCGCCACGGGCCGGGCGCGGCGGCCAGCCACCTGACCCGATCCTCCGGCCGGGTCGCCGCTCGGACGCTTACGCGCCGATGCCCCTGATCCTCATCCACTCGCGCACGTTCTCGACGTGTTCACGACCTTGCATACCCCGGGCGAAGTGGTCCTGGACGACGGGAAGACCATCCGTGTTCGGCTCACCAGGGTCCGACGCTCCGGTCTGCGACCAGAACCCCCTCACCCGGTATCCTCGGCGCGTGAGCAACGACTCGTCGCCCAAGAACGATCGACGGTGGCTTCGTCCCGGCCGGATGGAAGCCTTCAGCGACGGTGTCTTCGCGATCGCGATCACACTGCTGGTGCTCGATCTCGCCGTCCCCAAAACGGGCAGCGGGGTGGGTCATGCGCTCCTCGATGGGTGGCCTCTCTACACGGCCTACCTCGTGAGCTTCGCATCGGTCGGTGCGGTGTGGATCGCCCACTCGACGATCACGAACCACCTCGAGCGCGTGGATTCCGTCCTGCTGCGGCTCAACCTTCTCCTGCTCTTCTTCGTCTCGGTGCTCCCGTTCCCCACGAAGATGCTCGCGGATTACATCGGGGAATTCGGGCCCGAGCGGATCGCGGTCACGATCTACGGGCTCAACCTGCTTGCGATGTCGGCCATGACGAGCGTCGTGTGGCGGCACGCGGTCGGCGAAAGGATGCTCTCGAGCGAGCATCCCGAAGAGGAGGTGCGGGAAGTCACCAAGAAGTTGACCCCCAGTCTCGGGTTCTACGCTGCCGCGATCGCGATCGGCTTGCTCGCGCCCAGGCTCGCGGTGTTCCTCTACCTGGGGATCGCGCTCTATCTGCTCATCCCATTCCGCGCGGTCATGCAGCGCCGCCGCAGGCGGACGCGCATGGAGTAGAACTGCCGTCAGTACTCAGGTTGGTTGGTTGGTTGGTTGGTGGGGGTGTTCGCGGAACTCCCTGACCACACGGTTTCGGCCACTTCCGGAGGACTTCCCACAGGTTAAGGGAGGTACCTCCCACAGCAGGTCAGAGGGGCTGAGATCGTGGTCGTCGGGTGCGGGTGCCACCGACCTGCGTCGGAGGTCATTTCATGGTGAGGTGAGGTCCGGTCCTTCGGCTGCCCTTGATAGCGGTGTCGCGATGCCGATCCTCAGGTTCGGTGCGCAGGGAGCGTGCGCCAAGTGGGCGGGCGGCCATCCGGCCCTCAGATGACGGGCCAGGGGCCCTCCTCCCGGGTCGTGGATCGCTGGTTGGCTGGGTGAGGGAAATCACACCATGAACGACGTCGAGACACGATCGCCGAAGATGCCGCCACGCTGGTTCGTGCACACGTTCTGGCGTATGCATCGCGGCCTCTACCGGCTCAGTCGCGGGCGCTTCCTATGGACCACGGCGAGCAAGCGGGGCTGGGGCGCACTACACCTCACGACCGTCGGACGACGGTCGGGCAAGGAGCGCAGCGTCATCGTCGGATACCTCGCCGACGGCTCGAACGTCGTCACGCTCGCGATGAACGGCTGGGATGCGGGTCATCCGGCGTGGTGGCTCAACCTCGAGGCGCATCCAGACGCTGACGTTCGACTGGCACACCAGCAGCCGCACCCGGTCCGCGCACGCGCTGCTACCGGCGAGGAGCGCGAGCGGCTGTGGGCCCGCTGGGCGTCCGTCGATATGGACCTCGACGCATATGCCGCGAGTCGATCGACGGAGACCCCAGTGGTGGTCTTGGAACGACGGTCCACGGTCGTGGGCGAGGGCGCGGGCAACGGAACCGGGATCCGCCCTCAAGGGTTTCATGAGTGAAAAGGGGGCTAAGTGGATGGATCAGGACAGAAGGACCGCGAGGATCGTAGGCATCCTCTTCATCGTGGCAACCGTTGCATCCATCCTGGGCTCGGTTGCCCTGGGCTCCGTCCTTGATGGATCGGACTACCTCACGACCGTCGCCGCCCACGAGGGGCAGGTCATCACTGCGGCGCTGCTCTTCTTGATCGCTGCGACGTCTGCATTCGCGACCGCGTTCCTCCTGTTCCCGATCCTCAGGAGGCACGCCGAGGGATTGGCTGCCGGCTATGTGGGACTGCGGGCTTTCGAGAACGTGTTCTACGTCGCGTCGGTCGTCGGCATCCTCGCGATGTTGCGAGTGAGCCAGAGTGACTCTGCCGGGTCGGTCGATGTCTCACAGCTCACGCTTCTCGGTGCTGCGATGATGGCGTTGCGAGACTGGTCGACCATGATCGGGACGTTGATATTCGCCGGCCTCGGCGCGGTCACGCTCAACTACGTGCTGCATCGGTCTCGGCTCGTCCCCGGTTGGTTGTCGCTCTGGGGACTCATCGGAGGAGGCTTGCTGTTCCTCTACGGAATACTCGGCATCCTCGGTGTAGATACAGGTCTTGGCTCGCTTTGGATGCTCCTCGCCATGCCGATCGCCGTCGAAGAGATGGTGTTCGCGGGTTGGCTACTGACGAAAGGCTTCACGTCGCGTCAGGTCCACGAGGGCCGCGCGCGTGACCTCCGTGTCAACGCGATGACGTAGCAAGAGATCTGCCCTGCTCGGTCGAGGCAGTTGCTGTGTGCGGCTCGTCGAGCTCGCCGAACCAAACCGCCACGTCGCCGCCGACGACGACCGGACGCCCGCCCGTTTCGACGACGACCACCTGCATGCCGCGTGGTGTGGCCCGGTGCCGGGACGAGCCGGAGCCCGGGAAGCAGCTCGAGCTCGCCGTCGACCGGCACGTAACGCACGCCGGGCGCCTCGACCCACTCGCGAATGGTGTAGTCGTCCTCGCTGCGCGCGTCGTCGAGCTCCCGACGCTGGACGTGGATCGGCCTGCCGGCGAAGAGGTGGTTGCCGCCGCAGTGGTCGAAGTGCAGGTGTGTGTTGACGACGATGTCGATGCCGGCGAGGTCGAAGTCCTGCTTGCTCAGTGGAGAGAGGCGGGGATCGAGGTCGGCCACCGCCGGGTGCAGCTCCGTCATGCCGGTGTCGACCAGCACGCGCGCATCGGGATGGTCGATGACGTGCACGTTGACCGGCATCCGCTCGCCCTCGGCGAGCAGGTCGGCAACGCGGACAGGTGTGATGGTGATCGAGGCGGGGGCGTTCATCGTGTACCCACCGCCACCCTCTCGGGGCTTCGGGGCCGTCGACTTGCTCGTCTCGGCGGTGTTCCAGACGTCCTTGATGACCTCGGTGTCGCCGTCTACTCGTGGGCCGAAGATGAGGACGTCGCTGGCACGCTCACTCCCGGGGATCCACCGGCGTACGAGCGAATGTGACGTGCACTGTGCCGCTCTCGGCGGTCTCGGTGTGTACCTGGTAGCCGTCCTCGAACCCGCGGAGGCCCTCCCACAGGTTGATCCCGCGACCGAGGAGAATGGGCGCGATCGCGACATGCAACTGGTCGACGAGACCGGCCTTCAGGAACTCGCGCACGGTGCTGACGCCGCCCCCGACTCGCACGTCCTTCCCGCCGGCGCCAGCGGTGGCCTCCGCGAGGACCTTCGGCGGACTCGCCGTGACGAAGTGGAACGTCGTGCCACCGGCCATTTCGATCGACTCGAGCTTGCGGTGCGTGAGTACGAACACTGGCACGCGAAATGGTGGCTCGTCGCCCCACCAGCCCTTCCAGTTCGGCTCGTCAGGAAATGTGTGGAACCCGAACATTCCGGCGCCCATGATCTCGGCGCCGACCCCGTCGAAGTAGGCCGCTGCGTACCTGTCATCGACGCCGGTCGTGCCCTCGCCCGACGTGTCGTGGAGGACCCGCTCGCGGAACGTGCGCGTGGCGACATAGGCCGCGGTGAGCTTGTTCCAGTCCTCCCCGAACAGGTTGTCCGGCGTGCCGCCTTCGGTCGTGGCGTAGCCGTCCAGCGAGACGTTCAGGTCGACGCGTACGCCCATGCCAGCAATCCTTTCATACGACGGAGGGGGCGTAGGTGTCAGCTCTGCGATGTCAGGGGCCTCAGTATTGAGAACACCCCGGTTGGTTTGTTCGTGTGTTGGTCGGTTGGTCGGTTGGTCGGTCGGTCGGTGGGGTGTTCTCAGAACTCCCGACCACTCGGTTCGCGGCCTTCCTTGCGGAGTACCCGCAGGTTAACAGGGGTAGTACCCACAGCAGGTTATAGGCCGTTTTCGGGTTGGGCGACCTGCCTCGCGTTGGCCGAGCCACTAGGCCGAGACCGGCTCCCATACGATCTCGCTGACTTCCAGCACCACATCGAACCCCGAGCCGTCAGCCCGGGGACGCACTTCGCCTTCGACCGCGCATACCCGATCATTCAGCCAGCGGTACCGCTCATCGTCGGTGACGTGCTGGATCGTGCCGAGCAGCTGTCGCATACCGGAGTCGGTCAACGAAGCCAGCCCTTCCCAATGGAAGAGGACCGTCGCGCCGTCATCGGTCTCGAGGGCGCCGCGGAACTCCCGCTCCAGCGCGCCGTCGACGCGCCGCCGCGGGAAGTTGGCGGCGCGGTACCTCGCCGAGAGGCGGCCTTCGGCGCCCCTCGGCGATCAGGAAGCTCTGTCCCTCGGCACCGGACCCGCCCTCCCGGGTCGTTGCTGTCCACGTCGGTCACCAGCAGGTGACGCCGGTCCCGCGTGACAGCCCTGCGAGGGCAGGTGTGCCTCGTCGTTACCGGCCCCGCCGGTCGCGAACGTGCCCGCGGTCGTGAGCATCCCTGCGGTGTCGCGCGCGTACGCGATCACCTCGTTGTGCGCGGCGTTGGTCTACACGAAGACCGCGCCTTCCATGGAGGTCTCCATGGTGTCCCCCTTCCTTGGTTCCGGACGAGGGCAGCGTCCCCCCAGCGCTTCGAAGCGTTACGCGATCCCACGAAGATCGAACGAACTCTCAAGCCGAACTGGCCGAGCGCGAGGCTCGGCCAGCCGACTTCTGCTCATCGTTGCGGGGAAGCTACTCGCCCCCCGCCGCCGCCTCCAAGTTCTTGGCGACAACGGCCATCGTCTGGTCGTACTCGTCAGCGGGGCTGAACTCGATCACCTGGGTCCCGGGCAGGCCGACCTCGCCCGTGTGCCCCGGTCCGACGTAGTAGGCCTCGCCCGCTTCCGCGACGATGTCGCCTTCGGGCCGGTGCATGATCATTCGGCCCGAGATGACGTAGCCCCAGTGGTGGCTCTGACACATGTCGTCAGGCAGGCCCCGGTACATTGGCGTGAAGTCCCCGGCCTGGTCGAAAGATTCGAACCCGAGGATGTACCCATCCTCGCGCGCATACCGTCCCTCGAACCCAGGCATGCTCTCCACCTGCGCAGCGCTGCCCCTGTTGAGCTTCGTTCCCGTTCCCATCGATGCCTCCTACCTCTCCATCGATGCCTTCAAGGTGGACGTGCTTGCGTTCGCTCTTGCCGGATCACCCGCGGCTACTCATCGTCACCTCCTTCCGATGTCAGTGCTAGTACCGGCCAGGACCGACCCCTGGTTCTTGACGAAGTAGTCGGCGAGCGTCACCGCGGAGTCGGAGAGTTTCGGAGGCTGGGATGCGATCAGATGAGCAGTCAGCAGCGACACGACGAAGCCAACCCCGATGAGGGAGGCCCACTTCTCCCAACGCGTCTCTTCCATCGCCGCCCCTTAGTGCTCGTTCGCGTACGTCGTGAGGTTGCGGAGCATCCTCTTAGCGTAGCTCTTGGTCGCTATGCGGGCGATCGGGCGAAGCGCCGCCGAGCGCAACACCACCGGCGCGTTCGTCCATTTCGAGATGTGCACCCGGTAGGTCACCGCGCTCCCGGCGCCCTCCGGGGCGATCTCGAAGAGGTAAGTGATGCGCGTGTCGCAGGCTGGCTTGTCTTGCTTCTTGGGCTCGAGGTGACCCTCGGTGACGAACTCGAACACCGAAGGGCTCGTCGCCTCGGTCACGACCGAGCGATCGGTGAATGACCCCATCGGGTCATCGCCAGTGCTGTGGAACTCTGTACCCACGACCGCCGGGTCCGCCGCGGCCTCCAGCGTGCGGAGCCCGAAGTTCTTCTTGCCGTGCATGCTGCCGGCCCAGGTCGTATGGGTCGCCAGGTTCGTGAGCGTCGCGTAGATCCGCGCGGGCGGAACTCTCGCACTCTGCCACACGACCAGGTCGGGCATGTCGATGCGCCCGTCCTCCAGCTGCTCCTTCGTTCCCATAGGGCCACCTCCTCGTGGTCTCGTTGCGACCACGATGCGGGAGCCGGCCCCCGGAAGGATCGGGAGGATTGCCTATTTCGCGTGGGAAAGGAACCGGTGAGCGTAGGCGGCCGCCTCGGAGCGGTTGCGCACGCCCAGCTTGGCCAAGACGTTGCTTACGTGGTGCGCTGCAGTCTTGGTGGAGATGAACAGCCGCGCCGCAATCTCCGCGTTCGTGAGCCCTTGGCCGAGCAGCGCGAGGATCTCGCGCTCACGTTTGGTCAGTCGCTCCAGTCCCTTGGGGCCCGCACGACCGGTCGCGCCCAGGTCGCGGAGCAGGCTCGCGGCGATGTCGGCCTCGCGAACCGCCCCGATCTCATCGAAGGCTGACAGCGCCACGCGGGACTCCTCGATCGCCAACGCGGGCTCGGCGGCGCGCACCGTTCGCGCGATCTCGACGCGGGTCTGGGCTGCCTGCAGCGGCATCTCGAGCCGTCCGTAGATCTCGAGCGCGCGTTCCAGGTCGGCACGCGCGTCGTCGCCGTTAGCGGCGGCCACGCGACCCATCGCGAGCGCGGCGTCAGCCCCATCGCGCTCCCGCTCGGAGTCCTGCGACAGGGCGCCCAGCTGTTTGGCGGCGGCGGCGGCCGCGGCAAGGTCGCCGTGGGCGATCTCGGCTTCAACGAGCGCGGCCAGCATCGAGGCCGCGAGCAGGTTGTCGCGCCCCACGACGTTCAACCGGCGGTGCAGCTCGGCGACGGCGACAGCCGACTCACCACGCGCGAGGAACAGCGATGCTCGCGGGATCGTCATCTCGGGGAGGTCTTCGAGACCAGTGACCAACTGATCAGCCTCCTCGAACCGGCTCTGCGCCACGCGCAGCCCGGTGAGCAGCGCCGCGGGGTGCACGCAGCGCGCACGCTGGATGCCGGCTTTGATCGGCTCGAGCGCGGCGACCAGCGTGGCCTCGGCCTTGTCCCACTCCCCTTTCTGCAGCTGATCCTCGGCGTCGCACACCATGCAGAACGACAGCAGCGGTGGGTGCTGATGCCGCTCCATGTAGGTGTTGAAGACCTCGAGCCACCGCTCGACGCGCGACATGTCCGCCGTGAGGGTGCAGGCTTCAACCACATCGCAGAAGACATCGCCGAGCACGCGGGGATCCTCGGCCTCGCCGGCGGTCGCGGCGGCGAGCGCGGCGTCGAGGTGATCCATCCCGACGCCGATCTGTCCCTCACGCACGCGGCCGATGCCAATCGCCGATAGCGCCTGGATCTCGAGCCGGGTGTCGCCGAATGCACGCGCAATCTCGAGTGCGTGCTCGGCCTGCACGATCGCCTTGGCCGGATCGTGTATGCGTTCGGCCTCGGCGAGCGCGATCCAGCCGCGCTCGACGCACGGCTCGTCGTCACGCAGCGCATCGCGGGCTAGCTGGATCCAGCCGTTGGCGGCCGCCGCGTTGCCGAACACCGATGTGTACTCGCGGGCGATCGTGACGGCGATCCTCGCGGCCGCGCGTGCTGCGCCCGCGCGCAGGTGCGCGTTGTAGGCGCCCTCCCACGCGGCGATCGCGCCGCCGGGGTCGTCGAGCCACCAGCGGGCGATCGCGAGCGCCTCGCTCGCGTCGGGCGGGAGCGGACCAGCCGAGTCGAAGGCCTCGACCGTGCCCGCCCAATCCCGCGAAACGAACGCTTCGCGACCGACGCTCAGGAGATCAGGAGTTTCCATGCCGCATCCTTGCACGCAGGCCCAACGGGCAGGAACCCCCCGCGTTGAGCGTGTTCGTGACGCTCGTGTAGGAGGCTTCACCGCTTGGCACCGGATCGGAGGACCGCTGCGCCGAGAGCACTCGCCGTCACGGAAGCCAAGAGCACCGCTAGCTTCGCGGTCTCGACATGCATTGGTGATGTGAACGCCAGGTCGGCGATGAACAGCGCGACGGTGAAGCCTATGCCGGCGAGCGCAGCCACCCCGACAACCATCCGAGACGTGATGTCATCTGGCAGTCGTCCGACACCCGTACGTCGCGCGACCCACACGCCGCCGCCAACTCCTATCGGCTTCCCGATCACGAGACCGACCAAGATGCCGAGGCCTACCGGACTGGTGACAGCTTCAGTCAACGCGGCCTCGCTTACCACGACACCGGTGTTCGCGAGTGCGAACGCGGGAACCACGAAACGGCTCGTCCACGGATGGAGCCGAGACTCGACACGATCGAGGGGCGGCACGGAACTCTGTGCGATGTCGGTCAGCGCGAGCCATCCGGCTTCAGCCTCCTCCTCGGGTTGGCTCTCCGTGTCGTGAAGTATCCGTCGGGCAGCCGTCCGCGGGGTCGGCGGCCGACGGAGCGGAACGGTTGGTGCCAGCAGTCCGAGAGCCACGCCCGCGAGCGTTGGGTTGATCCCTGCTTCGAAGAGCGCGATCCAAAGCGCGCCGCCCAAGAAGACGTATGGCACGACCCCCGTGACGCGCAGGCTCCGAGCGAGGACGACTGCCATGACGAGAGCGGCAGCCACTGCGAGCCATCCGGCAGCGAGGCCGCCGGAGTAGAAGACCGCGATCAGGACGATGGCGCCGACGTCGTCGACGATCGCGAGGGTGAGCAGGAGCGACCGCAGCGAGGTAGGGGCGCGCGACGCAGCAAGCGTGAGGATGCCGAGTGCGAAGGCGATGTCAGTCGCGACGGGGACTCCCCAGCCGCCTGCGGTTTCTGTTCCGCCGTTGATAAGGAGGAACAGGGCCGCCGGCACGATCATGCCGCCGACGGCCGCGATGACCGGCAGCGCCAGGTTCTTCGGATCCCGCAGCTCACCGGTCGTGACTTCACGCTTGATCTCCAGCCCGACAACGAGGAAGAACAAGGTCATCAGGCCCTCGTTGACCCAGTGCTGCAGATCCATCGAGATATCGAGGGAACCGATCTGCGCTGTGGCGGCCGCGCTCCAGAACGAGTGGTACGACTCCTGTAGCGGCGAGTTCGCCCAGATGAGAGCGGCACCTGCCGCGACCAGGAGGAAGACACCCGACGCCTCCTCGGTGCGGAGGAACTCAAGAAGTTGCGACGAGCGAGTTGCCACGAAGCGGGAACGCATGATCGACTCTTTCTGCCGACCAGGCTTCCCGGCACACCGCGGTTCTCGTGTCCGGAGTCTACCGCGCAGCGACCGCAGATCGCCGAGGCGGTTGCCTCGGACTAGATCATGGGTGAGTCTTCGACCTGTTCCCGGGGGGGTGGGGCCCCGACGGCTTGCCGCAGCAGCGCCTCCCCGCGGGCCGGAACGAACACACTGATGACGTCTCCATCCGCGATGACCGTCTTCGGGTCGGGGAACAGCAGCTGGTCATCCCTCTGGATGGCGACGACCACCGTCCCCGCCGGCCAGTTGGCGTCTGCGATGGCTCGACCGGTCACCGCTGACTCCGGATGCACCTCTTCTTCGACCAGGACCGACCCTGGGAAGATCGAACGGAGGCTCTCGAAACTGGACGCGAGAGATCTTCGGTAAGCAGCCACCAGATCGGCGGTTCCCACCGTTCCGACAACGCGACGATCCGCGTCGAGGACCGGAACCCACGTGACGTGTTCGGTGGCGAAGATCTCAACGGCAGCCTCGAGCGTGGCCTCCTCGGGAACAGCAGATAGATTCCCGTCCCCGATCGAACGAATCGAGGCATCCGGATCGGCTCGAACGAGCTGGTCGATATCAACCGAGCCCCGGAAGGTCCGGTTGCCGTCGGTGAGCGGAGCACCGCTGAGCCCTAGCTCGGTCAACCGTTCGCGCGCCTCGCGCACCGGTACGGCATCGTCCAATACGAGGCGTGGAGGCCGCATCGCTTCTCGGACAGGCATGGAGCCAACAGTGGCAAGCCGAACGGGGCACGATGAGCAGGTGTGTCGGCCCGGCTGCGCAGTTGGCTCTCGTAGATGGTGTGCTCGCCGACGACCAAGGTGGCCAGTCCGATCGCGACCATGGCGGGTGGCAGCAGCGTCGAGGCTGCCGGTCATCTCGGCCACCATCAGAATCAGCCCGAGCGGGCGTGGGCGATGCTGCCGAAGCAGGCGATCATCCCGACGACCATGAACGGGGCCGGCCCTCCCGGCATGCCGGGCGCCACGCCGTCGAGCACGCGCCACAGCGCCGAGACCGACGAAGCCGCCGATCACCATGCCTGGCCCGAAGATCCCGCCCGAGCCCCCCGAGCCGATCGACAGCGACGTGGAGAGGATCTTCACGAACGGCAGGGCGAGGATCACCCACAGTGCAGTGTCGGGCAGTCCGTTGGCCATGCCCATCTGGAGCCACCCGTACCCGGTCGCGAGCGCGCGGGGAACGCCAACCCGATGAGGCCGACGAGGACGCCGGCCGACTGCGGGCTTGAGCATCGGCGAGCCGGGAAGTCGTGCGGCACAGTCGAGTGGTGCCGTAGAAGCCGTGCGCGTAGAGGCGGCCGATGAGCCCGGCGACGATGCCCAGCACGGCGTAGTAGACGAGTTGGACAGGGATGGTCGAACTGGGCGGTGTGCAGCGTGCCGAAGATCGGCTCGAACCCTTCGACCGCTCCGAAGATCGAGAACCCGACGATCGACGCCACCAGCGACGGGAACAACGCCTCCGGCTCGAGTCGTCGCGATACAGGATCTCGGCGCCGAGCACCGCGCCACCGAGCGGCGCGCGGAAGATCGCGCCGATCCCGGAGCCGATGCCGACCGTCACCGCGATCCGCGCGTCCTGCGGGCTCAACTGCAGGCGCCGCGCCAGCAGTGACCCGAACCCGGCGCTGATCTGCGCCGTCGGTCCCTCCCGTCCCGCCGATCCGCCCGATCCGATCGTGGCCGCGGAGGCCAGCAGCTTGATCAGGGTGACACGGGCGCGGATGCCCTCGGGGTTGTGGTGGACGGCCTCGATCGCGGCGTCGGTGCCGTGACCTTCCGCCTCGGGCGCGAAGCGGAACACCAGGATCCCCGAGATCAACCCGCCCAGACCGACGACCAGCGGGATCGCCCACGGACGCACAAGATGGGATCCGGAGCCGAGCGTGGCCCCTTCGCCCGCCGGCGCCGGCGGCGTGTAGCCGCCTGCGAGACCGAGGAAGAACTCGGTCGCCCATCGAAGGGCCGCCGTGAACGCGACCGCGCCGAGGCCGGCCACGACACCGATCACCACGCCGAGGACGAGCCACTTCCGCAGGTAGCCCGCTTGCCGAAGCCGGATGGAGGTCTTGGCGAGGATGCTGTTATCCCGCTTCATCCGGTCGCCACCCGAGAAGGCGGGAGGGCGTCATCGCCTCGTTTCACGCTGACATGACCGCACCTCGGACACGGTGCTCCGAAATGCGGCGCAGGAACGGGCTGGCCGTCGCGACAGTGCACCGACCAGCGAGCGCCGGAGGGAGCCAGGTAGTCGCGGACCTCATACCTGACCTCCCACGTGTTCCCGCAGTCGTCACAGACGAACGGATGGTGCTCCGCTCGGACGGTGATACGAACTTCGTCGACGCTGCGGCCGAGGTACCGTCGCTTCGATCGTCATGACCCGCCTATCCCGTCCAAGATCGCGTCGAGGGCTTTGGCGACGTTGACCCACCGGAAGCCGGATGGATCCAGCCCGGCATGAAGCAGCAATCCATCCCCGAGTGCAAGCAGGATCGCTGCCAACGCGTTCGCAGGTATCGGTGCCAGCTCGCCCGATGCGATGCTTGCCTCGATCCAACGCTTGAGCACCGCGCGTCTGGCCCTCACCACGGCGATCCACTTCTCCCGGACGGCAACGCTGGCCGACATCTCCGACCAGAGGTCCGCGCGGATCTGGAGTCGAGCTGGGTCGTCGCCGCGCTCGATCATCACGCGAGTGAATCGCCGGAGACGCTCAACACCGCCCAGATCGGCTCGCTCGAGGTCCGCCATGAATTCATCTATCTCTCGTTGCCTCATCCTCGAGCAGGCCGAGCAAGAGATCCTGCTTCGATTCGAAGTAGAGGTAGAAGGCTCCCTTGCTGACGCCAGCCTCGGCGCAGACTTCATCGACGGTGAGCGACTGGAATCCACGATCCGCGACGCAGCGCCACGCAGCATCGATCAACTGCTGGCGACGAGCGACCTTGGTTTCAGCTGCGAGGCGAGGCATGAGCATCCTTCCCGCCCGACGTCCGGATCTGCTCCTAGGTTATGACTGACTAGTCAGTTTTGCAATGGATTCGATCGCCTGGCGCTGGTGGTGTTCGGCATCCGTTCGATATGGACAGCTCCTGCGGTCGCTGACGCTCGATCCGACCCGGGACTACCAACCACATGGACGGGCCAAGGGTGCAACGATGTCGTGAGACAGGTGTGAACGATGTCGTGAGACATCACATCGGTTCGGTCGGTCGGTCGGTGGGGTGTCCTCAAAACCCCCTTGACCTCGCGGAACGCGGGCCTGTTCGAGGAGTACCCACAGGTTAAGAAGGGTAGTACCCACAGCAGGTCAGAGGCCACTTTCGGCTCAGCGAGGGCATGGGAGATCGGAACGGAACTAGAACCTGCAGGGGTGCAGCAATGGCTGGCTCGAAGCGGGCCGGTCAGGACGGGAAGGTCGCATCGAGGGCGGCGCGGATGTCGGCGATGAGATCGTCTGCTTCCTCCAGTCCGACAGACAGCCGCAGGTGCCCGTACTTCCTGAAGGCTTCCGGGTAGTGCTCGATGCCGCCGCGTCCGCTGGTGCCGACGTGCACGATCAGGGACTCGTCGTGGCCGAGCGAGACGGCCGAGGTGATGACGCGCAGACTGGCGACGAAGCGGTTCTGGGCGTCGCGCGTCGCCGCTCACGGCGAAGGCCATCATGGCGCCGTATCCGCTTCCGCGAACTGGCGCCGGGCGAGCTGGTGCTGCGGGTGCGAGGTGAGACCCGGGTAGGCGACGAACGCGACCCGGTGGTCGGCCTCGAGGAACGCCGCGACCCTCTCGGCCGAGGCGAAGTGCTGCCGCAGCCGCAGCGGCAGGGTGATGGACCCGCGCATGATCAGCCAGGCGTTGAACGGCGAGATCACCCCGCCGACGTCGACCATGGCGTCGTCGCGGATCGGGCGCGACGAGATCGCTTGGCGCCGATCACGACGCCGCCCATCGCGTCGCCGTGGCCGTTGATGTACTTGGTCAGCGAGTGCACGACGAGATCGGCGCCATCTCGAGCGGGCGGTAGAACGGCGGCGGGGTGAAGGTGGAATCGACCGACAGCAGCGCGTCGGCAGCGTGCGCGATCTCTGCGAGCGCCGCGACGTCCGCGACCTTCGTCGTCGGGTTGGCGATGGTCTCGGCGTGCACGAGCTTCGTGTTCGGGCGCACGGCGCGCGCGGACCGCGTCGAGATCGCTGATGTCGACGAAGGTCGCCTCGATGCCGTACTTCTCGGGAGCAGCTCGGCTGAAGAGCCGCCAGACGGCCTCGTAGGTGACATCGGAGACGACCACGTGGTCACCCGACGCAGGAGCGTGAAGAAGACCGCGTGCAGCGCCGCCACGCCGGTGGCGAGCACGACTGCGTCCTCGCCGTCCTTCGAGCGCGGCGAGCTTCGTCTCGAGCCCGACCTGGTTGGCGCCGGAGTTGCGGGTGTAGACCAGTCCTTCGGCCGAGGACCAGCTCATCGCCGACGGGTCGTCCGGCAGCACGTACGAGTTGGCCATGACGAGCGGTGTGCGCAGATGCACCGGTCCCGGCGTCGATGGTGTTGCCGACGTGCACGGACTGCGTGGCGAACGCGAGCGTCGATGGGTCGTCCTTGTCCGGTCGGAGCTGTCTGACGCGTGAGGTGCTGCGTTCATGATTGGTGATTCCTTCAATGATCGTGACGATCCTTGGTCCAGCAAGATCGTTGGTCGGTCATCGCCGATTCCGGCGGGTCTGCCAGTCGCCGATCGCGGCCAGGCGCCGCCGTTGCTGCGTCGCGGCCCCGGCGTCGAGCCCGTGGCCGCGCTGCTCGAGGTTGCCGATGACGCGTTCGCGGTGCTCGACGGGGTTGGCGTCGTCGTACTTGAACTTGGCGTCCACCCGCAGCACCGTCAGCCGGACGCCGCGGATGCCGGACAGCATCCGCCCGTACGGCGCTGTGTCGACCGCCACGGTGGCGTGGCCGCCCTCGGGTTGGAAGTCGGCGAGTTGGGCGGTGAGGATCTCGGCCTTGCCCTGGGGGTCGTCGACCACGGTGGGCCGGCAGACGAACTGCACGGCCGTGTAGTAGCTGGTCGGCACGCCGTCCTCGTCCGGGCCGCCGGCCTTGGCCCGCCAGTACGTCGGGATGTAGGCGTAGTCGCCGATCACGGCCAGCCGTACCTCGGCGGCCGCCTCCAGGTGCGGCCAGACCGGGTTCGGCCGGGCCAGGTGGATGAGCAGCTCGTCGCCGGCGACGGTGAAGTGGGGGGGCAGCACCAGCGGCGCCTGGGCCGGGTCGAGGTTGTTGACCACGAGCATCCCGAACCGGTCGGTGGAGGCCAGCCAGTCCTGCCACTCGACGGTGTCGAGCGCGGCGTCCCACGGGTGGATGAGCATGTCAGTCTCCTTCGTCGGGTGTCGTGCCGGCGGTGATCAGGCGGCGGGCGACGCTCGGACGTCGGGTCCGAGCCGGGTCAGGTGGGCGACGAGGTCGTCGGCGGCGGCGTGGAGCGCCTCGTCGGTCATCGGGTCGAGCGCGTCGAGGATGAACAGCGCCGTGGTGGTGTCGTCGCCGAGCTGGGTGCGGCGTGCCTGGCGCCAGTTCCAGCGCCGGCAGGTCACGCCGGCGTCGTCGCACCACACCACCTCGCCGGGGTCGGGGTGCTCGATCACCGCGATGCCGTCGGCCACGGTGTCGAACGGCTCCGTGCCGGTGGCGCGGATCAGCCGCGGCGCACCGGTGTAGCGGGTCAGGTCCTCCCCGCCGAGCGGGATCTGGTGCAGCACCGAGACCGCGTTGTAGAGGTCGGTGAGCCGGTTCACCCGGGGCAGCCCGGACGCCGCCCGGCGCAGCAGCGCCTCCAGGCTGTTGCGGGTGCGTTGCGGCTTGGCCCCGAACGCCCGGTAGGCCTCCCGCCACGCCGCCACGTGCGGGAGCTGCTCGACCGGCCGGTCGCGCAGCGCCTCGCCGGCCGCGGCCTCCGCCGCGTGGAGCAGCGCGTCGCTCGCCTGGTCGCTCGGGCCCGGGACGAGCCCGTCGACGGCCAGCAGCAGGGCGCGGTAGTCCGGCCGCAGCGCGAACACCGCGGCGTCGACGTGGCCGCCGGCGAGGAACTCCTCGAGCACGCTGAGGTCAGGCATCGACAGCCTCCGACCGGGATCCCGAGCCCACACCCGGCTCGAACACGGCCAAGCGAGAACCGGGCCGGCTCGCGTGCGCGGATTGGCGTAGGAGTGCGCCACGTCGCCGGGGAACGCGGCCGCGTCACCGACGCCGAGAGTGACCGACTGGTCTGCGACCTCGACGGTGATCGTGCCCTGCTGGACCTGCACCAGTTCCCGGGTGCCCTGCGCGTGCGCCTCGCTCGACGTGCCGGTCTGCCGGGACCGAGGGTCCAGTCCCACAGCTCGACCACATCCGGCGGTTCGGTGCCGGCCACCAGCACCCCGCGTCCACCGGACCTCGCTGCTCCACAGGACGGCGCCGTCACCGTGGCGGGTGACCTTCACCGGCTTGGGCTCGCGGCGGCTCGACCAACGCGGGCAGTCCGACACCGAGTGCGTCGCTGATCCTGCAGCAGGGTCCCCACGCTGGGGTTCGCCGCGCCCTGCTCGACGTTGACCACCATCCGGCGGCTCACGCCAGCGGCCTCCGCCAGTTGATCCAGCGTCCAGCGCCGCGACTGCCGCTCCTGCCGACCCGGGCGCCGATCGCCGACGCCAGGGCTGCGGTGTCCTCGTCCATCAGTGCATCATACTGCACTCGCCGTGCACTCACATTCGAACGAGCCCGCTGACGTGTGCACTAGCGGCGGGTTAGTCGATGGATACGTCCGCCATCAGAACAACGCGCTGGACCGATGGTGATGAGGCTCGATCGACGGGAGCCACCGGCCTTTCGGGAATGGAGGAGGCGTCAGGATGTCTCGAGACACGTCAGGGCAAGGTCGTGGGACATCACATCGGTCGGTCGGTCGGTTGGTGTGGTCAGTCGGTCGGTGGGTGTTCTCAGAACTCGTAGGCCTGCGGGATGGGCCACGGCCGTGAGAGTGCCCACAGGTTAAGGAAGGGAGTACCCACAGCTGGGCAGGGGCCTCTGTGGGCGCTCTCGCGAGCGCCGATACGACCTCGTCCGCGCCCAAGATCCGACCTATCTGGCGGCGCGATCGGTCATCGTCACGCCTCAGCTGTCGATCCGTGTCGCTGCTCCGTCGTGCTCGTCGCTGACGTGGTTACCCCACGTCGGGCTCCGGCCCGAATCGTCCACCCCAACGATCGATAGGTGCGTCATGAACCGTGTCAACGCGGCGCCGCGCCAGTGGGTCTCCGCGGGTTCGAAGAACAGGCGGTCGCCGGGGCGGAACGCCTCAACAGCGCCACCGCGACGCTGCACGCGCCCGACGCCTACCGTCACGTAGATCGTCGCGCGTCCGTGAGAAGGCAACGAACCGGCCGGCTCCAGCCACACTGTGCGGAGCTGCCCACCCCCGGGATGCGCTCCGGCCGACGTCACGCTCACGAGCACCGTCGTCCTGACCACCTCGGTCGGGCCAATCTAGGGCGCGAACACCCATGACAGGACCACATCATCGGGCAGAACCCGCGCGATAACCACATCGGGAACGCCTCCACCCTCAGTCGACGCCGTTCGACGCCCAGTCCGGGCGAACGTCCTCCGCGACCGTGACCCCTGGCGAAGCGGCGGGCGACCGGCCCACCAGCCTGTCGACATCGGCGAGCCGCCCGACAGGCGCCGACACAGATGCAGCGGTTCCGAGACCCGGCGAGCCGATCCCCTTCGTACCGTTCGGCGTATGAAAGTGCTCGTCCTGTTCACCCGAGACCTTCGCGTCCACGATCACCCCGCCCTGTGGGAGGCCTGCAACGTCGCCACCGAGGTCGTTCCTCTGTTCGTCGTCGATCCAGAACTGACCGAGCGCTCCCCCAACCGGGCGCGGTTCCTGTCGGAATGCCTCGTCGACCTAGATCGGGCGCTGACGCATCGGGGTGGCCGGTTGTTCGTCCGAGAAGGTGACGTCGCGGCGCATGCGGCGATCGTCGCGGCGCGGGCGTCATGCGATGCGATCTTCGTGACGCGGGACGCGGGCCGCTACGCTGCGGGGAGGACGGCCCGCCTCACCGCCCTCGGTGCCGCCGGAGGGTACCGCCTCCGAACGTTCTCGGGTCACGCGGTCGTGGATCCCGGGATGGTCGCGCCGCCAGGCGCCTCTGCGTACCGCGTCTTCTCGCCGTACCTCCGTGCGTGGGCAAATACGGAGCCGAGGCCCGTGCTCGGCGCGCCGCGGACCGTCCGGGTCCCTCGTGATCTCGAGGCAGGCCGCTTGCCAGGCCCCGATCGCTGGCGGCCGACCGCACTCGAGTTGGCTCCCGGCGGAGAAACGGCGGGCCGAAAACGGATGCAACGGTTCCTGTCGGCCGCCGCATCCACGTATGCTGAAGGCAGGAACGATCTCGCCGGCGACGTCACTTCGCGCCTCTCCCCGTACCTGCGTTTCGGGTGCATCTCCGCGAACGAGCTGGTGTCGAGGGCCGGGGGCATCGCGGGCGCCGAGGGGTTCATCCGTCAGCTCGCGTGGCGCGACTTCTTCCTCCAGCTCCTCGCAGAGCATCCGTCGATGTCGCGGCAGGACCTGCGCCCTGGCTCCCCCGAGCAAGAACCGGTGGACGACCGCATCCTCGAAGCCTGGACCGCCGGACGTACCGGACTGCCGCTCGTGGACGCCGGGATGCGGCAGCTCCTGCGGGAGGGCTGGATGCATAACCGCGCCCGCCTCGTCACCGCCTCCTTCCTCACACGCCATGCTGGGGTTGCGTGGCAGGAAGGCGCGAGGCACTTCTTCCATCACCTCGTCGACGGCGACCTCGCGAACAACGCCGGGAATTGGCACGTGGGTCGCCGGAACGGGCGCCGCGCCGCGCCGGAGCCGCCCTCTGAACCCGGCCCGCCAAGCGGAGCGGTTCGATCCCGATGGCCGGTACGTCCGACGCTACGTCCCCGAGCTAGCCAGGGCCGACACCGGCGCCGTGCTCAGGCCATGGCGTTACAAGGATCTGTTGCGGGCGACCGGCTATCCCGCGCCCATCCTCGACCTGCCCGACGGACGAGCCCCTCGATCGCCGAGATCGACCGTCCGGGCCGCCTCGATCATGTCCGTGCCCAGGTATGAACCAGGAACGTCGCGACGGGACGCAGGCGAGGAGAACGCTCCTCCCGCGTAGAAGGCGCTCTCCCCGAGGAGCTGACGGATGCCTTCGAGGGACTCCACCGTGCCCTCCTGCGATTCACGCTTCGCTGTCGACCACCACGGCCGCCGAAGCGCGCGTGTCTCGACGGCCTTGCGCAGCGACCCGAGTGGGGTCAGCGCGCCGAGCATCACGACGGACCGGCCCCTGCGCGCAGCAACAAGCCGAAGGCCTCGAGTCCGACCGTGTGGAGATCCCTCGGCCCACACGCGAGTACGACAGATCCGAGGCGCGAGGTCGGAGTGGCCAGGGTCGCCGTCCGGGCGAGCCACCTCTTCCAGACCGCGTCGGTCATCGGTGCCTCGTTCGCCGCATCGCACGTCCCCACCCTCCAACGAGAGCCGACCTCCTGCATCGCGGGCAACGCGACATCCACGACGGCAGCTTCAACACCGAGGGAGTCCCGTGGCCTCGTCCAACACGGCTCGGGCCGCGTTCGGATCGAGGTCGATGGCGGTACGAAGGAGGTCGTCGACCCGGGGCTCTCTGGCGGGCGGGCCGGCCCGCCGATTCCGCACCGATCTCGACCGCCTCCTTCGCCGCGTTCGATGCAGTGATCACGTCACGGAGCGCCCGCAGCTGTTCCACCTCCTCGCCGGCGTATCGGCGATGCTTGCCTCGGGTCCGAGCCGGAGCGGGGAAGCCGTAGCGGGTCTCCCAGGAGCGGATCGTGGGCACCGGGATCTGGAGCAGATCGGCGACCGCCCATCGCGAGCGGCTTGCCATCGCGGCGCCCGGTGCCGGACATGATCATCCCGGGTTCGCGGGACGCTCGGCGAACGATGCCTTCATGCCAGCGAGCGCGCGCTTGCCCATCTCGTCGAACGAGCGATCGAGGAATGGCTCCGCCACCTTCGCCAGGCCCGTCAACCGAAGATCGGCGACGTACGTGATGCGTGTGCCGCCGCCCCCGTCGATGCTCGCGAACTCGATCGTGTCGGTCGCCGCGATCCTGGGGCCGACGCCTTCGAGCACGACCCGATCGGGGCGGCGGTACTCCGTGGTGCGAGTGCTCATCTCCGACGCTCTGCCGCGGAACGCGACCCGTGAGGCGGTAGACGGCACCGCACCGCTCGGAGCGTCTCACCGTCGCCAACCCGTTCTCGGCGGCGACGACGCCGGGGTCCGACTGCGCCGAGGTGGAGAAGTCCGCCACGGCGTCGAAGGCGACCTCGGGCTCCTGACTCACTTTCTGCAATCTCGCGCAGCACCGACATGACCCGCCGCTCCTCACTCTCACCGCACTCACCAACTCTCACTGCATGGGTTCCAGGAGTACGATCCCCCGCCGCGCTGCTAGCGTGGATCCGACGAACCTATGCAGAGCACCGATCGGAGTCTCAACCGTGCCGGACGTACGGACGATCCTCGACGACCTCGCCGAGACGCTCGTCGTCCCCAGCTTCACCCGCATCGGCTACGACGTCCGGCGTCGGCTCTTCCCACTGGCAGCCGCTCGGGGACCTCTAAATGCGCGGCCGCGCGGCCGCTGTCACGGGATCGACCTCTGGACTCGGTGAGGTGACCGCGACGGCCCTCGCGAGCATGGGAGCCCGAATCCTGTTGATCGCGCGCATCGCGAGAAGGCCTCGGAGACCACACCGGCGACGGATCACGAGCTCCACCGGCAACGAAGACATGGCGCTGTACATCGGGGACCTGAGCAACCTCTCGGCTGTTCGGCGGGTCGTCGAGGAGATCCGCGCGCGAGAAGCGAGGGGTCGACGTGTTCATCAACAACGCCGGACCGCTGTCCTACCGAACGCCGGACGTCGCTCGACGGTTACGAGATGACCTTGGCCACGATGGTGCTCGGCCCCGTCCGCCGCTCACCCGGTGGCCTGCTGCGCCTCCTCGAGCAGAGCGACGATGCACGTGTCATCACGGTCACGTCGGGGGGCATGTACACGCAGGCTCTGCATCTCGACGACCTCCAGATGGAACAGGAGCCCTACCCGCGGCACGGTCGCCTACGCGCGCGCCAAGCGCGCCCAGGTGGTGCTCACCCGCTTGTGGGCCTCACAGCAGCGAGGTACGACGGTGGTCGTCAACGCGATGCATCCCGGCTGGGCGGACACCCCGGGCATCCAAGCCTCGCTCCCCGCTTCGACCGCCTCGTGGGGCCGCTGTTGCGAACCCCGGAACAAGGGGCCGACACGCATCGTGTGGCTGGCCGCCGCCGCGGAAGCGGCCGGATCGACGGGCAAGCTCTGGCCCGACCGCCGCCCCAGGGAGTCGTCGCCGGCTCCCTCGCGCGTGAGCGCGGAGGATGTTCGTCGCCTCTGGGATGCCTGCCTCGATCTCACCGACCCCGCCCACGACCGAGGACGGGACGTTCCTAAGGCGAGCCTGCCGGATCGTCACACAGGTCGGACGTGACGGGGTCCGAGCGGTGTCCCCGAGTCTCGTCGCAACACGGTCGATCCGTCGGTGGTGGTGGAAGATCTCATCGCGCGCGCGCTCGGCCTCGTCGGAGAGACCGGTGATGCCGGCCAACATCCAGTGCTTGTCGAGCAATGGACGCAGCACCTGGTCGTGGTGGATCCTGAGGTTGTAAACACCAGCGCGAGCCATCGCCTTCGCCTTCTCACGGAACCCCGGCATGTCCGATCCGGGCATGTCGAAACCGATGACCTGCCGGCGTAGCGCCAGCACGCCAGCCGACGGGTCCACCTGGAGCGCCTCGCGCGCCATACCCCGGTAGAAGACATGGTGCAGGTTCTCGTCGATCGCGATCCGCGAACAGAGCTTCTCGATGAGCTCGTCGCCAGTCTCGCCGGTGTTCCGATGGGAGATCCGTGTTGCCAGCTCCTGGATGGCGGTGAACATCAACCCGTCGAGCGGTCCCTCCTGGGCGAAACGCGGATACCAGCCACGCGAGACCATGTCCATCCTGCCGCGCTCGAGCAACGCCGGGTCGAGCCCACGGGTGACCGTGAGGAAGTCGCGGAGCGCGATCGCGTGTCTTCCTTCCTCTGCCGTCCACCTGCGTACCCACTCACCCCAGGCGTCCTCGTCACCGAACGCTCGCCAGATGCTGAGGTGGTAGTAGGGGAGGTTGTCCTCCGTCAGGAGGTTGACCTCCAGCGCCGTCTGCGCCACATCGGGCACGTCGCTGTCGTCAGGTCGCCATGGCTCCTTCACGAAGTTGCGGCCATCCTCGTACGGGACGAACTCGTGCGGGAACCACTCCCTCGCCGCGGAGAGATGCCGTTCGAGCGATCGCTCGACGACCGGCAGCAGATCGCCCAGGAACTCCGAAGACGGGACAGAAGGCTGATGCACGACGCCGAGTTTCTCCCAGATCGGGCCCCGGGCGGCGAGTCCTGATGTGATGCATAGGTTCGGAGTGCAGAACCTATGCGCGCGCCGGCCACACTCGTTCCAGCAGGAGAAGCGATCGCTGAGGGCGATCGCACGGAGGAGGTCGAGCGCACGTTGGATATCGCCGTCGTTGGGAGCGGGATCGCGGGGCTGGGAGCCGCATGGTCCCTCGCTCGCGAGCACCGCGTCACCCTCTTCGAGGCCGATCACCGGCTGGGAGGGCACGCGCCACACCGTCGACATCGACGACCCCGGCCGGAAGGTCGCCGTCGATACGGGCTTCATCGTCTACAACGAACGGAACTACCCGAACCTGGTGCGGCTGTTCGAACACCTCGGGGTGCCGACCGAGCCAAGCGACATGTCGTTCTCGGTCTCCAAGGGTGGCGGGGCGTTCGAGTACCAGGCGCGCGCGCTCGGGTTGCTCGCGCAGCCGACCAACCTGGCGCGTCGCGGCTACCGGCGCATGGTCGCCGACATCCTGAGGTTCACACGCGAGGCACCCGCTGCCGCCGCGCAGCGCGACGGGGAGACCACGCGGGAACTCCTCGACCGGATGTCACTCTTCCAGGAGTTCCGACGCGACTTCCTGCTGCCGGTGATCGCCTGCATCTGGTCCTCGAGCATGGAGGCGATGCTCGAGTACCCGGCTCGATCGATGATCGCGTTCCTCGACAACCACGGTCTCCTCGGCGTGCTCGAGCGTCCGAGGTGGAGAACCGTGAGCGGCGGGAGCCGTGAGTACGTCGCACGCGTGTCCGCGCCGCTGGCCTCACGGGCGCGGTGCGGCACCCACGTGGAGCGGGTCGTGCGGAGCTCCGACGGTGTCGCGATCCACACCGCCGCGGGATATGCCGGCGTGTTCGATCACGTCGTCCTTGCGACGCACGCCGACACATCGCTGGGGATCCTCGGCGACGACGCCGATCCGAACGAGCGTGAGGTCTTGTCGGCGTTCCGGTATCAAGAGAACATCGCGGTGCTGCACCGCGATCCATCCTTCATGCCGACCCGTCGACGCGCCTGGTCAAGCTGGAACTACCTCTCGGAAGAACGAGCCTCGGACGGAAGCGAGCGCGTCTCGCTCTCCTACTGGATGAACCGCCTGCAGAACCTGCACACCGATCGGCCGGTGATCGTGACGCACAATCCGGCGCGCGAGCCTCGGTGGGTCGAGCGGGTCGAGACCTATCACCACCCGCGGTTCGACGGAGCGGCCACCGTGGCCCATGCGCGGATGGCGTCGCTCCAGGGCATACGGCGGACCTGGTTCTGCGGGAGCTACTGCGGGTCGGGTTTCCATGAAGACGGCCTGAGGTCGGCTGGAGGTCGCGGCGGCGCTCGGCTCCCCCGCGCCGTGGTGGCACCACGTTCGGCGCCGGGGTCGGCGCCTCGTGTCCGTGCGACGATCGGAGCTTGACGATGACGACATCTTCCGCCTTGACTTCGGCCGGATAGCGCACACGCGCGCTTTCTTCCTCGGCGTCACCGGTTCTCGTACGGCGTGTGGTACATGCTCGCGGATCTCGATGAGTTCGCAGCTGGATCGAACTGTTTCGCCGGCTTCGGCTACGACCGGGCCGGTGCGGTGAGCTTCCACACGCGTGACCATGCGGCGCCGACGAATTGCCGCTGCGTCCTTGGGATCCGGAGCGTCACCTCGCGACGTCCGGGATCGACCTCAAAGGCGGAGCGATCCGCCTCCACGCTGCCCGGGCCACGGGCAGACGCCTCCGCACTGCTCCTCCCGTCCGGCCTCCGTCATCACCGCGACGGGAGCCTGCGGCTGATCCTCTACGAGGTCTCGACACGTTCGGGGAGATATATGCATACCTGGTCCCCGCCGACGAGCGGCCGACGCCCGGCACGATCGTGCGGCGCGCCTTCGACAAGGAGCTGTTCGTTTTGCTGTTCATCGACGCGGTACGTCAACGACTTCGCGACGAAGGTCCCTATGACTCGGGCCGTCCGTGGTGGTCCGCGAGGCGGTCGCCGAGGCCCCGGCGCTGTCGCTGCGCTTACCTTCTTGTAGTCGGCGCCGCTCACGAGCGGGTCCTCGCTCGCGCGCTTCTTCTTCGGGTATCCCTGGTCACGCTGAAGGTGATCGGCGGCATCCACTGGGAAGCGTTGAAGCTCTGGCTGAAGGGTGCGCCTCAGGCGCCGCGGAGCCCCTCCCGCGCACGATGTGACTGTGCTCCCGCACGTGCGACCTTGCATGTCGACGAGCCGGGAGGTCGCATGAAGCCGGGCCGTCGAGGCGATCGCGCCATCGATCTGCTGGGTCGCAGGGGTCCGCTCGGGCCGTCTCACCGTTCGGTCGCCGGGCGGCGCCGTCGTGAGTACGGGACCGCGATCCCGGGGCCTCACGCTCGGATCGTGCCGCACGACACGAGACTGCTGCGCGCCGGGTCGCGATGGTTGGGGCCATCGGGCTGGCCGACGGCTACATAGAGGGCGAGTTCGACTCTCCGGACCTCGCCGCCGTGATCGAGCTCGCCGCGATGCAGCTGGAGCCTTCAGCGGCGCCCGCCTCCCCGGCTTCCTGGATCGTGCTGGGCGCGCGATCTGGCGGCGGCTGGGACGCTCTATCGGCCCCGCGTGGACCGCTACGCGACGTCGTGCAGCATGATCGACCTCGGGAACGACTTCTACGCGCTCTGGCTCGATCCGACGATGACGTACTCGTCGGGGGTGTTCGCGGACCCGAACATGACCCTCGAGCAGTCGCAACAGCGGGAGAAGTACCGGCGTCTCGCCGAGGCGACCGGGCTGCTGACGTGGAACCACGTGCCAGCCTGCTCGACATTGGTTGCGGCTGGGCGGGTTCGCGACGTACGCGGCCGGTCAACTCGGCCGCCACGTCACCGCCATCACGATCTCGAAGGAGCAACAGCTTCACCATGTCGGCAAGCAACTGGTTGCTCATCGTGGCCTCGCCGGCATGGTGGAGACACGGCTGCAGGACTTTCGCGACACCGAGGGGGTCCTTCTCATCGGATCGTCTCGATCGAGATGATCGAGTCGATCCGCGAACGATGTGGGCGACGTACTTCCGTAGCTTGCGTGACCTCACAACGCGGCATCCCGGGCGGGACCATCGGACTGCAGGTCATCACGGTTGCCGACCACCACTGGGCGGACTTCGGACGCCAACCCGACTTCATCCGGAAGGACGTCTTCCCCGGCGGCCAGGCGCGCTCATGGTGCTCCGAGACCTCGCGGCCTACGAACTCATGGTGGAAAGACCAGGGATACGGAGATTCGTACGCTCTACGCTCCGGAGCTGGCGGGCGAACTTCGGCGCGAAGACTCCGAGATTTCGTCGGCACTCGGCTTCGACGAACGGGTTCAGACGCAAGCCGGCGTCCGCCCACCGACCTCGCCTACTGCGAGGCGGCTTCTGCTTCGGCCGCGTCGATGTCTCGTTAGATCGCCCTGGGCTCGCTGAGGTCATGCCGATGATCTGTCACCGGCGCGCTAGCGGAGCCATCGGAGCGGCGATCGACATCGAGGCGCTGGAGGCGGAGGGCGCGCGAACCCGGTCGCAGCCGGAAGGCGACCCGAAGAGCTCGCGCGGCGGTGGCCGGGCTGTGGGTTGTTCCAGATCGACGTCCGTCAACCAGCACGCTCGCGCCTGCCCTCGAGCAGATCACCACAGCCTATGACCTGGTGCACTCGATGGAGCCGGTCGAGCGGTTCGAGGAGACCGATCATGCCGCAGCGGCCGACTTCGCGCGCGCCGCGAAGCGCGCTGGGTGGAACGGGTGGTGTACCTCGGCGGACTCGGCGCCGACGACACGGGGGCGATGTC
>CAWGVY010000006.1:0-10060 GCA_963826185.1 uncultured Actinomycetes bacterium | reverse complement strand
ACCCATCGCTCGGGCTGCTCGGGGTCAACACCTCCGCGGTGGATGCGGCGGTCCAATCCGTTCCCGCCTGATCCGAGATCTTGGCCACCTGGCGGCCCGCGTCGTTCGCGTACCACGCCACCACCACGTTTGAGCCGCTCGCCCCCACCGTGGGATAGCCCGCGAAACCTTCACCGGGGGTCGGGTGAGCGGTGGTGGCGCCGATCGTCCTGGTGGACCAGGTGGCGCCGTGATCCGCGCTCGCGGCGAGCCTGATCTGACCGGTATCCGCCGACGTCCACACCGCGTACGCGTGGTCGGCCGTCATGGCCAGGACCGGGTAGTCGACCCGGCCACCCTTCGGGGAGACGCGGATCGGCTTCCCCCAGCGTGTCCCGCCCCGCGAGCTTCGCCGCACGAAGAACACCCGAGGCGCCCCGGCCGGTAGTGCCGGTACGACGTCTGGGTGACCCACCCCGCCAGCACCCGCGCGCCGAGCGCCGCCACGGAGGCCCGCTCCGCTTGCTGGTGGCGCCGGGAGAGGCGGACCGGCTTCGACCAACGACCGGGCGATCCGGTGGCCGCCCGCTGCACGAAGACGCCCATCCGCACCCCGTGGTCCGAGGCACATCGACCACGTGGGGGAGGGCAGTCGCTCGCCCAGACGGTCACCAGGCCCCTGGAGGTGGCCGCCAGCGCGCTCCCGGGCGTCCACGTCGAGGGCGGCCCAAGGTCCCGAGGCTTGCCCCAGGTCATGGCGGAGGCCCACGTCAGGGAGCTGCCCACGATCGTCAGGGCGACCGTCACGGCGAGGCAGACGCGGGCGGCTCTCACGTCGAGATGCTAGCGAACGTATGGCCGAGGTGTTGAGGTGGTGTGACGTCGGGCCCGGTTACACGGGATCGGGCCACTCATGACGTACAACTACACGCATGGACCGAAGCGAGCTCATCACCCAGATCACCTCCGCGTCGTCGTTGAACGACATCGCCTCGGCGCTCTCGGCTGCGCGCTACTGGCTGAACGAGAATCCCCAGGACGAGGACGTGCGCGCCGCCATCCAGCTCCTCACCCGTCAGGAGCGCGAGCGCCTGCTCTGATCCGACTCGGCTTCGGCCTTCACATCAGCCAGACGTGCAGCAGGTCCGGGTGGGCGTTCCTCGTCAACCGGCTCCACCCGGTGCCGTCCGTCCCCACGGTGAACAGTTCGGTCGGCGGCGGACCCGGGACGTCGTGCTCCACCACCACCGCATCCCCGCTGGGGAGGAACTCCGCCCAGCCGGGGCCCCGCTCGGGACCGAGGATCTGCTGCACGCCACCTCCCTGCCCGCGGAGCGAGAACACGGTCCCTCCGCCCGCCTCGAAGAACCGGGCGATCAAGACCCGGTGGCCGTCCGGAGACCAATCGGTGGGGTAGTCGTCGCGCTCGACCCCGGAGGTGAGCTGACGCAGATGGGAGCCGTCGGCCAGGATCCGGAACACGTGCGTGTCGCCCAGCACGTTCGTGGCGGCGTAGGCGATCCACCCCTTCCGGCCCGACCAGACGGGCGAGTACTCCACCTCCGGCGTGTTCGTCACCTGCATCAC
The DNA here is from genome assembly GCA_963826185.1 of uncultured Actinomycetes bacterium. Classification (GTDB taxonomy): domain Bacteria; phylum Actinomycetota; class UBA4738; order UBA4738; family HRBIN12; genus JAOUEA01. Next base: position 8,494 of record CAWGVY010000006.1, on the reverse strand, counting down.
GTCCGAGCCGTCCCGGCCCATCGTCCAGATGTCCCACTGTCCCCCGCGATCGCTCATGAAGATCAGGCTGCGTCCATCGGCCGACCACGCGGGGTCCACGTCGGTGGCGTCGGTATCGGTCAGGTTCGTGAGATGGCTGCCGCCGCGCCGCATCGTGAAGATCTCCCAGTCGTTCCCGTCGAACTTCGTGAAAGCGATGAGGTGGTCGTTCGACCAGCGTGGGTTGAGGGCTCCGTCCCCGTTGGGGACCGGCTGAGGCGCCCCTCCCGCGTACGGGATCGTGCGCAGCGACACACCGGAAGGCTCCTGCCACATGTACAGGGCGCGGTTCGGCTGGGTTCCGGTGGTGGCGCGGGCAGGCAACGTGGAGACCCCGAGGGTCATCACCACCGCAGCCACGACCACGACCGACCGGCTCCTCATGCGTCCACCCTATGCGCGGTCACCCTGGGAGTGAGGCACCGCATGACATGATTCCCCGGTGATCCCGTCTGTCCACGACATCCGCCGCGCGCCCAAGGTCCTGCTGCATGACCACCTGGACGGTGGCCTTCGACCGCGGACCATCGTCGAGCTCGCGGAGATGGTTGACTACCGCGACCTGCCCACCCACGACGCGGATGAGCTGGCGGCGTGGATGACCCGTGGAGCGAGTCGCAAGGACCTGGTCCTGTACCTGGAGCCCTTCGCCCACACCGTGGGCGTGATGCAGACGCGCGAGGCGTTGGTCCGGGTGGCCAGCGAATGCGCGCAGGACCTGGCGGCCGACGGGGTGGTGTACGCGGAGATCCGCTTCGCTCCCGAGCAGCATCTGCAGCGGGGCCTGTCACTGGACCAGGTCGTCGATGCGGTGCAGGACGGGTTCCGCGAGGGGAGTCAGGGCCGCGGGATCCGTGTGAGGACGCTGCTCACGGCCATGCGGACCGCCGCCCGAAGCGTGGAGATCGCCGAACTCGCCGTGCGATGGCGCAACCGCGAGGTCTGTGGCTTCGATATCGCCGGAGCGGAGGCCGGCTATCCTCCGACCCGTCACCTGGACGCGTTCGAGTACGTCCGGGCCGAGAACTTCCACCTCACGATCCACGCGGGGGAGGCGTTCGGGCTTCCCTCCATCTGGGAGGCCCTCCAGGTGTGCGGGGCGGATCGGCTCGGTCACGGGGTCCGGATCGTCGACGACATCTCGATGGAGGACGACAGAGCCAGGCTGGGAAGGCTGGCGGCCCTGGTGCGGGACCAGCGGGTGCCCCTGGAGCTGTGCCCCACCTCGAACGTGCACTCGGGCGCCGCCACCTCGATCGCGGAGCATCCGATCGGCCTGTTGTCCGACCTGCGCTTCCGCGTCACGGTGAACACCGACAACCGACTCATGTCCTCGACCTCGATGTCCAACGAGTTGGCACAGCTGGTAGAGGCGTTCGGCTGGGGGTGGGACCAGCTCCGATGGGTGACGATCAACGCGATGAAGTCCTCATTCCTTCCGTTCGACGAACGGCTGGCGCTGATCGACGACGTGATCAAGCCCGGATACGACGCCTTGCGAGCCGGTTGACCCGGGCTGTGGCACAGTAGGGCTGGAAGTGCACGGACGAGGAGGCAGCCATGGCCAGCAAGGACAAGGGCGGCGGCAAGAGCTCGAAGACCGCGGCGAGCAAGACGCTCAAGGAGAAGCGGGCGGCGAAGAAGGCGAAGGCCTCTGGATCGTCGGGTTCGGGTTCCTCGGCCTGGTCGGACTCGAAGTAGGTCGAGCTCGCCTTCGCTGAGCTACGAGCCGGGCTTCCCGTCCACCCGGACGTTGTCGAAATTCGCCGAGAACGTCTTGGTGTCGTTCTCGATCATGTTGACCACGCGGATCGAGCGCGGACCGAGGTTCTGGTTCCAACCCAAGATCTTGGAACCGTTCAGGTAGAGGCTCAACGAGCCGGACCCGCCCACGGTGGCGCACACCTCGATCATGTTCCACTTGCCGATGGGGATCTTGGTTCCTGACAGGTTGACCCCACCGGTGAAGTCGTTGCGCACGAACAGCTCGCGATCCGACTCCACGCTCACGCGTCCCACACCGTCGTCGTTCTTGCTGCGCAGGCGCAGGAGCGCCACCGCCTCGTTGCCGAGCGAGTTCAGCCGGATCTGGGCGCTCGCACACGCGGTCTTGTGCCCGGCATTCATCTTGTGGATCGCCCACGACTTCGAGTGCCGAGCCTTCACCAGCGCGCTCGGCGCCGGCTTGCCGGCCCTGCGCGCGATCGAGACCTTGCCGCGGATGTTCCACTTGCTGAGTCCATGGCTGAAGTCGTCGATGAAGTAGGGCTTCAGGACGTTCGTCAGATCGAACTTCGCCGAGGTGCCGACCCCTTTGGTGGTGGCGGTCACCTGGTAGCTCCCTGTCCGTCCGTTGGCCTTGGCCTTCACCGACGCGAACCCGTGTGCGTCGGTGGTGTCGCTCTTCTTGGCCAGGATGGCCGAGGCGCCGCCGCCCGGAACCTGGTACTTCACCTTGACGCCCGGCACGGGGTTGCCGAACGGGTCCACCACACGCGCCGTGAGCGGCTTCTTGAACTTCGTGGTGGTGAACGTGGTCTGGTGGGCGCCTCCCTTCGCCACGATCGTGGCGGCCCCTCCGTGCTTCTTCACCGTGAAGTTCAAGCGTTGCGAGGACGCGTTGCCGGCGTTGTCGCTGGCGAAGCAGCGGATGTGGTGGGGGCCGATCGTCTTCGTCTTCACCTTCGTGCAGGTCTCGGTTGCGGCGTCGACCCCGGAAGTCGCGTCGGTGGCCCCCGTGCTCCCCGTTGCGGTGCTCCCCAGCACCACGGGGAACGGCGAGATGCTGACGTTCATCGCGGGCGGGGTGGCATCGCGCCGGATCAGACCGCTATCGGCGCTGTTCGTCCCAGCGTCCGTATCCACGGTGCACGTGATGGTCGTGCCCGTCGTGTCGGTGCTGATCGTGGTGACGCCGTTGCAGTCGGGATCGCGGGGGAGGATCTCGGTCTCGCCGCCAGGGATAGTCACGTTGAAGGAGACATCCACGTTCACCGTGTACCAGCCGTTCAGGCCGTCCGGGTTGTTGGGCGTGACGTTCGGGACGATGGTCGCGACGGCGGCGGCCGGCACCGCCTGAGCCAGGATGGCGACCACGAGCGCGGCGGCGGCCAAGAAGGCAAGAAGGCGGGGGCGTCGGGGGTGGTCCACGTCCCGCACTCTAGGGACGCCCGGCTCCGAGGGTCAAGGCAGCCTCTCGACTATCATCCCGCGCGGTGAGCGGCGCGAAGCAGAAGACCGGAGGGGTGCTCCTCACCCTGGCGTCGGCGCAGTTCCTGATGACCCTCGACACCTCGGTCATGAACGTGGCCATCGCCACGGTGGCCAAGGATGTCGGCACGACCGTCACCGGGATCCAGACAGCGATCACCCTGTACACGCTCGTGATGGCGATGCTGATGATCCCCGGCGGCAAGATCGGCTCGCTGATCGGGCGCAAGCGCGCCTTCGCCATCGGGTGCGTGATCTACGGCGCTGGCTCCCTCACCACGGCCCTGGCGCCGAACCTCACCATCCTGATCATCGGCTGGTCGTTCCTCGAGGGGGTCGGTGCGGCGTTGATCCTGCCCGCGATCGTCGCGCTCGTCGCCGGCAACTTCCCACCGGAAGGTCGTCCGCGTGCCTACGGCCTGGTGATGGCGGCAGGGCGCGATCGCCGTGGCCGTCGGTCCGCTGATCGGCGGCATCGCCACCACGTACTTCTCGTGGCGGTACGTCTTCGCCGGCGAGGTCCTGGTCGTGGTCGTGATCCTGGTCCTGGCGCGCCGATCCAGGACGCGCCGGTCGAGGCCAGATCGCACATCGACCTCGTCGGTGCGGTGCTCTCGGCCGCTCGGGCTCGGGCTCGCGGTCTTCGGCGTCCTGCGCTCGAGCGAGTGGGGGTGGATCCTGCCGAAGCCCGGCGGTCCGTCGATCCTGGGCCTCTCGCCGACGATCGTGCTGATCTTCGGCGGGATGTTCGTGCTCTGGCTGTTCAGCGTGTGGGAGCACCACGTGGAGGGCCGCGGCGGCGAGCCGCTCGTCCGGCTGTCGATGTTCGGGAACCGCCAGTTCACCGGCGGGCTGGTGATGTTCTTCTTCCAGTTCCTGGTCCAGGCCGGGCTCTTCTTCACGATCCCGCTCTACCTCTCCGTCGCGCTGGGGCTCTCCGCGATCGACACCGGCCTGAAGATCATGCCGCTGTCGGTGACGCTCCTGATCGCGGCCGCCGGCATCCCGCGCTTCCTCCCGAACGTATCGCCCCGGCTCGTCGTCCAGGCCGGCCTCCTGGCGATGTTCGCGGGGATCGTGTCCCTGTTCATGAGCATCGACGTCGACGCGGGAGCGGAGATCGTGACGGTCCCGCTTCTGCTCGCCGGACTCGGGATCGGCGCCCTCGCGTCCCAGCTCGGCAGCGTGACGGTCTCAGCGGTCCCCGACGACCAGAGCCCTGATGTCGGAGGGCTCCAGAACACCGGGACCAACCTGGGGGCGTCGCATCGGCACGGCCCTTGCCGGCTCCCTGCTCATCGCGGCCCTCACGGCATCCTTCCTGCACCGGGATCGAGCAGAACCCCGCGGTCCCGGCGGAGGTGAGCGCTCAGGCCAGCGTCGAGCTCGCGGGCGGCATCCCGTTCATCTCGGACGCCGAGCTGGAGGACGCGCTCGCCGACGCGGGAGCGAGCGAGGAGGTCACGCAAGCCGTCCTGGACGAGAACGAGCAGGCTCGGCTGGACGGGCTCCGCACCGCGCTGGCGGCGCTCGCGCTCATCGCGCTGATCGGGCTGTTCTTCTCGACCCGGATCCCGACGCAGCAGCCGGGCTCGACCCCTCGCGAGACCGCACCGGGATCGGCCACGCAACCTTCGGGTGCGTAGGCGCGTTCAGTCCGCCGGCCCCCGTTGGGACGGTGGGTTCTCTCGGAAGGCATTCAGGTTCCGGCCGAGCTCAGAGGTCTCACGGAAGCCGGCGATCGCATGCTGATCTCGCCGACGATGGTAGGTGGCCATGGCGCGCTCCTCCCCTAGGCGTCCCGACAGGGCCGCGTCCAGCGCTTCGGCCAGGAAGGTCGCATGCATGGAGGCGTTGTCCATCCCCGAACCCGTCCACGGATCCTGATGTAGCGAGGCATCGCCCACGAGGGCCCAGCCCAGACCCACGGGGTGGCGGACGAAGGCTCGCCTGGGACCACACCCGAGGAGCCGACCTCGCCAGTCGGCCCGCGCGGCACGGGGCGCGATGAATGGATGGGCGGCCACGAGCGACTCGAAGGCATGTGCCGCGTCGGTGCGCACCTCCCGGTAACTCCTGGCGTTCAGCGAGACGGCCACGCAGGCCATCTGAGCATCGCTCGGGAATACATAGGCAAGCTCGTCGTCACCCAGCGAGAACTCGGGCCCGTCCGGATCCCCACGGGGTCCGCCCAGCGCGTGGGCGTACCGATAGTAGAGGGGGCGTGTGGGCTGAGCTTCCTCCTGGATCGGCGCGTCCACCAACGCCGCCACACGCGAGGGATACCCATCGGCCCCCACCACGAACCGGGCCACCACCTCTTCGGGGCCAGCATCTCCGACGATCTCCGCCCCCACCACGCGCTCGCCCGTGCGGACCAGCGAGCGCAACGAGGTGCGCTCCCGGATCTCGACCGTGGCCTCCCGTCGGGCGCGGTCCGCCAGCATCCCGTCCAAGGTCTCCCGACGCACCGAGAGATCGAAACCCACGTCCCCTGGGTCCTGCGGCGGATCCACGGTATGGCTCCCGTCGAGGGCATCGGCGTTGTACTCGCGAACCAGCGGCGGCGCGCCGAGCGCCAGCACGTCGTCGAGGAGGCCGAGCTTCTGGAGGACCCCCGCGCATCCGTCGCCGCGGAAGAAATGGGTGGACAGGGTGCCGCTGGGGAAGGTGGCTCTGTCGACGGCTATGACGCGCCAGCCCGCCCGGCCGAGGAGGGAAGCCAGCACGGAGCCGGCCACGCGCGCACCCACCACCAGGACGTCGACCTCGCTCCGCGATGCCGCGGAGCTCACGTCACCCGGTCCAGGAACTCCGCGAACACGGCGATGTAGCGATCGATATCGGCCTCGGTATGGGCCACCGACACCGTGGGACCCAGCCACCAGCCCGATTCCCACACGCCCCGGTTCGCCATGAACACGCGGATCAAGGCGCGGAGTTGGGGGTCGTCGGCGGCGCGCGACTGCGCGCCGTTGCGAGGGACCTCCGGCTCGAAGAAGTAGCAAGCGTGGCCGCCCTCCTGTACCACGCTCCACGGCAGGCCCGCCTCGGCGATCGACCCGCGCAGACCTGCCGCCATCCTCCGGCCAAGCTCCCCGGTTCGCTCGAAGGCATCCGCGGTGAGGACCTCGGTGAGCGCGGCACGTCCCGCCGCCATCGACAGCGCGTTGGCGAACAGCGTCCCGCCGGTCGCGACCTCGGCCACGACCGCGCCGGAGATGACGTGCGACTCCTCCGGAGGGGCGATCAACGAAGAGAGCTGATCGGTCATCCCGTAGGCCCCCAAGGGCACACCCGCGGCGATCGCCTTGCCGACGGTGAACAGGTCAGGCTCCAGATCCCACACGCGGGACAGCCCGCCGTACGCGGTCACGAGGGTGTGGGTCTCGTCGATCGCCAGGAGCGTTCCCGCTTCGCGGGTGAGCCGACGGAGCGTCTGGTGGAACCCATCCTCGGGGAGGATGAAGCCCACGTTCGTCATGGCAGGTTCCGCCAGCACCAGGGCCACGTCCCCCGGGGCGAGCGCCGTCTCGAGCGCGCCCACGTCGTTGAAGGCGATCACGCGGGTCTGACCCGCGATGCCGCTCGACAGGCCGTCGTACTCGGGGACGACGGTCCCATCCTCGAGCACCACCAGCGTGGCGTCCTCGAGCCCGTGGTACTTCCCGTCGAACACCAGCACCACCTGGCGACCCGTCGCCTCCCGTGCCAGTCGGATCACCTCGGTGTTCGCCTGGGTGGCGGACAGGGTGAACTGCCATTTCGGCATGCCGTAGCGCGCCGCCAGATGTTCTGCCACCGGGATCGCGTCGTCGCCCGGCAACAGGAACTGGTTCCCCAGTCTCATCTGACGCGCGACGGCCTCGACGACGGGCGGCGAAGCATGGCCGCAGAACGCGCTCATGTCGGCGACGTACATGTCCACGTAGGTATGCCCATCCACGTCGGTGAACGACGAACCCTCGCCGTGAGCCACCCAGACGGGTGGGTGCTCGTACAGGTCATCCATCCACGCCATGGGGACCCCGCGCGGCATCGTCGATCTGGCCCGCTCGAGCCGCTCCCGGGAAGCCGGGCGCTCAACCACGAACCGAGCATCCTCGATCGTCTGGAGTTCGCGCACGCGTGCTGGGTCGATGCCTGTCAGGTCAGCCATGCACGCGGATGCTGACATGGCGGACGAGTCCCGTCATGTCGCGGGAACCGCTCGCCACAAGATCCGAGACCTCCGCTCACCGGCCAGCGCCCGTAGCATCCCCTCGTGGCTCTGAGCTCAGGGACAAGGTGGATCGGCGGGGCGGCGCTGGCAACGGCCGTCATCCTGGCCGCCTGCACGTCCTCAGAGAGCGGCCCCATCTCGGTGCCGTCGGGCACGGGGGCCGCGTCCACGCGGACGGCGGGCACGTGCAACGGAGAGCCGGACACCTTGCGCCCCATCCAGCACGTCGTGGTGATCATGGCCGAGAACGTGAGCATCGGGACCCTCATCGGCGGCCCCGGCTCCCGCAACGACCGGCGTGCCCCGTTCTTGAACCGGCTCGCGCGAGACTGCGGGCTCGCCACGAACTACCACGTGATCACGCAGCCGAGCCATCCGAACTACGTGGCGGTGGTGGCGGGCTCAACCCATGTCCCGCCGTCCTGCCATGATTTCGCGTGCACCGCCCGGCCGCTGCACACTCCCAGCCTCTTCGGTCAGCTCGGCCAGGCGGGTCTGACCTGGCGCGTCTACGTGGAGAGCATGTCGACGAACTGCCAGCAGTCGTCCGAGGGGCCGTACGAGGTCGGTCACAACCCGGCGCCGTGGTTCGTCCCGCTCCGCGAGGCGTGCGCCCGCTACGACGTGCCGATCGAACAGCTCGACGCCGACATCGCGCACGATCGCCTCCCGAACTTCTCCTGGATCGTGCCGAACGACGACCACAACATGCACGTCGAACCTCACGGCACGGGCGGTGAGATCCGGACCGGAGACGCCTGGCTCCGCCGGCAGATGACCCAGGTGATCGCGACCCCCGGCTACCGGGACGGTTCCACGGTCCTGTTCATCACCTGGGACGAAGGGGATCTGACCGGGGTCCCGTTCAACCGTGACTGCCTGAGCCCGGCTCTCCACGACGACGTGAGTTGCCGCGTCGCCACCCTGGTGGTGTCGAAGTGGGTCGCCACGGGAACCACCAGCGATGCCTTCCTCTCCCACTTCGGGCTGTTGAAGACCGTGGAGCGGCTGTTCGGCCTCCCG
>CAWGVY010000005.1:0-224468 GCA_963826185.1 uncultured Actinomycetes bacterium | reverse complement strand
TGTCGTTGCGCTGGTACTGGAGGTCCACGAGGTGGCGCAGGACGGCGTCCCGCCGGTACTGCCCGCCGTCCCTGAGCCGGAGCACGGTCGCGCCGTAGTCCACGGGCGCTCCCAGGCCGTAGATGCAGGACACCGAGGCGACGATGATGACGTCGCGGCGCTCGAACAGCGCGTGGGTGGCGGCGTGGCGGAGCCGGTCGATCTCCTCGTTTCGGCTGGAGTCCTTCTCGATGTACGTGTCCGACCGCGGCAGGTACGCCTCCGGCTGGTAGTAGTCGAAGTAGCTGACGAAGTACTCGACGGCGTTGTCCGGGAAGAACTCCCGGAACTCGGAGTACAGCTGGGCGGCCAGCGTCTTGTTGTGGGCCAGGACGAGCGTCGGCTTCTGGTGGCGCTGGATGGTCCAGGCCATCGTGGCGGTCTTGCCGGAGCCCGTGACGCCCAGCAGCGTCTGGTGGCGCAGGCCGCGTCCGAGGCCGTCCACGAGGCGTTCGATCGCCTGCGGCTGGTCCCCGGTGGGCTCGAATGGCGCGACGAGGCGGAAGTCGGGCACCCGGGCATCCTACCACGCGGGACGTCAAATAGAACCCCTGTTCTGGCACGCCAGCCACTCTTCTTCGGCACTGGTACCAACGGGGACGTCGTCCCGGGTGTCGCCAGCAGGCAACGTGCGGAGCGGCACGCGGATCGGCGTGCCCTCGCGGTCATGGCGCGGTCAGGCGGCATGGCCGGCGCCCACGAACCCAGCCGGAGCGGGCGCGGCACAACCCTCTGGCCGGCGGCGAGCCGGTCAACCCGGGAGGTTCGTCGATGGAGATGGAGTACAAGGACCCGTCCAAGAAGGGGCGGTGGATCGTGCTCCTCGGGGTGATCCTCGCGATCGTCGCGGGCGCCTCGGCGTTCTTCCTCATCAACAGCGCCCAGCAGCAGGCCGGCACGACCGGCCTCAAGACGGTCCAGGGCTACGTCGCCGCGCGGCCGATCCTCGCCCGCAGGGCGATCGTCCCCGAGGACATCGTGCTGCGCAACGACATCCCCCTCGATGGCACGAACGCCGCCCCTGATCACCGAGCAGAACCAGCTGGTCGGGCGGCTGCTGGCGGTCGACGTCCCGGTCGGCCAGCTCCTCACCCCGAACCTGCTCGCCTCGGGGACCGTCGGCCTGGGCTTCGCGATCCTGCGCCCCGAGGAGACGGTCCGGCCCGACTCCGAGGCCTGGCGCGCCGTCTCGATCACCGTCTCCGACGATCGCGCCGTCGGCGGCGTGCTGGGCGCGGGCATGAGCGTCGACGTCTTCGTCACCGCGAGCGTCAGCGTCACCGCGCCCACCCGCCCCCGGCCGACCCCGGGGCCGCGCCCGCAGTCGCGCCCGCGCAGGGCTCGACGGGCGGCTTCGAGTCGGGTCGCACGACCAAGGTGACCTACCAGGGCATGACGATCCTCGCCCGGACCGGCACCTACTACATCCTCAAGACGCCGCTCGTGGTCGCCGAGGAGATCAGCCACATGCAGGCCGACGGCACCGCGCAGTTCAGCCTGGCCCTCCGGCCGGACCAGGACGTCCGGATCCTCGACGTGTCGCTGCTGGGCGCGACGAACAACCGCATCATCGAACGCTACGGCCTCCTGATCCCCGAGTCCTACCCGAGGCTCGGCGGCCCGGTCCCGTCCAACCCGCCGATCCCGGCCCTGACCCCGGCCCCCGCCCCGCCCGCCGACCTGGGCTCGTCGGGTCCGGCGGCATCGCCCACCACCCCGCCGGGCGGCTGAGCCCGGTCCCGCGCCGCGACCCGGCGGCCACCCTCGAACGGTCCGTGGGCCGACCCGGCGTGTCCGGGCGTGCCCGACCGCCGTCCCGGTGACGCCCCGCCGTGGGCGGAGGACCGGGCGTCGGCCCGACCACGGGAGGACGCCGCGTCCGGGCGGCCCCCTCCGTCGCGCGTCGCTGACCCGACGCGCCTCCCAACCGCCCGGCCGGGTCCGCCCGGCCGGGCGGCCTCCGCTATCCCCCCGCCGCGAGGACGCGATCGCCGCCCCGAGCGCCGCGGCGACCGCCGACCTGGTCTCGTCGGCCGTGCCCGAGGTGTCGATGACGCGCGTGGCCGCGGCCGCAGGCGCTCCGCCGAGCCCGGCCTGCGCGGCCATCCGCTGGTCGGCGTCCGCCGGCGGGGTCCCGCGGGCGATCAGGCGGGCGCGCTGCGCCTCCGGGTCGCAGGTCACCAGCCAGACCTCGTCGCAGGAGCCCGGCGAGGCCGCCCTCGACGAGCTTGATCGCCTCCACGACCACGGCGGGGGCGCCCTGCGCCTCGGCCGCGCCGATGGCGTCGAGGATGCGCGGCCTGACCGCGGGGTGGACGAGCGCCTCGAGGTCGCGCAGCGCGGCCGGGTCGGCGAAGACGATCCGGCCGAGCGCCGCCCGGTCGACCGTCCCGTCGGCGGCCGTCACCGGCGCGCCGAAGCGGCGCAGGATCGCGGCGTGGACGGTCGTCCCGGGCGCCGTCGACCTCGCGCGCGACGCGGTCCGCGTCCACGACCCGCGCGCCCAGCTCCGAGAGCCAGCGCCCGACCTGGGACTTGCCGCAGCCGATGGGCCCGGTGACGCCGATGCGGACGGTGCGGTGGGCCGGCGGCGGACCCCGGTCGGCGTCACGGGGCCATCTCCTCGAGCTCCAGCCAGGCGTCCTCGGCGTCCGCGAGGGCGCGCTCCACGTCCGCGAGCTCGCTGGTGACGCGGCGCATCTCGACGAAGTTCGCGGCGATCGACGGGGTGCCCATCGCCAGCTCCAGCTGGCTCTTGCGCAGGCCGAGGCGCGAGAGCTCGGCGTCGAGGGTCTCGCGGCGTCGGCGGTAGGCGTCCTTGGACAGCCTCGGGCGCGGCCTGGGGCGCGGGGCGCCGCGCGGCGGTCGCCGGCGACGCCGCGGGGCCGCCGGCGGCGGTCCGACCCGGCGGCCGGTCGCCGCCCGGCGGCGTTGCCGCGCCGCGCGGGCACGCGCGGCCGTCGGCTGGACCCCGGCCGCGTGCCGGGGGCGCCCGGCCGGAGCCGGTTCGGGCGGCGCTCGGCCTCGGCCGCCGACGGTCCAGCCGTCCGTCACCGCCTGGCGCCATGCCCGGTAGCCGCCGTCGAACGGGACGGCGAGGCCCTCGTCGACGACCCACAGCCGCTCGCAGATCGTCTCGAGCAGCCGCCGGTCGTGCGACACCACCAGGAGCGTGGCCGGCGACTCCGCGAGGAACGCCTCGATCGCCTCGCGGGCCGCGATGTCGAGGTGGTTCGTGGGCTCGTCGAGGAGGAGCAGGTTCGAGGGCATGATCCCGAGCAGCGCGAGCTCCAGGCGCGACCGCTCCCCGCCCGAGAGCGACCGGACCTCCTTGAAGGCGTCGTCGCCCCGGAACAGGAACCGGGCGAGGTACCCGCGGGCCTCGCCGGGCGTGAGCGGCATCGCCTCCATGATCGCGTCGAGCACGGTGGCCCCCGGGATCGCCGCGTCGCGCAGCTGGGCGAGGTAGCCCGGGCTGGACCTGGTGGCCGAAGGCGATCATGCCGTCGAGCGGCGGCAGGTCGCCGGCGATCGTCCGCAGCAGCGTCGTCTTGCCGGCGCCGTTGGGCCCGACGATGCCGATCCGCTCGCCGCGCTGGGCGGCGAGGAACGGGGCGCTGGCGACCGTCACGGGCTCGGCGGCGTCCGTGCCGTCCGGGGCGAGGGCGCCGCGACCCGGCAGGTACCCGACGGCCAGGTCCTCGAGCCGGACGACGAGCTCGCCCGACCGGACGGGACCGCCGGCCAGCGCCGCCCCGTGGAGGCGCAGGGACCGCGTGCTCTTGCGCGGCGCCTCGACCTTCTCGGCCTTGAGCCGCTCGAGGCGCGCCTCGTGCTCGTGCATCTTCACGTGCTTGCGCTGGCTGCGGTAGCGCTGGACGAGCTCCACCTCGCGCTCGATGGCGCCGGCCTGGCTCTCGGCCTCCTTCTCGGCCCGCAGGTCGCGCTCGACGCGCTGGCGGTGGTAGGCGGTGTAGTCGCCGCGGAAGACCGTCAGGCGCCGGTCGCGCAGCTCCCAGACCCGCGTCACCGTCGCGTCGAGGAAGGCCCGGTCGTGCGAGGCGACGAGCAGCGCGCCGGAGCGCCGGCGCAGGTGCTCCTCGAGCCACTCGATGGCGCTGATGTCGAGGTGGTTCGTCGGCTCGTCGAGCATCAGCAGGTCCGGGTCGGCGACGACGAGCCGGGCGAGCGCGGCCCGGGTCTGCTGGCCGCCGGAGAGCGCCGTCGGCGGGCGCAGCCACTCGTCGCGGGCGAAGCCGAGGCCCGGACAGCGCCTCGTCCACCCGCTGGTCGAGCGTGTAGCCGCCCAGGATGTCGAAGCGGTGCTGGAGGTCCGCGTAGCGCGCGCCGGCGGCGTGGCCGTCGTGCTCGAGCGCGCTCGAGCTCCGTCGGCCATCGTCTCGAGGTGCGCCGCGCCGTGGCGGACCGCGGCCCGCAGGTCCGGCGCGGCCATGAACGCCTCGTCGAAGTGGGCCTCCTGGCTGAGGAGCCCGAGGGACAGGCCGCGGCGGCGGGTCGACCGTCCCGCGATCGGCCTCGTCCCGGCCCGGCCACGATCCGGAGCAGCGTCGTCTTGCCGGCGCCGTTGGGCCCGACGAGGCCGATGCGCTCGCCGGGCGCGATCGGCGGCGTCGATCCGGTCGAGGATCACGAACGTGCCGATCTCGCGGACGACCCCCTCGAGGCGGACGAGGCTCATGCGCCGCGTCCCCGGGGCCGGGCGGCTCCCGGGACCGGGCGCCCGTCCCGGCATCAGCGCCGTCCGCCCCGGCCCGCGCCGCCGCCCGGCGGGCCGCGGCGGCTGCGTTCGTCCGCGCCGCGCGGGCCCGGCCGCCGACTCGTCGGCCGTCCGGCCCAGCGCACCCTCGCCATCGAGCTCCACCCAGCGCCGGCCCCGGCGCCGCGTCGCCGGCCGTCCCGGGCCGCGGCGTCATCGTCGCGAGCAGCCTCGCCGCACGCCGGCCGCTCCGCCGCCGGGAGCCGCTGGCAGAACGAGCAGAAGTGCGTCGCCCGGATGCCGATGACGATCCGCCGGATCGGACGGCCGCAGCGCGGGCACGGCTGGCCCGTCCGCTGGTAGACGTCGAGGCGCTCCTGCATCTCGCCGTCGCCGTCGGGCGCGGTGTAGTCGTCGATCGACGAGCCGCGCCGCTCGACGGCCTCGCCCAGGATCTCGAGCACGTTCCGGTAGAGCACGCGCTCGTCCCTCGGGCGCAGCGAGGCGGCGGAGCGCAGCGGGTGCAGCCGCGAGCGCCACAGCGCCTCGTCCGCGTAGATGTTGCCGATGCCCGCGACGAACGACTGGTCGACGAGCAGCGGCTTGAGGCGGGCCCGCCGGCCGCGGAGCCGCGCCCGCCAGGCCCGGAGCGTGAACCGCGGGTCGAGCGGCTCGGGGCCGAGGCCGTCGAACGGGTCGTCGTCGGCCGCGTAGAGCCCGATCCGCCCGAACTTGCGCATGTCGCGGAAGCGGATCTCGCGGCCGTCGTCGAGCGACGAGCGCGGCCCGCTCGTAGGGGTCCACCGGGACGTCCGCCGGCACGACGAACAGCTGGCCGGTCATCTTGAGGTGGACCGTCAGGAAGGCGCCGCCGTCGAGGTCGACCAGGACCTGCTTGCCGCGCCGGCCGACGCCCTCGATCCGCCGCCCGGTGACCCCGCGCCACGAACGCCTGCCGGGTCCTCGTCGCGCAGCGTCCGGGGCCACGCGACGCGCGCGCCGGCGATCACCGGGCCGGGCCCGCCGCCTCGGGCAGCAGGTGGCGCCGGAGGTCGCGCGCGACGGTCTCGACCTCGGGTAGCTCAGGCATCGCCGGAGACGATAGGACCGCGCCCGCCGGGCGGCGGCGCGCCGGCCGCGGACCGCGCCTGGCCCGCGACCTCGGGCACCATAGGCGGCGCCCGATGATCGCTCGACCCTCTCGCCCCAGCCGCGCCCGCGCCGCCCGGATCGCCGTGAGCGCGCTGTTCTTCGCGAACGGCGCGATCTCCGCCTCGATCCTGCCCCGCACGCCCGCGATCAAGGACGGCCTCGGCGCTCACGAACGGCGAGCTCGGGATCGCGCTCGCCGCGATGCCGGTGGGCGGGCTGCTCGCGGGCGGCTTCGCCGGGCGTCCTGATCGCGCGGTTCGGGAGCGGCCGCGTGGCCGGCCGTCGCCGGCGACCCTCGCGGCCGCGGCGCTGGTCGCCGTCGGCCTCGCGTCGTCGTGGGCGACGCTCGCGCTCGCCGATGCTCGTCCTGGGCATGTTCGACGCGACGATGGACGCGTCGATGAACGCGCACGGGATCGGCCTCCAGCGCCAGTACGGCCGGTCGATCCTGCAGGGCTTCCACGGCATGTGGAGCGTCGGCAGCCTGGCGGCCGGCGCCGTCGGCGCGATCGCTCGCCGGCGTCGGGCGTGCCGGTCGCGGTCCACCTCGCCGCGGCGCCGGCGTCGTCGCGGCCGTGGTGCTGGTCGCGGGCAGCCGGCTGCTCCCCGCGGCGATCGCGGACGCCCCCCACGCCGGCGGGCGGCGACGAGGCCGATCCGCTCGCGCGCGCGCCCCGGCTGCTCCGCGGTCCTCGTGCCGATCGCGCTGCTCGGGCATCCTGTGCGTGACGGTCCAGGGCTCGGCCGCGACGTGGAGCGCCGTCTACCTCGCCGACGTCCTGGGCCAGCCGGCGGGCATCGCCGCGTCGGCGTTCGTGGTGTACATGGGCGCGATGGTCCTCGGGCGGCTCACGAACGACCGCTGGGTCGACCGGTGGGGCAGCACGACCGTCGTCCGGGCCGGGGCGCTCGTCGCGTCCTCCGGCGCTCGTCCTCGCGATCGTCGCGGCGCCGCTCGCGCGTCCGCTGCTGGCCTTCCCGGGCTTCGCCGCCGTGGGCCTCGGCTCGTCGCCGATGTTCCCGGTGATGATCGGCGCCGCCGGGTCGCGGCCCGGGATCCCGGCCGGGCACGGCGTCGCGATCGTCGCCTGGCTCGTGCGGGTCGGGCTCATCCTCTCGCCCGCGACTCGTCGGGTGCCGCGGCGGACACGTTGGGCCTCGCGGCGGCGCTGGGCATCCCGCTCGTGGCCGGGATCGTCATCGCGCTGCTCGCCCCGCTGCTGACCGGCGCGCCGCTGCGGTCCGGGTCGCCGGACCCGGCGCGGACCGTGGCCGCGTGAGCGCTCGCCGCGTGAAGCCGTCGCCGCCGTCGCTCGCCGCGGCGATCGCCGCCGGGCTCGCGCTGGGCGTCGTCACCCAGCTCCTCCAGGGCATCCTGCCCGGGGCGCTCAACTGGATCGCCAACTCGCTGTCGGGGTGGCTGCGTCGTCGCGTTCCTCGCCGGGTCGCGGATGCCCGGCTGGCGGGTGGCCGCGGCGCGCCGGCCCGCTGCTCCTGGCCGCCGCCCTGGCGGGCTACTACGCGACGGTCGAGGTGCGGTTCGGCTACGGGGTGGGCCGCTCGACCCTGGTCTTCTGGGGCGTCGGCGCCATCGCCGGCGGCATCGTGTTCGGGGCGGCCGGCTGGTGGTGGCGGCACGGCGCGGGCCGCGTGCGCGGCGCGGCGGCGGGGCTGCTCGCCGCGCTGTTCGTGGCCGAGGGCGTCTACTTCCTGGCGATCCTGCCGGACACGGCCGTCGGCGGCGGCGCCCTGGCGATCGGCCTGGTCCTGCCCGCCCTCCTGGGCCGGCACCCGGCGGGAGCGCGGCTGGGCGTACCTCGCCCTGGTCCCGGGGCTGCTGCTCGGCGCGGCGGGCTACGCCGCCACGCTGGCCCTCCAGGGCGCGATCAGCGGGGACCTGACGCCGCTACGCCTCCAGCCCGACCGGCGCCTCGTCCAGCCTCGGCGAGCACCGCGTCGCGGCGCGACACCGGGCGTCATCCCCTCCCAGGAGTCGCCCACCTTCGCCTCGACGGTGAGCGGCACGGACAGCGGCAGCGCGTCCTCCATCGCCTCGCGGAGCACCGGCACCAGGCGCTCCACCTCGTCGCGCGGCGCCTCGAGCAGCAGCTCGTCGTGCGACGGACAGCAGCAGCCGGGCCCGGAACCCGCCGTCGCGGAGCGCCGTGTCGAGCCGGATCATCGCGATCTTCACGATGTCGGCGGCCGTGCCCTGGATCGGCATGTTGATCGCCATCCGCTCGCCGGCCGCCTGAGCGCGCGGTTGGACGACGTGAGCTCCGGGATCTGCCGCTTGCGGCCGAGCAGCGTCGCGACGTAGCCCCGCTCCGCCGCGGTCTCGCGGATGTGGAGCATGTAGCGGCTGATCCCGCCGTACGCGGCGAAGTAGGAGGTGATGAACTCCTGGGCGTCCTGGCGGCTGATGCCGGCCCGGGACGACAGCCCGAAGTCGCTCATGCCGTAGGCGAGGCCGAAGTTGACCATCTTGGCCATCGACGCGCTCGTCGCAGGTGACGTCCTCGGGGGCCTTGCGGAGCACGCGGGCCGCGGTCTCGCGGTGGATGTCGGCCTCGCGCGCGAAGGCGTCGCGCAGGTGCTCGTCGCCCGAGCACGTGGGCGAGGATCCGCAGCTCGATCTGGCTGTAGTCGGCGGCGACGAGCGTCGTGTCCGGCGAGCCGGCGACGAAGGCGTGCCGGATCCGGCGGCCGAGCGGCGTCCGGATCGGGATGTTCTGGAGGTTGGGGTCGGACGAGGACAGGCGCCCGGTGGCGGCGACCGCCTGGTGGAACAGCGTGTGGAGCCGCCCGTCGGGGCCGAGCAGGCTCGGCAGCGCCTCGACGTAGGTCGAGCGGAGCTTCGTGTACGTCCGCCAGTCGAGGACGAGCTCCACGACCGGGTGCACGCCGCGCAGCTCCTCGAGGACCGTCGCGTCGGTCGAGTAGCCGGTCTTCGTCTTGCGCCCCTTCGGCAGGCCCAGCTCGACGAACAGGAGCTCGCCCAGCTGCTTGGGGCTGCCGATGGTGAACTGGTGGCCGACGACCTGGAAGATCTCGTCCTCGAGGCGGGCGATCTCGGTCGCGAACTCGAGCTCGAGGGCCGCCAGGGCGTCATGGTCGAGGGCGATCCCGGCCGCCTCCATGCGGGCGAGGATCGGGATCAGCGGGAGCTCGATCTCCGCGAACAGGCGCTCGCCGCCCTCGTCGCGCAGCGACGCCTCCAGCGAGGGCCGCACGGCGAGCGCCGAGAGCGCCTCGAGGCCCGCGACGGCCGTCGGCGGCAGGTCCGGCGGCGGCCGGCGGCAGGACGAGGTCGAGCCGCTCCGCGACGACGTCGGCGATCCGCTGCGCCCGCAGCGCGGCGTTGACGAGGTAGGCGGCGACCTGGGTGTCGAACGCCACCGGGGTCGGGACGGCGTCGGGCTCCTCGGCGAAGCGGGCCGTCAGCAGCGCCTTCGTCTCGTGGCCGACGAGCGGCGTCCCGAGCCGCTCCAGGAGGTGGCGCAGGGCGACGGCCGCCGCCGGCCCCTCGGCGGCGACGCACGCGCCGTCGGCGCCGGCCACGGCGATGGACAGCGGCGTGCCCGCGAGCGGCCGCGGGTCGTCGAGCACGACGGCGACGCCCACCGCCTCCTGCTCGCGCAGCCAGGGCTCCAGGGTGGCGACGCGGGCCTCGTCGGCCAGCTCGATCCTGCCCGGGTCGACGATGGCCGCCGCGAGCGCCCCGGCAGGTCGCCGGTCGCCGACGCGAGCGCCTCCGCGCGGGCCTCGACCGCCGCCGACGTCGCCGCGATCGCGTGGCGTCGCGGCCGGTCGCCGCCGCCCGAGACCACGTCGAAGTCCATCGAGAGCTGGAGCGAGCCGTCGTCCGGCGATCCGCGCTCCGCGGCGCCGCCCCGCCGCGCCCGCGCCGCCCGAGCCGCGGCCCTGGGCCGCCGGGAACCCGGCCTCGCGCAGCTCGCGCATCGCGGCGATCGCGTCCTCGGGGCGCTCGCCGGCGAGCGGCGGCAGCCGGTCGATGAGGTCCGGAACTCGTACTCGCGGAACAGCCTGACCACCGCCTCGCGGTCGTACTCCCCGACCCGCCCGTGGTCCGGGTCCAGCACCACGTCCACGTCGCGGACGAGGCGCATGAGCTCGCGGCTCTCGAGCACGCTCGCGCGGTGCTCCTCCAGGGGCACGCGGAGCTTCTCGGGCACCACCTCGCCGATGTGGCGGTACAGCTCGTCGAGCGTGCCCCAGGTCGCGATCAGCTTCGACGCCGTCTTCTCGCCCCACCCCCGGGATGCCCGGGATGTTGTCGGTGGGGTCTCCCTTGAGCGCCTTGTAGTCGAGCATCTGGTCCGGCCGCAGCCCCCATCGCTCGTCGATCCTCGCGAGGTCGTAGGTGACGGTGTTCGACACGCCGCCGCGGAGGCTGACCATCAGCCGTCGTGCGCTCGGTGACCAGCTGGAGCATGTCGCAGGTCGCCGGTGAGGATCACCGTCCTCGAGGCCCGCGGCCTCCGCCTGGCCGGTGAGCGTCGCGATCACGTCGTCCGCCTCGAACCCCTCGCGCTCGTAGACCGGGATGCCCAGCGCCCGCACGACCTCGCGGACCTTGGGGATCTGCTCGCGCATGTCGTCCGGCATCCGCGTCCGGGTGCCCTTGTACTCCGCGTAGCGCTCGTGGCGGAAGGTGGGCTTGCCGAGGTCGAAGGCGACCGCGATGCGGTCCGGGCGGGCGTCCTGGATCGCGCGCAGGACGATGTTGGTGAAACCGAACACGGCCGTGACCAGCTCGCCCCTGCGATGTGGTGAGCGGCTGATCGATCAGCGCGAAGTAGCCGCGGTAGATGAGCCCGTTGCCGTCGAGCAGCAGGAGGCGTTCCATCGGCTCCGAGCGTGCGGGTTGGGACCCGGCAAGTGTAGCCGCGGGCGTGCCGGTCCCCTGGCGTTATCCCGGCGTCGCCGGGTCCTCCGCTAGCTCCCGAGACGCTCCCGCACCGCCTCGACCGACGGCAGGAACCAGTGCTGGCGGCCGGCGTTGGACTCGCGGACGAGCGCCGCGAAGGCGTCCGACGACGCGGCGGGCTCGGGCAGCGTGCCGACCAACCGCGAGGCGGCACCCGATACGTGACGGACACCTGCAGCAGGTCGCCCGCGACCCCACTCCGGAGGTCGAAGAACGCGGGTCGAGGCGGTCGCCGGGAATCGCGACGATCGACGCGCCCACGCCGAACGCCTCGGCGATGAGATCGCGCACGCCGCGGCGCCGACGGCATCGCCCTCCGGCTCCACGACGAGGACGTCTCCGGCCTCCCCATCGTCGACCGCCATGCCCTCCCTCCGCACTCGACGAAACCGCGACGGCTCCGCACAACTCCTGCACATCGCGCGTGCGATCGTGTGTCCCATCCGACCAACGCACGCGGACCGGCGACGCCGGGCCACCAGCATACGGAGATCATTCCATGCGCGGACTTCTCGGAGTCCTCTTCACCGGCGTCGTCGCCATCACGGCGGGTGTCATCGGCTTCCAGGCGGGCGTCGCCTCCAACATCGGCGCGGCGGGCGGCGCGGTCGTCCTCGGGGGCGGCCTCTTCCCGGGCCTCGGGTTCCTGTTCTTCCTCTTCTTCATCGGGTTCCTGCTGTTCGCGTTCGGGGGCATGCGGCGCCGGGCCTGGGGCTACGGGCCGATGGGTGGTCCGGGCCGTGGGGCTGGCCCGGCGCCGGGTCCCGAGGGCGACCCCCGCCGCCAGTGGATCGTGGAGGCGCACCGCCGCCTCCACGAGGAGGAGGCCGCGGCGGGTGCCTCGCCGGCCGCGGCGATCCCACCGGCAGCACCGTGTCCGGCGCCGGCCCGCCGGTCGGATCGGACCGGCTCCCCCCACCCCCAGCCCCCCCGGGCGGGTATCCTCGCGCGGCGTCGCTCCCTGCGTCCGGAGTCCCATGCGCACGATCCTCGTCGTCGAGGACGAGCCGCAGATCGCCGCCCTCGTCCGCGACTACCTCGAGCACGCCGGCTTCGCCGTCATCACGGCGGGCGACGGTCCAGGCCGCCCTCGCGCTCGCCAGCGCCCGCCGGCCGGACGCGATCGTCCTGGACCTCGGTCTGCCGCGCGTGGACGGCCTCGACGTCGTCCGGGCGATCCGCCGCGACTCGCGCGTTCCGATCCTCATCCTGTCGGCGCGCGGCGACGAGGCGGACCGCGTCGCGGGCCTGGAGCTGGGCGCGGACGACTACGTGGTCAAGCCCTTCAGCCCGCGTGAGCTCGTCGCCCGCGTCCGCGCCGTCCTGCGCCGGGCCGAGGCGACGGCGCTCGGCGACGAGCGGATCACGGCCGGCGACCTCGAGCTCGACCTCGTCCGCCGCCGGGTGACGGCAGGCGGCCGTGTCGTGAGCCTGACCCCCACGGAATTCGAGCTCCTCGCCACCCTCGCCCGCGAGCCGGGGCGGGTCGTGGACCCGCTCCCAGCTGCTCGACGCCGTCCACGGGTTCAGCCTCGAGACCTACGAGCGTGCCATCGACGGCCACATCCGCAACCTGCGCCGCAAGCTCGAGCCCGACGATGCGTCGCCGCGCTACGTGCGCACGGTGCACGGCGTGGGCTATGCGCTTGCGGAGCCCGACGCGTGAACCGGGTCGAGGGACCCGACGAACGCCCGCCGGACGGCAGCGAGCCATGGGCCGGACCCTGGGCCAGGACAACCCGTGGAGCGGCTGTTCGGCCTCCCGCTCCTCCTGCACGCCGGCGATCCCGGCACGCGGGATCTGATCGAGGACTTCGGGCTGTCCGGGGCCGAGGGAACGTGAGAGCCGGGGGAGCAGCTCGCTCCCCCGGCTCGAGACGTTCGTGACTCAGCTCTTGATGCGCCCGCAGGTACGGTGGGCGTTGAGGCAGTCCTTCACCAACTGCGTCAACCGGTTGTTCGTCCACGCGGGGAAGAAGTCACCGTGGCGGGCCGCCATGCCGTCGGACGACAGCGTGGCACCGACCAGGCTGTGGATCTGGTCGAACTTGTACATCGCGTGGACCTCCGGGTAGCCCGGCGCGAAGAACCGGACGTTGTACTGCGGATGTCCGCCGCCGCAATTGGGCGGCGTGCGGGAGATCCTTCCGCCGCACGAATACACGACGTCGTAGGTCTTCGCCATGTAGCCGGCGGGGAACGCCTGCACCGTTCCGCTCCCTCGCACGTAGTAGACGTTCAGTGACGTCGGGATCAAGGGCTTGCCGCCCATGTAGAACGTGGGCACCCAGTAGGAGGAGAGATCGTTCGGTGCCGAGCACGTGGTGCCCGGGCCTTTGGACAACGTCGCGAAGTTGCTGTCCTTCGTGACGCCGGTGTTACCGAAGAACATGTGCTCGTGCGCCGAGGGTGACATGCCCGGTGATGCGATCGGGTCGATGGCCGCCCGCGTCACGAACGTACATGTGACGAAGAAACTTCCCCCAGAGAACGCCTGGGACGGGACCGCCGCCAATGGGAGTAGGGCTCCGACGGCAAGAGCCAGGATCGCTATGCGTTTCATCGAGGTTCGCGCCTCCTGTAGGTGTAGGCGATCCCGACATGGGACCGCGCGCCTTCACGGGATGGTCTCTACTGTCTATCGCCCCCTTCCATGCTCCTCAGATGCCCTGGGCCGAGGGCCTTCTGCCCATCGGCGGGACATGCCGGCGCTGTCCGATCATCAAGGGGAAGGGAACGGCGACGTCTCGCTGTAGGGCCTTAGCCCTAGGTCGATAGTACCAAGTCGACGCCGGGACCCATCCGAACGTGCGAACCGTGGGTCATGCAACGACCCTACCCCGCCCGACCGACATCGCTCGGTAGGCTGCTCGAGATGGCCCCGCGGACCCTCGACGAACGGACCCTGAACCGGGCGCTGCTAGCCCGCCAACTCCTGCTGGAACGGGCCGACATCCCGCTCACGCGAGCGATCGAGCGGCTGGGTGGCCTGCAGACCCAGTACGCGCCCGCCGCGTACATCGCACTGTGGTCGCGGCTTGAAGGCTTCGAACGAGCCGACCTGACGCGCGCGCTGGAACATCGTCGCGTGATCCAGGCCACGTTGATGCGGGCGACGATCCACATGGTGTCGCGCCGCGACTACTGGCCGATCATCGAGGCGGTGCGCGACGCTCGGCTGGCGTGGTGGCTCCGATCGACGGGTCGTCACGCTGAGGAAGCCGACCTCCGACGGATCGATCGCCGCGCTCGACGCTACCTGGCCGCCGGCCCGCGTCGTCGCGCCGAGATCGTCGAGCGCCTCGGCCTGGATGCCAGCTCTTGGAACGGGGTCGGGCTGATGAGCGATCTGGTCCGCGTCCCACCGTCGGGGACCTGGGAGCACCGACGGGCCGACCGCTACGCCGTGGCCGAGGATTGGCTGGGACCCTCTGACGCCACGCCCGATCAAGGCGTCGCCCTGTTGATCAAGCGCTACCTGGGCGGCTTCGGACCGGCCTCTCGCAAGGACATCGCGAGCTTCACGGGGCTGCCGATGTCGTTGCTGGGTCCCGCGGTGGACCGCCTTGGGCTCCGTCGGTTCCGCGATGTGGAGGGCGGTGAGCTGCTGGACGTTCCCCGCGGGCCGATCCCGGACCCCGATACCCCCGCCCCCGTCCGGTTCCTCCCGGTGTGGGACGCGACCCTGCTGGTGCATGCCCGGCGGACCCAGATCGTCCCGGAGATCTACCGGCCCCGGATCTTCAACACCAAGACGCCGCATTCCGTGAACACGTTCCTGGTCGACGGGCGCGTGGCCGGCGCGTGGCGGTTCGAAGCGGGCGGCGTCAGGGTCGAGCCGTTCGAACGCCTGCCGAGGACGATCCGACGCGAACTCGACGACGAGGCCGAACGCCTGGGCGCGTTCATGTCGTGACCGGCTCCCGAGGGGCGTCGCTGACACCTCGGCTAGCATCGACCGATGCAGACACGACGCATCGGGTCGCTCGAGGTCTCGGTGGTGGGACTCGGGTGCAACAACTTCGGCGGGCGGCTTGATGAGGATCGGACACGCGCCGTCGTGGATGCCGCCCTGGATGCGGGGATCACCTTCCTGGACACCGCCGACACGTACGGCGGGACACGGAGCGAGGCGTTCCTGGGACGGATCCTCGGGGACCGGCGTGACGACATCGTCCTGGCGACGAAGTTCGGCATGCGGGTGGACGACGATCGGCCCGGTGGTGCCGCACCCTCATACATCCGCCGCGCGGTGGAAGGCAGCCTCTCGCGTCTGCGCACCGACCGGATCGATCTCTACCAGCTGCACCAACCGGACCCCCGAACGCCGATCGGCGAGACGCTCGCGACGCTCGGCGCGTTGGTGGAGGAAGGCAAGGTGCGCGAGATCGGGTGTTCGAACTTCGACGCGGCCCAGCTTCGGGGGGCTTCGGGGGCCGCCGCAGGGGCCGCCCGGTTCGTCAGCGTCCAGAACGAGCTGAACCTGCTCGACCGCCTGGACCAAGACGAGGGGCTCGCCGAGGCGGGGAGGCTCGGGTTGGCGTACATCCCGTACTTCCCCTTGGCGAGCGGCCTCCTCACCGGGAAGTACCGACGGGGCGAGCCGCTG
The DNA here is from genome assembly GCA_963826185.1 of uncultured Actinomycetes bacterium. Classification (GTDB taxonomy): domain Bacteria; phylum Actinomycetota; class UBA4738; order UBA4738; family HRBIN12; genus JAOUEA01. The sequence goes on along the minus strand of CAWGVY010000005.1, from coordinate 209,000 downwards.
CCGCCTGGGACCCGCATCGCCGGCTGGGGTGCCCGCGCGGACGAGGTCCTCACGGACGCCACCTTCGACCGCGTCGAGGCGCTCTTGGCGTTCGCCGCAACCCGAGGGCACACCCTGTTGGAGCTGGCGACAGCCTGGCTCCTGGGGCTCGATCCCGTGGCTTCGGTGATCGCCGGCGCCACGTCGCCCAGCCAGGTCAAGGCCAACGCGGCAGCGGGGACATGGACGCTGAGCCAGGACGACTGGGCCGCTCTCGCCGCGCTCTAGCGGCTTCAGGGCTGGGACCTCCACGCCGATGCCGGAGACCAGGTAGCCTCGTTGCTTCCACCCGACGCATGGACCGGATCTCACCTCCCCTTCGCCGCTCGATCGCTCGCCCATTGGCGGTCCTGGTTGTGAGCCTGGTCAGCATCCTCCCCGCGTCGGCGACCTCCCCCGGCGACGGCTTCGCTGGGTCTGCGGGCGAGGCCGGCCGGAATCCCACCGCCACCGCGACCCGTAAGGCGGTCGGTCCGACCACGCCTGGCCTCGACGTGTCGCACTGGCAGGGCGACATCGACTGGGCGAAGGTGGCGAGGACCGACCGGTCGTTCGCCTTCGTGAAGGCCACCGAGGGCGACAAGTACCTGGATCCCCTGTTCGGGATCAACCGGTCAGGCGCCAAAGCGAACGGACTGGTGGTGGGCGCGTACCACTTCGCCCGGCCCGACCGCTCCGCCGGCGATGCCAGGCGTGAGGCCCGCTGGTTCGTCAACCACGTCGATCCGAAACCCGGCGAGCTACTGCCCGTCCTGGACATCGAGACGAACAAAGGGCTCGACCAGAGCGCCATGACCCAATGGGCTCGACGCTGGGTCGCCGAGGTCCGGGAGCTGACCGGTGTGACACCGATGATCTACACCAGCCCCGTGGGATGGCAGGTCCGGTTCGGCGATACGCGCCGGCTCGCTCGCGACGGCGCGCGCCTGTGGGTCGCGCACTGGGGCGTGTCCTCGCCCACGCTGCCCGCCGGTGACTGGGACGGCCACGGATGGGTGGTATGGCAGCACACGAGCGACGGGCACGTGGCGGGGATCGCCGGCCGCGTCGACCTGGACAGGCTGGCCGGCACGAACCTGGGCACGATCACGATCCGGCGCCTCTCGGTGACGGCCGAAGGGGGTGCCGGAGCCGTCACGAGCCAGCCCGCGGGCTTCGGATGTCGAGCGAGCTGCGCGCACAACGTGAACCCCAACGCCACCGTCTCCCTAACCGCCGTCCCCGATGATCATGCGTACTTCACCGGCTGGGACGGCGCCTGCTCGGGGACGAACCCCGTCTGCGTCGTCGAGATGCACGGCAACCGAGCCGTGACGGCTCACTTCGTCACCGATATCACGCCCCCGGAGCCGCGACTGCTCCCGCCTTCGGATCACACCGCGAAGGTGGGGGTGCGGTTCGACGAACCGGTGCGCGGCGTGAACGCGGCCAGCGTGGTCCTGCGTGGCGCCACGGGGCGCCGCCTGCATGGGACCCGGGTGTGCCACTCCCGGAAACGCATCGTTCCGTGCTCCAGCCGGAACATCTGGGCCGTATGGCTGTCGCCCGCCAAGCCGTGGGTGAAGGGTCGGGACTACCGGGTCGTCGTGAACCCGCGCCACGCGTCACCCGCCGTGAAAGACCGCCTCGGTAACGTCACACCGACGACCGCGATGTCCTTCAGAGGTCGGTAGCCGCCTCCACGTCAACCATCGGCACGTCCCCGACCTCCTCCGTTATCGTTCGCCGGAGATGCCATGAGCTCACAGCCGGCGCAGGTGGAACGTCAGCCGTCGGGGATCCGGCGCTGGATCCCGGGCATCCAGGTGCTGAGCACCTACCGGCGAGCGTGGTTCGGACGCGATCTGGTGGCCGGCGTCGTGCTCGCCGCGATCCTGGTGCCCCAAGGCATGGCCTACGCCGAGCTGGCGGGGTTGCCCGCCGTCACCGGTCTCTACACCACGATCGCGTGCTTGGTGGGGTACGCCCTGATGGGCCCCTCGCGGATCCTGGTGCTCGGCCCCGACTCCTCCGTCTCACCACTGATCTTCGCAGCGATCGTCCCGCTGGTGGCCGGCGCGGGACCGCAGACCGCCATCGCGCTAGCCGGCATGCTGGCCCTGCTGGTCGGTGCGATCGAGATCGGGCTGGGGATCGCCAAGCTCGGATTCGTGGCCGACCTCCTGTCCAAGGAGGTCCAGATCGGTTATCTCAACGGTCTCGCCGTCACGATCGTCGTGGGTCAGCTGCCGAAGATGTTCGGCTTCTCCACGGATGCCGACGGGACGATCGACGAGCTGCGCGCCTTCATCCAGGGACTGGACAGGACGAACGTGACGACCCTCGTTCTGGGAGTGACGACGTTGGCGGTCCTGTTGCTGATGCCGCGCGTGACGAAGAGGATCCCCGCCGTGTTGGTCGCGGTCGTGGGAGCGACGGTGGCCGTGGGGGTCCTGGACCTCACCTCGCGGGGCGTGGTGGTGGTGGGCACCCTCCCCCGCGGCCTACCCACGCCGAGCATCCCGTGGACCCAGGTGTCCGACGTGGGTCCCCTGGTCGTGGCGGCTATCGGCATCGTCCTGGTGTCCCTGACCGACACGATCGCCACCTCAACCAGCTTCGCTGCTCGGCGCGGCGACGACGTCGACCCGAACCAGGAGATGATCGGCATGGGCTCGGCCAACCTGACCGCCGGCGTCTTCCAGGGATTCGCCGTTTCGGCCAGCGCCTCGAGGACCGCCGTTGCGGAGCAGTCCGGCTCGCAGACCCAGGTCACGGGCCTCGTGGGCGCCGGGATCGTGACGATCCTGTTGGTGGCCCTCCCCTCCCTGGTGCGGAACCTGCCCCAGAGCGCCTTGGCCGCCGTGGTGATGGCAGCCGCCTTCTCCCTGGTCAGCATCAAGCCGCTGCGCGTCTACTTCCATGTGCGTCGCACCGCGCTGATGCTCTCGCTCACGGCCACACTCGGGGTGATCCTGTTCGGCGTCCTCCAGGGCATCGTGCTCGCGATCATCCTGTCGATCCTGTTGTTCTTCCGGCGCAGCTGGTGGCCGCACGGGGAAGTGCTGGGGCGGGTGTCCGACGGGGAGGGCTGGCACAGCAGCGAACGGTTCCCCGAGGCGGAGCAGGTGCCGGACATCGTGGTCTTCCGATGGGAGGCCCCGTTGTTCTTCGCCAACAGCGGCGCGTTCCGTCAGACCGTCCGCCAACTCGAGCGTCGCGAGCGTCCCCGCTGGATCGTCCTCCAATGCGAGGCCATCACCGACATCGACGTCACCGCGGCCGACATGCTGGAACGGCTGGATCTGGAGCTCAACGCCAAGGATGTCCATCTAGCGTTCGTGGAGCTGCGCGACCGGCTCCAGGACCTGATCGTGCGGTACGGACTCCACGAGACCCTCGACCGTGACCGCTTCTACGTCTCCGTGGACGAGGCCATCCGCGCCATCCGGGCCGACGCCCAGAGCTCCGACGAGTCTTAGGGGCGCTGCCCCACCCCGATCTGCGCCGGATGGCCGAGCGCCACCCGCCACACACCCAGCAACTTGGAGCGCCACCCGGTCGAGAGCGCGGCAGGCGAGTAGCCGATCGCGTGCTCAGGGAGCCTGACCCTCAGTGGATCCGGTCGGATCGAGAAGACGAGTGGAGGGTCCATCTGCATCGTCTCACCGTCGAGGCCGACAGCGATCGGGGATCCCGATGACACCTCGAACCTCGGCGCCGACCAGGAACGCAGACCATCGAAGCGTTCTGGATGTCCCGTGGCCACGGCACCCAGCAGGGACGCGACCGCCGCATCGTCGCGGATTTCCAACATCAGGATGCCCAGGCGATGGGTATCCAGCCGGGGGCGGCTCCCCATCCCCACCACCGTCGAACCGTACGGGTTGTTCGAGACCTGGATCACGTGGGCTCCGGTGCGCGGCTCGCCATCGGGGCCCGTGAACCGCAGGTCGAACGGCGCGGTACCGGGCGCCAGCACCGTCGGCAGGGTCGACATCGTCGTCTCCATCTTCGCGTCGCGGTACTCCGGGGAGCGCACGATCGTCGCGTAGAGGCCGAGCGAGACGTTATTGACGAAGACGTGCCCGTTCACGTCCGCCAGATCCATGCGCTGCTCCCGGGCGGCACCGAACGCATCCAAGGCGCCCACCACGTCCTCGCGATCGAGTCCGAGATCCAACGCGAGATGGTTACGGGTGCCCGCGGGGATCACGACCATCGGCAGCCCACGCTCCGCCGCCACGCTCGCCACCAGCGCTTGTGAGCCGTCGCCACCGGCCATGCCCAGAACGTCTGCCCCCCGGTCGGCCGCATCGTGCGCCAACTGCAACAGGTCGTCATCGGGTCCCAGGACCACCGGCTCGATCCCACGAGCATGGCATTCATCCTCCAGGTGGAACCGCTCCGCCTTCCCGCCGCCGGACTTCAGATTCATGATCAGCACGCCACGGGAGGCCGGCGGCACCTCGGTCCCCGGTGTGGACTGCTGCTTCAGCTGTTTCACCGTGGTGGAGATCGCGAACCGCACGCACCCGACCGCCAACACCAGGAGCACGGCACGGACGACGAGCGACCACAGGCTCGCGTCCTCATCCAGGCGGCCCGCGAGGACGGTCCCGACGAGCGCGACCACTGCGATCACCAGAGCAACCAGACGGTGCAACCCCTCCCTGGACACGACGTGCCAGAGCGCGAACGCAGCTATCCCGAGGAGAACGAACTGGAGCAGGACCCGTAGCGGGTTGGTCGTGATGGTGATGACGGTGTCCACGACGACGATGACGAAGAGCACGATCGCGGCGATCGCCGCCAGCCGCTGTCCAGCGGTCGGACGCTGTCCCGGGTCTCCCATCGCCCCTCCCCTCACTCGGTCGCCCCGAGCATAATCAGCCGATGGAAGTCCAGGTACCCCCCGAGGCGAGAGCGCTGTTCCGCGAGGAGCCAGGAAGCTTCGTCGAGGCTCGCGATGCCCTCGCTGGCCGACTGCGCGAGGAGGGACGCACTGGAGACGCCGCGACCGTCAAGGCCCTCCGCAAACCGACGGTACCCGCGTGGGCGCTGAACCAGCTGTCGGCCGACAACCCCGACGAGGTGACCGCCCTCCTGGAGACCGGAGCCGAGCTCCGCGCGGCGCAGCTGGCGGCGATGTCTTCGCCTGGGGACCTCGACCGCCTGCGGATCGCAACAGCCGAACGACAGGAGGCCATCGCTCGCCTCAGTCGTGCCGCCACAGCGTTCCTGGCGGAGCATGACCGCCCGCCCATGTCGCACCTCGACGTGATCGCTGCGGCCCTGGAGACGGCATCGGTCGATCCTGAGGCGGGGGCGCGTCTGTCGGAAGGGACCTTCGAACGCCCGCCGCCACGCATGGCTGGGTTCGGAGACGTCGCGGCGATGACCGTTCTGAGCGGCGGCGGCGATCCGCAGGCGACCGAGGCGGCGGCCGCCGAACGGCTGGATCGTGACTCGCTGCGACGGGATCGGGACGCTGCCGTTGGGCGGGCGCGGAAGGAACGGCAGGCCGCGGACGCCTTCGCCCAGGAGCTCGAGGCCATGCAGGCACGGATGGACACCCTTCGCTCGAAACACACCCAGGCCGAGTCGCGGGCGGAAGCCGCCGAGCTCGAGGCCAAGCGCGCCGAACGGGCTCTCCAGAGATCGAAGGACCGGTGACACGGACATCGGGTCCGTGGGATCGGCGCGCGTAGACCGGTCACCCGACGGGCGACTAGGCTCCGGTTGTGGACGTGCCCCAGCACAACCTGGTCCTGATCCTCGCCAGGGACTTCGCCTCGCGCCTGGCGACCGCGGTGTTCCTGGTCGACCCCGAGGGCACCCTGATCTACTACAACGAGGCCGCAGAGCAGATCCTTGGAGAACCGTTCACCGAGGGACGCGGCATGCCGGTGGGGGAATGGGCGACCGCGTTCTCCCCCACCGATGAGGACGGCGCCCTGCTGCCGCTGCAGGGCTTGCCGCTCGGCATCGCGCTGACGGATCGGGTTCCGGCTCACGCGACGTTCCAGATCGCGGCTCACGATGGCGTGGCGCGCGGCATCGAAGTGACGGCGTTCCCCCTCTTCGCGCATGCGGATGAGTTCGTCGGGGCGGTCGCGATCTTCTGGGAACGCTGATGCGGGCGAAGATCTGGGGCTGCCGGGGATCCGTTGCCACTCCCGGGCCGGCGACGGTGCGCTACGGCGGCAACACCTCGTGCGTCGAGGTTCGATCGGACGCGGGAGGGGTGGTGATCCTCGACGCCGGCACGGGATTGCGTCCGCTCGGGGACGATCTGATGCGCGATCCACCACTTCGGATCGATCTGCTGCTGACGCATCTGCATGTTGACCACCTCGAGGGGTTGGGGTTCTTCGCGCCGATCTGGAACAGCGAAGCTGAGATCCACATCTGGGGACCCCGCTCCCCGGTTCGCCCGTTGTCCGAGCGGATCGCCCACTACTTCTCGCCGCCGTTGTTCCCGGTCGATCTGGACGAAGGGACTGCGCAGATCACGTTCCACGACGCCCCCGAAGGGGAGTGGATGATCGATGGGCTCCGGGTGACGTCGGAGCCCATCCTGCACCCCGGCGCCACGGTCGGGTATCGCATCGAGGAAGGAGGGCGCGTGCTGGCGTACGTCACCGATCATGAACCCGCGCTGGCGGCAGATCTGGTCACCGCCCCGATCGAGTGGATATCGGGATCCGCCCTAGCCTTCGGCGCGGACGTGCTGATCCATGACGCGCAGTACACGGCCGATGAGTACATCGGAAAGGTCGGCTGGGGTCACTCGAGCGTGGATCACGTCGTCACCTTCTCGACCAAGGCCAAGGCCGACCGGGTGCTGCTGTTCCATCACGACCCCTCGCACGACGATGCGCAGATGGACGCCATGGTGGCTCACGCGCTGGAGCTCGTCGACGGATCCGACGTGCGGCTGAGCGCCGCCGCCGAGGGCACCACGCTCGCGATCTAGCGACCGACCGCTCGGCCTATCCTGTCTCCCGCATGATGCAGCGCGCCGCCACCCCCACGCCCTCCCAAGCCGAACTCGACGCCCTGCTGAAGGGGATCAGGCTGCGGTTTCCGGAGCCGATGGAGACCGCCTTCCGCGAGGACTACAACCGGCGATGGCTCACCACGAATCGCGCGGCCTTCGCCGGCGGCATCCTGCTGATCGCCGTCTTCGGTGTCGTGGACGTGTGGGCCGCCCCGCACCACCTGGCCACGATCCTGTTCCTCCGCTACGCGGTCTGCTGCACGATCACGGTCGGGCTGTTGCTCTTCTCCTTCTCGCCCACCTACCTCCGGCTGATGCAACCGCTTGGCACGACCGTGGTCATCGTCGTGGGCTGTGCGCTGGTCATGATGGATGCCGTGATCGCACAGGGCGAACCGGGGTTCGGTCTATACATCTTCGGGGTACCGATCGTGATCGTGTTCGCCTACACGGCGCCCAGGCTCCGGTTCCCGTACGCGTTGACCGCAGGAACCGTCCTGGCCGCTGTGTCGATCGTGGTCGCGGTCGCCGACGGCGCGCTCCGCGGGAACGACGCACCGGTTCGGTTCCTGGTGACAGAGGGGATCCTGCTGGCCACGAACCTGATCGGCATGCTGGCTGGCTACTTCATCGAATCGGGCCTGCGCAGCAACTACATGCAGCAGCTGATCCTGGAACAGGAGCGTCAGCGATCCGACGCGCTGCTGCTGAACATCCTCCCGGCCCCGGTGGCGGAGCGCCTGAAGCGCGGGGAGAGCGTCGTGGATGGCTACGACGAAGTCACCGTCCTTTTCGCCGATCTGGTGGGGTTCACCCCCATGTCGGCCGAGATGAGCCCGCAGGCCCTGGTGACGTTCCTGAACCAGATCTTCTCCCGGTTCGACAGACTGGCCGAGGATCACACGCTGGAGAAGATCAAGACGATCGGCGACGCGTACCTGGCCGTGGGCGGGATGCCGGTCCCCCGGTCCGATCACGCGGAACGTGTCGCGCGGTTCGCCATGGATATGCAGAAGGCGATCGACGAGGTGGGCGCCCGTCAGGGCGTGCCCGTACGTCTGAGGATCGGCATGCATACCGGCCCTGTGGTTGCCGGCGTGATCGGCCTGCGGAAGTTCAGCTACGACCTGTGGGGCGATACGGTCAACACCGCGAGTCGCATGGAATCCCACGGTGAGCCTGGCAGGATCCATGTCAGCGACGCCTCCCACGAGCGGCTGAAGGATCGTTTCGCGTTCGAGGGTCCCGTGCTCGTGAACGTCAAGGGCAAGGGTGAGATGCAGACGTACTACCTGGTCGGCGAGCGCTAGGGACTCCCTGCCCGCGGCACCGTCCGGTCCTGCTTGCGGGGGATCTCGGGTGTGGTGGCCGCCCCCGTGGGGTAGCGTGGAAGCGTCAGACGCGAGGAGGACCTGAGGTGACGTACACGATCGCGGAGCCGTGCATCGACGTGAAAGACCTGGCATGTGTCGACGAATGTCCCGTGGACTGCATCTACGAGGGCACGCGGATGCTGTACATCCAGCCCGATGAGTGCGTGGACTGCGCGGCCTGTGAGCCCGTGTGCCCCGTCACCGCGATCTTCTACGAAGACGACGTGCCCGCCGAATGGCGGCAGTTCACGCCGATCAACGCGGAGTTCTTCAACCCCGAGATCAGCGGCCTCGGATCGCCGGGCGGCGCCGCCCAGGTGGGGCCCGTCGCCGTCGACCATCCCACGGTGGCCGCCTGGCCCACCGCCTGAGGGTTCCCGACTACCTCCGCCGCTCCCGGGCGTGGGACAGTCCGCCCTCGTTCAGATCCGTGAGGAAGGTGTCCACGTCCTCGAAGGCCTTCCACACCCGACGCCACGGGGTCATCCGGACGCCCTCCGGTGTCACGGGACGGTCGGGTCCGAACTCGTCGCCGTCCTGCTTCGACTCAAGCGTCTCACCGCTGTCAGCCGCCAGGACCGCCGCGCGCACGGCTCCCACGATGTCCTCCGACGCCAGATGCTGGCCCGTGACATCGGCGGGCGCGGCGATGCGGGCCAGGACCCCGTTGCCCAGATCCACCTCGATCGATCGGGCCTCCAGCTCCGCATACCCGCCGTCCCGGGACATCTCGATGCACTCCACCCGACCCGCGCTGCTGTCGAAAGCCACGCGGTGGGGATCTCCCGTGTCGTCGGTTGCCTCGGCTCCGATCGAGTCCAGCACCATCCCCAGCCGGTCGATGTCCGGACCGTCGTCGGCGACGCAGATCTCGATGCGGTTCGCCACCGCGGCGGAGCCGTGCGCCATCGCGGCCAGGTCGCCCACCAGCACGTAGTTGACGCCGCGCGCGCGGAGTCCCGCGACCACGCGGAGCGGATCGAAGGTCGTCTCTGCCATAGCTCTGCCCCTCCTGAAGAGCTATCGGCAGGGTTCGGGCCGTTCCTTGACCCCGGGATCAGGCCCGGGCGGAGGCGTACAGCATCCGGCGCAACACGTTCTCCGTGACGCGCTGAAGCGAAGGCCGCACGTTGTGGTGCGCACCGTCGCTGCTCCCGCCCGGGGCCAACGCCCACGCCCAGTCCATCGATCCGGTCGCGAACACCAGCGCTCCCGAACGCGCCCGGTAGATCGACGCGTTATGCGTGTAGTCCTTCCCCTCGAAGTTGACGAACGGGGAGCTCGCGAGCAAGACCCGCCACGTGGCGTCGGGCGCCGGGTACGCGGGATCGAATGCGTCGATCTCATAGCCCACCAGTTCACCGTTGACCGGCTTGCCGTCCTTCAGCCCGGTCCCGGCGAAGGGCCACGTGTCGGTATGGATGGGGACGAGCGCTTGGCCACCCCAATCCATGTTCCCGTCGGTCGGGAACTGCACCCCGGATAGCTCCTGTTCGGGGCGGCCAAGGTCCCGCCACTTGATCGTGCGTCGCGCCGGATCAGCGATCGGGTCTGGCTTGAAATCCTTGTACCCGACGACCACCCGGTGGGAGTGCCCCAGCACGTCCTTCTGGTACCGCACCTGCCAGTAGATCTCGTTCGACGCGATGAAGAACAGGCTCACGCCGGCGTCGCGGGCCGCGTAGGCGGCGTCGTACATCCCCTTCGACCAGTACTCGGAGTGCCCGGAGACCAGGACCAGCGAGTGTCGCTGCAACGCATGCGGATGGGCATCCATGTCGACGTCGGTCGCATAGGTCACGTCGAAGCCGCGCTTCTCCAGGAACGCGATGGTGAATGGCTCGAAGTCCGTGAGGCCGCCGTTGCCCGGGTTGCCGTACTCGGAGCTGTATGGCCGGTCGAACGTCACCTTGACCGCGGGCCTGCCATCCGGGTACTTCCGGCTCGTTGGGCTGTTGTAGTCATACAGGCTGCGACCCGTCCGCGGATGCGCCCCGTCGTCCCAGCTGGCTCCAGGCGGCGGGTCGTAGGGGAAGTTGTTGTAGGCCTGGTACGTGTTGACCGGCGTGACGTAAAGGATGTCGGCGTCGCGCCGGTCCCGGACGGTGAACGGGATCTCGGACTGGAAATGCGAACGCAGCGTCGTGAGGACCGCGAAGTAGATACCCGAGGTCCATCCCTTCGAAACCTGCAGATGGATGGAGGTTCGCCACGGGCACGTGACCATGCCGGAAGCCTTCAACGTGTAGCAGTCCGGTTGCCGTCTCCCCTGGAACCTGCCCAGGCGCATCAGGTGACGTCCGCCCTTGCCGCCGTAGTAGCCCAGGCGGTAGATGTCGACCGCGTACGGCTCCCGGTGCGCCGTGGTGACGCGGAGCCCGATCGAACCGCCTTGGCGGACGCTGGTCTTCGTCGCGTAGCCCTTGATGTTCAGGTCGCGATCGTCGGTGATGTGGTAGCCGGGCCACGGGATGTCCCAGCGGGTGGTTCCGCGGTGCCGGTTCTCGCGCACGATCGGGTTGACGCCTCGATCGGACGGGCGGGACGCGGAGGACGGGATCGCACCGAAGGCGGCGCAGGTGGTCACGATCAGCACCCCTGAGATGACGGCGCGCTTCCGCATGCCGCGAACGCTATACCGCGCCCTCGCCGAGGCACAAGGCGAGTGGGGGCCCGGTCGGGATCGGGCCTCCAGGTGGTAGAACGGTCGGCGTGGAGACCCGGGTCTGTCGATCATGCGGGAGCGAATTCGTGTCCGCGTACTGCGCCGACTGTGGGGCGCCCGCGGTGGACGACGACGCACCTCCCGGCGCACCCGGGGTCCACACGGGCGAGCTGAAGGATCTCGTGCGCTCGTTCGGGCGTCGGCCAGACCCTGGCCGATCGGCTCCCCCGGTGCCGCCGCCTGCGCCCACAGGGCCACGCCGTCGAGGCAAGCTCGTGGTTGCCGGCATCGCCGTGGTGGGACTGCTCGCCGCGGCCGTCGTGTTCGGACCGGCGCTGATCGATCGGGGGGACGGCTGCGAGGTGATACGTCCGGGTCCAGCGCACGCGGCCTTCGTCGCGGGGACCGCGATGACGATGGATGAGGCGCCCACGCTCCCGGTGTCGTACACGTGGGACCCGAGCGCGACGGCGGGTGTGTCATACATGGCGCAGCAGCAACGGAACGACGACGCATGGGGCCCGCTGGACGCGGATGGGGACCTAACGACGACGAGCGACGTCGCTCCGTACTCCACCTACGGGTTCCGGGTGCAGGCCGTGGACTCCTGCACGAGCCCGTGGACGAGGGTCCCGCCGTTCCTGGTCAAGGGCTACCCGCAGTACCAGGCGGACGATCAGGGGACCTGGGACTTCCTGGAGAGCTCCACCTATTGGGGTGGGAACGCGAAGTCGACGACGGAGGACGGGGCGAGCATCTCCTTGAGTTTCGTCGGGCGGGCCGTGGCGCTGATCGGCACCGCCGGCCCGTCGATGGGGCAGTTCGAGGCGTCCATCGACGGAGAGCCGGCCGGCATCGTCGACGCCGACGCCGCGGCGACCACCTTGCGATCGGTGCTGGCTGCATGGGACTGGCCACATGTCGGAGAACACACCCTGGAGCTGGTCAAGCTCCCCTCATCGACCGGGTCGAGCCTCGTGGTCGACGGCTTCGTGGTGCTGGAACCCTCAGCGGGCTGAGGACCGCTCCGTCCGCCTCGACATGTGGCCTCGCTCAGGGGGCCACCGAGTCGACCCGGTAGACATCGCCGGTCTGGTGCTTGCAGTCGTACCGCTCGAAGTAGAGATCCTGCATCATCGAGGTGGGGTTCGGGGCCAGCGACAGCGTCCAGCCGGTGTCCACTCCCTTCGGCAGCGCCGCGATCCGCTCGGAGGTCGATACTCCCCCGATCGAGGACCGCCGGATCGTGACGTTGACCCCGCACTTCCCGTTCGCGCTTCGCACGAAGTACATCTGGTGCGCGGTCTCGTCGAAGGCGAGCCCGTACTGGCTCCTCCCGTGGGGGTTGCTGACCGTGTGCAGATCGCCGCTGGCGATGTCCAGGTACCGCATGCGACATGCATCGCGGTTGCACTCGGTCCACGCCGCATAGGAGGAGCCCACGAACGTCGGCAGGACCAGCTGCTTCTGCCGGATCCTGCGGAGCAGCAGCCGCTGCCTCCCGGCGCCACGGTCGAACAGCACCAGGCTCCGGTTCTTGAAGGACCCATCCTTGGTGTAGGTGTTCCGCAGGAAGAGCAGGTGATCCGCGGAGCCGAGTGGCAGGAACTCGTCGCCGCCGCTGTTCACCTTCGCGGGCGCCTTGGTGCGATGCTTGCTGCTCACGTCGTAGAAGTACAGATCGTCCTGCCTGCCGTCCCAGTGGTCGTAGACCAGCCGGTCCGTGCCGGGGATGAACGAACCCATGAAGTTCTGGCCCGGGGCGACCCGGGTCTTGCGGCCGGTCGTGAGGTTCTGGATCAGGGCGGTCCCACGCCGCTTCCGATAGTCGGTGTAGGCCACGAACTCCCCGTTCGAGCTGGCCCAGTATTGGATCCCGGGTCCCCCCGCCACCTTGTGCAAAGCCATCCCGGCGTGGGCGACCGAGACCATCAACACCATCACCGCCGTCGCCACCGTCACCGCCGCTCGACGCATCGTTCCCTCCTTGTCCAACACCCATCCTGCGTCAAAGGAATCAAGACGCACAATGCCGGAATCTGCGTTCACATCTGAGCGATCCGTTCGATCGGGAAGGGAGGCTGGGCCAGCGGTTTGACCGCCAACCGGAGCAGGATCAGCGGGTTGTCGTCGGCGGCAGTGCGATTGAGATGGATCTCGTCACATCCGCCGCAACGGTGGACCAGCACCCATTCGCCGTCGCCGCGCACGGTGATGGCGATGGGCTCCATGAGGGAGCCGCAATCGGCGTCGCGGTCACCCGGATGGTCGTCATCGAGATGACGGCTCCAGAGGCAGTTGGGGCAGTGGTTGCGGTGCGCGGTGCCGGGGGCTCGCGTCGAAACGTCCAGCCTGCACTGGCCGCAGCGGAACGAGCCATCATCCCTACGCCGCGCACCGCGGCGTTGTTCGCGTGACATCGGAGGACCTCCATCGAGACACGGTGGATACGCCTCGTGCCCCGGGAGATCGCTGGTGCCTGGAGCTCAGCCGATCGGGATGGGGCGCGAAGCAACGACGACGGTTGCGACAGTCATCGTTGCCCACCCCCTTTCCATCTGGCCGCCCCTGCGGCGAGGTCGTAACCATAGCACCCTCATCGTGCGTGTTGGTATGGAACACTTGTGACATGCGCCCACGCCCGCTGTACGCCATCGCCGCGTTGATCATCGCAGCTCCGATCTTGTGGCCTGCGAGCGCGGACGCGGGGAGCGGTCCGACCATCGCGTACTGGGGAGGTTCAGGCAGGCCGGGAGCCAGGATCGCGGCTTCCGACGGCACCGTGCTCGCCACGGTGCATGGCGTCGACTGGCCCTACTTCTCGCTCAACGCGGGCGTGTTCACAAGCACGCGCAACGTCGACGCGTTCCGCGAGAACGTCCTGGGGGTCGACGCCACCTCCGGAGTGAGACTCTTCACCGTGAAGGACGCGCACCTTTCGCTGCTGACGCCGGGAGCGGCGGGCCTGGTCTTCACGCCGGATCGGGAAGGTGCCGGCGGCCCCAGCGAGCGGGACCCGACGATCAACTCGGTGTGGTACCGGGATCTCACGACCTCAGCCGAACGCCGGCTGGTGCAGTTCCACCAGCCCGAGCGCAGCCCGATCCAACTGGCGGCGGCCCCGAAGCGCCCGCTGGTCGCCGTGACCGAGGGGAACGACGCCGATCTGCTTGGGTTCGACCTCTGGGTCCTGCGCACGGACCGCCTGTTGCATCGCCGCCTCACCGATGACGGGAACTCGTTGTATCCGTCGTTCAGCCCGAGTGGGCGCACGATCGCCTACACCTGGCAGGACGACGCCGATAGCTGCGGCAGCCAGATCCGCCTGATCCATCCGGACGGCTCCGGCAGGCGCGTGCTCGCCACCAGCTCGTGCTCCCGGCGGCTCTTGCGGCCGATCTGGATCGACTCGCGCACGCTGGTGGCGTGGTCGTGGAACCGCCATGGGCCGACCGGTCTGGTGCGTGTCGACGCGCGGACCGGCGTCGTGAGCCGGATCCTCCGGGGTGCCATGTACGACTACGACGTGTCCCGGGGCCGGCACCAGGTCGTGGCGCGTCTCGTGAACTTCACGATGCGGTTGATCGATGGGGGAAGCTGGACCGTTTCGAAGATCCCGGGAGGCCGCGCCTACCGCAGCGATATCGCAACGATCACGGGTGCCCTCGAGCAGAGCAACTAGCGGCCCCTCAGTACGTCGTGATCTGAGCGATCACCTTGTCCTTGAGCGAGGGATCGGCCGTGGAGCTGATCGTGATCGGGCAACGCCACATCACGCCTTCCGCAGGTGTGGGGGCCAGGATGTTCACCGTGATCACGCGCTTCTTCTTCGAGCCCGCCGGGAATGTGAACTCGGCGGTGCCCTTGCGGAACTCCTTCGTGATGTTGACGGCGCGCCAGTCGGGTCTCTTGTGTCGACCCACAAGCACCGCGAGGATCACGAATCGCTTGTTGCCCGGACACCCGTTCAACACGAAGGTGTCAGCTTTCACACCGTCGTTCTGCATGAGGATCCAGAACCGGGCGCCCTCGCCGTCCTCCATACGCACTGCGACCTTCTGTTTGCGTCCCGTGGTGTTGTAGATGTCGTTCCCGTGCCAGGGGTGTGGGGGCGGAGGACCGACGACGCAGCCGGTGCTCAGACCGCATAGCTTGATCCACTCGTCGGGGCGGTAGTCGTCGGCCCCTCGCCGGCTCACGCCCTTCAGGGTCAAGCCGTCGTTCCGGGCAGCGGCTGACCCGGGCACGGCGAACAGCGAAGCGCAGATGGCCGGAACGAGCAAGAGGTAGAGCGAGCGTCTCGTCATGACCGCAACAGTATCGGTCGGCGGGGCAGAACGTCTGAAACCGATCCGATCCCATTTGGCACACTAGGGCGGACATGGGCGAGGCGCGTTGCGACTACTGCGGGAGCCGGATGGTTTCCGCGTACTGCGCCGAGTGCGGGCGGCCCATGGCCCCTAAGGGTGACCCCGGCCTGACCGAGCCCGCCGCGGGGACGGACGTCCGTGCGGCCCCATCGCCAGAGGCAGAGCCTGAAGCGACCGATGAGGCCGACCCCAGCAGACCCAGGACCAGCGGCATCGTGGGGATCATCGCCGCGTCCGTGATGGCCGTGGCGGCGATCGCGATCGGCGTGATCATCATGATCGACAACCCGGCCGAGTCGCAGGGCTGCCGGGTCGCCCCGGCCGGCAGGCCCAGGGTCGGGTTCGTCGTCCCCTCTGCGCTGTCTGACGACGAGCATCCCACCGTTCCCTTGCGGTTAGCGTGGTCGGCGAGCAGCACCCCGGAGGTCACCTACGACGTTCACCTCAAAGAGGGTGACTCGCCGTGGGCGCCGGCCACGGACACGATCGAGCCCACCACCCAACAGGACGCCGCGATCTATTCGATCTACCAGGTGAGGGTGGGAGCGTCGGGATCGTGCCTCGCAGAGCCGACGACGAGCAAACCCTTGCTGGTCAAGGGTTATCAGCAGTATCAGGCGGATTCCGAAGGTGCGTGGACGTTCCTGCAGGGTCCGGACTATTGGGGAGGCGACGCCAAGACGACGACCGAGGAAGGCGCCACGATCCGCCTCACCCTCGGCGGGAACCGGGTGGCCGTGGTCGGGACGGCGGGCCCGCTCGGTGGAGAGGCCTCAGTAGCGATCGATGGACAACCGGCAGGCACCGTCAACGCCTGGGCCCCCACCACCACTCACCGCGCGGTGTTGGCCAGCTTCCACGTGACCGGCCCGGGCCCACATGTCCTGGAGCTGGTGAAGCTTCCATCAGACGATGTGACGACGTTGGAGCTCGACGGCTTCGTGTCGCTGCGATCGGCCCATTGACGACGATCGGGGTCGACGAACGTCGGGCGCGCCTCGGTCGACGCCATCACCTGGCTCGTCCCGCCGCGACGGTGGACGAGGTCGCGGGCGCCCTGGTCGGTCTCCACTCGAGCGATCCGACCACCGTGTACCTCTCGGCCCGGGCTCGCGTGGCGGATCTGGCGCCGTCCGACCTGGAGGACGCCCTCTACGAGAGGCGTTCGCTTGTTCGGATGCTCGGGATGCGCCGCACCCTTTTCGTGGTGCCCCGGGACCTGGCAGCGGTGATGGATGAAGCCTGCACCAAAGCGCTCGTTCCGGCCCAGCGCGCCCGGTTGATCCGGATGTTGGAGGAGCAGGGGATCGCCGCGGACGGCGCCGCTTGGCTCGACCGCGTCGAGGAAGGGACCGTCCGGGCTCTGGCCGAACTCGGCGAGGCGCCCGCCACCGAGCTGACGAAGATCGTGCCGGAGCTCACCGCCAAGCTCACGTTCGGCGAGGGGAAGACGTGGGGCGGCGAGGTGGGCGTGTCCACGCGCGTCCTGTTCCTGCTGGCCACAGAGGGTCGGATCGTTCGCGGGCGGCCGCACGGGAGCTGGGCCTCCGGCCGATACCGATGGACGTTGATGGATGCCTGGCTCGGCGGTCCCCTGCCGGAGGTCGATCACGACCAGGCCTGCATGGACCTGCTCGGCCGGTGGCTCGGAGCGTTCGGGCCTGCCACGCTCACCGATATCCGGTGGTGGACGGGGTGGACCGCTCGGCTGACCAAAGCGACGCTGAGCGCGATGGACGTGTGTGAGGTGTCGCTCGATGACGGCGGTGTCGGCTACGTGCTGCCCGATGATCTCGACACACCGCAGGTGGAGCCCTGGGTGGGCCTGCTACCCGGCCTGGACCCCACGACGATGGGATGGAAGGAGCGGGACTGGTACCTGGGCTCGCATGCGCCCCAGCTCTTCGATCGCAACGGCAACGCCGGTCCCACAGTCTGGGCGAACGGCGAGGTGGTCGGTGCCTGGGGCCAGGCCCGAGACGGCACGATCGCGGTGAAGCTCCTTGCGAAGCTGGACGCGGAGACCGAGGCGATGATCGCGACGGAGGCGCGAGCTCTGGAGGACTGGTTCGGCGATGTCCGGATCACGCCGAGATTCCGAACGCCCCTCGAGAAAGGGTTGATGGGCTGACCGCCGGTCGCTCGCCTGGAGCTTGCGGGCCCTTGAACCGGGCGCGAAGGATCTAGTGCGGTACCGGCGTCGGCCATGGGATAGGGATAGGCTGGAGCCATCCGACGATGGGGAGGTCGTGATGAAGAAGGCGTTCATGGTCCTACTGGTGATCGCGGGCATCGGCGTCGCGCTCGCACTCGTGATGCGGCGCCGTTCGGCCGAGCCCCTGTAGCGGCCCGAGGGGATCGTCGTCATGGCGCCGAAGACGTGGAGCCTCACGAAGGAGGCCGCGCGTTACCGCCCGGCACCGAAGCCTGAGGTGTCCTGCCGGGTGTGCAAGTGGATGTTCCCACGGCTCGACGTCGGGAGCTGCAAGTACGTGCGGGGCCTCATCAAGGGTTCCGACACCTGCGACGAGTTCGAAGCACGGCGTTCCCCCGGCTAGGCCTGTTCGCGCGGGACGATGGAGACGATCGGCAACGTCCTGTGGTTCATCCTGGCGGGCCTGTGGCTCGCCATCGGGTATGCGATCGCCGGACTCTTGATGTGCATCACGATCATCGGGATCCCGTTCGGCGTGCAGGCGTTCAAGCTGGCTGGTTTCGTCCTGTGGCCGTTCGGGCGCACCGTGGTTCGTATCCCAGAAGCCGGTGGCGTCCTCGAGGTGATCTTCAACGTGATCTGGTTGGTGCTCGCCGGTTGGGAACTCTTCCTCCTCAGCCTGGTCTCGGGCCTCATCCTGTGCGTCACCATCATCGGGATCCCCTTCGGGGTGCAGGCGTTCAAGCTGAGCGGGCTGGCGTTGTGGCCGTTCGGGCGCACCGTGGTTCCCGACGATCAGACGACGATGCCGATCTGAGCATCGGACCCTGGCCGGATGGCGGAGCGATATCGGTCCTAAGACCCAGGACATCGCACGCCTTCCATAGGTAAGGTGACCTACCGCTGGTGAGCGACGTCGTTGGAGGCTGGGTATGAGGTTCGGATCGAAGAAGCGAAGCGCCGCACTGCTGGTGACCGCCGTGATGGTGGTCGCCGGGTCGCTGTGGGCCCCCGCGGCGATGGCCGTGAACCCTCTCCACACCGCCGTGGTGAGCGCCGATCCCGCGAACTGGACGCCGAACATCATGAACGGCCGGGTGAACGCGATCACCCAGGTCGGCAACCGCATCTTCGTGGGCGGCACGTTCTCCACCGTGCAGAACGCGGGCTCCGGCACGAACATCACCCGGAACCAGATCTTCGCCTTCAACGCCACGACCGGCACCGTGGACACGGGGTTCCACCCGACCATCAACGGGGCCGTCGAAGCCCTGGCCCCCGGCCCTGATCTCAACTCGGTGTACGTGGGCGGAAACTTCACCACGGTCAACGGCACGGGGACCAGCTACCGCCGACTGGTCCGTCTCAACGTCACCAACGGTCAGATCGTCACCGGCTTCGCGCCGCGTCCCAACCGCGTCGTCACCGACCTGGTGCTCCGGGGCGGCTGGCTGTACGCCTCCGGCGAGTTCACGACGCTCGACGGCCCCGACCGATCCGGACTCGCTCGGTTCAACACGACCACCGGCGTCGTCGACCCCAACCTGGACCTCCCCTTCGCGAACCCGAACGACGTGCCGGAGCGCGACCCCGCCAAGGACGGACGTCTGCAGGTATGGAAGATCGACGTCACACCCAACGGTTCGACGCTGGTGGCGATCGGCAACTTCGGGACCGTGGGAGGCGTGCCACGCCAGCAGATCGCGATGCTCAACGTCGGTGGTGCGGGAGCGGCCACCGTGAGTTCCTGGCAGACCGATGCGCTCCCGTTCCGCCAGGACGCCCTGACGTCGTGGTGCAGCTCCACCTTCCCCATGTACCTTCGCGATCTGGACATTTCGCCCGACGGCTCCTATTTCGCCCTGGTGACCACGGGAGCCAACCGCCCGAACCGCCTCTGCGACTCGCTCACCAGATGGGAGATCGGTCCCACCGGACCCGGACAGCTCCCCACATGGGAGATCAAGACGGGTGGTGACTCAACGCACAGCGTCGCCGTCACCGGGAGCGCGATCTACGACGGCGGCCACCAGCAATGGATGAACAACCCCTTCAACCCCACGCCGTGCGGTCGTTGCACCGGTCCGTTCCCCGGAGGGGTGGCCCGACTCGGCGTGTCGGCCCACGACCCCGTCAACGGTCTCCCGTTCACGTGGAACCCGGGCCGTTCGAGAGGCAAGGGTGTACTGGCGCAGCTGGCCACCACGGCGGGCATCTTCTTCGGGAGCGACACCGATCAGATCGCCGGGGAGACCCACCGCAAGCTGGCCTTCATGCCGCTCAGCGGAGGGTTCACGGTCCCGCCGAACAACCCCTACACCCTCCCCGGCAACCTGTACCAGATGGAGACCGGTACGGGGAACCTCCTCCGACGTTCGAACTTCAACGGCTCGAGTGCCTCTCTGGTTCCCCCCGTCACCGTCAACACTGGAGTGAACTGGACCGACGCTCGGGGTGCGTTCGCGCTGAACGGCCAGCTCTATACCGGCTGGAGCGATGGCACCCTGCAGGTGCGGTCGTTCAACGGCTCGGCGGTAGGGCAAGCCAGCACGATCAACCTATACGGGCTCGACACGGCTCCCGACCCCATCTTCCGGATGCGAGGTGCGGACCTGCCGATCCCCGCGCTGGACGACCACCTGTCCCAGATGACCGGGATGGCGTTCTCGAGCGGCCGGATCTACTACACGGTGAACGGTGACCCGCGCCTGTACTACCGGTACTTCACGCCGCAGAGCCAGATCGTGGGAGCCGAGCTGTTCGTGCCGACCCCCGACGGCGATCTGAACGACGACGGGACCGTCGACATCAATTGGGGGAACGTGCGTGGCATGACGATCGCGTCGAACAGCATGTTCTTCGCGCTGGCGGACGGCAGCCTCAACCGGGTCGGATGGTCAAACGGCCAGCCGACCCTCCCCGTCGTTCAATTGAGCGCTCCGGGCACCGGCTGGGATTCGCGCGGCCTGTTCGTGGCGCCGTAGGGCAGCTACGCGTCGCGAGCCGGGCCCGTCCGCTCCCGCCGGTCGGCGTCGGCGGCGAACCCGTCGGGCGAGGCCGACACCGGACCCGCGGCGCCGGCTCCCTCTCCGGGCGGGATCTCGGCGGCGGGCCCCAGATGCCGGCCCTCCGGTGAGGGGTTCCGGATCCCGATCCCGTTGATCGCGGCGCCGCATCAGCAGCAGCCCGGCCGACACGATCACGGCCAGGTGGAACGCGTCGGTCGACGCCGTTCCGAGATGCCTCAGCGGATCTGCGGGAGACCTCGTCCGACGACGGCTGGTTCAGCGGTGCCACCGTTGGCGCGGAACTCCGCCGAGTCGCGTATCGCGTTCCGGGCACCTGCCGGCCGATCGACGCGTAGAAGCTCGACGCCACCGCGACGAAGATCACCGCTGTCACCAGCGGCGAGCCCGACCCGCGAGATCGCGTTGTTGATCGCCGAGGCCACGCCCGCGTTGCTCTCGGGCACCGACGTCATCAGCGCCGTCGTGAGCGGCGCCACCATGATCGTGAGCCCCGCACCGAACACCAGCAGCGCCGGCAGGATGATCGACGAAGTAGTCGCCGGGCGGCAGGATCGACGCCGACCCGACCTGCCCAAGACCCACGCCTCGCTGGTCGGCGGGGATCCGCACGAACCACAGCAGACCCGACGCCATGATCGCCGGGCCCGCCGTCATGAAGAGCCGCGGTCCGTGGCGTGCCGCCAGCCTGCCCGAACCGCGTGGAGAACAGCACCAGCAGGATCGACGACGGGATTCCCGCGATCCCCGCCGCCTGCTCGTTGTAGCCCAGCACCCCGATCAGGAAGATCCCCTCGAACGTGAACGAGACGTACAGCGCGCCGTAGATCACCAGGGTCGACAGGTTCGTCACGGTGAAGTTGCGCGAACGGAACAGCCGCGGCGGCACCAGGGGATCGCGCCGATGCAGCATCATGAACGGGAACGCGATCGCGGCGATCGGCCCCGACCGACCAGGCTCACGATCGCCGACGGTTCGGTCCAGCCCACGCTGCTGACCCCGGATCGTGCCGAACGCGAGCCCGCCGACCGCCAGCACGATCACGATCGACCCGAGCCAGTCGAAGTGGCCCGTCGCGTCGGGGTCGCGCGACTCGGGCACGTACTTGACGGTCGCGATGTACGCGACGACCAGGAGCGGCAGGTTCACCAGGAACGCCGCCGCCACGAGATCGAGTTGACCAGCACGCCGCCCACGAACGGCCCGAGGATCGTGGTGGCCGCCGATGCGCCTGCCCAGATGCCGAACGCCCGCCCGCGCTCCTCGCCGTGGAAGCTCGCCGTGATGATCGACAAGCGACCCCGGCACGACGAACGCGCCCGCCGCTCCCTGCAGGACGCGAGCCACGATCAGGAACTCGATCGACGGCGCGAGCCCGCACAGCAGCGAGGTCGCGCCGAACCCGATCAGGCCCAGCGAGAACATCTTGCGTCGGCCGTGGTAGTCGGTGAGACCACCCGCCAGGATCAGCAGCGAGCTCAGGGTGACGAAGTAGCCGTAGGCCACGTAGGACTGCGCCTCGAGCGTGCCGAATAGGGTCGAAGGCAGGTCCTGGCCGATCCGCGGCAGCGCCAGGTTGACGACCGACGTGTCGAGGAACACGACCGAGCCGAGCCCAGGACGACGGCGACCATCGTCCCGCGCTTCGTGGAAGGCGTCATCGCCTCCGCGACATCAGCTTCCTCGCCTGGGCCCACCCCTACATCCGCTCCACCCACTGCGCGCGCCATTGAGGAGGCTCGAACGGCTGCGCGAAGTAGTCGGTCTCCTTCACGATCTTCCCGTCGAGGAGCTCAACGATGCTGACGCCCTGGTACACGCTGCCGTCCGCGTACTCGAGTCGGACTTCGAGGACGGCCAGATCCCCCGACCCCACGGCTCGTCGCACCGTCATGCGCGGCATCCCACCTGGGAAGTTCTGGTTGATGGCCAGCATGTCATCGGGTCCGACGATGCGCTCGCCCGACTGTGGCCACTCCTGGACGTACCGCTCGTGCATCAGCGCCCGAGCGCCCTGCCAGTCCTTCGCCGTGAGACGCGCCCAGATGCGCTCAGCGATCCCCGCGGCATCGTGATCCGTCATCGTCCACCCCCGCCACGAGCGTACGCCCAGGGACCCGATGCGGTCGCCGACGGAGACCCAGCCAGTACCCGACCAAGGTCACAGCGCCCACGGCCACGACCCCCTGGTACGACGAAGGGTCGCCGCCGACCATCGCCAGGATGAAGCAGGCGATCACGCACACGCCCACGCCCAGGGCCGCTGACCACCCGAGCGCCTCGATCGAGCTCATCTGAAGTTGCCGGGCCACCGCCAGGCCGAATCCGCCTCCGGCGAGCGCGAACACGATCCACGTCGCCGAGATCAAGGCGAGGCCGTGCAGGCTCGAGATCGGCGACGGCGGTGTCGGAGGTTGGATCGGGGCGACGGGGCCCCGAGCCACGTACAGGTCCGGCGTGACGAGCCGCTCCGGGTGCTCCGCGGCGGCCTGTTCGAAGATCGTCTGACGGACGGCCTCCCTCGGCATCAAGATCGTCGCCCCCGCCGCGATCGCCGGGCCTGCGGAGACCCACATCTGCTCGGAGATCTGGTCGAACGTGGGGTACCAGTCCCTCTCGGCGCTCCCGAAAAGGGTCGGCAGGCCCGCTACGGCGTTGTCGGGCTGGCCCACGTAGATCGTGAAGTCGTCGAGGTAGATCGGATCGAGCTGGGCCTTCGCCGCGTTCAGGTACACCTTGGACGATAGGGCGCCCCACAGACCTTCCCGATCCACGACCATCACGATCGGGACGTCTGGTTGGACCGCGTCGACGTACGCCGCGATCTGCCGGCCGGAGTCTTCCCACCACGAACGCGGAGCCCCGGCGTAGCCCGAGAAAGCCACGAGCCCGGCCCACCCGAGGACGCCGACGCAGGCGATCCCCGCGAGGATGCCCGCCCCCCATCGCGCCGGTCCGGTCGCGAGCCGACGCCCCCCGCCTGGAGGACCTGTGATCCAGGAGGTCAGCCCCGCGATGGCCACGCCACACAGGGCGGTGACCGGCAGGGCCATGTACGCGACGCGATGCCCCGGGATCCTCGCACCGAGAGCGACCGCCACCAGGGCTGCGATCGATCCCACGAGCCAGGCGATGCCCAGTCGGCTGACCATCGCCGACGCCCGGGTTCGGGCACGCAGCCGCCACGCCACGATGAGGCCGATCGCTGCGAACGACAGGGTCACCCACAGGCCGATCTGCTCGGGGAGCTTCGCCAGTCGCTCGTCGAAGAACGTGCTGACCGCAGAGAAATCGGCGATCTCGGACGGCCGCAACCCCAGCGGGCCCAGCAGGATCGCGGCGGCGCAGGCCAGGGCCCCGACACCGAGCGCAGCACCCACGACGGGTTCCGATCGCCACCATCGGTCACCGGCTCGCGCTCGCCCGAGGATCCACGGTGCAGAAACGATCGCCACTCCGAGCAGGATCCCCGTGAACACCGGGGCGAGCCCCGGGTGCACCAGGTCCGCGGCGAGGAACATCCCGAACGCGGCCGCGTACGACCAGGCTGCGCCACCCGCCAGCGCCAGGAGCGAGACGCCCGTCACGAAGATCGTGAGGCCCATGAGGTTGGCCTCGTAGCCAGCCGCCAGGCGCCCGACACCTCCCCACAACCCCACGGCCGCGGCGATCAGCCCCAACGTCCAGATCGGCAGACGCGTGGCCCGGCGGACGGTGACCGCGGTCGCCAACCCCAAGGCGACGACCATGGCCATGCTTGTGACGAGGGGTTGTATGAAGGCGGGCACCGGCAGCGCCCCCACGAGGAACGATCCGAGCACCGCGGGACCGGGCCGGGACCCCAGCACCGCGAGACCGACGGGACCGACGGCCCCTGCCTCCCACACGTAGGCGTAGCTGTCCCAGCCCAAGGGATGGACCGCGCCTGGTTCGAACGTCCGCATGTAGGCGAGCGGCACCAGGGCCACGGCTCCCACGACCAGGACCCATGCGACGACCCGTGAGGCGTTCGATCCCGGCACGGGAAGGGGGACGTCTGAGGACGAGGGCGCCTCCGTGGACGGGGCCGGCGGACTGGACGTGGGGATCGTCGCCATGGTCCCGGCCCATGCTAGCGGCGCGGATACGCTTTCGCGCCGTTACGAGCGACGACGGCAGGCGAGCGCCCGCGGCGTGCAATCCAACAGGAGGAACTTCGCGAACGCCCGGTTGGAGAGCGCGCGGGGGCCCCGCGCCTCGCGGATCATCGCCACCGCCTCCTCTGGTGTGTGACCGAGCGCGATCAGTGTGCGGCCCACCAACAGACCCGAGCGATTGAGACCCGACATGCAGTTCACGACCACCCGCCTATCCCGTCGCACCAGGTGGGCGACCTCGCCGGCCAGCTCGTGGATCGCATCCTGGTCGGGGATCCAGGGGACATCGTCCATGGGATGCACCACGTAGCGTTGGCCGGCGAGCCCATCTCCTCGGTCGATCCCGCACAGATCGAACACCGCATCGAAACCCTGGTCGAAGAGCTGGATGGGCGACCACGTGGTGTCAGCCTGGTACAAGCCGGGCACGACCTCGGCATACGCGTCGAGGGGGTAGCGCTCCTCGTCGAAATGCTCAGATGTGCCGTCGGCGATCATCGTCGGATCGAGCGGATCCTTCACGAAGAGCCACCTCCTTCGGGTGCAGCGATCGGCGCGGGCAGTGATGCTGGGGTCGGTGGGTGATCGGGCTCAGGAACAGGCATGTCTTCGGGAACGGGCTCCGAGACCGGACGGATCTCTCGCTCCTCCTTCGGCTCACCGATGTTCATGTTTGACTACCTCCTTGTTGAAGGGATCGGTGGTACGCGCCCACGGCCGAACGTTCGCCCGGTCGAACACGTCGGTCCAGCAGACCCAGTAGTCGGGACCGCGTGAGTAGGCGGTCCAGCCCCCCACGCAATCTTTGCGCGCACCCTCAGGGATCGAGCGCTCCGATATCCCGAGGAGGTCGGCCTCATGCGAGCAATCCACGAGTTCCACGATCTTCCCGTGACCCACTCCGCAGACGAGCGAGAACGCAGGCGGACTTCGCCGGATCGGCGAGGAAGGTACGTGGCCGGGCGTCGCCGGACCTTCGAGATCCAAGCTCGGGACTGCTGGGACGGCGACGCTCGGGGCGGCACGGGTGACCTCCTCCGACGTCCCTCCCGTCAGGACGCTCACCGCCCCGCCGACGATCGACATGGCCGCGGTTCCGATCGCCAGGAACATCACGGCCCCGAACGCGAACTGCAGGAGCTTCAGCATGAGGGTCACGACACCCACCAGAAGGTCCTTCGGATGGTCCGAGCTTCGGACGTTCCTCTTGAGCGAGCGATCGACCCGTGCAAGAGGCATCAGCTCCACGCCATAGGTGTCCAACAGCTCCTGTTGGATCGCCTCGGCGTCGAGGTCAGATCCGCGGCTCCGATCCTGATGGCGCAAACAGACCGCGATCAACTCGTGTGACGAGTCGACGACGAAGCTGGGGTCAACCGCTCCACGGCCTCCCGCCAGACATGGACCGCACACCAGCCGTAGACGCGCCGGGTAGGCGAGCTGGGACCGCGCGCCCCGATGGTGCTCCACCACCCTCCCCCACATCGCGACGGCGCCCACCACGCAGGTGAGGCGGGTGAAGACTCCGGCGTCTCGCAGATGCTCAGGCGACGAGGCTGCGTAGATCCCGCATGAGCAGGCGGGATCGGGAACACCGGGATCGGCGTGCCGACCTCGAAGGCATCGAGCTCGGAACGCATCCCGGGTTAGCCAGGTGGTGTCTTGTGACACGGAATGGAGTACCAACGAACCCGCTTCTCGCTGCAGGGTCCAGACGCGCCAGCCCACGATGGGCTCGATGGACAACGGCAGGTCGCCGCCGGGGTCCAGATGAGGGAAGGGGGGCATCTGACTCCTCGACCGGCGCGATCGGGGGGAGGCGCCGATCAGGGCACCATAGCGAAGGGGTCTGACATCGCTCGGATCCGGACTCCTCTTGAGCGTTCATCCATGGAGGGCCATCATCGGGAGGAGATGCTGCCGGACCGCTCCTCCTCCAACGCGGCCCGGATCTTCCTGGGCATGGTCCTGGCCCTCCCCATGGTGGGACTCATCCTGCTCCTCGCGGTCCCGAGCCTCGACCTCCATTGGGAGCATCAACCCTCGCATTTCTGGCTCGTGCTCGGGGTCGCCGGGCTGAACGTCGTGCTGGGGTTGGTCGTCAGCGAGGTGGCCCGTCAGCGTGCCGATGCGCGGCTGTTCCTCGTCTCGATGGCCCTGCTCGCCAGCGCCGGCTTCTTGGCCCTCCACGCTCTCGCCACACCGGGTGTCGTGCTCTCCGGCCCCAACGCCGGATTCGTGATCGCGACACCGGTGGGTCTTCTGGTGGCCTCGGGGTTCGCGGCGCTATCGGCGATCGAGCTCGACGATCGCCGCGCCGCGACATTCCGTCGCCTCCAAAGACCGATGCGGCTCGGGCTCGGCACCCTGCTGTTGGTGTGGGCCGCTGCGTCCGTCCGAGGGATCGCCCCGCTGGACCGGGTGCTCGAATCCGAACGCGCCCCGTGGGTCCTGATACTCCTGCCGTTCGGGATCGTCGCCTACGCCTTCGCGTCCTGGCGCTACGCCCGCATCTTCCGCCAGCGTCGGCGCAGCCTGGCCCTCGCGGTCGCCGCCGCCTTCGTCCTGCTGGCCGAGGCGCTCGTAGCGGTCGCGTTCGGCCGCGCGTGGCATGCCTCGTGGTGGGAATGGCACCTGTTGATGGCGGCAGCGTTCGCATCGATCCTGATCGCGGCGCGGAACGAGTACCGCCGGGAGGGCTCCCTGCACCGAGACCTTCGGAGGTCTCTACCTGGAACGCACGCTCGAACAGCTCGACGCCCGGCAGTCATCGGTGCTGTCGGAGCTCACCGAGGCCGAGCGGGAAGGCTCCCTCGACGCTGCCGCCTCGCGCGCTCGAGAGCAGGGCTTCTCCGCCGATGAGGTCGCGGTGCTCACGCGATCGGCTCGTGAGCTCGCGCGGGTCGACGGCCTACTCCGACGCTACGTGGGTCCGCACCTGGCCGAGCGGATGGGTCAGGACCCGGCGTTGGCGGAACTCGGAGGCGTGGAGCGGGAGGTGTCGGTCCTGTTCGCCGACCTCGTTGGCTTCACGTCCTTCTCTGAGGGGAGACCGGCGACCGAGGTCGTCGACATGCTCAACCGGTACTGGGCCGCCGTCGTGCCCGAAGTCGTCGACCGGGAGCACGGTCTCATCGAGCATTTCGCGGGTGACGCGATCCTGGCGGCCTTCAATCCTCTGGGCGACGAGCCCGATCACGCGCTGCAGGCAGCTCGGGCCGCCGTCGCGATCCGTGACGCTTCGGAGCAGCTCCGCGACGGCCATGATGACTGGCCCCGCTTCCGCGTAGGCGTGAACACCGGTCCAGCTGTCATCGGCAACGTCGGCGCGGGAACCCAGCGAGCGTTCTCGGTCATCGGGGACACCACGAACGTGGCCGCGCGCCTCCAATCGATGGCTGAGCCCGGTCACGTGGTGATCGGCTCCCGCACCCTCTCGGCAGCGGAGGGTTGGCTCGATGTCACGTCGCGCGGCGCCACGTCCGTCAAGGGCAAGACCGATCCCATCGAGGCTCTTCGAGCTCCTCGGCGTGAGGACCTCCCCGGCCGGCTAGCGCGGGCCATCCCGGCAGCTACCAGCGGGCCCGCGCGACCTAGACCTCCGTTTCGGTGTGGTGGTGGTACTCGTAGGCGGACATGGCCTGGCCGTCGGCCGAGCGCCACTCCCGCTCCTGTTGGGGGAGCTTGCCCAGAACCTTGGCCATCGCGCGGACGTGCTCGGCGACCGACCCGCAACACGAGCCGATGTATCGCACACCGGCGTCTCGGGCCTCCGCGGCGAACCGAGCCAGATCGCCGCGCGGCAAGGTCATCGCGGAGAGTCCATACGGGAAGGCCGGCCATCCCGTGAAGTCCGGCTTCTCCTGGGATGTGGCGTAGGCCACGGGCTGAGCGGCGACCGGCACAGCGCCGTCAACGGCTTCCACCATCTGAGCGGCCATCGGCAGCTGCTGTGCCGGGCCGTTGAGACAGTTGACGCCCACGATGTCTGCGCCGGCATCGGCGAGCCGCTTGGCGGACTCGCCCGGCGCGTCGCCCTCGTAGGAGGCCGCCGGGATCGTCTCGAAACACATCGTCGCCATCACCGGCAGTCCGGTGGACTTCGCTCGCTCGACGAACAGGAGCGCCTCTCCCAGGTAGGAGAACGTCTCGCCGATCCAGAAGTCGGGCGGCCCGGCATCCAGCTGATCTTGGAGCTGCTTGTCGAAGAGGCCTCGGACGTGATCGGCGGTTGACGGGTCCGCTGGATCGTATGCCCAGGTGAGCGACAGATTGCCGGCGACGAGCGCATCGGCCTCGTCCGCCACTTCGCGTGCGATACGCACCGCGTTGCGGTTGATCTCGTCGACGGCGCCCTCCAGTCCCACGGTCGCCAGCTTGTCGTCGCTCGCGTAGAAGGTCATCGTCTGCAGCACCTCCGCTCCCGCGCGGAGGAACTCCCGGTGCAGTTGCGCGAGGGCGTCCGGGTGTTCGATCACCACCTCCGGCGTGAACGGGCCTGCCTGAACGTACCCACGCTTCTCGAGCTCCAGAAGGTACCCGCCGTCCCCGAGGACGGGCCCCTCAGCCAGTCGTTCCAAGATCCCTTTCGCCATGCGCAAGCCCTCCTCGGATCGGCCTCCGAGTCTAGGTGGCCGAGCGAGGAGCCGATGCGGTATCGACCTGATGCTTCGACGGTGGCTTGACACCCTGTGCGAGCGGGACGGATTCTGCGACGTCGTCGAGCGATCCCTCCGTTGAGTGAGGGTTGCGAGGTGAGCCGCGATCGACCCGTTCATATGCGATCTCCTCCCGGGCAGGATCGTGTTCGGCGTGGGAACTTTCCACCGGCTTCGCGAGGAGGCCGACGCCCTGGGGTGCTCCCGGGTGATGGTGATCGCCGGGGGATCGGCGACGCACGCGGGGGAGGTCGCCACGACGCTCCTGGGCGAGCTGGTCGTGCAAACCCACACGACGATCCGCCAGCACGTGCCCGAGGACCTGGCCGACCAGGTCGTCGTCCAGGCGAGGAGTGCGGATGCCGACGGCGTTGTGACGGCGGGCGGCGGATCGACGATCGGTCTGGGGAAGGTCGTCGCCGCAACCGCCGACCTTCCGCTGATCGCCGTCCCCACCACGTACTCGGGCTCGGAGATGACGCCGATCTTCGGCGTGACCGCCGAGCGCAAGATCACCCGCCGCGACCTGCGGGCACTGCCGAGGACGGTGATCTACGACCCGGAGCTGACGCTGGCGCTGCCCGCTCGGGTCACGGCCGCAAGCGGTCTGAACGCCCTGGCCCACTGCATGGAGGCGTTCGCCGGACCCGGTGCGAACCCCCCAGCAGGGGTCGTCGCGTCGGAGGCCTCGCGGACCTTGCCCGACGCCCTCCGGGGCTGCGTGCGGGATGCGAAAGCCCTCGAGGCCCGAACCCGCGCCCAGTACGGGGGATTCCTGGCGGGGCGAGCCCTGGCGCTCGCGGGCACCGGGTTGCAGCACAAGATCGCCCACGTTCTGGGCGGTCGCTTCGGGCTGGTGCACGCAGACGTCCACGCGGTGCTGCTCCCCTACGTTGCCGAGGCCCATCAACCGGAGGCACCGGTCCCGATGGGCGCCTTCGCCGAAGCGCTGGGGGTCGACGCAGGTGAAACTGCGGCCGACGCCCTCCGTCGCCTGGCGGTCGACACCGGCGCTCCTCTCTCGCTCGCGGAGATCGGCCTGCCCCGCACCGCGATCGATGAGACGGTCCAAGAGCTCGCGGGCACGTACGACCCAGGCGCCATTCGGGCTCTGCTCGAGGCCGCGTTCGAGCCTAGGATGCCTTGAGGGGACGAGGGAGGGATGGGCATGAGCGAGTGGAACGGTATGACGTTCGAGGCGAAGGACACCATGCTCCGGGTCGTCCGTGAGCAGGCCGAGGGGATGTTCGCGCTGGCCGAGCCCCCGGACGTCTGGGAGACGCAGACGGCGTCGGCCGAATGGCAGGTGCGCGACGTCATCGGGCACATCGTGGACGTGACCGAAGCGTACTTCGAGGCGTTCGACATCGCGCGAGCCAGCGGCGAGGCGGGCGACGCGTACGGCGTTCTCGGCATGGCGGAGCGAGCGAACGAACAGGCGCAGAGCTTCCGGAACGGTCCCACAGCAGGAGCTCCTGTCGCGCCTGCGCTCTGACTTCGACAGGATGATGGGGATCCTCGAAGGACTCAGCGAGGACGACTGGACCGACCTGATCGTGCCCCACTTCTACATGGGGCCGCTGCCGGCGTTCTTCTACCCCGCCTTCCAGCTGATGGACTACGGGGTGCACTCCTGGGACATCCGCCAGGGCACTGGTTCGCGCGCACGGCCTGGCCGGCGACGTCCGCAGATCTGCTGATCCCGTTCATGTTCGTCCTCTGGCAGGCGACCGCCGCGACCCAGGAGACGTCCGAGCCGTTCGAGGTCGGCATCCGGATCACTATCGGGAGCCAACGCCGGCGACACCAGGCTGCACGGTGGCGCCCGAGGGCTGTCACGTACGAGGCGGGCGAGCGTCGACGATCTGCCGGTGGCGTTCGAGTTCGATCCGTCGAGCTTCGTGCTCACCGTGTTCGGTCGTGTCAACGCCGGAACCGTACCGTGGTGACCCCGCGCTGGCCGATCGGTTCCTCAACCTGTTCTTCCGGATCTGAACCGACCAGCCGCGCGCGACGAACGAAGGAGGCCGACCATGAGCGACACCGACATCGACCTGGCCGCGATCGAGACCGAACGCGAGCGGATCCGTGACACCCACCTGAAGCCGGAGGGACGCACGACCAGGTCGTCGGCGCGAGGGATCCACCACGTCGCGCTGCTGTGCTCGGACGTCGAGCGGACCGTCCGCTTCTACCAGGACGTGCTCGAGTTCCCGCTGACAGACATCTTCGAGAACCGCGACTACAAGGGCTCGAACCACTTCTTCTTCGACGTCGGGAACGGCAACCTCCTGGCGTTCTTCGACTTCCCCGGCCTGGACCTCGGGCCGTACGCCGAGGTGCTCGGCGGGCTGCATCACCTCTCGATCTCGGTCGAGCCCGAGACGTGGGAGCGCCTCAAGGGCAAGCTCGACGACAACGGAGTCGCCTACCTGCACGAGAGCGGGACCTCGATCTACTTCTCCGACCCCGACGGCGCGAGGCTCGAGCTGATCGCCGATCCGCTCGGGGAGATGTACGGCACGAAGGTCCTCTGAGAGAGCGAGCCCCCGGCGCTACCAGCCGCGGGCGCGCCAGGTCTCCACGTACGGACGTTCACGCCCGATCGTGGTGTCCAACCCGTGTCCCGGACAGACCCTGGTGGTGTCCGGGAGCGCTCCGAACAGGCCGTCGAGGCTCGCCATGATGCGCGCGAACCGTTCCGGATCGCCGGTCTTGCCCGGGCCCGCCGGGAACAACGTGTCTCCGGAGAACAGGAAGCTCCCGGTCGCGAAGCACACGCTGCCTGGGGTGTGACCGGGCGTGTGGAGCACGGCGACCGTGTCACCGCCCACCGTCAGATGCTCACCGTCGGCGAGCGAGATGAACGGCACGGGCGGCGGATCCTCCGGATGCGCGTACACGGGGACCCCCAATGACTCCACCAACGCCGACAATGCCTGGACGTGGTCGGCGTGGTTGTGGGTCTCCACGATCCCGGTTACCTTCAGCCCCTCGACGAGGCTCAGGATCCGATCGGCCTCGTCGGCACCGTCCACGATCAGGGCCTCATCGCCCGAGACGAGCGCGTAGACGTTGTTCTCGTACGGACCCACGGCGAGTTTCCGGACGCGCAGGGAACCCTCTTCCGGGTAGTCGTGGGGCGGCCCGCCGACCTGGACGAGGCCGAACTCCGGCGTGGCGGGTGGATGAGGGGTCTCCTGGGTCCGTTCGGGCGACACGGCCACAGCCTAGCCCTTCCCCCGCAGGCGGTCAGTCGGACGATCGTTCGCTCGAGACGGCGATCGACGCCACGTCCCATGTCACGGGAGGCTCCGCGGCGGTTGCGGAGCACGTGAGGCGTATCCGGGGGAGGGTTCGCCGCAGCAGGTGGACCTCGGCCTCTCGTTCGGGCAGCTGCAGTCGGACCCGAGCTCGTCCTCGCTCACGCTCCGTCATCAGCAGCTGCACGTCGTCTACGCCGTCGAGCCCGTAGCGGCTCCGCACCGCGTGGTCGGCCGCTTGCGCCGGCATCGGATGGCTCGTTCGCCCGCGGAACCGGTCGAGCACGATGCGTCCGTCGGCGTAGGCGGCAAGCACCTCAGCTCCGCGCTCCGCCTCGAGGTGTCCGTACACGAGTCCGTGCGGGAACAGGACCATGTTGCCGGCGAACCGATCGCCACCGACGTGCGTGCTCTCCCACACGGCGCCCGGAAACACCGAAGCGGTGGTCGCGGCCAGCGGACGGCCCCGCTCGGCGCAGCAGATGTCGCGACGTCCGTGGGTGCACACCACGGCCAGGGGACCCGCGTCGGTTCCGGGGAACACGTCGCGATCGGCCGGGTCGAGCTGAGGGGACGTGGCGATCCCCTCGAGCGTGGTCGAGCCGATCCACGCCTGGGAGGTGTCGACCGCGAAGCAGGTGACGCTGCCGGGCGCTCGCTCGGGACGTCGGATCAGCAACACTCGGCACCCCGCCCGCCGTTCCAACGCGCGGAGTTCGACGCCGAGCCCCTCGGGCAAACGGGCATCGAGCAGGCCGTCACGGCCCCACGGACCGGCATGCTCGATAAGCAGCCATCGCCGGATCGTCGAAGCGGTGCCGGCGAGCGGTTCGTCCAGCGCCTCGCTGCGCAGGGAACAGCGGTCGTCTCGGTCGGTCACCGGCGACCTGATACCGCGGCGGCCGTGAGCAGCCCTTCCCGGATCAGCCGGCGGATCAGCACCACACGGCTGGCCGCATCGGGTACGACCTCACCGAGCTCACCTACTTGGAGCACGTCGCGGCCGGCGATGAGGCGCATCGCGGGCTCGATCCAGGCCGGTACCTGCATGCGTCGATCGCCCAGCAGGACCCAAACCTCGTCGCCTCGCAGCCGCACCTCGCACACCGAACCCGGACGCCGACGCACCTCGGTCCGATCGTCCAGCTCGATCGGCGAGGCACGCTCGATGAGCGAACCGCGCCCCAGCTGGGCACGGGCGGACAGGAACCGATCGGCCCGACGCCGGAGGATGTCGCCGGCGTCCATCCCGGCGAGGCGGTCGGCCGCCGATCGGAGCCGGGCGGCCAGCTCGGCTGCGTGCTCCTGGGGGTCGTCAAGCCAGCCCACGGGCAACCGATCGTCCAACGACCGATCAGCCTGCAAGGCGGTCCAGGCTCCACCCACAGCATCGCGCCACGTGGCGACGTGCACGCCGACCGTGAGGTGGCCCGAGACCGTCTGCTGTGCCGACGCGGCGTGGGGCGTGCCGGTGGGCATGTAGATCGTGTCGCCGGGCCCCAGCTCCTCGTCGAACGGTCCACGTTCCGGCTCCGCCGGTGCGCCGTGCACCTCCCAGCGCTTCCGGCCGAACGCCTGCAGGACGAAGACGTCGTGCGCGTCCTCGTGCAGGTCGAGTCCCTGAGCACCGGCGGGGGTGATGTAGGCGTTCACCTGACATGCGTGTCCGAGCTCCATCTCCAGATCGCGGCAGAAGCGGGTGACCGGCTCCGACCATCGATGCATCGCCTGGAGCACGATCGTGGCCCCCTCCTCGAACAGCTGAGCGACCGCCGCCGGATCAGCGATGCCCGAGACGTCGCGGGAGCCCGCGCGACCCGAACGGGTGTAGGTCCCCTCCGGGATGCGCTCCCCGGCACGCACCAGCCGGAAGAACGGCGTTCGCAGCGCCGTGGTCGTCAGGAACCGGTCGACGTCGTCCAGGGTGAGGAGATCGCCGAAGCCCGCCGGGTCCGACGACGGGAAGTTCCGGGCACGACGCCCCCAGTCCTCAACCCGGAACCGATCGGGGTCATCGGTACATCGGGCGAGGGCGCCGTCGGTGGTCCTTCCCCGCTCCGTCGCGACGACCGTCACGCGATGGCCGCGTCGGTCCCGTCCGCGTCGGTGCCGTCGCCGTCCGTGCTGTCGGTGCCGTCGCCGTCGGTACCGTCGGCGTCGGTGCCGTCGGAGTCGCCGTCGGTGCCGTCGGAGTCGCCGTCGGTCCCATCGGAATCGCCGTCGGTGCCGTCCGTGTCGCGGGGGCCAACCTCGCTCGACGCGGTGGCGCCGCTCCTCTCGGTCACCATGTCCTCGTCGCGCAGCTCGGTGCCGGTGGTCTCGGCCATCTGTCTCCTCCTCGAATGTGTCATAGGTGGAACGGTCGCCACCGATGGTAGCGACGTACGGCACTGCACGCAGGTTGACGCGTCTTCGACTCGACGACCATACTCCGCAGAGAGCAGGTTATCTGCTCACCTTCTCACGGACGTCTGGAGGTAGCGTGTCCGCCGGTCCCGAGCCCGCCACCGACGAACGGACGGAGCAGCTCCGATCGCGAGCCAAGCAGATCCGTCGCAACGTCGTCAGGATGGCGTCCGGCAAGGGCGAAGGCTACGTGGGTCAGGGATTGGACATCGCCGACATCCTGGCGGTCCTGTTCCTGTCCGAGCTGCGGTACGACCCGGTCGATCGATCTCCGGAGATGGACCGGTTCATCCTCTCGGCCGGCCACTATTCGATCGGGTTGTGGGCCGCGCTTGCGGAGGCGGGGCATCTGGACGGCTTCGATCTCGACACCTACGCCCTCGACGGGTCCGAGCTGATCCCCTCGACGCACGATGGCCATCCCTCCTTCATCGAGCTGACGGGCGGGTCGCTCGCCCATGGCTTGGGCGTGGCGTCGGGCCTGGCGGTCGGCTATCGGATCCGCGGCCATCCCGGACGCATCTTCGACATCATGAGCGACGGAGAAACGCAGGAGGGATCGACCTGGGCGGCGGCCATGTTCGCCGGACACCAGGGCCTGGACAACCTCACCTGCGTGATCGACGTGAACCGGACGCAAGCCGACGGGGATCTGGTGCTGGAGGTCGAGCCCCTGGCCGACAAGTGGCGCGCGTTCGGCTGGTGGGCAGATGAGGTCAACGGCAATGACATCGCGCAACTCCTCGGAGCCTTCGAACGAGCTCAGGACGTGAGCGGCCGGCCCAAGGCGATCGTTTGTCACACCACCTTGGGGAAAGGCGTCCCCTTGATCATGGAACGCGACCGCAATCACTTCGTTCGCGTGGACGACGACGAATGGAACGCGGTGGCCGTGCAGTTGGAGGAGTTCGGATGAGCGCCGGCGCACCAGCCGTCCACCCGAGCGTGGACCCGATCACCCTCGAGAAGTCCGGGGCCTTCGGACAGGCGATGCTGGCCATCGGCGAACGACGATCGGACGTGGTGACCCTGTCCGCTGACGTGGCCGGCATCACCGGTCTCACCCCTTTCGCCCAGCGCTTCCCGGATCGGTTCGTCAACGTGGGGATGGCGGAGGAGACGCTGATCTCGGTGGCGACCGGACTGTGGAAGGCCGGCTTCGTTCCCGTCGCGACGACGTTCGCGGTGTTCGCCACGCGGCGGGCCCTCGACTTCATCGCGATCCAGTGCGCGCTGAACCGCGCGAACGTCAAGATCGTCGCGGCCTTGCCCGGGATCTACTCGACCTTCGGTCCCACCCATCAGGGGATCGACGACCTCGCCCACATGCGGGCACTGCCGAACATGACCGTGCTGGATCCGTGCGACAACCATGAGATGCGGGAGGCGACCGAAGCGGCGGTCGACTACGAAGGGCCGGTGTACCTGCGCCAACTGCTGGGACGGGAAACCGGGGACGTCGACCGGGCGGGGCATCGCTTCGAGATCGGCCCGGCCCAGCTCCTGCGGGAGGGCACCGACGTGGGCATCGTGGCGAGCAGCATCATGGTGCGTCAGTCGCTCGACGCGGCCGCGACCTTGGCCGAGCGCGGGGTATCGGCCGCCGTGTTGAAGATCTCCACCGTCAAGCCGTTCGACGCCGAAGGGATCCGGTCGTTCGCCCGAGAGACCGGCACGCTCGTCACGGCGGAGAACCACACGATCATGGGGGGGTTGTTCTCCGCCGTCGCGGAGTCGCTGGTCGCCGATGGCATGTCGGTCCCGGTGCAGCCCGTGGGGGTCCGCGATGAGTTCTGCTCGTTCGGATCCAACCCCTACGTGGCGCGTACCCACGGCCTCACGGCCGATGCCGTGGTCGAGGCCGCGCTGGTCGCGGTCGCTGCTCGCCGCTGACCTGGCTCATCAGGTGTGCTGCAGGACGGAATCGACGATGGCCTGGCTCCGCGGCAGATAGGCGTCCTCGAGCGGTGCGCTGAACGGGGTCGGCACGTCTGGCGAGGTGAGCCTCCACAGCTCGTCCAGCTCGCCCCAGCATGCCTCGGTCAGAGCCGCGATCACCTCGCCCGCCCAGCCACCGGTCCGCGGCCCCTCCTCGACGACCAGGGCGCGGCTCGTGGTGGCGACGGATGCGCTCAGCGTCTCGACATCGAGCGGTCGCAGGGACCGCAGATCGACGACCTCGGCCTCGATCCCATGATCGGCCGACAACCTTCCCGCGGCATCGAGAGCATCCCGCACGGTCCGCATCGCCGAGGCGATCGTGAGGTCGCCCCCCCGACGCACGACGGACGCCCGGCCCAGGGACATCGGTTCGGGCTCCCAGGAGGAACCCTTCTCGGAATAGAGCATCTTGTGCTCGAGGAAGACGACGGGGTTGTCGTCGCGGATCGCCCCGCGCAGCAGCCCGTAGGCGGATGCGGGATCGCTGGGAGCCACGATCTTGAGGCCCGGGACGCCGAGCAACCACGAGACGGGCATCTGCGAGTGCATCGCGCCCATCCTGGCGCCGCCACCCACGGCGCAGCGCATCACCATGGGCACGCTCCCCTGCCCGCCCGATACGAACGCGTACTTCGCCGCCTGGTTGATCACCGAGTCCATCGCCAACGGCACGAAATCCGCGAACATGATCTCGACCACCGGGCGCGAACCCGTGATCGCCGCACCGAAGCCGGCGCCCGCGAGCGCCATCTCCGAGATGGGCGTGTCGATCACCCGTTCGGGACCGAAGCGCTCCAGGAGTCCGCGCGTCACCTGGAAGACGCCACCCGGCGCCGCGACGTCTTCACCCAGCACGATCACCGAAGGATCGGAGGAGAGCTCGTCGATCAAGGCTGCGTGCAACGCGTCCCGGATCGACACCTGCTCCTCGTGTGCCTCCGCGACGCTCATGCGAACTCCGCGTCCAGGATCGAGTCCGCCTCGGGGAACGGATCGTCGAAGGCGTCCCGGATCGCCCGTTCGATCTCCTCCTCGACCCGGCGCTCCACTTCGTCCAGGTCTGCCGGCGGGAGGCCTTGCTCGATCAGCCGTGCACGCTCCTGCGTGATCGGGTCGCGGGCCGTCCATGCTGCGACCTCGTCATCGGGTTGGTAGGTGATCGGGTCGGCGCGGCTGTGGGGCACGAAGCGGTAGGTCTCCGCCTCGATGAACATCGGTCCCTCACCGGCGCGAACGGCTCGGAGCGAAGTCTCCGCCAGTTCTCCCACCGCTCGCACGTCCATCCCGTCGACCAAGGAGGCCCGTATGCCCATCGCACGCGCCCGCTCGGCGATCGGGGTCGCCGTCACCTGGTCGGTGCGCGTGTACTCGCTGTACAGGTTGTTCTCGCAGACGTACAGCACGGGCAGGTTGAGCACGGAGGCGAGGTTCAGGCACTCCAGGAAGTACCCCTGGTTCGCCGCACCGTCCCCGAAGAACGCCACCGCGGCTGCGTCCTTCCCTCGTAGCGAAAGCGCTGCACCGGTAGCCGCAGCGATGCTGCCGCCGATGATGCCGAACGACCCCAGCAGCCGATACTCGCGGGCCACGATGTTCATGGATCCGGAGCGACCGCCGCAGATCCCCGTGCTCCTGCCCAGCATCTCCGCGATCAGCGCGCGCGGCGGGACACCCCGGGTGAGCGCGTGGCCGTGGCCTCGATACGTGCAGGTGACCCAATCGCCCGGCCCCACGGCCGACCCCACGCCGACGCTCACCGCTTCATGCCCGGTCGCCAGGTGCACCGCGCCCTCGATCGTGGCCGACAGTTGCAGCCGACGCACCTCTTCTTCGAACCGCCGGATCGTGACCAGCCGCTGGAACGTCGCCGTGCGCGACGAGGTGTCGGTCCGCATGGCGCGGATGGTAGCATCGTTCGCAGGTCAGCAGGTTATCTGAACAGTTGCCCAACGGAGGGATCATGGCGAGCGTCACCGGGATCGATCACTTCGGAGCGACGGTCAGCGACATCGAGCGCTCTCTGGGGTTCTGGCGGGACCTGCTGGGCCTGGAAGAGGTGGGGCGCGGCGTGATCGAGTGGGAGCACATCGATCGACTCGTGGCCCTGGACGACACGAAGATCGAATGGGCCGAG
This sequence comes from uncultured Actinomycetes bacterium, assembly GCA_963826185.1. Taxonomy (GTDB): domain Bacteria; phylum Actinomycetota; class UBA4738; order UBA4738; family HRBIN12; genus JAOUEA01. The sequence goes on along the minus strand of CAWGVY010000005.1, from coordinate 169,851 downwards.
CTCAAGATCCCCGGCGGGGGAACCGTCGAGATCATGCAGTACCACCGCCCGACGGGCATGCCCGTGCCGCCGGGAGCGGAGAACGAGCCGGGGCGATCCCACCTCTCGTTGCTCGTCGACGATCTGGACGCCACCCTCGCCGAGCTGCGAGACGCCGGCGTGCGCTCGCGGACGGACGAGCCGGTCGCCATGGAGAAGGGGGCGTACGCGGGAGGTAAGGGCGCGTACATCTTCGATCCCGACGGGGTCCAGATCGAGCTGATCGAGCGGGCCGGACCGGGGTCGACGGAGTGAGAGGCTAGACTCGCCACGTGGACGAACGAGCCCTGAAGATCGGCCAGGCGCCACGTCAGAAGCTGGCCGAGACCGTTGCCCAACAGATCCTGGCGGCCGTGCAGGACCTGCCGCCGGGGACGCGGCTCCCGTCCGAGCGAGAGCTGACCCAGCAGTTGGGATGCGGGAGGTCGACCGTCCGCGAGGCGCTGAACGGACTCGCGATGATCGGCGTGATCGAGATCCGCCACGGACAGGGCGTGTTCGTCGCCGAGCCTCCGCCGATCCCGCACGATCCCGCGGAGGAGTCCAAGGTCATCACGCCGGAGCTCTTGGAGGCCCGCCGCTTCATCGAGGTCGAACTGGCTCGGCTCGCAGCGGAGCGCCGCACGAAGGAGGACCTCGCCGCGATGAAGGAGGTCCTGGACCAACACCGTGCCCGTCTCGACGAGTTCGAGCGACCCGTCGTGGAGGCGTCCAAGTTCCATCTGGTGGTCGCGGACGCCGCCCACAATCGCGTCCTGGCCAACGTGGTTCGACCGTTCTTCCGGCTCGCCTTCGAGCTCGGACCGCAGCTCTACCAGACCACGGAAGGCTTCGCGGCGTGGGAACTGGAACAGCACTCGAAGATCCGCGACGCGATCGCTTCGGGTGACGGGGAGCTCGCTCGGCTCCGCATGCTCGAGCATGTCACGTCCGTGGAACCCCACTACCGCGATCTACCGTCGAGCAGCGCGACCTCGTAGGGCGCCAGCGCCGCCTCCGTACGATCCTGCGCCTGCACCACGACACGCTGTTCATCCGGGGTGAGATTGACCAGGACGGGTGGGGCTCCCTCGGTCGCGATAGCGCGCACCCGCCGAGGTTCGCTCGAGCCCACGTCTAGGAGGCGACGCCCCCCACGCGCGGTCAGGAGCCGGACAGCGCGGATGAGCGGATCCGCGCCCAGGATCGTCCAATCCAGCGCCTCGTGCAACGTGACCGACCGGGCCCCGCCGTCGGCGAGCGCCGAGACCGAACCGACGGTCCACGCGTTCCCGAACGGCGACTTGACCCGAGGGTCCACCTGCTCGTCGCCCGTTGAACCGTGGACCGCCAGGGTGACCGGGGACACCGTCACGGGAAGGCCCCCGCAGAGCGCGCGCACCCGCCGCACGACCTGCGTCTGGACCTCGAGCGTCTCCACCATCGCGCGCTCGTCGTCGTCGTGCACCGCCGGGCTCATCGCCAGGGCGATCCCGTCCAGGCCCGCCAAGTCCGGCACGGCGCGGTTCAGCTCTGAGAAGTGGGAGCAGGTGCCGCCGACGAGCACGGCAGATCCCCCATGCAGCGCGCCCCTGAACCTGGACACGAACGGGCCGCCGGTGCTCTCCCCGCTACGGGACAGGACCAACACGCGCACAACCGGAGCATCGGCGAGCACGGAGGCGATCGTCGCGAGCGCAGGGTGGGGGTCCTCGACCAACAAGCAGACCTCGAGCGGCACCTCGGCCAACCGCGCCAGCGATGCGGCGGGGTGGAGGACCTCCTCGTCCACCGAGGGGCGAACGGTCACCCGGAGATGGGCCGGCGCCAACGAGCGGATCCATTCGGGCTCGACGGGCACGGAAGGGACGGTCAGCCCGATCGAGGGCAACTCCCGCTCGCTTCCCGCACCCACCGTCAGCACGGTCGGGCCTTCCGAACGCTGTGTCTGGTCCGTCGGCCCCTCGACCCGAACCGTGAGCCGCTGCCATCGGCGCTCACCTTCGCGCATCGTCCGGGCCGATGAGTCGGCCAGCGGGGTGGGATAGGTCTTGAACGAGGCGTCGGTCCAGTTCCGCTGGTCCTCCAGCTCGTACCCGTGGTCCTCGCCCTCGAAGGAGAACGACGCGCGTGCTGATCCCGGGAAGGCGATCCGGAGCTGCCTGAACGCCGGGATCAACGGCTGGTAGTGGCCGCCCACGAGCGGCTGTGGCGCGATGTCCCGGGGCAACGTTCCGCTCACACGGTCGCCCAACCCATCGGCCTCGTACGACGCACCCACGTATGTCGCCCACGGGTGCAGCACGCAGATCCCGATCCGTCGGTACACGAACTCACGGAGCGCCTCGCCTTCCATGTCGAACACCAGGGTCCCGTCGCGCCCGCCGCTGACGATCGCGCGCCAAGCGAACGCGTCGTCCCCGTGGGTGGCCTCGAGCCGGAGCTCGAATCGATCGGATCGGTCGTGGAGAGCGACCCTGCGGACGCTCGGACGCAAGCTGCCCCACCCCTCATCGCGGACGGTGACGAAGATGGACGAGGCGAGCTCCAGGTCCCCCCACCGGACATCGGAGAGTGCCGCACGGCGATGTTCGGCGGTGAGCGGGCCGGCCCTCACGGGGTCCCATGCCGGGCGAGCACCTTCCACACGTCGACCACCCGGTCCCCCTCGACCACGACGTAGGTCCCGAACAGGTTGACGGTGGTCGGTGCATAGCCGGGGACGATCCGGACCCGCTCGCCGAAGGCGTACGGGGGCTCCCCGTCGAACCGCAAGCCGACGTGCTCCTCATGGACGAACTCGACCACAGCCCGCGGATCGGGCGACTCGAGCGGTCGAAGTCCCACATCGACCGATTTGCGCCCCGCGTCCAGCACGACCAGATCGTCGTGGCGACCGATCACCGTGGCCATCACCGTGAGCGCGGATCCGAACCCCTCGACCAACCCCGCGTGGAATCGATCCATCAACACGTAGGACCCCGCCTGGACCTCGGTCACCTCCGGAGCAGCACCGGTCAGCTCGAACGTGCCCGTCGCGCCGGCCGACACGACCCTCACGTCGAAGCCCGCGTCTCGACAGCTGCGCGCGGCTGCCGCGAGGAGCTCCATGCTCCGCGCCACCTCGGTCGCTCGTAGCACGGGATCGGGCTCGCTCGCGCAATGGCCCTCGTAGCCGTAGACCCCGTCGAAACTCACACCGGGCGTCCCCGACACGCGATCCGCCAAGGGGGCGACCTCATCCACGGTCCGCACCCCGCCGCGCCCCAGCCCCACGTCCAGCTCGACCAGGACCCCCAGTTCGACCCCGGCCGCCGAGGCCGCCCGGCCCAGCTCCGCGAGGTTGCCCGCGTCGTCGACCGCGACATGGATCCGCGCCATGCCCGCAGCGCTCGCGAGCCGGGTCATCGCGGGGATAGAGACGACCTGGTTCGCCACCAAGACATCGGCCACGCCCGCCTCGGCCATCGCGACCGCCTCGGCCGCGGTTGCCGTCGTCACACCGAGCGCACCCGCCTCGATCTGCATCCGTGCGATCTCCGCGCTCTTGTGGGCCTTGATGTGAGGACGTAGCCCGGCCGGCAGTCCGGCGATCCGCGTCGCCATCGCGTCGACGTTCCGGCGAGCCATCTCGAGATCGAGCACCAAGGCCGGGGTCGTCACCTCGTCGAGCGACCTGCCGACCACGTCCTGATCGCCCTCCGGTGAGCCGCGATGCTGGCGGCACGGCTGGGTCGAGGTCATCGACGACCCCGCCTACAGTTCGGGACCGACCGGCGTGATCATCAGTTCGGTGACGGCGACCCCTTCGGGCTGGGAGAGCGCGTAGGAAACAGCGCGCGCCACGTCGTCGATCGACAACGCGGCGAACCGTTCGAGTTCGCTGCGGCCCTCCGGGGTCTCCAGGAGGAGCGGCGTGTCCACCATGCCGGGCTCGATCATCGTCACGCGCACGTTGTGGGGCATCGCCTCCTTCCGCAGCGCCCAACCGAACCCCACCACACCCCACTTGGTGGCGATGTAGACCGGCTCCCCCACCCACGTCTGGCGGCCCGCGATCGATGCCATGAGCACGATGTGCCCGGCGCCCCGTTCCTTCATACGGGGGTAGGTGGCTCGGACCGTGTGCAACACGCCCAGGAAGTTGGTCTCCACGACCCTCTTCCAGGACTCCGGGTCGCCCGTGTCGATGGCGCTGTAGCTGCCTATGCCCGCGTTGGCTACCACGAAGTCGATCTGTCCGAAGGTGTCGATGCAGGCGCGGGCGAGGTGCTCCACGCTCGCCCACTCCCGGACGTCGCACACCTGGGTGGCGGCGGTTCCGCCAGCACTCTCGATGCTGGCCGCGGTCTCGGCGAGTCGATCCTCGTTCAGATCGGCCAGCATCACACTGGCGCCGTGGGAGGCCAGCTCGGCAGCACACCCCTGGCCGATCCCGCGGCCGGCTCCCGTCACGATGCCCGCCTTGCCCACAACCCCTTCGACCGCTTCGTTCCGCATGGTCCCCGCCCCTGGGTCGTAGATATATGGTGAGCAGACCAGATGATATCAGCGCTTCGTGGCGGGCCTGCCCACGGGTATATCCTCCGACCGCCGCGGGAAAGGAGCTTCGCGTGGGCAGAGACGACATCGAGCGAACGCTGAGCTCGATCGAAACGGTCGAATGCTGCTTCCCGGACACCTGGGGGACCTTGGTGGGCCGGCGGATGCCGAAAGACGTGTTCCTGCGCGCCGCGGAGCGGGGGCTCAGTATGCCCAACGCCGCGTTCACGTGGAACCCGATCGGCCAGATCGAGGCGACCCCGTACGCGAGCGCCGACACGGGCTTCCCCAACATGCATGTGGCACCCGATCTCCACACGTTGCGGCCCGCCCCTTGGGCGCCGGCAGCGGCGTTCTGCATGATGGATGCGTTCGAGGAGCCCGGCGGCGCACCGCACCCGCTCGCCACGCGCGGGATCCTTCGACGGCACGCGGACAGGCTCGAGGAACTCGGCTACGCGGCGTGGATCGCCTCCGAGCTCGAGTTCTACCTGTTGACGGAGGACGGGGAGCCTATCGACCGGGATCACCGCTGCTGGTCGATGACGCGCGGCGCCGAATACGAGCCTGTGATCGGGGAGATCCGTTCCTCGTTGTTGGGCGCGGGCGTGCCGGTGGAATCGAGTCAGACCGAGGGCGGGTTCGGCCAGATGGAGATCAATATCTCACCGTCATCGCCCATCGAGAATGCCGACAACGCAACCATCCTGAGATACGTGACGAAGCTGGTGGCGCAGCGGCACGGATTGAAGGCGACGTTCATGCCGGTGCCTTTCGACGGTGCGGACGGCAGCGGTCATCACCTGCACCTGAGCCTGCGGGCGGTGGGCGGCGATCAGAACCTGTTCGCGACACGAGACGACCTGTTCGGATCGTTCGTCGCGGGGGTGCTCGAACACGCCATGGATCTCACGGCGATCAACCTGCCGACGGTGAACGCCTACAAGCGTCTGAAGGACTACACGTTCGCCCCCAACCGCTTGTCGTGGGCGCTCGACAACCGCACGGCGGCGATACGGATCCCGGCCGGCGAAGCGGACTCCCGGCGACTCGAGATCCGCATGGCATCGTCGGACGCCAACCCGTACCTGATCTCGGCCGGTGCGATCGCGGCAGGCAGCGATGGCATCGCCCGATCGCTGTCCGCACCCGAGCCGATCGAGGGCGACGCCTACCAGGACCCCACGCTCGAACGGTTCCCGACCACGCTCACGGAGGCGATCACCCGCTTGGAGGGGAGCGCCTTCGGCAAGGATCTGGTGGGCCAGGTCTTCGTGGAGACCTACGCCGTGAACGGGCGCCGGGAGGAAGCCGCCTTCCGCAACACCGTCACGGACTGGGAGAGGGCGCGCTACCTGGACCAGGTCTGAGGCCGGAGGCGCGACGCGCCACGTAGGAGCAGGTGGGAGTTGCATTGACTCCGCGTCTGGTCGGCAGGTTATCATGCCACCAGACCAGCTCCGGGGCGTATGCGCAGAGGGGGGACCATGGGCGACGCACGTGATCGCGAGTTGCAGTTCCTGATGGACCGGAGGCGGTTCCTGGCCATGACCGGCGGGGCGGCCGCTGCCACGCTGCTCGCCGCTTGCGGTCTGTCCAGCGATTCCGGCTCATCGCCCACTTCGGCGGCCGCAACCCCGAGCGCGCTTCCCCCGGTCGGTGGCGATCTCAACCTCTACTCCTGGGAGGGGTACGACACGGCCGGCGACCTCACCGACTGGTTCAAGGCCAACGAGATCAAGGTGAACGTCAAATACATCACCGGTCCGGAGGAAGTGCCGACGGTCCTCAAGGGTCCGGGCGGCGACAAGTGGGATGTGTCCTACGGGGACAACGTCGTGCTCACCGACTACAACAATCTGGGCCTGATCGCCCCGATGACGGTGGACGAGGTCCCGGGACTCGACGGGCTGATGCCCGCGTTCAAGGTCGACCCGTGGAAGAACGACGACGGCACCTACAACGGGGCCCCGTGGACCTGGGGATACTCCGGCGTGACGTACAACACCTCGAACGTCCCCGAGCCCAAGAGCTGGCAGGACCTGCTGGATCCGCAGTACAAGGGCCGCGTCTCCACCATCGACAGCGCGCTGAACAACGTCGCGCTCGGGGCCATCGCGGTCGGCATCGATCCGGACGGTCTGACGATCGATCAGCTCAACGGCCCGGTCAAGGACTACCTGGTCAAGCTCCGGGGACAGATGAAGGCGCTCGCCCCCAGCATCGGGGACTCGATCTCGCTCCTGGTCTCCGAGGACGTGGACTACATGGTGGTCGGCCTGCTGTTCATGGACTCGATCACCGCCGACAAGGGGGTCAAGACGAAGACGGTGATCCCGTCGGAGGGCGCCATCGGCTGGGCGGACACGGCCTTCATCACGTCGACCTCGCCGAACCCGCAGAACGCCTTCGCGATGGTGAACCACCTGCTGGATCCGGAGGTCAACGCGGCGGCCAACAGTGAATTGCTGCAGGGTCCCGGCGTGGCCGCAGCGGTTCCCCTCCTGACGCCGAAGGCGAAGTCGATGTACCCCTACGACGACATCGACAACTACCTGGAGAACACGTTGACGTTCAACCGCGGGTTCCCGCAGGAGCCCGACGGCGACCTGGCCACCTACGACGATGTCATCACGACGTGGGAGGAGGTCAAGGGCTCGTAGACCGAGTCCGGTTGCGAGCTTGACCCTCTCCCGACGCCTGGCCGCGTTCTTGATCAGCCCGGCCGGGGCGCTCCTGCTGTTCGGCGTCGCGGTCCCGGTGGCGTTGCTGTTCGCGTTCTCCTTCTTCCACCTGCACCTGCTGGAAGTGGTTCCCGGCGCCACGCTCGACAACTATCACCGCACGCTCACGACCGCCCTGTACCGGAAGTACGCGGTGAACACGTTGTTGATCGCGGCCCCCACCGCTCTGCTCGCGGTCGTCGGCGGCTACGTGTTGGCCTACTACCTGGTCTTCCGCGCCCGCCATCGCGGGATCCTGTTGGTCGCGGTCGTGATCGCGTTGATGGGGAGCTACCTCGCCCTGATCTACTCCTGGCGGACCCTGTCGGGCGAGCACGGGATATTCAACTCGCTGCTGCAGGCGGCCCACGTCACCGACCAGCCGCTCGGCATCCTGCTGTTCTCGCGGGTGGCGGTGGTGACGGCAGAGGTCAACTTCTTCCTGCCGTTCACGACGCTGGTCTTGTACTCGAGCCTCACCTCGATATCACCCGGTCTCGAATCTGCCGCCCGCGATCTGGGCGCCTCAAGGTGGATGTCCCTTCGCCGGATCATGCTCCCCCTCTCGGGCAACGCCCTGTTTGGCGCCGCCCTGTTCGTGTTCTTCCTGTCGGCCGGCGACTACATCACGCCCGTGTTCCTGGGCGGGATCGGATCGAGCGCCACCTTCGGGACGCTGATCGCGGACCAGCTCACGACCGCACTCAACTACCCGCTCGGCGCGGCGATCGCGTTCGTGATGATCGCCCTGTTCTTGGTGCTCGTCGTGTGCCTGCGGCTGGGCATGCGCGCAGCCGGTCTGCTGCCGAGGCACACGGGATGAGACGCCGCTCGCCGTGGTTCACGATCGTCGCCACGGTGCTGTTCGTGTTCATCTACCTGCCTCTGGCCGTGGTGGTTCTGTACAGCCTCAATGGCGGGAGCAACCTGAGCTGGCCACCGCAGGGACTGTCCTTCCGATGGTTCCAACTGATCTTCAGCGAGCCTGCCTTCCGCTCGGGTCTGGCCACGAGCGCCTGGGCTGCGCTGTGGACGGCCGTGATCTCGGGGGTGATCGGCACGATGGCTGCCTTCGCGATCACGCGCCGACCGAACCGGCTGATCCGGTGGCTCGAGAGCGGTTCGCGGCTCCCGGTGCTCATGCCGCCGTTGTTCATCGGGATCGCCCTGGTGGCGGCCATGAAGACGTTCGCGATCGATCCGTCGATGTACACGATCATCGCCGGCCACGTCATCATCACGACCCCGTTCGTGATCCTGATCGTGGGCGCCCGGCTGCGGAACTACGATCTGGCGGTGGAGCAGGCGGCCCGCGATCTGGGGGCAAAGCCGACGATGGTGCTGCGCAGGATCACGTTCCCGTTGATCGGACCCTCCATCCTGGGTGCGATGGTGATCGCCGCCTCGATCTCGTTCGACGAGGTGCTGATCACGAACTTCACCTCGGGGACGCGGCAGACCCTGCCGCTGTTCGTGCTCTCGCGGCTGCGCCGGACGATCGATCCGTCCATCAACGCGGTGGCGACGGTGCTGCTCCTGGTGCCGTGGATCGCGGTCACGATCGCCCTGGTCACCCAACGACGTCGATCGCAGCGCCAGGCCGCCCAGCTGCAGGTGGACCAGCTGGCGGCGGTGGCCTAGGTGGCGGCCGGTGCCGTCTCGATCGCGGGTGTCTCCAAGCGCTTCGGCGACGTCACGGCGCTCCATGCCCTCGACCTCGAGATCCCCCCCGGGTCGTTCTTCAGCCTGCTGGGACCCAGCGGATGCGGCAAGACCACCCTGCTTCGGATCGTGGCGGGCCTGGAGCCGCCCGACCGGGGGGGGACGGTGTCCAGTGACGGGGAGGACATCACGACGTCGCCACCCGAGCGCCGGCCGTTCAACATGGTGTTCCAGAACTACGCCCTGTTCCCCCACATGACGATCGCGGAGAACATCGGGTTCGGGTTGACCACCCAGGCCAGGAGCGACCGGCCGTCGGCGGGCGAGCGCGCCGAGCGGGTCGCGGCCATGGTCCGCCTGGTGAGCCTCGAGGGGATGGAGTCACGGTACCCCTCGGAGATCTCCGGCGGGCAGGCACAGCGCGTGGCCGTCGCCAGGGCGCTCATCAACCGTCCTCGCGTCCTGCTGCTGGATGAGCCGCTCAGTGCGCTGGATCGAAACGTGCGCTTCGCCCTCCGCGAGGAGCTGCTGAGGATCCATCAGGAGCTCGGTACCACCTTCGTGTTCGTCACCCACGATCAGGATGAGGCGCTCAGCATCTCGCAACTGGTGGGCGTGATGAACCGGGGCCGGCTGGAGCAGGTCGCGGACCCGCAGACGATCTATCGCTCTCCCGCGACGCTGTTCACCGCCCGGTTCGTGGGTGCGGGGTCGTTCTTCCCCGGAACCGCGATCTCGACGCAAGGGGGAAGCGTGGAGGTCGAGGTGGCCGCACGACGGTTCCAGGCCTCCGACGCGGGGGTGTCGAACGGGGAGGAGGTGCAGGTGCTCCTGCGTCCTGAAGAGCTGGAGGTCGCACGCGAGGGGCAGGGCATCCTCCAAGGGACCGTGGAGACGTGCTCGTTCTTCGGGTCCTACTTCGAGATCCTCACCACGACGCCCGTCGGGGACTGCCGGCTCCGCGTGAGGGACCCGATCAGCCCCGGCGAGCAGATCTCGATCGGCTGGCCGTCCACGGCCGGGATCGCCTACCCATCGATCAGCCGGTAGGCATCGATCTCCCCGAGACCACACCAGACGCGCTGGAAGTAGACGGCCGTGCCCGCCGGTTCGGGATCGGCGAAGGTTCCCCACACCTCGAACCCGTCGGGGAAGTTCGCGAGGGTGGTCACGGTCCCGTCCAGATCGAACCGCCGCATCTGGGTGCCGATCCCACACTTGGTAGGATGGCCGTTGACGTAGTAGACGGTGCCGTCGGGGATCACGGCCGCATGGTAGTTCGCCCCGGTCGGCCGGGGGACCTTGACGGTCTCCCCGGTCGAGAGTTGGTGGCGGAAGACATCACATGCCCCGCTCTCGGGACACCGCCACCACACGGCGAAGTCGCCCGCGAGACCGCCGGGCTGCATGTACTCGTCTTTCGTCTTCGCCAACACCCTCTCCTCACCCGTCTCCAGGTCCGCCAGCACGATCTCGATGCCGTCCTTCGGATCCGGCGGCCGGAGCAGGCGGGCGTAGAGCAGGGAGTCACCGGAGATGAAGGCCGGGGTCGGCCCGGCCACCTGGATGCGCTCCGGGAGGTGGACGGAGCGTTCGGCGTCCGGGTCGTACACGCCCACCGGCGACGTCGCCTCGCCCTTGACCCATCGGGTGTAGGCGATCCGGCGTCCGTCGACCTCCAGGTGCGCCGTCGTGACGGGACCGCCCACATCGATCGTCGCCGCCTCCGACGCCCCGTCGCGCACCACGAGCGATCCCTGCGCCTTCTTCCCTTCGAGCTCGACCCAGGCAAGTGTGTCATCGCTGGCGGATGGCGATACCTCGTTCGGCGGCATCGCCGCCACGGGCACCGGACCCGTCGACGTCAGCTCGAACGTCTCCAGGAGTCGGTTGCACGCGGCGGCGACGTCGTTCGGATCCCCGTCCGGGTAGTCGCAACGCACGACGATCACCGCGTCGCCGGCCGACAGCAGGTTCACGTCCGTCGTGGTGCTGACGTCGCCCTGACCCCCGGGCCCCAGAACGTAGCGGATCGCGATCGACCCGGCGTGCTCGGCGACCGCGGCCGGCTCAACGATGGGCCTGCCCGATGTCTGCTTCGTCTGACGGGCGAAGGCATCCTTGTTCTTCGCCATCACCGCGGGCGAGATGGCCCGACCGCGATCGAGCCACGCCACGACGATCAGGTCGGACCCAGGGCCGCCGAATGCCTCGAGCCACACGGAGGACCGTCGCAGGTCCTCGATCCCGAACAGATCCTGACCCTCCGGATCGGGGACCCATCCGGCGGGATAGTCGAACGCCACATCGTGACCCTCGAAGTGCGCCGAGCCCCCGGGCACCACCGAGGCACCGGTCTTCGAACCTTCGGGCTCCGATTCCCAGGGGGCCACGACGAAGGCGATCACGATCAGGATCGCGATCCCCAGCGCGACCAGCGCCAGCGTCCGACCGACGTGGGAGGAACGATCCGGCTTCTCGGGAGCCGGGAACCCCACGCCGACGCCTCCCACATCAGAGGGGGGCGGAGGAAGCGGGGGCGGAGGGCTCGTGGGGGCGTCGCCGGTCACGGGCGGATTGTCACGTCACGGAGAAGCTCTCGCAAGGGAAGACAGCGGATCTGTCGGGAACCCTGTTCGGACTAGGCTTTTCCCACGATGGTCGATGCGTTCGATGTGGTGGTGGTCGGCGGAGGCAGCGCAGGGTGCGTCCTGGCATCCCGGCTCTCCGAGGACCCCTCCCGCAGGGTGCTGTTGATCGAAGCGGGACCCGACTACGGCGCGTACGACGACGGACGTTGGCCGGACGACATCGTGGACGGACGCGACATCGCGATCGAGTCTCACGACTGGGGGTTCGCCGGAGGCGACTCCGCGGCGCGCGCGAAGATCCTGGGTGGGTGCTCGAGCCACAACCTGTGCATCGTGGCGTGGGCCGCGCCAGCCGATCACGCGCGCTGGGCCGAGCTCGCCGGCCGGCTCTGGGGGTTCGAGGAGCAGCGACCGTACCTGGAGCGCGCGCAGGAGCAGCTCCGGACCCGGGTCCCATCGCTGGAGGAACACGGGACGATGGCGGAACCGTTCCTGCAGGCGTGCGAGGAGGTCGGCTATCCGGTGCTGGACGGTCTGAACGTCCCGGACTGGCGGCCCGGGGTGGCCCCCTCGCCGAAGAACATCGTGGGCAGCGTTCGGTGGAACACCTCCTTCGCCTACCTGGATCCGGCGCGCTCCCGAACGAACCTGTCGATCGCTGCGGACACCTCGGTAGAGCGAGTGGAGTTCGAGGGCACCACCGTCACCGGCGTGAGGATGCACGGCGAGGGCGGCGAGCGTCGCGTGGGGGCGGGCACCGTGATCCTCTGCGCGGGGACCTATCTCTCCCCAGCGATCCTCCAGCGGAGCGGCGTCGGGCCCTCCGAAGAGCTCGAGAGGCTCGGCATCCCCGTGACGGTCCCCCTCGCAGGCGTGGGACAGAACCTGATGGACCATCCGTCCGCCTTCGTGGAGTTCGCGACCGATCCGTCCCTGGGCAAGCCCGGACCGACGAACGGTCACCTGGTGCTCAAGGCCCGCAGCGGCAGCTGCTCGGATGCGTATTGGGATACCCACATCCTGCCCTTCCGTTGGTTCGATGAGGCGCGCGACCAACCGGTCGTGACGCTCAACGTCTGGGCGGTGGAGTCGACGTCGGTGGGGAGCCTGCGGCTCCCGTCGGCCGACCCGGAGATCCTGCCCGAACTCACCCAACCCTTCTCCGGTCTGAGCGAGCACGACGTTGGCGTGTTGCTCGAAGGGATCGAGTTGGCGAGGACCCTGGGACGAACGCAGGCGCTCGCCCCGTGGGTGGGTGAGGACCGCGCACCTGGACCCACGGACGATCTGGCGGCCTGGATCCGCGCAAACGCGGGCGGATACTTCCATCCCGTCGGCACGTGTCGCGTTGGGCCCGCCGACGATCCGGGAGCGGTGGTCGGGGAGACCGGCCGCGTGCATGGGACGACCGGGTTGTTCGTCGCCGACGCGTCGATCCTTCCCACCCCTCCGCGGGCGAACACGAACCTGCCGGTGATCGGCGCCGCCGAGTTCATCGCCGCTACCTTCGGGTGATCTGTCGAGATGACCCGGGCCCGTTCGTCGTTCGGGTAGCAGGCGCCGATGGGGCGCACGCCAGAGTCAGGGAGGACCGCCATGCCGCATCCCGTCGTTCATGCCGAGATCCGTTCCAAGGACCCCAACGCCACCCGAGCGTTCTTCGGGGGGCTGTTCGGGTGGACCTACCCGCGTGAGGGCGACCTGCCCGGCTACACCTTCGTCGACACCGGCGTGCCCGACGCCCTGTACACGGCGATCAGCCCGCTACAGGGGGACGATGATCTCGTCACGTTCTTCGTCGGGGTCGAGGACATGGAGGGCGTGCTGGCCACCACGAAACGACTGGGCGGCCGCGTCGTGCAGGAACCCGTCAGCGTGCCCGGCGTCACGTTCGCTTTGATCGCGGACCCCCAAGACCACATCATCGGCCTGGCCCGACAGGACTGACGACGTCGCGGCCCGAACCGTGGCACGCTGGATCGCGTGAGCGGTCTTAAGAGCGAACGCGAGTCTCCTCCGTTCCAGGAGCTCGACTTCCTGTACACGCCGAGCCATGACGTGGTGAGCGATCTGGCGTTCTTCACTGACGTCCTGGGCGGCCGGGTCGTCTTCGCGGTCGAGGGCATGGGTGCCCGGGTCGCCGCCGTGGAACTCGCGCCGGGCCCTCCCCTGATCCTGCTCACCGACCACTTGGAGGGCGACCATGCGATCCTCGTCTACCGCGTGGACGATCTGGGTGCGACGCTGAGCCGACAGGAGGACGCCGGATGGGTGAGGGAGCGGAGCTTCGAGATCCCCCACGGACCCTGTTGTTCGTTCCGGACGCCGGGTGGGCATCGACTGGCCCTCTACGAGCTGACCCGGCCGGAGGCGGCCGGCCATTTCGACGGACGCCGAGACTTCTGACGGGTCAGGTTTCCCCGACGTCGGTCACGCGAGGCGGCTGACCGTATCGGCGAGGATCTGCTCGGCGTCCGATCCGATGGTGCGCACGATGTCCCCCGCGCTCAGGATGTCGCGGATCAGGCCGGCGCTCTGTCCTCCCACCAGGAGCTCCTCGTTTCTCGTGTTCAACGCTCGCAACCGGGTCCCGTACCCACGGGACCCCGGATCCGGCTCGCGTTCGTCAGGAACGACCTGCATCCATGCTTCCGAAACCGAGTCGAGGATCGCCTGCTTCCACACGTCGTCCACCGGCGCCTCCACCGAGGCGAGGAAGCGGGTGCCCAGGTTCACCCCCGCGGCCCCGAGCGTGAGAGCGGCGGCGAGACCGCGGCCATCGGCGATGCCGCCTGCGGCCACGACGGGTACCGGGCGGACGGCATCGACGACCTGCGGAACGAGCGCCAGCGTGGCGACGCTCCCCCCGAAGCCTCCGGCCTCTCCACCTTGGGCAACGACGATGTCAGCGCCGTGCTCGGCCGCGTCCTCAGCTTGCCGCACGGTGGTGACCTGCTGCATGACCAGGCTCCCCGCGTCATGCGCCCGTGACATGAGCGGACCTGCATCGTCGAGGGCGAAGGACACGACCGCCGGCGCGAGCTCGAGCGTGACCTCGAACCCGACGGGGTCGAGATCAGGTACGACATGGTTCACGGCGAACGGCCTGCCGGTGATACGCCGAAGCTCGTCGAGGTCGCGGCGAAGCTGTTCGGGGGGCCGTTGCCAAGCTCCTAGGCTCCCCAGCCCACCCGCGTTGGACACCGCGGCCGCCAGAGCCGGCGACGTGAAGATGCTCATCCCCGCCTGGATCACCGGGACATCGATACCGACCAGATCGTGGAGCGGCGTCCGGAGCAATCGTGCCTCCTCAACTCGTGGGCGCGGATGCCTTCGCTTCGGCCAGGACGCTTGACGCGGCGATGTGCTTGGCGACATGCGCGGCGTCTCGAGCGACCCCCGTGACGATGTCAGATGTGGCCGCGTACAGGAAGTTCAGGCCCACGAAGTACAGGCCCGGCTCGCCGGCGACGACCCCGCGATCGTGGATAGGCTCGCCACGGTCTCCCAGGACCGGCAGGCTGATCCACGAGAAGCCGGGGCGGAACCCCGTGCACCAGAGGAGGTTCGCTACATCGAGGACCTGACCTCCTTCCACGACAGGCAGTCCTTCCCGAACGCCCACGACCCTGGGAGTCCGCTGGACCCCTGCGGCAAGCAGGTCCTTCGGTTTGACCCGCACCAGGGGCAGGCCGCCGGCCTGCGCCACCGGGCGCATCTTCCGACCCATCGGGGTTCGAACGGTCATCACGTGGTGACCCATGAAGCGCACCATCCGGATCAGAAGGATCCGCGCGAGCGGGCTCTCGATCCTGAACGGGACGTGACCATGGTCCTCCCCGGCCATCCACGTCACATGGCTCCGCACGACCTCCATCGCGATGTCGGCGCCTGAGTTGCCCGCTCCCACCACCAGCACGCCGCCTTCCCGAAGCTGCGATGTGTTCCTGTACTCGGAGGAGTGGAGCTGCAGGATCCCGGGTTGGATCTCGTCGGCGAACGGAGGGACCCACGGACGCTGATAGTTCGCCATCGCCACGACCACGTTGCGGGACTCGAATCGCTGTTCGCCCGCCGAGACGACGAAGCGGCCCCCCTGCCTGGAGAGACCGTCGACCGTGACGCCGTTGCGGACAGGAAGCCGGAACCTCGACGCGTACGACTCCAGATAGTCGGCCATCTGGTCCTTGGTGACGAAGGCGTCCCCGGGCCCTGGGAATCGCATCCTCGGGAGGCCGTCGTTACGGGCCGGCGTGAACAGCAGAAGTGAGTCCCATCGCTTGCGCCAAGCATCGCCGACCCGTTCGCTGGCGTCCAAGATCACGAAGGAGCGGTCCTGCTCCGCGAGGTAGTGACCGACGGCGAGCCCTGCCTGTCCGCCGCCGATGATCACCGTGTCGAAACGCTCCACGGCTTCACGGTCCTGCACGGTTCGCTGCTCCTGCATCAGATCCTCCGTTCTCCGGCGGGCTCCTGTCTCGCACGCTAGGGGGTCGTCGGAGGCGTGGCGTCGGGAGGAATACCCAAACTGGGATGTGCCTAGATGGGTGGAACCGCGTAGAGGTGCTCAGACCAGATCGTGTTGGAACGCGTAGGCCGTGGCCTCTGAGCGAGACGAGAGGCCCAGCTTCGTGAAGATGTTGCTGAGGTGGCGGGCGACGGTCTTCTCGCTGATCACGAGCTCCTCGGCGATCGCCCGGTTCGTCTTGCCGGTGGCCACCAGGCCCAGCACCTCCACCTCGCGGCCCGTCAGTCCTCCCGCGTCCCTCGTCCGCCTCCCGGAGAGTTGGTTCACGCGAGCCAGATCCGGCGCCGCACCGAGTCGCTGGAAGATCCTTCGCGCGGCATCCAGCTCCATCTCCGCGCCGTCTTCGTCGCCCAGCGCTCGGCTGGCGACAGCCGTCGCCACCCCCGCGCGCGCGGCCTCGTACGGCGCATCCAACCCGTGCAGGGCGACGGCAGCGAGACGCACCGAACGGAGGGCCGACCCGGTGTCACCTTCGGCGAACGCGACGGTACCGGAGGCGTGGTGGGAGAGCGCGATCAGGAGCGGCGCGCCCAGGTCGACGGCGATCTCCCCCAGCTCGATGGCGGCAGCGCGCGCCGCGTCGCGATCGTCGGTCGCCAGCAGGATCTCGACGGCCGCGGGGAGCAACGAGCCTCTGGCCAGGGGCTCCCGAGCGTCGTCGATCGCGCCGCGGATCGCCGCGTCGGCCGCCTCCACCCGACCCTGCGCCAGACGAAGGAGAGCGAGGCCGGGGTGTACGGCTTTCCCGAGTTCGTGCGCTCGCCGGTAACCGTCCTCCGCATCTGGGAAGTCGCCGACCAGCCTGTGGAGCTCGGCCAGTTGATACGCGGCTGCGCCGAAGGCAGGCTGGCCGGGCGGGTCGGAGAGACGTTCGCACGCGTGCTGTGCCTCGACCAGGGCATCGGACCAGTCCCCGTGGAAACGGAAGATCTCGGAGCGGTGGACCAAGCACTGGCCGCGGTATGGAACCAGGTCGGGGTGGGATCCGCACCAATGGCTGAGCGCCTCGGTCCACTGCTGTGCACGGCGGATGTCGAACATCTCTTGGCAGGCCTCGATCACCGCGCAGTAGATGACTCCGGCGACGATCGCAGACGGCTCGCCGTTCGTCACCGCGACCATCACCTCGTCCAGCAGGGTAGCGCCCTCGACGGTCTCCCCGAGTCGGATCAGCGCCTGTCCGAGTCCGAGACGTCCGAGACTGACCAGGTCGACGTCGCCGAGGCGTTCCCCGATGTCGGCCGCCTCGCTGAAGGTGGTCGCCGCGGCCGCGGCGTCGCCCTCCTCCAGACGCTGTAGCGCGTCGGGCACGAGGAGATAGCCTCGCTCGACGCAATCCCGCGGTCCCTTGTCGAGCAAGCGCTTCGCTCGAGCGAGCCATCCGCCTGCGGTGGCGAACTCTCCGGCGTTCGACAGCTGGAACGCCAACCAGAAGGCGCAGCGTGCTGCCCCTGGATCTCCCCTTGCGCCAGCCGCTCCCGATGCGCCCGCGCCCAGGCATCGGTGCTGTCGGCATCCTCGCCCACCAGGTACGCGGACGCCGCGAGATGCTCGAGGTCCTCGGGCGTGAGCGAGCCGTCCCGTTGGGCGGCCGACAGCCGTTCATAGGCGCCCTTCCACGCTTCTTGCCGGAAGGACTCCCGTCCTCGTGCGAGCGCGTCGTTCGCGGTCATCGTCGCCCGCGCCACCATACTTCGGTTCACGGGAGCTTCGGCCGTTCATGGGTCGTCGTGACCAGCCCAAGACCATCCCTTCTGGCTATGCGGCCACGTTCGCTGTAGGCCGAAACCATGGGCAAGGAATGGGGATGGTGGGACATGGATAGCAAGGTATTGGTGATCGACGACGAGCCCGACATCCTCCTGCTGTGCCGCGTGAACCTGGGACAGGCCGGCATGGAGGTCCAGGAGGCGGAGTCCGGCCAGGCCGGGCTCGAGGCCGCGTTGGCCGACACCCCTGACGCCGTCGTCCTGGATCTGATGATGCCCGGGATGGATGGCTTCGAGGTCCTCAGGCGGCTGCGCGAGGACGAGCGGACGAGCGACGTCCCCGTGCTGGTCCTCTCGGCGAGGACCGGTCAGGCCGAGCGCGCGCGTTGCGCGACCCTGGGGGCGAACGAGTTCGTCGCCAAGCCGTTCTTCCCCGACGAGCTCGCCGCCAAGATCGAGGACCTGATCTGCTAGCTCGGCCGATACCGGGAGTCGGTTTGACCGCTCCCACCAACCAGGGCAGACTCACCCCTCCAGGTGCCCCCCGTTGGGAATCACCCGAGCCAGCACCTGAGGGAGGGACGGACCCATGAGAGCTAGAACGCTCACCGCTGTCGTCGTACTCGCCGTGTTCGGCGCCGTGGCATTCGCCGGCGCCGCGATCGCCCGAGCACCGGCGGAGACCAAGGTCACGATCAAGGCGATCTCCGGCGACTTCTCGGGGTTCGTGTCGAGTCCAAGGCCGCTGAAGTGTGCCGAGGGACGCAAGGTCGTCGTCTACAAGCAGATGGGTGCGGAGCAGGATCCGAAGGTCGATGACAAGATCGCCAGCGACACGGCGTCCCTGTCGGGCGATCGTGCGGAGTGGAACACGGGGAACACCGGCGTGTCCGGCAAGTTCTACGCGCGCGTCGGCAAGACCCCGGACTGCAAGGCAGACACGAGCAAGACCGTCACGACCCACAAGTAAGCGATGCTCGTCCTTGGACGAGAGGAGCTGCAGGATCTGGGGATCACGTGGACCGATGTGGTCGACGTGCTCGACGACGCGTTCCTCCAGAAGTCGAAAGGTTTGGTGCAGAACCCGCCGAAGCCCGCGGTGCATCCACGTTCCGACGCCTTCATCAACGCGATGCCTGCATACCTGGGTGGCTCGGATCGCGTGGGGATCAAGTGGGTTGCCGGGTTCGAAGGCAACCGCGCGAAGGGACTGCCCTACATCTACGGCGTCTTCCTGCTGACCGACGCCGAGACCGGGCGTCCGCAGGCGTTGATCGACGGCGGCTGGATCACCGAGATGCGGACGGCCGGCGCGTCGGGTGTGGTGCTCCGTCACGTTCCCGACCAGCCGCGGCGCCTCGCGATCGTGGGTGCCGGCGTGCAGGGAAGGCGACACCTGGAGCTGCTGCTCGAGTTGCGCCCGGGGATCGAAGAGGTGCGCGTCTACGACGCTCGCGAGGAGGCGTCCGAGGCGTTGCTCGCCCTGGCCGGGGATCGGAAGGGCGTCCTAGCCGGCAGCGCCGAGGAGGCTGTCGAAGGTGCCGACCTCGTCGTGACCGCCGTGACCGTCACGCTCGATCCTCACCTCACCGCGGCCAACACCGATCCCGACGCGGTGCTGCTCCCCGTGGACTACGACGACGGGATGGCGGCGCAGGCCGCGAACGGTGCCGCGCTGTACGTGGTGGATGATCCCGGGCAGTACGCGTCGGTGGCGGACCTGCATTTCGAGGGGTTCCGGGAGCCTGACGGCGAGCTCGCGCAGGTGGTTGCCGGGGGGCTGGCCGTGCCGTCGAAAGGACGACGGATGTTCCTCAACATGGGGATCGCGATGGACGACGTGGCGCTCGGCGGTCTCTGCTTCGACCGAGCCCGCGAGCGTGGGATCGGGCGGACGATCGACTTCCCCTGATCGCGCTCCGCTGAAGCGGCCTGTCTCGACATCTCAGGCGGGTCCTGCCACGATGCCGTTTCGCTGCGGTTGGGGTGGGCTCTCGGGTGGGCTCGGGGAGGGGCAGATGCGGATGTCGAAGAGGTTCGCGGCTCTGATCGCAGTGGCGGCCATCGTGGCGTCGGGATGCACCGGCGGCGGCGACCAGAGCAACGCCGATACCGGCGGACACCTGATCCTGGGCACGCTGTCCAACATCGATACGTTGAACCCCTTCGTCACCTTCCAGCAGAACTCCTACTCGACCTTCGAGTACATCTACCCGCAGCTCGTCCAGTACGACGAGAAGACCTTCGAGTTCGTCCCTGACTTCGCCCAGGAGTGGGAGACCTCCGCGGACGAGCTCACGTGGACCTTCCATACCGAGCCGGGCGCGGAATGGTCGGACGGACAACCCCTCACGGCCAAAGATGCCGCCTTCACCTTCGGCACGATCCTCAAGTATCGGCGACGGGCCGGCTGCCAACCTGTCGGGCGGCCTCACCCACATGACGGATGCGAAGGCCACAGACGACGACACCCTCGTCCTCACCTACTCGGCGCCGGTTGCCAACGTCCTGTCGAACCTGCAGCAGATCTCGATCCTCCCCCAGCATGTGTGGCAGCCGTACGCGGTCGGCGACGGGAAGGCGCTCCGGCAGTTCCCGAACGAGCCGACCGACCAACCCCTGGTGAGCGGCGGTCCG
The DNA here is from genome assembly GCA_963826185.1 of uncultured Actinomycetes bacterium. GTDB lineage: Bacteria > Actinomycetota > UBA4738 > UBA4738 > HRBIN12 > JAOUEA01. The sequence continues at coordinate 149,441 of CAWGVY010000005.1, read as the reverse complement.
TTCGAGCTGGCCAAGTACGAGAAGGACCAGGTGGTGATCTTCCAGCGGAACCCGAACTTCTACGGACCCAAGCCGGCGATGGACGGGTTCGGGCTCCAGTACTTCTCCAACGACGACTCCATGGTGGCGGCCCTGCAGAACGGGCAGATCCAGGCGGCCATCAACGTCCCGGTCACCGCAGTCGAGCGTTGAAGGGCGACGCGTCGCTCACGGTGTACAACGGCCCGGGCATCACGCTGCGCGACTTCATCATCAACTCGAGCCCGGAGAAGACGGAGAACCTCGAGCTCCTGGACCCGAAGGTCCGCAGGCGATGGAGTACGCGATCGATCGGGACGCCATCGTGAAGACGGCGTGGCTCGGCTACGCCGAGCCGGGATCGACCATCGTCGCCCCCGCCACCGGCGATTGGCACGACTCGCAGATCCAGGGACTGCCGTTCGACATCGACAAGGCCAACGCGCTCCTGGATCAGGCCGGGTACGCCGAAGGGTGCTGACAGCATCCGTGTCGCGAACGGCCATCCCATGAGCTACACGGTCCTGTTCGCGAGCGACGAGACGGGCGCGGGCGACGCGGCGTTCCGGATCATCCAGAACGGGTTCGAGAAGATCGGCATCCAGATCACGCAGCGGAAGATGGACAACGACGCCGTGCAACCGCGATCCTGGGCGACGACAACACCTACAACCAGTTCGACCTGGCGATGTGGGACTGGTTCCCGCTGATCGACCCGGACTTCATCCTGTCCGTGCTGACGAAGGCCCAGTGGGGTGGCTGGAGCGACTCGGGTTTCGACGATCCCACGTACGACAAGCTCTATCTGGCACAGGGCCTCGCGATCGAGCCGGCCAAGCGTCTGGAGATCGTGCACCAGATGCAACAGATCGCGTTCGACGAACGGCCCTACATCATCCTGAACTACAACCAGGTGATCGACGCGTGGTCCAACGACTGGGTCGGGTTCGACGACCACGAGTCCGTGCTGGGCCTGTTCAACAACCTCTCGAAGGCTCCGTTCAGCCGATCCACCAGGCCTGAGGCCGCGCGGGATCCGAGGAGGAGCCGCATGCATCGAGCGGACTACGTCATCAAGCGGCTCGCGTTCGCGATCATGACGGTGTTCGTGGCCATCACCGTGAACTTCCTCCTGTTCCATGCGCTCCCCGGTAACGCGGTGTCGGGCTTCATCCGCGCCGCCCCACGTCTCGCCGGAGCTCCGCGCCGAGCTCACGCACGAGTTCGGGCTGGACAAGCCGCTGTGGAGCAGTACGCGCTCTACCTCAAGGAGCTCGTCTTCCACGCGCAACATGGGCGTGTCGTTCACCGACTCGCAGCCCGTGACATCGACACGCTGGCCGCAAGCTGAAGAACACGATCCCGATGGTGTTCGTCGGCACGTTCGCTCCATCGTCGATCGGGATCATCACCGGTTTCCTCTCGGCGTGGCGCCGCAGCGGCGCCGTGGACCGTGTCAGCACGAACTCGGCCATCGTCTTCTACGCGCTTGCCGACCCAGTTCATCGGGATGATGCTGATCCTCCTGTTCGGAAGTACCTGCCCACCGCGGGCATGCGCAACGAGCTCAACACTACTTCTCCGACGCAGCGCCTGGTCCAACATCAAGGACATCGGACTGCACATGGTGCTGCCGGCGCTGACCTAGCGCTGACGCTCTTCGGTGAGTACACGTTGGTCGTGCGCTCGTCGATGCTCGAGACGCTCGGCGAGGACTACGTGCTGACCGCGCGCGCGAAGGGGCTCCCCCAGCGGCGGATCGTCGTGGCTCACGCGCTGCGCAACGCGATGCTGCCGATCGCCACGCTCGTGGCCCTGTCGCTGGGGTTCATCGTGGCGGGCGCCATCCTGGTGGAGATCGTGTTCTCGTGGCCGGGGATCGGCCAGCTGGTGTACTCGGCGGTCTCTAACCGCGACTACCCCATGCTGCAGGGCGCGTTCCTGGTCCTCACCCTGTCGGTGGTGTTCTTCAACTTCATCGCCGACCTCATCTACTTCAAGCTGGACCCGAGGATCGCGGAATGAAGACGCGTCGAGCCCGCGCTCGCCGAGGGCACCGCGCTGGAGGCACGCCCGTCCGCCGGCGGCAACCAGGTGGTCCAGGTCCTCAAGGAACGGCCGCTCCGCGCTCGTCGGGCTGGTCATCGTGCTGTTCTTCGTCGTCATGGCCGTGTTCGGGCCGGCCCTGGCCCCGTACTCGCCCACGCAGCAGTCCGGTCCCGTCTACGCGCCGCCGTCGTCGCAGCACTGGCTGGGCACCGACGACAGCGGCGTCGACGTGCTGAGCGAGATGCTCTACGGCGGGCGGACCTCCCTGATCGTGGGGTTCGCGGCGGCGTTCGTGGCGATGATCGTGGGCGGCGGCATCGGGATCGCTGGCCGGCTACGCGGGCGGGGCGACCGACGTCGCGCTCATGCGCATCACCGACTACTTCCTGGTGATCCCCGACCTCGTGCTGATGATCGTGGTCGCCACCGTGTTCGGTGCGAGCCTCTCTGCACGTGATCCTGGTGATCGGCCTCCTGCTGTGGACCGCGACCGCGCGCATCGTTCGCGCGCAGGTGAAGAGCATCCGCGAGCGCGTGTACGTGCGGCGCGCGCGATCCCTGGGGGCGAGTCACCGTCGCATCGTCGTCCAGCACATCCTGCCGCAGGTCGCCCCGCTGCTGATCGCGACCACCGTGCTCACGATCGCGTACGCGATCTTCGACGAGTCGGCGCTGGCGTTCCTGGGCGTGGGCGTGCCCGGCGTCTCGTGGGGCACGATGCTCGAGCGCGCCTTCGAGCGCACCGCCATGACGCAGGGCGCGTGGTGGGCGTTCGTCCCGCCGGGTCTCGCGATCGGGTTCGTCGTGATCGGCTGCTACCTGATGGGCCAGGCCATCGAGGACGCGCTGAACCCGCGGCTGCGAGTGGCGCACCTGTCGATCAAGAGCTGGCGGTTCCGGGCATCGCGGACGTGGTCGAGGACGGCCCCGCTGAGCCTGCTCGAGGCGCGCGGACCTGCACGTGTGGTTCGACCTGCCGCACGGTGGACGGCTGCACGCCGTGCAGGGCGTGGCGTTCGCGGTCGAACGAGGGCGAGCGACTGGGGCTCGTCGGCGAGTCGGGCTGCGGCAAGACCACGGCGCTGCTCGCCCTGATGGGACTGCTGCCGCCCAACGCCGAGGTGGCCGGCAGCGTGACGGTGAACGGCGAGGAGCTCCTGCCCGGCGGCGAGGACGCGATGCGACCCCATCGGTGGACCGACGTCGCCATGGTGTTCCAGGGCGCGATGAACGCGCTGAACCCCGTGAAGACGGTGGGGTCGCAGATCGTGGAGCCGATGCGGTTCCACGACACCTGCCTCAGGCGCCGAGGCGGACAAGCGAGGCCGGCGAGCTGCTCGAGTTGGTGGGTCTGCCCGCGTCGGCGGCCAAGCGGTACCCGCACGAGTTCTCCGGTGGCATGCGTCAGCGCGCGGCCATCGCGATGGCGCTCGCCTGCAACCCGAAGGTGCTGCTGGCCGACGAGCCCACCACGGCGCTCGACGTGATGGTGCAGGCGCAGATCCTCCAGCTGCTGGAGAACGCTCACGCAGGACCTGGGCCTGGCGCTCGTCCTGGTCACCCACGACCTGCCCCTCGTCACGCAGGTCTGCGAGCGCGCCATCGTCATGTACGCGGGGCGCGTCGCGGAGTCCGGCGCGGTCGACCCGCTCTTTCACGACCCTCGCCATCCCTACACGCGGCTGCTGTTCGCGGCCACGCCCGACATCTCGGCCGGCGAGGCGTCAGTCGATCCCTGGCGCGCCGCCCGCGCCTGGACCGGCCGATCGATGGGTGTCCGTTCGAGCCGCGGTGCGACCACGCGTTCGAGCCCTGCGCGGTGCAGACGCCCGCGCTGCTGGATGGTCGGCGGGACACCAGGCTGCCTGCCACCTGAACGACGCGTCGTTCGAACGGCCGGGCGATCGGGAGGCTGCGCGATGAACGATGCCGTCGCGGCCCGATGCCCACCGGAAGGCACGCTGCTCCTGGACGTCCACGATCTCGTCGTGCAGTACCCCGTGCGGCGTGGACTGACCGCCGTGCTCCGGCGGGAGCCGCGTAAGGACGGTCTCGGCGGTCGACGGCGTCTCGCTCTCGGTCCGCCCGGGCGAGATGCTCGCGCTGATCGGCGAGTCGGGCTGCGGGAAGACCTCGACGGCGCAGGCGATCCTGCGCATGGTCGAGACGACCTCCGGCACGATCGAGGTCGACGGTCGCGACATCACGCACCTGTCGTCCAAGGAGCTCCGCCCGATCCGCCGGACGATCCAGATGGTGTACCAGGACCCGTACGAGTCGCTCGACCCGCGGTTCCGTGTCCGCCGGGCCGATCGAGGAACCGCTGCTGATCCACGGGATCACCGGGACCTCGGAGGAGCGCGAACGCAGGATCATCGAGGCGCTCGAGCGCGTCGAGCTATCCCCCGCCGACCTGTTCATCGATCGCTACCCGCACGAGCTCTCGGGCGGTCAGCGCCAGCGTGTCGCGATCGCCGCGAGCCTGGTGCTGGACCCGAAGTTGCTGCTGGCCGACGAGCCGGTATCGATGCTGGATGTCTCGGTCCGAGCCGGGATCCTCACCATCCTGGACCGCCTCCGGCGCGACGGCGACATGGGCATCGTGATGATCACGCACGATCTGTCCACCGCGGCGCACTTCGCCGATCGCATCGCCGTGATGTATCTGGGCCGCATCGTCGAGGAGGGTGCGGCCCGCGAGGTGGTGGGCAACCCCCAGCATCCCTACACGGAGGCGTTGATGTCGGTGGTACCGAAACGCGACCCGCGCGACAGTGCGGTGCCCCAGATCCTCCAAGGGGAGACGCCGAACCCGATCGACGTACCGAGCGGATGCCGCTTCCACCCGCGCTGCCCGGTCGCCGAAGATCGGTGCAGGGTCACGGACCCCGAGCTGCACGTGGCGCGCGGCACCGAGGGACAGCACCACCGGGCCGCCTGCGTCTTGGTCTAGCCCTCCAAGGGGTACCACTCGGCTGTTCGAGGGAGCGGCGCTCTTCGCGCGCCGCACACCTTGTTGAGGAACGGGTAAGGATCGATCGCGTCCATGATGAGGCTGAACCCGAACGGTGAGCGATGGCGCGGCGTCGGGACCGACCATGGGTGCCATTCGAAGTGATCGTGGGGACCGCGGGCGTCACCCGTGGCGCCCACGTAGCCGATCACGTCGCCCGCGTGGACGTAGCCTCGCTTGGCGAAGCGGCCCAGATGATCGTTCCGGACGTAGCCCTGCTCGCCGACCACCGTGACCCAGTGTCCCGCGAACCAATCGTCGCTGTGCGTGACGGCGAACCCATCGAAGGGCGCACGGATCGGCCGGCCGGGTGGAGCGATGACGTCGGTGCCCCAATGCGGGTGGTAGCCGCCGACCGTTCGGGTCTCGCCGAAGCCGTCCCGGTAGTGGACGCCACCCCCAACCGGACAGCGTCGGAAGGGCGTACGGGTGGGCTCGTCGTCGGTCCCGGGCCTCGGGTAGGAGTTGAAGCGGCCGGTCCGCTTGATGTGACCCCAGGCGGCCGTGGGCGTGCCGTAGTTCAGCCAGATCCATCGGAGGCCCGCGATGATCTGCTGCATCACGGCGGCGTTCGCCGCGCGGTGGGGACACCCGTCCCATCCATGGACGAAACACTTCGGGGTGAGCACGAACGCGTCCCGCGAGGCGGTCATCCACGTCCCGAAGATCGTCTGGACCTCCTGCGTGGTCATCGCGAACATCCCGTGCCAGTCGTAGTAGGCCCGACCGTGGTCGATGAAGTCTGTCTGGAAATCCGTCCCCTGCCAGCAGACGATCTTCGCGATGAAGGGCGAGTCCGCCCAGCTCGTGGGGAGATCACGGGAGATCCTGATGGCCCGCACCAGGTGACGGTGGAAACGGCGAGGCTCGTCCGGGTGGAAGCACCCGCCCACGCCGTGGGTACGCGCATCAGCAGCCACCGGTCCGACCTGGAGCATGGCGGTCACCAGGACGGCCGTCAGGAGAACCAGCAGGGGTGTCTTCGTGCGGGCGAGCGTCACGGCGCGGAGTCTACGCCCCGCTCACAGGGCGCAGGCTCATCCGCTCCGGCGCTGGTTCGGCTCGATCCCACGTACTGTGGCTCCAAGGATGCTTCGTCAACCGCTCCCCCGTTTCCCGGCCGCGATGGTCGTCGTCGTGATCCTGCTGGGCGCATGCACGTCTGCGCCGGCCGGATCCGACGGGTCCGCCGCACCCTCACCGAGCGACGTCTCTGCGACGACATCGGTCACGCCAACACTGAGGACGTCACCAAGCGCCGGCCCGTTCGCGCTCACGGCGGGGCACGTGTCGATCCGGCCACCCCGCGGCGGATCCTTCCGCGTGCAGGGCTTCTACCCGTGGAAGCCGTCGCGCTGCGTCCATCCGGAGCGGCCGATGCTCGACGGGCGCTACCCGGGAACGCTATCGATCCGCACGGCCGACGACGGCACCCTGACCGCGACCGTGACGCTCACTTTCCAGCAGTACCTGGAAGGGATCGCGGAGGTGCCGCCGACGTGGCCGGCGGCGGCACTCGAGGCGCAGGCCATCGCGGCGCGGAGCTACGTCCTCTCGCGCACCGGATGGAGCGGTGCAGATGGGGATCCGCTCGATACCCCGATCTGCGGCACGTCCGAGTGCCAGGTCTACGGCGGCATCCCGATGCCGCGCCCGGCGGGTCTCCGCCGCTGGTACGCGGCCGTGCGCCATACACGCGGGCAGGTGCTGATCTACGGGGAGCGACCGGCCGACACGGTCTACTTCTCGACCTCGAACGGCCGCACGTACGGCAACGAGGACGTGTTCGGTAGCTCGCCTCTCCCCTACCTGCGGCCGGTCGTGGAGCGCGACGACGGTACGTCGCCCCTGTCGCGGTGGCAGGTCGAGATGTCGTTCGCCGACCTCACGACCGTGCTGCGCGCGGCGGGGTCGTGGCCGACCGGGGTGCCGATCACCTCAGCTGCCGTGGATGGTTCGGCCGTGCGGCTCGCGGGCGATGGCCAGCTGCGGACGCTGGACGCGAGCGCGGTGCGCGACGCGATGAACGCCTGGGCTCCGTGCCTCCTCCCGCACCGGTACCCGAGCGGCGGCCTGCCGGCGACGATCCCGTCGGGGTGGTTCCACCTGTCATCGGGCCCGCATGGGCTGACGGCGGACGGCCGGGGCTGGGGGCACGGGGTCGGGATGGTGCAGTGGGGTGCGTACGGCAAGGCCGCACGCGGCTGGTCCGCGTCGAAGATCCTCGCCTTCTACTACGGTGGCCTCTCGCCGCAGCGATACCCTGAGCCGGGCACGATGCAGGTGGTGATCGCCACCGGCCTCCGGTCGCTGACGGTGGAGCCGTCCGGCCCCGGAGGTGCGATCGGCGACCAGGCCCTCGGCAAGGAGCAGCTCAACATCGTCGGAGGCGACCAGGTCAGGGTGACGTCGCCCCTGAGCGCGCCCGAGATATCACCCAGCCCTTCGTTCGAGGGTGGGGTGTACCGCATCGGACCGAGCCTTCGGGAGCGTCTGATCGGCCGGGACTGGCACCCCGGATGTCCGGTGGGGATCGAGGACCTCCGCCACGTGGAGGTGGCCTACTGGGACTTCCACGGGGATGTGCGCTCGGGGCCGCTGATCGTGCACGAGACGGTGGCCAGCGATGTGCTGAGGGTCTTCCACCGGCTGTTCCACGCTGGGTTCCCGATCCATCGGATCGGGCTGCCACCTCGCTACCGCCCCCCTCGGCCCGCCGACCGGTCCAGCACACGGGACCTTACGGCGGCGTTCAACTGCCGGCCCGCGACAGACGCCCCCGGATCGCTCTCGCAGCACTCGTACGGGTGGGCGATCGACATCAACCCGTTGCTGAACCCGTACGTGAGGGCCGACGGCTCGGTGCTCCGCCGCGCGGTGAGGCCCTACACCGATCGCTCAAGGCGTGTGCCCGGCATGATCCATCCGGGCGACGTGGTGGTTCGATCGTTCGCGCGGATCGGCTGGGAGTGGGGTGGCGACTGGGTCACGCTGAAGGACTACATGCATTTCTCGCTCACGGGTCGCTGAGCGACCCGAGCGCCTCGCCGGCCCTATGCACGTCGTCCACCGTCGAGCCGGCCGGCATGTTGAAGATCAGTCCTCCGAGCCCGGTTCCCAGGAACGCGCTCGCCTGCTCTGCGACAGCATCGCGATCACCCCAGGTGAGGCGAATCGCCAGGCCGTCGTCGTCCACGCCACGCGCCTCCTGCCATGCGCGACGGCGGCGATCCCCGTCCTCCGCTGTCTCTCCCACGATCAGCGTCCCAAGGCGCGTGGCGACGATCTCGGATCGGTCGCGCCCTTCCGTCTCGCAGTGCTGTTCGAGGACGGCCAACTTGTGCCGGATCGTCTCCAGGTCACCGAAGCCGTTCCACATGTCCGCGTAGCGGGCGGTCAGCCGGAGCGTCTTGCGCTCGCCGCTGCCGCCGACCAGGATCGGCGGGCCGCCGGGGCGGACCGGCTGGGGGATGTTCAGGGCACCATCCACGTGGTGGATCGTCCCCTGCAGCGTGGACTCGGGCTGCGTGAACATCGAGCGGCAGATCCGCAGCGCGTCCTCGAGTCGCTCGAAGCGCTCGGCGACCGGCGGCCAAGGGTAGCCGTAGGCACGCGACTCCTCCTCGTTCCACGCGGCGCCGATCCCCAGGATCGCGCGTCCCGACGAGATGACGTCGAGCGTCGTGACCACCTTCGCGAGGAACGCCGGATTGCGGTAGGTGACGCCGGTGACCATCGCGCCCAGCTGGATCCGCGAGGTTCTGGCCGCGACCCCACCCAGGAGGGTGTACGCCTCGAACATGGGATCGGTGGCCGGTCCCACGTTCGCGATCTGGTGGTAGTGGTCCATCACCCAGAACGAATCGAACCCCGCCTCCTCGGCCGCGACGGCGATCTCGATGATCCGTTCGAAGAGCCGGTCGTCGGGGATGTCGGTGAACGTGAAGCTGGGCAACTGCAGTCCGAAGTGCGGCACGTGCTAACTCCTTGCTGTCGTCGGCGATCCCGCGGCTGCATCTCATGGCGTGCGATGCGTCGGCGACAGGATAGGTCGGTGTCCGATGGACGGCGCGAGGACAACCGCGACAGTTGGCCTCCGACCTGCGCATACTGCACGTAGGACGCGAACCCCGGATATCGACGGGAGTGAGATCGCAGGGGCTCGCCTCTGCCGAACCCGTCCCACCGTCCCTCTCAGGCTCACGAGCCCGACACTTCGGAGCGCTTTCCAGCTCTTGATCCGGCTCTTCGCTCGCCTCGGACGATGCGGGACACCTCAAGCTCGAAGGAGCACGCTATGCAGAACGTACGCATCGCAAGCTACAAGATCACCCAGGGCACCTTCACCGACGTCGTCGGCGTCGCCAAGGAAGGCATGCTCAAGACCTTCAAAGACCAGCCCGGATTCATCCGGTACGGACTCGCCGACACCGGCAACGGGACTTGCCTCTCGATCAGCCTGTGGGAGAACCGCGCTCAGGCCGAGGGTGCACAGCTCGTGGCCGCCACGTGGGTACGCGAGCACCTCGCGGACAAGGTCGAGCTGGTCACGACCCAAGTAGGCGACCTCGCCTTCTTCGAGGGCGTGCCCGCGACGGTCTGACCGTAACGGGGAACTTCGATCGCTGGCGTGGCATCGGCCACGCCAGGGTCGGATGGGTAGGGAGCCCACGGCGGTGGGCTCCGCTCCCTTCATGAACCACCGAGAGGAGCACCAGATGGATAGGACGACGTGGGACAGGATCGTGAGCGGCACAGCAGCCGTGCTCGCGGTCGCGCTTATCGTGGTAGGAGCATCCGCCGTGTACGGGGGGAACTTCGGAAGGGACAACGTGCGTGACCGGCTCCAACCCGAGGATGTCGCGTTCCCGCCCCTGGACGCCATGACGCCCCTGGAGCAGCAGCAGCTCGGGGAGTTCGCCGGGCAGACCGTGGACACCGGTCCCGAGGCCGAGGCCTTCGCCCGCTACATCGGTGGCCACCTCGTCGACGTGAACGGCGGTAAGACGTACTCAGAGACGAGCGCCGACGCCAGGGTGGAAGGATTGGCTCCGGCGAAGGCGGCAGACCTGGGGGAGAAGGCGGATACCCTGTTCAAGGGTGAGACCCTGCGATCGATCCTGTTGAACGCCTATGGATGGTGGACGTTGGCGACGATCGCCTTGTACGTCGGGTTCCTGCTGATCATCGCAGGCATCGCATTGGGGATCCTGTCGTTCCTGGGGTTCCGTCACGCGGCACACCGAGCCAAGGTCGTCACGGTGATCGCGCCGTCGACCGAGGTGAAGGTCCCGGTCGCCGTCTAGGAAGACCGTAGGTACCGCGAGCCCCCGGCGACCCGCCGGGGGCTCAGGTATTCCACGCTTCCCCTCGTCAGATCAGCAGGTAGGCGACCGGCGCGGCGACCATCGCGAACAGCGCCAGCCCGACCAGTGTGTTCGACAACCAGCCGGACCGCCACTGCCCCACCGTGCGCTCGTCGTTCACGAGCAGCAGCATCAGCAGGATGAGCGGCGGCGCGACCAATCCGTTCAGCACCGCCGCAAGGAACAACCCGTGGATCGGATCGATCCCGACGACGCTCATCCCGAGACCCGCGAGGACCGCTGCCGTGATCACGATGTAGAAGCCGGGAGCTCGCCGAAGGGTGGAGCTGAGCCCCTCGTGCCATCCGAAAGCTTCAGACAGGGCGTAGCCCGTGGACCCCGCCAGGACCGGGATCGCGAGCGCGCCTGTCCCCAGGATGCCGAGCGTGAACAGCAGGCTCGCGAACCGCCCGGCGGCGGGCTCGAGGGCGCTCGCGGCCTGCGCCGCCGTCGCGACCTGGCCTCCGTGCACGCCGTGCAGCGCGGTGGCGGCCGCCACCATGATCGCGAACATCACTCCGACGGCCGAGATCATCCCCGCGCCGACATCACCGCGCATCGCCTCCACATGGCGGTCGTCCACCGGATCGTCGTGGGTACCATCCAGCTCCCCCTCCTCGACCTCCTCGCTCGCCTGCCAGAAGAACAGGTACGGAGAGATCGTCGTGCCGAGGATCGCGATGATCGCGGCGAGCTCGGGCCGGGTCCACGAGATCGACGGAACGAAGGTTGCCCGCAGCACCGCGGGCCAATCGACATTCACCACGAACAGCACGACCACATAAGCCACCAGTGACAGCGTGAGCCACCGGAGCACCTTGGAATACCGTCGGTACGACACGCCAACCTCGAGGCCGATCAGGCCGAGCGCCAGCACGACGATGACGAGGGCGAACGGGATGGGGAGGAGCAGGCGGGTCGCGGCGGCCATCGACGCCAGGTCCGCCCCGATGTTGAACACGTTCGCGAGCGCGACCAGGGCCACCGCAAGCCAGAGCACGGGCCGGGGGAACCGCCGCCGGATCGACGTGGCGAGACCCTGCCCGGTGGTGAGCCCGAGCCGTCCGGCCGTCTCCTGGACCGCAGCCGCGAGCGGCAGTGTGATCGGCGCGAGCCACAGCAGACCGAACCCGAACGCCGCGCCGACCGCGGAGTACGTCCCGATGCCCGAGGGGTCGTCGTCCGCCGCCCCGGTGACCACGGCGGGCCCGATCCTGGCGAAGTAGCCGAACCCCCTCAGGTGCCGACGTCTGGGGTGATGGGATCGGCGCCGAGCCACGCCGCCACCCTATATCCCCGACGGGGGATCCCGGTTCGGGGGGTTCCGTGGGAAGGTAGAGCGCGGCGACCAACGATCAAGGAGGGGTGCCATGTGCCTGACGTGTGGATGCATGCAGGCCCATCTGGAGATGGGCGAGAGGAACATCCGCTACGAGGACATCAAGGCCGCAGCCGATGAGAACGGCCGCTCGGTCGCGGAGACGCTCGACATCATGGATCAGACGGTGGCTAAGGATCGGGCCGACCACGCCGAGGAATACGAGCCGAGCTCCTGATCCCGGCTGAGGGCAGGTTCCGGTCGTGCGACGTGTAGCGATCCTCGCCGTCGCCCTGGTGGTTGCGGGAGCGGCATGCCACGGGCGATCGGATCCCGTACCTCCCGGTCCCACGACCGCGTCCCTGGCGTCTCCTTCTCCCGGCGAGGAACGAGCCGGGGAAGAGGGGTCCGAGGCGGAAGAGGGCGACGAAGATCGCGTCGATCGAGCCGGGGTCGCACCCAGGACAGGCCCCATCGGCCGAACGCGGACGGCGGGCTGGCGCGCGACCACGATCTTCGGGAACGGGAACGACTGGGAGCCGGCGACGGCGGCCGACCCGTCGGCTCCGTACGTCTACGTCGTGACCACGCGGTACTCGGGACCTGGACCCCTGCCGTGCCGACGCTGCGATCTGCCCGCGATCGCGCTCAAGACCTCCAGGAACCACGGCCGCACGTTCGGCCATGTGCGGTTCCTGCCGGTCAACGTCAGGGGTGGCCAGTACGACCCCCAGATCGTCACCGACGCATCGGGCGACGTCTACGCCGCGTGGATCGACTGGCCCGGCGACATCGTGGTGTCCAGGTCGACCGACCACGGCTCGACATGGTCCGACCCGGTTATCGCCTCGTCGCCGGCGCCGTCGGGCGATCACCCGTGGCTCGGCGTGAGCCCAAACGGAGCCCACGTGTACATCGGGTTCAACCACACCGACAGCTGGATCGCGCAGTCCCACGATGGAGGGCTGACGTGGCTCCCCGCGCAACAGGTGAGCCACGCACCCCGACTGTTCTATGCCAACGGGACCGTCGTGACCAACGATGGGGACGTCGCCGTCTCGACCGCCAGCTACGGGTTCGGCAGCGCCCAGCCGCCGATACAGATCGCCGTCGTTCACTCGACCGATGGCGGGGCCACGTTCCACACCACGTTGGTGGACGTGGTCAAGCAGCCCCGCGACTGCGACAACCCCGGGTGTCCCGCCAACCACTATGGCGGCCACGCGGTCCTCGCCCGGTCGGGCCCGAGCCTTGTGCTCGCCTACGACGGCGCCACGCGGTCCGAGGGTGACCAGTACATCTGGACGCGGCGGTCGACCGACCGGGGGGTGACATGGTCGGCGCGCCGCCTGATGTCCAACCGGCACACGGGGATGGTCGCGATGAACACGGCGGCCTCCGGGGCGCCCGGTGAAGAGATCCGCATCGCGTGGCAGGCCAGCCCTCGCGGCCAGACCCGGTGGAACACGATCGTCCGCGCGTCCCACGACGGAGGACGAACGTGGGGCCCTCCTGTCGACGTGTCCAACGCCAGGTCGGGCTACGGCTACCTGCACCCAGCCGGTTACGACGCCGACTACGGCGACTACATGGGCGTCACCATCACCGACCGGGGTACCACCTTCGCCGTCTGGGGGGCGGGATTCGGCTACTCAGGTCCGGGCGGGACGTGGTTCAACTCGCAGCGGTAGGGGGCGGCCGAGCCCGCTAGGCGACGGTCACGACGATCTTGCCGCGCACGTGCCCGGTGCCGACCGCCGCCAAGGCCTCGGCTGCCTCCGCCATCGGGAGCGTGCGGATCTCCGGCGTCACCAGCTCACCTGCCGTCATCATGTCCTTGAGGACGTCGAGGGCCGACGTGTTCACGAGCCCCATCACGTTCACACCCTCGATCCCGCGCTCGGCGAGACCTTCCAGGTCGGCGGCGCCGACCGCCGATGCCACGCGGCCCCCGGATACGACCTGCTCGGCCAGCCTCGCTACCTGCTCGCCGTCGCCGTGCATGTCCGCGACGGCGTCGATGCCACGCGGCTGCGCGGACCGAACCGCCTCGACGATGTCGCCGGCCTCGTAGTCGAGGACCTCCGCGGCACCGAATCCACGGACATAGTCCGCGTTCGCGCCGCGACAGACCGCCAGCACTCGGGCCCCCCGGTGCACCGCTAGCTGGACGAAGTAGCTCCCGACGCCTCCCGATGCACCGACCGCGACCACCGTCTGTCCCTCACCCAACTTGAGGGCATCGGCCATCACGAGCGCGGTGACCCCGGCGGTGGGCATCGCCGCCGCCGCGATGTGATCCAGGGCGGGCGGCTCGTGTGTCACGCTCCCCGCCGAGACGGTGACCAACTCCGCCAACGTGCCTTCGCCTAACACCATCTTGCCGACCGAGCCGAAGACCTGCTCGCCGACCTCGAATCCCTCTATACCGCCACCCACGGTGTCCACGGTTCCCGAGACGTCCATGCCCGGCACCAGGGGGAACCGGTGCTCCATCCGATCCTTCAGGTACCCCTGGATCACCGCGGCGTCGAACGGATTCACCCCTGCCGCGGTCACGCGCATCCTCAGTTGTCCTTCGCCAGCCTCCGGATCCGGGAGGTCACGGATCGAGCCCGCCTCTCCGAACCCATCCATCGCGAACGCTTTCAATTCAGGATCCTCCCCTTGCACCGAGTACCTGTCGACGGAACGGTAGCATCCCGTTCCGGTGCCCCAGCCTTTGGCGATCCCCGATGACGACATCCTGCGGCGGCTGCGCACGGGCTTCGGCCTGGATGCAGACGCCATCCAGTTCCTGCCGTCCGGCTACGACGTGGACGCGTGGGTGTATCGGGTGCACGCTGGTGCCGGCGATCGGTTCCTGAAGATCCGGCGGGGACCGGTGGACCAGGCGGGCCTGCTCCTTCCCCGGCTCCTGACCGAGCGCGGGATCGCCCATCTGATCGCACCGATCCCCACCCTGACCGGAGCACTGTTTGACGACGAAGACCTCTCGTTCATACTGTTCCCCTTCATCGAAGGTGGATCGGGTGGAGAGATGGGCATGTCGTCCGATCAGTGGCGCGAGCTGGGCGCCCCGATGCGTACGATCCACGAGCTGCGTCCAGACGGGGAAACCGGCTCGATCCTGCGCACCGAGGACTTCGAGCCGTCCCGCATCGGGATGCTGCGTGCCGTGCAGGAGCGGATCGACGTCGGCGAGACCGTCGAAGACCCGGCACGGCGCGAGCTGACCGCCTTCTGGCGTTCGCGGCAGGGCCAGATCGATCAGCTGGTGGCGCGGACCGAAACCCTGGCGCCGATCGCACGGACTCGCGCCGGCCCGTCGGTGATCTGCCATGCCGACATCCACGCCTGGAACGTGTTGGTCACGCTCACGGGCGCCATCGTCATCGTCGATTGGGATAGCGCGATGTTCCCCCGAGAGAACGCGATCTGATGTTCGTGGACGGCGTCGCCGGCGGTCATGCTGCCGATCCCGATGCCTTCTACACCGGGTACGGGGATGTGGAACCGGATCCTGTCGTGCTGGAGTACTACCGCATCGAGTGGGCGGGATCTGGCGGAGTTCGCCGCATGCGTCTTCCTGGACCCGGACGCCAGCGAGGGATCCAAGGTCGAGTCGGGCGAGGCCGTCATCAGGTTGTTCTCCCCAGGCAGCCAGATCGAGCGATCGACCGAACACACGCCACGGCCTCTGGCGCGTCGGCGCCACCGCTGATACGGTCGCCGCGGCTGCCCGCCGCGATGCGAGGGGGATCGAACATGCGACGGTGGTCGGCAACGCTGGCTCTCGGGTTCTTGGCGTCGCTCCTGGCGCCTTCCGCACCGGTGATGGCAGGGCCGCTCGACGGACAGATCGTCTACAGCGACGGATACGGCAGGTCGGGCATCTACTCGAGTTCGCCCGACGGGACCGGCCGCGTGCATCTGGTGAAGGATGTCGCCTACGGCCCCGAGTGGTTCCCGGACAGGAGCGGGATCTCGTATCTCCGGCTCGGAGCGCGTGGCAACGGTCGACTGGAGGCGATCGATGTCGATGGTTCGAACCACCGAGTGCTGATCGGGCGCGGCCAACTCCCGGATCCGTATCGGTCGGTATATACGTACGCGTGGTCGCCGGACGGCTCGCATCTGGTCCTCAACCTCACCACGGAGCGGTTCCATCATGCGCTCTTCGTTTCGAACCCGGACGGAACCTCCTTGGTCAAGATCGCCGCTGGAGCGAGCGTTCCCGATTGGTCATCGGGCGATCGGATCGTGGCGATCCGCGATGATCGCCTGATCACGCTCGATCCGGATGGCGGCAACGTCATCCGACTGGGCGTCGGCCACGGCTTCGATCCTTCCTGGTCGCCGGACGGAACGATGATCGCCTTCATGTGCGGGCATATCTCGTCGGCTGACATCTGCGTCGTGAACGACGACGGCTCGGGGCTCGTGAATGTCACGAACTCCGCACGGGGTGACTGGTCGCCCTCTTGGTCTCCGGACGGGACCCGGATCATCTGGGCTCCCGTAACCGAACCCCGGACCGGCTACGCCGACCTCTTCCGGATGAAGGCCGACGGCACAGCGACGACGCGGCTCACCCACACCCCCAGGATCGACGAGTACGAGCCTGAGTGGACCGTGCTGCCGTAGGTGAACGCGCTGCGGCGCCGGGTCCGGCTCCCGTCCCGCCTAGACTTGTCCGGACATGGCAACCTGTCCCTCATGCGGTACGGAGAATCCGGAAGGGTCACGCTTCTGCAACTCCTGTGGCCACGCCATGCCCGAGGCTCCGACTTCGGCAGGCGAGGTCCGCAAGATCGTCACCGTCGTCTTCTGCGACGTCACCGGCTCCACCGCGCTCGGTGAGCGGCTGGACCCCGAGGCGCTCCGGCGCGTGATGACCCGCTACTTCGCCGCGATGACCGAGGCGATCGAGCGACACGGCGGGACCGTGGAGAAGTTCATCGGCGATGCGGTGATGGCCGTCTTCGGGATCCCCGCCACGCACGAGGACGACGCGGTTCGGGCGGTGCGGGCGGCCGCCGACATGCGCGAGGCCCTCCGCCTATTGAACAAGGAGCTCGAGCGCGACCACGGTGCCACGCTCACCTGTCGGATCGGCGTGAACACCGGAGAGGTCGTGGCGGGCGACGCGACCACGCGACAGGCGCTGGTGACCGGCGACGCGGTGAACGTCGCCGCGCGCCTGGAGCAGAGCGCGCCCCCCGGAGAGATCCTGATCGCGGAGACGACGCTGCGGCTCGTGCGTGACGCCGTCGTCACCGAGGGGACCGAGCCCCTCGAGCTGAAGGGCAAGAGCGAGCCGGTGTCGGCGCATCGCTTGATCGAGGTGCACGCGGGGGCCGCCGGCGTGGCCCGACGCCTGGACTCGCCGCTGGTGGGCCGCGAACGGCAGCTCGCGCAGCTCCTCCAGGCGTTCGAGGACGCCACGGCCGACAACGTCTGCCATCTGTTCACGGTGCTCGGGCCTCCCGGCGTCGGGAAGTCACGCTTGGTGCAGGAAGCCCTGGAGGGCATGCACGGTGCCACGATCGTGCAAGGCCGGTGCCTCTCCTACGGGGAAGGGATCACGTACTGGCCGCTCGTGGAGATCGTGCGCGACGCGGTGGGTCCCGACGTGGCCGGCGACCTCGCGGCCCAGATCGCCACCCTGATACCCGACGACCCCTCCGCCGGCGACGTCGCGGCGCGCATCGCGCAGCTCACGGGCGGCGCGACCGACCTGGCGCTCCCGGCCGAGGAGGTCGGTTGGGCCGTCCGCCGGTTCATCGAGGGGATGGCCAAGGCCCGGCCCCTCGTGATCGTGTTGGACGATCTGCATTGGGCGGAGCCGAGCCTGCTGGACCTGATCGATCAGGTGACCGATTGGAGCCGCGATGCTCCGATCCTGGTCGTGTGCATGGCGCGCCCCGAACTGCTGGACCTCCGCGCCGACTGGGGCGGGGGCAAGCTGCACGCCACCACCACAGCCCTGGAGCCGCTCTCCGTCGAGGAGACCGGACGTCTCGTGGGGAACCTGCTCGGTGACGACGGGCTGGATCCATCGGCTCGCACCCGGATCGTGACCGCCTCCGAGGGCAACCCGCTGTTCGTTGAGGAAACGATCGCGATGTTGGTCGACGACGGTCTGTTGCACCACCAGGGCGACCGATGGATCACCTCCGGCGACCTGGGGGATGTCGCCGTCCCGCCGACGATCCAGGCACTCTTGGCGGCGCGCCTGGATCGGTTGGACGAGGGCGAGCGGGCGGTGCTGGGTCGTGCGGCCGTGGTCGGGCAGGTCTTCTACTTGGGCGCGCTCGGGGAACTGTCGCCCGATGAGGAGCGAGCCCAGATCGCGTCGCGGGTGCAGCAGCTCGTGCGGCGCGACCTGGTGCGGACCGATCGGTCGGACCTCCCGGGCCAGGATGCGTTCCGGTTCCACCACGGGCTCCTGCGCGATGCCGCGTACCAGATGCTGCCGAAGGAGACGCGCGCCGACCTCCACGAGCGGTTCGCGACCTGGCTGGAGCAACACGAAGAGATGACCGATGCGGACGAGTTCGTCGGCTATCACTTGGAACGCGCCCACGCATACCGGATCGAGCTGGGACCGGAGGACGATCGATCCCGCGCGCTGGCGGAACAAGCCGCCACACGGCTGTCCGCCGCGGCCAGCCGTGCGTTCGACCGCGGAGACACCGCGGCCGCCGAGAGCCTGGCCCGACGCGCGGCCGCCCTCCGCGCCGAAGACGACCCTCGACGCGCATGGGACCTCATCGCGCTCGGATGGACCTTCACGAGTGCCGACCGCGCGGACGAGGCGGACGGGGCGTTCGAGGAGGCCCTTCGGATCGCAAGGACCGTCGGGGACGAGCGAAGCGAGGCCCACGCGTCGCTGGGAGGTGCGATGTCGCGAGGACTCATCGACCCTGAGGGCGCATCCGACGTGATCGCCTTGCTCGTCGAGCGGCTCCTGCCGAGATTCGAAGACTGGGGGGACGAGCGCGGGTTGGGGATCGCCTACCTCGCGCGCTCACAGATCCACTGGAACCGGTGCGAATTCGCCCTGGGACGCCGGGACAGCGCGCTCGCCGTGCCCCACGCACGAGCCGCCGGTGACGGCACCTTCGAGCGGGTGGCGGTCGTTACGCAGGCGTTCGCCGGCCTGCTGGGTCCGGCGTCCGTCGACCAGTCCCTAGCGGATATCGACGAACTCGAGGCGATGCCCATCCGGTCGATCCGAGGGTTAGCGATCTCGCTACGGGCGGCCGTGGAGGCGCTCAAGGGGCACTTCGATGACGCTCGCCGGCTGCGAGATGAAGCGATCGAGGCGTTGCGGGAGGTCTTCGGTCAGGTGCCGGCGGGCGGATTCGAGGCGTCGTGGCGGCTGGAGACCCTGGCCGGGGATGCCGAGGCCGCCGAGATGTGGGGCCGGAAAGGGTACGAACTCCTCGGGTCCTACGGTGACGTGGCGCACGGGACGACCGCCGCCGTCAACACGGGGATCTCGTGCTACGACCTCGAGCGGTTCGACGAGGCATGGCGGCTGGCGGAGGAATGCCGCGAGAAGTCGGCCAGCGACGACGCCATCAACCAGTTCCTGTGGCGATCGCTGGAGGCGAAGCTGCACGCACGGGAGGGACGGTTCGATGAGGCGGAGGCCCTGCTCCGCGAGGCCAACGAGATCGGGGGCAGGACGGACGAGTTCATGGGCCGCTCGATCGTCGCCTTCGACGAGGCGGAAGTGGCCGTCATGGCTGGGCGCACCGAGGACGCCCGAACGGCCTTGCGTCGGGCGCTCGAGATGGCCGAGCGCAAAGGCGCCACGGCGAACGTGGACAAGGCTAGACGCCGCCTCGGCGAGCTCGACGCCGACTAGGTCGCATGGACGCGTCCGATATCCCTGAGACCCGCTACGCGACGACGGTCGATGGCGTGCACATCGCCTATCAGGTCAAAGGGGAAGGACCGGTCGATCTGGTGCTGGTGGCTGGGGGGCTCGGTCTGAACGAGATCTGGCGGGGACGGCGGACTGGCGCCTTCCTCCAGAGGCTCGCTTCGTTCAGTCGATTGATCCTCTTCGACCGCCGGGGCACGGGGATGTCCGACCACATCCTCGCGACCGACCAGCAGCTCACCCTCGAAAGCAGGATGGAGGATATCCGGGCAGCGATGGATGCGGTCGGCGCGAGTCGCGCCACCTTGTTAGGACTCGAGTCAGGCGGCTTCGCGACCGCTGCGATGTTCGCCGCGACCCTC
This sequence comes from uncultured Actinomycetes bacterium, assembly GCA_963826185.1. GTDB lineage: Bacteria > Actinomycetota > UBA4738 > UBA4738 > HRBIN12 > JAOUEA01. The sequence continues at coordinate 129,418 of CAWGVY010000005.1, read as the reverse complement.
CCAGAGCGCGTCGCCGGGCTGATCGCCTACGGAGCCGGAGCTCGGGAACTGTGGGCGCCCGACTATCCCTTCGGCAGGCCAAAGGAGGAATCCGAAGCCGAGATCGCATATTCAGAACGCGCTTGGGCCACCCGCGAACTCGCCAGGTCGTACGTCGAGCACCTCTACCCGAGCGCCCGCGACGATCCTCTCGAGGTCGACGACCTGGCGGCATTCATGCGTGGTCTCGGGGGACCTGGAGACGCCGCGATCTTGGCTCGGGTCGATGCCGAGACGGATCTCCGCGACATGCTTCCGTCGATCCGCGTGCCCACCCTCATCATCCATCGGCTGGAGGACCGCGTGACGCCGATCGAGCACGGTCGGTACCTGGCGGAACACATACCCGGCGCCGAGCTCGCAGAGTTGCCGGGCGAGAACCACATGTGGGACGTGGGAGACGACTTCCCGTCGGAGGTCGAGCGCTTCGTGGCCACGATCCATCGAGAAGAGGTGGACCTGGACCGCTACCTCGCGACCGTGTTGTTCACCGACATCGTCGACTCGACATCGGTGGCGTCCGCGGCAGGTGATCAGGCATGGGCTGCGTTGGTGGAACAGCACCACAGGATCGTGCGCGGCTGCCTCGCGAGGTACCGAGGGACCGAGATGGACACGGCCGGGGACGGCTTCTTCGCGACGTTCGACGGCCCCGCTCGGGCACTGCGCTGCGCGCTCGCCATCGTGACCGCCGTCCGCGATCTCCCGATCGAGCTGCGGGCGGGGGTCCACATCGGCGAGCTGCAGGAGATCGACGGGAAGGCCGGCGGTATCGCGGTCGTGCTCGGGGCCCGGGTTGCGGCGCTCGCCGGCCCCGGAGAGGTCCTCGCTACCAGCACGGTGAAGGACCTCGTGGCCGGATCCGGACTCAGCTTCGAGGATGCCGGTGAACACGAGCTGAAGGGTGTGCCCGATAGCTGGCATCTCTACCGGGTGGTAACGGAGGAGACGTAGGTGACCACGGTCCGACGAGCGCAAACCCGCAGATGGCTGCGCTGACCCTGCACGGTGCTCTACGCGTGGCAGGCGGCGCTACCCCGGTCCAGTGAGTGACCCTTCACCGAGACGAATCGCCAGCCGTAGCGTCCGGCAGCCAGATCCATCCGCAACACCCCGTAGGCCCGCCTGCGGGCCACGCTCCCTCGCTGAGGGGGGGAATCGAACGGGTACAGCCCGTTCCCACCCGTCCCCACGACGAACTCCCGGATCCCTCTGGTGGACCGGTGACCGGCGGGGTTCAGCTTCATGAACCGTTCGTAGTTGTGCTCATGGCCGTTCAGGACGACGTCGACCCCGTGGCGGAACAGGATGCGCCAGAACGACCCCATGGCGTGGTCGTTCCCATGCATGCTCCCGCTCGACCAGCGTGGGTGGTGGAAGTAGGCCAACTGGCAGCGGTGGTGATCACGCTGGAGATCACGCCGCAGCCACGTCAGCTGTCTGGGTGAGGGGCGGTGCCCGAGGCGGGAGTTCAGCGCCACCAGATGCCACGCCCCTCGATCGAAGGCGTACCAGCCGCGTCGGTTCGCCAGGCGGGACTTGAAGTAATCGAAGTATCCGCGTGCACTGGGCGTGCGGTACTCGTGGTTCCCGGGGACCGGATAGGTCTTCCACTTGAACCGACCCCAGGTGGGCCCGTACGAGCGGCGGAAGTCCTTCAAGGATCCCCGCTCGTACTGCAGATCCCCCAGCGCCAGCACGGCATCTGGTCCGATCCGCCTGACCGATCGCGCCGTGGCTCGTTGAGACGCACACGGAGAGTGAGGGCACGCGATATCACCTGCCGCGACGATCGTGACCTCCGCCTGGGCCGCGGGGGCCGGAACGAGCAGGGCCGTCACCACGGCCGCAACCTTCAGCGCCTGTCTAACCGACATATCCCATCCTTCTACAGCACCAACCGTGAGGAACCGGTTAAGCCCGGGGAAGGCAACCCATGGACTCCCCCTATCGGCTAGCGGGCCGCGTAGCTCAGGCCGATACAGAGGAGCACCGATGATGCAAGGATGGTCCGGCACTCCACGCAGACGGATGCCCGCACAGGGCTCATCACGAGGCTCACCGTGCTGGCGGTCGCGATCGCTGTCACCGCCCTCAACATGCTCGGTCCGACGCCCACGCCTCGGCGGCGCAACGGCCGGACGTCATCTTGATCGTGACCGACGACCAACCGACCCACACGATGGGTTACCTGCCGTTCACCAAGAGCTTCTTCCGGACGAGATACAACAACGCCTACGTCTCCAATCCGTCGTGCTGCCCCTCCCGCACCAGCATCCTGACCGGCACGTTTTCCTACACGAACAACGTGTGGACCAATGAGAGCGGCTACGGAGGATGGCCTGCGTTCTCCGCGAATGGTTGGGAGGACAGATCCATCCCCACGCTTCTCCAGCAGCACGGATATCGCACGGGGCTGTTCGGCAAGTTCCTGAATGACTGGGACGATCGGATCCCGATCGGATGGGACGTGATGGCGGCGCACGCCACGTCCGGGGTCAGAGGTCCCGGATCCCCGTATTACAACTACTCGCTCATCCACGCCGATGGCACCTACGAGGATCACCTGGATGCTCCCGAGGATTACTCCACCGATGTCCTGACCGAGCGTGCGAAGGAGTTCATCAGCTCAACGATCCCTTCCCAGCCCGAGTTCCTCTACTTCTCCGTGAACGCACCGCACAGCGCGGACGGCATCGGGGGCAGTCAGCCTCCGATCCCTGCACCCAGGCACCTCGATGCGCCCGTGGTACCGGAGCCGTTCCTCAGCCCTAACTTCCGGGAGGAGGACGTCAGCGATAAGCCCGCTTACGTCAGGAAGGACCAGAAGGGGGACATGAGGTCGGCGGCTTACTACCACCGCTGGATGGATCGGGCGGCGCGAAGCCTGTACTCCGTCGACGAGGGCATCCAGGCGATCGTTCGCGCCCAACGGGCTCGTGACCCGGGCTTGCACAACACGATCTTCTTGTTCATGAGCGACAACGGACATCTGACGGGTGCTCACGGTCGGCTGGGCAAAGGCGTTCCCTACGAGGAAGCCATCCGGGTCCCCTTGATGGTGAGGTCCGACGGGATCGGACCCGGGACCGTCCACGACATCGTCATGAACGTCGACGTCGCTCCCACCATCGTGGAGGCCGCGGGCATCACCTCCGTTCCATGGAGCATCGAGGGAGGATCGCTATTCCATGTCGCTCCTCGCCCGTGGGCGTTCATCGAGGGCGCCGCCGATGCTCATCCCTTCTGCGGGATCGCCAACCGGAACGAGAAGATCGTTCGGTACGCATCCGGCGAGTGGGAGTACTACGACCTGCGTGACGACCCATTCGAACTGGTCAGTGAACCGGCTGCGCCCGGAGCTCTGGCTCTTCGGGATACGGCGAGCCAGGCGTGCGAGGGCAAGCTGCCGCCGATGTGGCCACGCAGCGGCCTCTAGGAGCATGACGGGACTCAAGGACCTGGCCTCCGTGTCGACGTGTGTGTAAGAGGAGACGATGCAGGGAGCAGGACTGAGGATCGCCATGACGCCCAACGTGCCTTCGGAGGACACGTCGCGACGTGAGCTCTCGGATGAGGAGTTCCTGGAGGACCCCATCCGGCTGCTGATCGCCGACGACGACGAGCGCACGACGATGGTGCTGCGCGACAGCCTTCCGGCCTTCGGCTTCGAGGTCGTGGGAAACGCCAGGAACGGCGCTGAGGCGGGCGACAAGGCGGCTTCGCTGAGGCCGGAGGTCGTGCTGCTGGACCTGCGTATGCCGGAGGTGGACGGCATGGAGGCCACCGTGCTGATCAAGGCCCAGGAACCCAGGACCCAAGTGGTGATCCTGACGGCCTTCTCCGAAGGAAACTCCAGATGGGCGGCGGAGTACATGGGCGCCACCAGCCTCCTGGAGAAGGATGCGCCGCTCGACGTGCTGGTCGACACCCTCCGTGCCGCGGCCCAGGTCTACCGCGCCTCGAACGCCTCTGACGATTGAACCCCGGCGTCGCCGTCGTTCACCTGTCTATGCTGCGGTGCGCCCACCGCACGCCCAGGGTCGATCGAAAGGACGCGGGAGATGAGAAGGCTGATCGTGAGCACCTTCTTGACCCTCGACGGGGTCATCCAGGCCCCGGGTGGACCTGAAGAGGACGACAGCAGCGGCTTCGCGCTCGGAGGCTGGTCGGTGAACTATTGGGACGACCGGATGGGTGAGGTCATGGGCGAGGCGATGAGCGAGCCGTTCGACCTCGTCCTGGGACGAAAGACCTATGACCTCTTCGCCGCGTACTGGCCGCACGCCTCCGACGAGCAGGGCGGCAAGCCACTGAACGACGCCACCAAGTACGTGGCGTCGCGGAGTCGTCCCAGGTTGGACTGGGGCCCCTCGGTCCTGATCGAGGGAGAGGCGGCCGATGGGATAGCGGCGCTCAAACAGGAAGACGGGCCGGAGCTGCAGGTGCACGGCAGCGGGAACCTGATCCAGACGCTCCTGCGACACAACCTCGTCGACCAGTACCGCCTGTGGGTCTTCCCCGTCGTCATCGGGTCAGGCAAGCGCCTGTTCTCGGACGGCACCATCCCCGCCGCGCTGAAGCTCGTCGACAGCACGGTCTCCACCACGGGGGTCGTGATCGGCACGTACGAGCCGACGGGCGAGATCGTCACCGGATCGTTCGCGCTGGATTGACCTACGGGGAGGGCCGACTTCCGCGGTCGGGACGGACGTAGTCCTCCTCGGACTCCTTCCAGACCTCCTCCACGTTCTCGACGTTGAACCCGTACTCGAACACCAGGGTGCCGCCGTAGGCCGCACCGAACAACACGAGGCCGGCGGAAACGACCGACACCACGAGCCATGACAGCTGCGTCTGCGCCTCCTCGAAGTTCGGGATCCGCAGCAGGAGGTCGACGAGCGTGAGCGCTGTCACCGTCAGCATCACAGTCGCGTGCCAGTTGATGGTGCGCCAGACCTGGGTGTGCTTCGCCCGGCCGATCGGTCCCGACTTCCGATCGCGCGGGATCCCTTTCCACCAGTCGAAGAAGCCCGTGAGCGCCGCCCCGAGGCTCACGATGAAGCCGGCCACCATCACGAACGTCGCGGCCGCGAAGAAGTCCTGCGCCTTCGAGCCGGCGGCCGAGAAGTAGGAGATCAGATCGAAGACGGCCGCCAGCGAGTAGCACACGATCGGGAAGTCGGTCAGCGGTGGATGGGACGGCTTCCCGCTGAACCCGCGGATCCCCTGGAACCGGCGTCCCTTCAGACGCAAGGTCGGACGGATCGAATAGATCTTGGGCATCGGGCTCCTCCTCTTCCGGGTGCTTCCCTTCTTCTAAGCCATCGAGCGTGGGGACGCCAGCGGGCCAGGGCCAGTCATCCGGGGTTGGGCTAGGGTTGGTCGATGCGAACGGGTCTCGCGCTGAAGGATCTGGGCGATTTCCTCGACGAGCCTCGTGTGGCCGTGTTGGGCACCCTTCGCCAGGACGGGTCGGTCCAGCTTTCCCCCGTGTGGCACGAGTGGCGCGACGGCGGTTTCAACGTGTGGATCGGGACGGATGACGTCAAGGCCCGCCATCTGCGCCGCGATCCCAGACTCACGATCCTGGTCGCCGGCTCGGAACCGCCCCTCAAAGGTGTGGAGGTACGCGGCGAGGCTCGCTTCGTCGAGGAGGGAGTCACCGACACGGCGGTTCGGATCGCGAGCAAGTACGTCGGTCGCGAGGAGGCCGTGAGGTACACCGGAACCCTGGCCGGCGAGGATGTCATCGTCCGGATCGAGCCGGGCGAGCTGCGTGTCTGGGACTTCGCCGACGAGTACGGCGTGGACTGAACCCACGCGAGAGAGTCGAAGGAGATCCGATGGAACAGGTCACGTCGAAGGATGGCACCACGATCGCGTTCGACCGCATGGGAGAGGGATCGCCGGTCATCTTGGTCAGCGGAGGATCGACCGATCGGTCCGCGAACGCGCCCTTGGCCGCGCTGCTGGCCACCGACCTCACGGTGTTCAACTACGATCGGCGCGGGCGCGGTCCGAGCGGGGACACGCCGCCGTACGCGGTGGAGCGTGAGGTCGAGGACATCGATGCGGTGATCGCGGCCGCCGGTGGCTCGGCCTTCCTCTACGGCACGTCCTCGGGCGCGGCGTTGGCCTTTGAGGCAGCGGCGAGCGGGCCGGCCGTCACCAAGCTGGCGCTCTGGGAGCCGCCGTACATCCTGGACGAGAACCGCCGGCCACCAGCAGATCAGGTGGAGCAGTACGAGCGGATGCTCGCAGAGGGCCGCCGGGGCGATGCGGTGCAGTACTTCATGGAGAAGGTCGTCGGCATGCCCGCGGAGTTCGTCGCAGGCGCCCGAAGCGCCCCGTGGTGGGCGGCGACCGAAGCGCTCGCGCACACCCTCCCCTACGACGCCATCATCATGGGCGACTACTCACTGCCGGCCGAACGGGCGGTCAAGGTCACCGCGCCCGCCGTCGTGATCGACGGCGGAGCGAGTTTCGGGTTCATGGCGGAGACGGCCGATGCACTCGCGGAGATCCTGCCCAACGGGCAGCGACGAACGCTGGCCGACCAGGATCACAACGTGGACCCGGCAGTCCTGGCCCCGGTGCTGCGGGGGTTCTTCGCGTGAAGGTCTGGGGCTCGGTCTAGCCCGCCACCTTCAGGTCCGTCTCGATCCGGTCGAGCCGTTCGAACCAGCTGCTCGCGCCCAACCGATCGAGCGTGTCCCGGGACTCCTGCAGCGTCGGGCCGGCGTCTTCCGACCGGCCCTGGCTCACCAGATACTCCGCGTACTCAAGCTGAGAGAGCGCGCGCCAGTACGGGATCCCCGTCTCGCGGAACAGGCCGATGGCGGACTTGAAGTTCGGCTCCGCTACCTCCCCGTCATCGTCGAGGACCGCGACCCGGGCGCGCGTTCGATCCGCGAGCGCGCGGAGGAAGGGGGTCACCAGTCCCGGCCTCATCTCATCGATGATCCCGATGAATCCACAAACGGCGTTCAGGTCGCCGAGCGAGAACGCCGCGCCGATCCCCTGCGTGAACCCGATCTTCGCCGTCGAGGTGTATCCCACCTGCAGACCGCCCGACACCGCCCGGTGCGCGGCATCGAGCGCTTCCTCGTCGCGGGAACGGGCTCGCAGAACGGAGGCACTCGCGCACGCGTAGGCGGCCGTCTCCTGCACGTCGCCGGATCGGCCGTACCCTTCGAAGATCTCCAGGATCTTCTCGGCATGGTCGACGTCGCCGCGGGCCACGCTGATCACGGGGATCGACACGAGTAGGCCGATGATGTCGGGGCCGGCTTTCTGTGCATCGGGCACCTGCGCCGCACGCTCCATGGCTTCGTCCCAGCGCCCCATCATCTGCAGCGGGAAGACGATCTCGGAGAGCAGCGAGCGCTGCCAGACACCGCTCCCCACCCGGCCCGCCAGGGCCAATCCCTTCTCGTACAGCTCCAGCCCGTCCTCGTACCGGTCGCGATCCGACATCGTCTCGGACAGGTTGTTGTAGCCGCGCAGCGCCGCCTCGGGAAGGTCGTTGTCGATCGCGAGCGCTAGCGCATGCGACATCAGCGCGATGCTCTCCTCATACCGCCCGAAAGAGGCGACGACGTTCGCGCGGGTGTTCAGTGCTTCTGAGATCACGTCGGGGAGGCCCTCCGCCTCGCCGATCCGGAGGGCGACGTCGACAGCTTCCAGGGAGCGCTCCATGTCCCCGACGAAGAAACGCATCCGTCCCAGCTGGTTGGCGAGCATGCCCAGATCGCGGTCCTCCTGCTCGCCCGACAACACCGCGAACGCCAAATCCATCCGGTCGGTCGCTTCGTCCAGTCGCCCTACCCGGTAGTCGGCCTCGGCCAACCCGGCCAGCACGCGCGCGGCCGGGTGAGACGCTCCCATCCCCTCGTAGAGCGAGATCGCCTCTGAGAAGAAGCCCCGTGCGTCGTCATAGCGCAGCTCCCGCAGCGCCATCGCCCCGGATCGCTCCAGCAGCACAGCGCGTTCAGGATCGGACGTCGTGAGCTCTGCGGCCTGCAGGAACCGCCGGCGCGCCTCGCTGTTCGCCCCGAGCGCGGCCGCGCGGTCGCCCGCCCGCGTGAGCGCCGTCCGGGCGTCCTGGCGGATCTCATCGGCATCCTCCGCGGACGGCTCGGCCTCGTAGGCGCGCAGGTAGTGGCTGGCCACCAACTCGATCGCGTCGTCCTCGCCGAGCTGCTCCTGCCACCGCGCGACGGCCAGGTGGCGGGTCCTCCGCTCCTTCTTCGACAGCGTCTCGTACGCGACCCACCGGACCAGGTCTCCCAGGAAGACGTACTGACCGCGCTCCGGCGAGAAGCGATCGGACTGCACGCTCAGGAGCTCCTTGCGGAGCAACGAGGTGAGCAGCTCGTCCACCTGCTCGGGGGGCGATCCACTGAGGGCCAAGATCGCCTCCAGCGTGAACGTCTTGCCCAGCACCGACGCGTCCTGGATCAATCGGCGTTCGGACGGGTTCAACCCGTCCAGACGGGCGGCGATAAGGCCGTGGAGCGTCTCGGGCACCTCGAGCTCGTCGGCCGGTGCGGTGGACCGGAACCCGCCGTCCTCCTGGGTGAGGTGACCGCGATCGAGCAGCATCCTGATCGTCTCTACGGCGTAGAGCGGCACGCCCTCGGCCCGATCCAGCACGCGCCCCGACAGCTCGTCGGGGAGCCCGGGCGCCAGACCGGCCAACAGATCGCTCATCGCATCGGTGGGAAGCGGTTCCAGGTGGATCGATGCCGACCGCCGCCCCGAGCCCCAATCCGGCCGGCGCTCCAACAGCTCGGGCCGCGCCATCGTGAGCACGAAGAGCCGATGGTCCCGCGACCATTCCATCAGGTAGTCGATGAAGTCCAGCAGCGCGTCGTCCGCCCACTGCAGATCCTCGAACACCATCACGGTGGGCATCTCGTCGGCCAGTCGCTCATAGAACAGACGCCATGCCGCGAAGAGGTCGTCACGCTCCCGGGCCGGACCGGACTCCAGGCCCAGCAGGCTCGCCAGTCGGGGCTCGACCCACCGGCGCTCCTCGGGATCGGAGATCGCGAGCGCGACCGCTTCACGGACCTTCGGCATGGCGGTCGCCGGATCCTCGCCCTCTAGGATGCCGGCGTTCGTCCGGACCATCTCGGCCAGCGCCCAGAACGTGATGCCCTCGCCGTAGGCCAGGCAGCGACCCACGTGCCAGCGCGTATCGGTGGCCAGACCGCTGATGTACTTGTCGAACTCCCAGACCACCCGCGACTTCCCGATCCCCGCAGGACCCGTCACCGACACCAGGTGCGCACGCCCTTCATCGGCGGTGGCGTGCAACGTCTCCTTGATCGTCCGCAGCTGCCGGTCGCGGCCCACGAACGGCGGTTCCAGGCCCGTCACGCGCATGTCGCCCCGAGCTCCCGCGACAACCCTGGCCGCACGCCAGAGTTGCACGGGTGCCGCCTTGCCCTTGAGCTCGTGGACGCCGGCGTCCTCGTACTCGATGGCGAGCTCCGTGGCGTGCTTCGTGGATTCGCCGACGAGCACGCCGCCCGGCGGCGCGGCCGTCTGCAGCCTGGACGCGGTGTTCACGAGGTCACCGACGACCATCCCCTGATCCCGGGCGCCGAACGTGACCGCAGCCTCGCCGGTGAGGACACCCGCTCGCGCTCGCAGGGCGGGCATTCCGACCTCCTCGCCCAGGGCCGTCACGGCCTCGGTGAGCTCCAGGGCGGCGCGCACCGCGCGTTCGGCGTCGTCCTCGTTCGCCACCGGCGTGCCCCACACCGCCATGACGGCGTCCCCGATGAACTTCTCGATCACGCCGCCGTAGCGCTCGACGATGCGCCGGCTCGTCTCGAAGTATCCGGTCAGGAGGTCGCGGACCTCCTCGGAGTCCCTGGCCTCCGAGAGGGTCGTGAACCCCACCAGGTCAGCGAAGAGCACGGAGACGAGGCGCCGTTCGGAGGTGGGCTCATCCGGCGTTGCTGCGGTGGAGGGCGGCTCGGCCTGAGTGAGCAGTGCCGAACCGCACTCACCGCAGAAGCGCGAGTCCGGCGTGTTCGATGAGCCGCACGCCGGACACTTCAGCGCGAGCGGCGTTCCGCACTGTCCGCAGAACTTCCGCCCGCTCTCGTTCCGATACCCACAGGAACCGCACTCCACCAGCCCATCCCATCTCCGGATCGGACGAAGCCTACCTCCAGATCGCAAGTCGCATAAGCGACTCGGACCCCTTGCGTGTTCATGCGTCACGATGTGTCCTGAGATGCACGCCGTGCCTAAGCTCGACCGCGAGGGGGCTCCTGTGGGGGAGGCACTCACCTTCGAGACGTTCTTCGAGGAACAGCGCTTCAAGCTATTCGGCGCCTTGTGCCTCGTGACGGGAGACCGTCAGGAGGCCGAGGAGATCTGTCAGGACGCCTTCCTGAAGCTGTGGGAGCGGTGGGAGCAGGTCTCCGAGCTGGAAGACCCGACCGGATACCTGTTCCGCACGGCGATGAACGTGTTCCGGAATCGTTCGCGGAGAGCCTCGCTCGCCCTCAGGAAGGCGCTCCGGCTCGCGCCCAGCGTCGATGACCTCGAGGCGGTGGAGGACCGCGACGAGATGGTCCGGGCGATGCGCCCGCTCACGTCGCACCAGCGGGCTGCCCTCGTCCTGACCGGGTACCTCGGGTACTCCTCCGCAGAGGCCGCACGGATCCTCGGGGTGCGTCCATCGACGGTGCGGGTGCTCGCCTCGACGGGAAGGGCCGCGGCACGGGAGAAGAAGGAGCAGGCGCGATGATCGACGAACACGAGCGCTTCGAGCGGGCCTTCGAGCAGTTCCCGATGCCCGAGCCCTCCTTCGACCGGCTCCTGCTTCGGCGCGATCGCAAGCGTCGGAACCAGCGGATCGCGGCTGGGGTGTTGGGTGTCGCGGTCTTCGCCTCCATCGTCTTGGCGATCGGCCTCGCGATGCGCTCGCAGCCGACGCCGGCGGATACCCCGCCTCCCACCGTGGCTCCCAACGCATTCGCGGATATCACCGGCTGGATCGTCTATCGGAGCGGGTCAGAGATCATGGCCGTCGACCCGGCGAACCCGCAGGACAGCGCCGCGCTCGACGGATCCTCCAACCGGCACGACCCGATCGCATGGTCGCCCGATGGGACCCAGCTGCTTTTCGCAGATGTACACCTGGGTTACTCGATCGGCGATCTCCTCGTGATGCATGGGGACGGTTCCAGGACCGATCTCCCCTCAGGTGATTGGGGCTCGTTCTCAACCGACGGGAGCATGATCGCGTATGCCGTTGGCGGCGCTGATGGTGGTGTCTACGTGATCGACGCCGACGGCGGTGACCCCCATTTGGTCACCGAGGCGGATTCCCCCGGACCGTGCGGCCAGCTCGCGGCGTGGTCCCCCGATGGTTCGCAGATCGCGTTCACCGATTTCCAGGGTCCATACGGCCCCACCTGTAGCGAATCCCCTCAAGGGGTTTCCTTCGTGAACGCCGACGGCACCGGGCTTCGAGAGCAGCTGGTGCATGTGCCATGGGGAGGCGGCAGTGGGATCGCGTGGTCACCTGACGGCTCGCAACTGGTGCTCTCGACGACGGGATACGCCGAGGGCGACATCCCCCGCGGACGGATCTACGTCCTCAACGCCGACGGCTCTGGGCTGCGGCAGATCTCGTCCGGAGGGAACGACCGGTGGCCGGCGTGGTCGCCAGACGGAACGCGGATCGCGTTCGTGCGCGGGGATCAGCTGTTCACGATGGCCGCTGACGGGAGCGACGTGCGGGAGGTGAAGGGCGTGAGCCCGGAAGGCGCCATCGCCTGGAACCCGCTCGGGTAGGGCAAGGGATCTCAAGGGAGGTGTTCGACATGAAGACCATGCAGACGGAACCCGACCAGGACTCCTGGAAGGATCAGGAACGACGGCAGCGACGAACCGCGAGGAACCGGAAGATCGGAGCGTTCGCCCTTGTTGCAGCGATCGTCGCTGTCGCGATCGTCGTGATCGCGTCGAACATGGATCGCGGAGAGTCCAGCGCCGCGACGCAACCTCCCCCGACAGCCACGCAGACCGGATCTCGTCTCCTCGAACTTCGGACAGGAGAGATGACCCCGATCCCCGAAAGCATCGCCGGCGGGTTCATCTACTCGGTCTCGCCCGACGGGACGAGGCTCGCCTACGACCCCTGCGTCGATAACACCCCCGTCACGATCTGCGTGGCGGGCGTAGACGGGACCGATGTTCACCCAGTCACGCCCGAGAGTCTGAACGCCTACGGCCCTCGATGGTCACCCGACGGCGGCTCGCTCGTGTACCAGGCACGCGACCGCGGCACGCAAGAGATGGGGAACCTCTTCATCGTCGACGTCGTCACAGGCGATGCAACGCGGATCACGGACTTCCCAGGTGGCACCTACGAATGGTGGTACCTGTCTCCCGAGATCAGTCCCGACGGGAAGACGGTGCTCTTCCACATGCCTCGCAGCCCTTACGCGGACACGAGGTGGGACCTGTGGTCGGTCCCCGTGACGGGAGGTGAGCCCACGCTCGTGCGGCGCGACGCCGGATTCGGAGTCTCCGACCCCGAGGGGCAGGACATCGCCTACCTGGATTCGCCCCGAGACTTCTCTTCCAAGGCCATCTACGTGGCAGCCGGCGGCACCGAGAAGGGGAAGCTCCTCGTGAACGGGGACGCGATCGTGTGGCCCCGGTGGTCCCCGGACGGGACCAGGATCGCCTACGCCGACGGTTCTGACATCCATGTCGTCGAGGTCGCCACCGGGCAGTCCTCGTTGGTCGGGCAGGGTTCGAGCGCCGAGTGGGTCGACGACGACACCTTGCTGATCACACCTGTGGGGTAGTGGCTCCTCGCGCCGCCCGGCGCGGATCCGGGTTCAGCTGCCCTCTCTGAGGACCCACTTCGCAGGCAGGATGCCCTGGTGGGCCAGGAAGTCATATGCCGGAGCCACCTGGGGAGGAACACCCGGCTCGATGTCCCACCAGGACGCGCACTTTGGGCACTGCCACTCGCTCGGTGCCGAGATCGGCCGTTGCTCGATGGGGGGCTGACAAGCGTGTAGCTCCTCCGCCATGGGTGGAACCTTACCCCTGTCAGCGCCGGGCCGTAGGCACCCGTCACACCGTCTCGAACGTGCGTCGAGGAGGGGTGGCAAACTGGCGGCTTCGGATGATCGCCACGCCGAAAGGAGTCACGAATGGCCGACCAACTTGGCCCCATGCCCCTGGTTGTCCCGATGATCTCCTACGAAGATGTCGCCGGCGCCGCCGATTGGGTCGCCCAGGCCTTTGGCTTCCGAGAGACCGGACGCTGGGCCGACGCGAGCGGACGTGTCACCCACGTGAACATGGAGCTTGGCGATGGCATGGTCATGCTGGGCTGGCCCAGTCCCGAGTATCAGAGCCCCCGCCACCACGCCGAGGTCTGCGACCTCGCCCGAGCCTGGTCGACCACGCCATATGTCGTCGACGGTGTGCTCGTGTACGTCGATGACATCGATGCACACTTCAAGCAGGCGCAGGCGTCCGGCGTCACTTTGCTCTCCCCGCTCGAAGACAACCCTCGAGTAGGTCAGCGGAACTACCGGGCCGAGGATCTCGAGGGCCACCGCTGGATGTTCGCCCAGCCCACTTGATCACGAGCCGGTTCGCGAATCTCACGCCGCCAGGGAAGTCGATAATCAATGGATGCAGCGCATCCTATTGACTGGGATGTCGGGGGTCGGGAAGTCCACGGTCGCCGCACGCCTTGCTGAGCTCGGCTACAGGGCGGTCGACACCGACTACGGCGGCTTCTCCGTGGTCGACGAGCGCGGCCTCCAGCGCTGGGATGTCGATCGCATCCGCCAACTCCTCGAGACCGAGGACGTCGAGATCCTCTTCGTCGTCGGCTCCGACGACGATCAGGCGCTCTTCTACCCGGACTTCGACCACATCGTCTTGCTGAGTGCACCACCCGAGGTTGTCGTCGAGCGCCTCGCCTCCCGGACCAACAACCCGTTCGGCAAGAGTTCCGACGAGCTCACGAAAGTGCTCGCCGATCTCGAGACGTATGAGCCGATGATCCGGCGAAGGGCGGACCTGGAGATCGACACCAGCAAGCCTCTGGATCGCGTGATCGCCGAGATCCTCAGCCTCGTCCAGGCGGGAGCGTGACGAGGTTGCTTCCTTATAGGGTAGAGACCGTGGTCATCGATCGATCTCGTCAGCTGAAGGGAAGGCAAGAGTGAACCCACTGAAGAAGGACCGCGTCGCTTGCAGGCTGGCTCTTCATCATCACCTTCGTGGCCTCCATCCCGGCCTTCTTCATCTGCTACACGCCGCTGCTGGATCACCCCAACTACATCGTCGGCGCCGGCGCCGACAGCCGCATCGCCCTCGGAGCGCTCCTCGAGATGATCGTCATCGTCGCCAACATCGGTACGGCCGTCGTGTTGTTCCCGATCCTCAAGCGGCAGAACGAAAGCCTCGCTCTCGGCTACGTCACCGCCCGCGTCGTGGAATCCGTGTTCATCGGCGTCGGCATCCTCAGCCTCATGGCGGTCGTGACGTTGCGGCAGGACGTTGGGGTCGCCGGCGGCGGCTCGCTCGTCATCGCCGGCCGGTCGCTCGTCGCGATCCACGACTGGACGTTCCTGCTCGGGCCCGGCTGGGTCGTCGGCGTCGGGAACGGCCTGATCCTGGGCTACCTGATGTACGCATCCGGGTTGGTGCCGCGCCGCATGACCTGGCTGGGGCTGATCGGAGGTCCGCTGATCATCCTGTCGGGGACCCTCGTGCTGTTCGACGTCATCGAGCCAGGCTCCTCAGCGCAGGCCATCGCGACGATCCCGGAGTTCTTCTGGGAGCTGTCGCTCGGCATCTACCTCATCGTCAAGGGATTCAAGCCGTCTCCGATCACCGCCGGACTGGAGTCACCGGCCGCTGCCACTCCGGCGTGATCCTCGACGACCGGACGTCAACTCGCGGTCCTCGATGGACGTGTCGAGCTGCCCCGCTGACTCGAGGCGGGCGATCGCCTCGGCGAGTTCCGGACGTCCTCCTCGTCGAAGCAGGCAAAGTAGTCAGAGCCGTCCTTCACCGCGACAGCCTCTCCGCAGGGCGATACCGGCGCAACCTTCAGCCGGCCGCCAGCCTCATCCAGGTGGCTCCCCGAGCAGGGGTGCGTGGTCAGTTCACCCCATCGCCACCGGATCGGCCGACTGCGGAGCGCCTGGCCCCACTCGGGCCCTTAGTTCGGGACCATTGGCCCGTACCCTGCTTGTTGGGGGGCGGGACGATGAACATGAGGGCGCGATCTCCTCGATCCCGCCCGCAGGAGGTTGCGATGTCAGCCACCGTGAACCACGACACGACGGGAACTACGGTGCTTCTCGCATGACATACCGACGCAAGATCGCGGGCATAGTGGTGGTAGCGGCCGCCGTGTATGGAGTCTGGGTGCGTCCTCGGCTTATGCGCTGGGGCGCAACCGATGACGAAGTCGCGAGCCCGTATCCGGGCGCCGATCTTGTCCCCGACGGTCAGCGCGCAGCGACGATGGCCGTCACGATCGAGGCGCCACCCGAGCAGGTCTGGCCGTGGCTCGTCCAGATGGGCGGTGATCGCGGGGGTTGGTACTCCTGGGACCTCCTCGACAATGGAGGTCGCCCAAGTGCCCATGAGATTCACCCGGAGTGGCAAGACCTGGCCCTCGGCGACTACGTCAAGTACTGGACACGGAGTGGTCCCGTGGACGCCTGGGAGGTCGCCGCCCTTGAACCGAACCGCTTCCTGGGATTGCGTGGGCTGACCGATCTGCGAGGCCGCAACCTCGATCCCAGCCAGCCACGGCCATCCGCCTACATCGAAGGACTCTGGGGCTTCCTGCTGAAGGAGCTGCCCGGCGGGCGCACTCGTCTTGTCATCGGCGGCTACCAGGCCATCCGCCCACGATGGATCGAACGCTTCGTCGTCTCTTGGCTCTATATCCCGGTGGTCTGGATCATGCAGGCACGTATGTTGGTCGTGCTCAAGCGCAACATCGAACGGCGCCTTGCTGTCGTGTCACCAGCTTGAGCTGGTCGACGGAAGGCGCAACTCACCACGACCGCCTTCAGAGGCCAAGACTAGACCCAGTCGTGGCTGCGGGCCCTGCGCCCGGGGGCGCCGTGTGCATCTTGGCGGCCTATGAGGCAGTGGGAATGCGTCGTCTACTTCTTGATGTACACCACCATCGTGGATGGAATCATCCCGGCTCGCTCCGACGCCGCCGCCAGTTCCGGAGAGAACGAGCTCTGGGCTGCCATGAAGGCCTCCATGTCAGGGACGTCCCACGTGCTGGCGACCTGGTTGCTGCCATCCATGGCGACGTAGCTGGCCCCGTCCGACGCCACCGCCGACACCGCGGGGACCATCTCTGCCTTGAACTTCAACCATTCCTCGACATCGTTGACCGCCGCGGTGACGATGATCTGGGGCATGACGAGTCTCCCTTCGGGACGCCGGCCGGCTCAGGCGGCGAGTATAGAGAGGCCCAGGAGATCGTGCGGACGTTCCTCCCCATCGAACCCGACGGGCAGCAGCGAGGCTGACCGTGCTGGAGCGCGTGTGCAATCACGTCCTCTGAAGCAAGAGGATCTCGGGACTCCCTTGCCCTATCAGCACAGTCCTGACGCCCTCCCCATCGTCGCGCGCCTATGGGATGCTCCCCGGCATGGACAAGTCTGATCCGTCGTACAAGGGGCAGTCCGGATACAACACGGCGATGCTCGCGATCTACGACGTGTGGGTGCTGAAGTTCATGACGAAGGCGGTCTGGAAGGTTCCCGTAGTACCCGGCGTCGACAGCTATCGACAGCACATGGGACACCGACACCTCGACGTTGGGCCTGGGACCGGCTACTTCATCGAGAAGGCGGACCCGCCCCGCGATACGGAGATCACGCTCTTGGACCCCAATCCGACCGTGCTTCGCCACGTGGCGAAGCGACTCGAGGAGCGCCATCCGATCGCTGTTGAGGCCGACGTCATGAAGCCCCTCCCGGTCGACGGACCGTTCGACTCCGCGGCACTCAGCTTCGTACTTCACTGCCTTCGCGGGCCAGAGGGAAACAAGGCGATCGCCGTGAGGAACATCGCGGATGTCCTCACCCCGGAGGGGGTCCTCTTCGGCGGGACGGTCCTCGGCCTCCAGGGCAACCACACGAAGCCTGCGCGTGCGTTCCTGCGAGCCGCCAACAAGCAAGGGGGCTTCGACAACGTGGACGACACTGCGGATGGGCTCCGCCGCATCCTGGAGCTGTCCTTCAGCGCCGTGGATGTCGACGTCGTCGGTTCGGCGGCCTTCTTCGTCGCGGCCAGGCCACGGTCCCGCTCCTAGACGCCTCCAGGTCGAGCAGGGTTCGAACCAGGGCAGGCGGCGGCTCGATCAATGATGCTCGATAGGAGCCTGAGAGATATGTTGTAGCAAGATGCTCTTGTGCTTCGTCAAGCCTGGAGAACCTCGGAGACACCCTAGCTACGTAGCGCTTCAGGCAGCGGATGATCTCCCGTTCTTGAGAGTCCCTCGGACGTTCGGCGAGCCGCGAGGGCTCCTGCTCGCGCTGGGGCGCGTGGCACGTATTGGCCACTGACACGCGCCAGGCACGAGAACTCTAAAGCACCTTGAAGTAGAGCATCGATGGCCAAGCCGTGTAGCCAGCCTTCTCGTATGTACGGCGAGCCGGAGCGTGACCAACATCTCCGCCCGTCGAGACGACAGCGAGCGGTAGCCCCGATTGGCGTATCCAGTTGGTCGCCACTTCTGTCAGCTGCGAGCCGAGCCCGTGGTTCTGAGAATCAGGGTCAACCGCAAGCATGTAGATCTCGCCCATGTCTTCGTCGACCCTGAGGAACGCCGCGACGAATCCAACGACTTGCCCGGCTATCTCGGCGACCCAGACCTCTGTCTTCTCATCAGCCAGGACCTTCTCGACGTCCCGCTGTTGCCGACGCCGCCAGTCGTCGCCGTTCAGGAGCTTGAAGATCTCGTCCCCCAACACATCTCTCTCCGAGAGGAACACCGGAGCCCAGGCGCGAAGGGAGAGTCCGACCACACCGGGACGGTCTGCGTCGTCATATGGGCGGATGTTCGGGTCCACGACGCGAGTTTCTCATCGAGATGAGTTGGTGCACAGAAAAGCGCCAGCACAAGCTGGGGCGCGTGAACAGTTTGCCCCTCTTACAGCGGCGCGCCGGGGGCGCAAGTACCGGTTCGGCACATCCCAGCAGCGCGCGCGTCGGGAAGTGTGTGGCTACTGCGGGCGCCCGGTGGGCCTGTAGACCTGGATCGTCACTCCGCTGGGGGTGACCGCCTGCGATCCGACCAGCTCGAGCAGTATGTCCTTGCCGGTGTCGGGGAACAGGCGCGTGCCCTGGCCGACGACCACCGGGAAGGCGAACAGGTTGATCTCGTCGACGAGGTCGTTGTCGAGCAGCCACCGGAACAGGGCGCCGCTGCCGTGCACCTGCAGCTCGCCGCCCGACTTGGCTCGGAGCTCGCCGACTGCGGCCGTGAGATCACCGGAGAGAACGGTCGTGTTCGCCCACCACGGGTCGGTGAGTGTCGTCGATGCCACGTACTTGGGCTTCGTGTTCAACGCCGTCCAGATCGGGCTGTCGCCCGGATCGTCCCACGTTCCCCAAGAGTCGGCGAAGATCTCATAGGTGCGCCGGCCGAACAGGAACGCGTCGGCGCGCTGGTAGATCTCGTCCATGACCGTCCCGGCTTCGTTGTCGAAGTGGGCCCATCCGCCGCGCTCGAATACGCCGCGCTCGTCCTCCTCCGGCCCACCCGGCCCCTGCATCACTCCGTCGACGGAGACCTGCATAGTGGTCGTCAGCTTCATGGTTCGCGGTGCCCTTCTCGTTGGTTGGTCGGCACCTCATCATCTCAGGTCGATTCGCTCGACTCGTCGACTTAGTCTTTCGGGACGCTACCGGCGCCGGGACCGGATCGACCTCCAGGCGGATCCGATTAGACGGCCAGCCATGCAGCGTTCGCGATCGTGGTGGCACGGCGCCTCTGGGAAACTGGACACGTGAAGGAGGCATCCGGGGCCGTCGGGCGCCGCGTGCTCGTCATCGGGATGGCAGGGTCCGGGAAGAGCACATTCTCGCGGGCGCTATCGGCGAAGACTGGCTTGCCGGTGATCCATCTTGACTTCCACTACTGGAAACCAGGCTGGGTCAAGCCGTCCGACGACGAGTGGCGGGACAAGCAACGCGGCCTGTTCGCGGGCGATGCCTGGATCGTCGACGGCAACACCCAGCGAGGCCTCGACCTTCGCCTCGAACGAGCGGAGACCGTCGTGGTGCTTGACACGCCGTGGTGGACATGCGCGGCTCGGGCGTTCATGCGCGGGCTTCGGAAGCCCGTCGGCGAGATGCCCGAAGGTTGCCGCGATTCTGTGAGACGACGGTTGCTCGATGAGTGGCGGTTGGTCGGTGTCATCTTGCGCGATCGCCATTCAGAACCCGAGCGAGCACGCGCGATCGTCTCGCAGCACGGACAACATGTGGCAGTGCACGTGCTCGGTTCGAAGCGCGCGGCTCGTGAGTTTCTCAACGGCCCGCATTGCGAACCAGGCATGCGCTCCTAGCTGATGTTGGTCAACTCTCACGCTGAAAGGTACCCACCGCATGTCCTCCCGCGTTATTGGGGCGGCGGCATCAGCCGGGGCGCGTGCGGCCGTCATCACCATCGAATCGCGCTCGATGAGGCCATACTGCAACCGGGATGAGCGAGGGAACCGAACCTGGCGAGCGCGACTACGTCATCCGCAACCGCGGCGCGTGGAACGAGTGGGCGACCGAGTTCGTGCCGCCGGGTGAACGTTCTTGGGCGAGTGAGCAGCCCTTCTGGGGGACCTGGCAGATCCCGGAGTCAGAAGTGGGTGTCTTGCCGGACGACCTCGCTGGCAAGGACACCCTCGAGCTCGGCTGCGGCACCGGGTACGTCTCGGCGTGGTTGGCTCGCCGCGGTGCTCGTCCGGTCGGCGTCGACCTGTCGCGGGAGCAACTGAGGACCGCCCGCAGGCTCCAGCAGGAGCACGGCATCAGCTTCCCCCTGCACGAGTGCAACGCCGAGGAGCTCCCCTTCCCGGATGCCAGCTTCGACCTGGCGATCTCCGAATACGGGGCGAGTATCTGGGCCGACCCCTACCGCTGGATCCCCGAGGCGAGTCGAGTTCTGCGCCCGGGTGGGTCCCTGATCTTCCTCGTGAGCGGAACGCTTGCCATGATGTGTTCACCCGATTGCGGTGACGCCCCCGATGACACGCTTCACCAGGACTATTTCGGCATGTACCGGTTCGAGTGGCCCGACTGGCCCTCGATCGAGTTCCATCTCGGCTACGGGAGCATGATCCGCTTGTTGCGAGCCAACGAGTTCGAGATCGAGGATCTCATCGAGCTGCGCCCCGGCCCGGACGCCACACCCTTCATGCAGGACGAGTACATGGTCAGCCTCGAGTGGTCGCGTCGCTGGCCCTGCGAAGAGATATGGAAGGCCTGCAAGACGACTCGGTAAGCAGTGATTCATACACGATGACCCTCTCGTCGAGTCCACAGTTGGAACATGAGCGGAGTACCGATGATGGTCTCAGGATCGTTCGTGAACTCCTCTAGGCTCGCCCGCGCGGCGTTCAGCTCGTCTTCGGAAGCGATGCCTTCGGCGACGATCGCGGCCGCGGTCGCATCCATGGTCAGCAGCGGGATCGTCTTCGCCTCACCATCGGCGTCCGCTCGCTGCGCCAAACGGATCTTCGGATCGGGGATGCCTGCAGCGAGGAAGTACGAGTACAGCTTCCGCCCGACCGCCGGGTCTCCGCCATGGCTCTCCAGCACGCTCGGGTAGGCGCGAGCCCAGAAGTCGAACCCGTCGTTGGGCGGATGACACCTCAGGCCGCCGAAGTCGGCATCCTCGACGACGATCGCACCGCCCGGGCCGACCGCGGCCCACATCCTCCGAAGAAGATCGAGGGGGCGGCTCAGGTGTTCGAGAAGGAACCGGCAGTAGACGAGGTCGTATGCCTCGGGTTCGTTCCACTCGTTCACGTTCTCAGAGCGGAACTCGACGTTCGTGAGACCTCGCACGTTCGCTTCCTCTCGAGCGAGGTCGAGCTTGATCTCGTCCATGTCGATGCCCGTCACCTGGCCGTCGGGACCGATCAGCCGAGCGATCTCGAACGTCACTTCTCCGCCCCCGCAACCCAGATCTAGGCAGCGGATGCTGGGGCCAAGCCCGACCTGATCGAAGAGGGCCGACGTGGCGGGCCAGTGAGCGCGGGCGAGGACCTTCAGTCGCTCATACCCCTCGAGGCCCCCGCGGATCACATAGCGCTCCATCGAGCGATCGTACTGCGCCAAGAAGGGCTGAAGTCGCCGCTCCATGGGCGCCGACGTAGCATCGTCCCGTGGCATCGGTCGGACACGAAGCGAGGCTCGTCCTACCAGGAGGGCGCGTCATCGAGTACTGGGAGGGCGGCGACCCCGACGGGCGAGGGGTGATCCTTCATCCGGGCACCCCGGCGACGCGGGTGTTGGGACGGTGGGGTCACGAGGCCGCTGTCGCCGCCGGCGTGCGGTTGGTGTCGATGAGCCGTCCCGGGTACGGCGGCTCGACGACCACCGAGATACCCAGCCTGCTGGCGGTGGGAAAGGATACCGCTGCCCTCGCCGCGCATCTCGGTCTCGTCGGCTACGCCGTCTTCGGGACCTCGGGTGGGGGACCGTTCGCCCAAGCCACCGTCGTCGCTGACCCGAGCAGCGTCCGTGCCCTTGGCGTGGTGGGTGGTGTGGGACCGTGGCGCCTGCTCGACGGACCGTCGGCCAACCCGGAGGATCGCGAGTGCCTCGCGCTCATGGACGCGGGAGACCTCGCCGGCGCGTGGGCCGGGCTCCATCGGCGGTGCGAGGAAGAGCTGGGCGGCCTCACCCTCGACGAGGCTGTCGAGGTGATCTTCGCCGGCGAAGAGAGCTCGCTGATCCACGATGACCGCTACCGCGCGATCTGGGTCGACAACATGCGGGTGGTGCTGGACAACCTCGACGGTTACGTGCTCGACAACCTCGCGTGGGGCGGCACTTGGGACGTGGATCCGCGCGACGTGGTTGCCCCGAGCCTGTTGTGGTACGGAGAGTTGGACGAGGGCTGTCCGCCGGCCCACGGGCAGTGGTATGCCGACCGGATCGCGGGCTCGCAGCTGATCATCCTCCCGGGCAGAGGGCACCTCGACGTCTGCGATGCACACTGGCCCGAGGTGCTGGCCGGCCTCCTTCGCATCTGGGATTGAGTCCGGGTGCTCAATGCACCTGTAAACGAAAGCCGCACGCCGGTGTCCATAGAGGATGACGTGCAGGATGCGCAGGTGGCCTCGGAGGTGGAGCGCCTGTACCGGGATCAGGGCGGTCGGGTGTGGTCGGCCGTGTTCGCGCACGCGGGCGATCGTGGCGTTGCGGACGACGCTGTCGCCGAGGCCTTCGCCCAATTGCTTCGCCGAGGAGACGACGTGCGGGATGCGACTGCCTGGGTCTGGACCGCCGCCTTCCGGCTGGCGGCCGGAGAACTGAAGAGACGGTCCAGGTTCTCTCCCAACGTGCCGGAACGAGCCTACGAACCCGAGTCCGCCGATACACGCGTGATCGCCGCGATCCGCACATTGCCCGAGCGGCAACGTGCTGCCGTGCTCCTGCGCTACTACGCCGACCGACCGGTCACCGAGGTGGCCAAAGCACTGGGCGTCAGAGCATCCACTGCTCGGGTCCACCTGCATCGCGCGCGGAACCGATTGAAAGAGCTCCTCGGGGAGGAAGCGTCATGGGACTGAAGCAGCAGCTCGACCGTGAGTTGGAATGGTTCCCTCCCTCCGAACTGTGGGCTGAGATCGAGAGCCGGGCGACCCGACCAGGACCGACCGAGTTGCCCGCACCCGACGGAGGGCGTGGCGGACTCCCACGGAGACGGTTGGTGGCGGCCTCCGTCGCGTTCGTCGTCTTCCTCGGAGCATTCGCGATCCTCTGGTCGGCGTTCCGGGCGTCTCCTCGTCCCGCCGAGCCCAACCCGAGACCCACCCACGTCGACGGTCCGCGACGGAACGGAGAGCTCATCCAGTTCGCAGACATGGCAGGTTCCTCCGGGCTCTTCCTCGCCGCGCAGGATCCTGGGACGGGCGAGCTCCGTCTCTTCGCGGACACTTCGGCGGTCATCGATTGCTACGGCCGAGAGCCTTGCCACACCTATCCGGGCCTCGCAGCCTGGTCGGCGGACGGTCGGTGGGTGGCGTTCGATGTGTATTGCTCGAGGGACTGCCCTTCCCTGGACAGGCAGCGCCAGGGGCTCTGGGTCGTCGGCGTGGGAGGTGAGCCTCGGCAGATAACGGATCCCTGCGCCTCATGCGATCTGAACAACCTGGTGTGGGCCTGGGGGCCGGCCGACACAGGGGTCGCCTATGCCGACCCCTATTCCGGCGAACGCGAACTCATCGTCTTCGATCCGTCCGACGGGACGCGACGGTCGATGGGACGGGTGGACGATCGGATCACCGCGTTGTCTTGGACCCCGGACGGAAACGGGATCGCGGTCGCGGCAGGCGGCGCTCTCTACCTGGTCGACCTGGGGAACGGCGAGTGGTCCAGGATCGCGACGTATCAAGGGGTCGTCGGGGAAGGCTGGGCCTCCGGGTGGCCCGCCGGGATCAAGTGGTCGCCGGACGGGACGAGGATCGCGCTCGTCATCTGGCGGGATCCCACTCGGAGCGTGCAGGGGCTGGAGCACACGTCGGTCGTGCAGGTCCTCGACGCTGAGGGCTCGGAGCTGTTCGTCCTCCCGGTCCCAGGGGGTGGTCCGTTCCGAGGAGGTCCCGAGGCGTGGTGGTCTCCGGACGGGACTCAGATCGCCTACGCCACCAATGTCCAATATCGCAAGGGATCCGGGGCGTGGGTCATGCATGGCGGGCAGATCTGGACGGTCGCGTCTGACGGTTCGAACCCAACGATGATCTTCGATCCGGGGTGCTGCGAGGCGACCTACCTCCGACCGACGTGGTCGCCGGACGGCTCCCGATTGGCATTCGAGGTCTCGAACAGGAGCTCGCCCTGGACGCAGTGGTTCGTCGTCGACATCGGCGACGTCGGCGAGCCACAGCCCATCGAAGAGCTGACGGTCAGGAGTTGGCGTGGCGGGTCATTCGCGTCAGGAGGAGGCTGGACGCCCGGTCACCTGGGCTGACCTCCGTTGGTTGGTCACTAGATCCGCTCGACCGGGTGAAGCATCCACTGGTTCGGCTCCACATAGACGCCCTCGTCACGCGAGACATCGATCTCGACCGGGACGAGCGCCCCCGGGATCACGAAGCTGCCCGAGCCCGGGAACTCGAGGCCCGTCCACGTCATCCACTCCTGCACCGTCCCGGTGATCCGCATCGAGTTATCGCAGACCTGGAGGAACGACGCTCCCGCTCGAGCGTGCACGCGGAACCATGGGTCGAAAGGAAGGCCGTCCGGTCGGGACCACGTCGCGTATCGATCCATCGGGATCAGCGGGAATCGATGCTTCCAGGAGGGACGGACGGGCGCGACGAGGGCGGCGAAGCTGGCCCTTCGAGCCACGTCCGCCATCGCCTGCACCGGGACCGGCGCGTGACCTCTCCCCTGGTAGGCGGAAACCACGACCGCCTGCAACGCACACAGCGTGTTCGGCGCCACCCCGGCCCCGTGCTGCTCGACGGCGAGCGGGAGCACACCGTCGATCCCGTCCGGCAGGCTCGCGGGGTCGCCGTCCCAGCGGAACGGGATCGAGTTCCCGACGCAGACCACGGCATCGCTGTCCCGCTCGATGACGAAGAACTGGTGCTCGGGAGCGATCTCGTACAGGTGGCGCCAGAGTTCGTTCACGGTCGAGTCGTGCATCAGGAACTCCGGCCACACGGGACCGACGGTGTCGGCCCAGCGGTCGTCGAGGTCCGGACGCTCCACGTAGGTGACCACCTGCAGCTCCATCACGCGCCCATCTCGCTGGGATTCACAGCCGAAGATCGCCCGCCGCACTTGCCCGAGCCGGTGGTGGCAGCTCGTGCACTCCGACGTTCGCCTTGAGTATCGCGAGAAGCGCTATCTTAGGAGCCTAGGTTCAGTCACGTTTCTGAAGGACCCTTCTCATGCCCCCAAAGCCGGATCGGCACGTGCAACACGTCTCGACCCACCGGTCCATATCTGCCGCGGCGCGCACGCTCGCAACGGTGTCGCACCTCGGCTGAGCATCGATCGTTCCCGGTTCCGCCGTCCGCCTCGTCCGCACCGTCGTCGCCGATGAGCCTGTCATCGCCGGCCCTGCCTTCGAGAACGTCATTCCCTAGAATGCCGAAAAGCCAGTTCGGCCCCGCGTCGCCGATGAGCCTGTCGCTGTGGATCGACCCGATCACGTCCTCAACTCCCATCAGCGTGTCTCCATCTGAAGTCGTTCCAGCACCCAGGTCCACAGTCATGGCACGGTGTGGATGGTCCTCGTCCTTACCCGCGTAGAAGTCGACGAAGTCCTCACCGGCCCCGCCGGACACGACGTTCGCTCCCGAGCCTGGTCGGATGCCGTCGTTCCCGCCGCCTGCGTGCACGGTGTCGTCCCCGCCGAGCAAGCCGTAGAAGGAGTTGCCCTTGCGATCGCCGATCATCGTGTCGGATCTGTCGCTTCCTGTGGCACCCTCGATGCTGTCCAGGGTATCGGTGCCGTCTCCCGTCGCGATGCCGGTGCGCAGGTTCACGTTCATCGGACCGATCACGCGACCGTTGGAGGCGGCATCTTCGAAGTACTCCGCGATGTCGAAGCCAGCACCACCCCGGTAGGCGTCGTCATCCTGTTCGCCTGAGAGGATCTCGTTGCCGTCTTGGCCGATCAGGGTGTCATCGCCTTCTCTGCCCACGAGCCAGTTGTCGCTGCTGTCACCGATGAGGGTGTCGTCATACGGACCCCCGAAGAGAGAGTTCACGTTGACCAGGGTGTCGGTTCCTTGTCCAGTTGCGATCCCGGTCATGAGGTTCGCGTGGATCGGTCCAGTGGCATCCTCGTAGAAGACTGCGGTCCACTCCTTGAGGCTTCCACCGACGATCAGGTCATCGCCGAGCCCAGGATGGAGGGCGTTCGAGCACAGGCTCTTGCCGTACAGCGTGTCGTTGCCGCTCCCGCCGGAGAGCGCGCCGTCATCGAACCCGGGACCGCACCGAAGAGAGTCGTCTCCGCTCCCCCCGTTGAGCCCGTCGGTTCCAGGCCCGCCTTTGATGAGATCGTTGCCCGGCCCCCCGCAGACGAGGTCGACTCCTTCGAGACCGTGGATCACGTCGTCTCCGTCGAGACCCACGATCACGTCCTTCCCGGCCGTCCCATCGATCGAGTCACCCCCCGGCGTGCCGATGATCGTTGCCGGCCGACCCGCGCATCCGATCGCCCCGGACGAGAGGTGAGTCCCCGCGCCCGAGCCTTGGGCCGGACCCGCGCCGAGCAGGAACAAGGCGATGGTCAGAAGGAACGCGGACGTGTGACGCAAACGCGCCTTGTTCGATGACATGGATCCCTCCCCTTGTCACCATCGAACAGGCACGGGAACCCTCCGCGGTTGACGATCTTGGGAGAAACGAACAGCTGCGGAGCTCAGCTCGCCCGGAACCATGGCGCTTCCTCAAGCCACGTTCCCTGCCACGCATCGTGCGGCCGCTGCTGCGTGAGCGTGAGTCTGTTGCCCTCGAGCCGGAACGAGAAGGTATCCACGGTGAAGATGTTGTGGTGGCCGTCGCTGACCGTGAAGGTGTGGTCGTCGACGAACTCGATCGAGCCCACCAACCCGATCGTGCCGGGATCCTCCGTGATGTACCCGTCCTCGATGCGCATGATGTGTTCCCGGTCGCGGGCACCTTCGCAGAGCGCCTTCGGGGTCAGTTGGGTGGCCGTGTTCGCGCTGGGTCCCCAGGCGAACGAGCGCGAGTACTTCTTGAGATCGGCCGAGCGCGAACGGCGATCGGAGCTCTTATGGGTGGTGTCCAGGTAGATGTTGTGCTGGAACGTTCGCACATTCTCCTCGCACGAATAGGGCATATGCCACTCGCCGTCGAGCGGGCTCTGGGGCGCGGCGTCGCCTTGCCACGCTCCAGATGTGAAGAGCTCGACCCGGGCGCCGCAATGGTCGTCGGCGACCGCGAATGTCAGTTCGTGTGCGGAGCGAGACCAGCGGTAGGTCCCGGGTGGCAAGCCCCCACAGACATCCTGTTCGAACAGGTTCGTGCGGAACACGCTTCCCTGGGCTTGGAACTGATATCCCGAGAGGACCCCAGTGAACTTCAGAGGCCTGCGAACCGTCATGGTGCCGTCCTGATGCAGCTCGAGGGTCCATGAGCCAGCCATCCGATCCGCGCGGACGGCCGGAGTGAACGGACCCAAGCGCCGCGTGAACGCCCCCGTAAGGGCCCGAACGCTCGGATGCGCGTTGTCCGTGGAAGAGGTCCTTGGGACCGCAGGCTTGGAACGCCGGATCGCATCCAGGATCCCGGGACCGACGGCAACCACCCCGACGAGAAGAGCAGCGCACGTGACGGCCGCCATCGCTCGACGGACGATCGATCGCCGCCTCGTTCGGCGCACCACCGTGGACAGGAACCCATCGACCTCGGGATCCAAGATGTCGGCATTCCAACGGAGCCCTTCGCGGAGGCGGCGCTCAACGGGCATCCTCGACCACCCTGTCTCCCAAGAGGTCCGCCAGACGTTCCCGGGCTCGATGGAGGTGGACCTTCACGCTTCCATCGGAGGTGCCCAGGATGTCCACGATCTCCGCGATCGGCCGATCCTCGAAGTAGAAGAGCACGATGGCCGTGCGCTGCATCGCCGACAGCTGCATCACGGCGCGAGCGAGGTCGAGGTCGGGGAGGTCGAGAAGGTCGCTTCCCGCATCCGGAGCTGCCAGCCGCTCGAGCTCGGTGCGGAGGCGCTCCCGATTCGCCACACGGACCGCCTGACGGATCGCCACCCGCCTTACCCAGGCCTCGGGCCGCTCGTAACGCGACACCTTCTTCCAGTGCGCCAGGAGCTGGATGAAGGCCTCCTGGGTCACCTCCTCAGCTCGTCCACGGTCGTGCAGGATCAGGAACACAGTGCGGAGGACCGCCGGAAACTCCGCACGGAAGAACCATGTGTACTCGGCCTCGTTCACCGCGTCCCCAGCACCAACTCCCCGCGCGCACCTCCTCATACGCCATACAGGCATGGGCGGGCAAGTGGGTTGACGTAGACGACTCGAGCCAGGTCCACGTTGAGGACGACCACGTCTCCAGTTAGCCGGCATCCAAGAACGCCTCGATGTGGCTCACCCCCACGACGTCTCCCTTCCTACCGTAGATCTCGAGCGCCTCGCGCGCGGCGACGAGCGCCTCCGGCCCTCGGCCGTCCTCGCGCAGCGCCTCCGCCAGGTATCGATGGACGTCGCCGCGGGCGGCGAGCCAGCTTGTCCCCATGCGCTCCAAGGACCCGCGGAAGAGGTCGACGGCTGCGGCCGCATCTCCCCGAAGCATCGCGACCTGGCCACGAAGCGCGAGGAGCCAATCGTCTCGCCAGTCGTCGTGCTCACCCGTCAGCTCTTCGAGCCGCGCGATGCCCGCCTCGGCGTCGGCCAGGCGCCCCAGCCGCACGAGGACTTCGACCAAGAGCTCGATGTCGATCACCATCCACTGGCGTGCGCCGATGCGCTCCAAGCCCTCGATCCCTTCCACGAGCATCTCCTCGGCTCGGCTCGGGTCACCCGCCTTGAGTTCCGACCAGCTCGGCCCGATCGTCCCGCTTGCATACAGCCACAGCGGGAGCGCCAGCTCTCGGAAGGTCGAGCGGGCCCATCCGTAGGCCTCGCGTGCCTCGTCCATCCGCCCCGCCATGGCCAGGAGCTGCGCTTCCGCATTCACGATGACGGCGGCCTGCATGACGGGGTCGCCGGCCGTTCGCCGCCGGTACCCATCCGCGATCTGCAGGGCCTCCTCGACAGGTGTTGGCCCCATGCTCAATAGGCCCGACATCATCTGCATGTTCTCGTTGAGGCCTTTCCTGTCACCTGCGCGTTCGGCGAATCCCATCGCTCGCATCGTGTACTCGGTCTGCTCCTCGCACGTTTCGGCCCATATGCCGAGCACGCTCCATCCGCGCTGCTGGACGAGGTCGTCGTTCGCTGTCTCGCCCTGGGCGATGAGCTCCCGTGCGCGCTCGGCGGAGGCGGCGGCCTCCTCCATCCGGGCACCCCACAGCTGTGACTCGAACCGGAACAGCACGGCGTCGGCAACCACCCGCAGCAACCCGTGGGCGTTCCCGCGATCGATGGCCTCCTCGAAGACGCGTTCCGCATCCTCGAGTCGGCCGACCTCGATCAGCGCGTTCCCCAGATCCGGCAGCATGGTCAACCGCTTCGGGTCATCGGGGTCCAGCAACGAGACGGCCGAACCGAACAGGGTGGCTGCCGCCGGCATGTCTGCGCGCGCGTAGGCGCGAGCCGCCGCTGCGGCGAGGCGCTCGCCCCCACGGGTTCGCAACGCGCGCAGATCGTCATCGACGGGGCCGAGCTCGGCACGATACCCGGCGGCGCGGGCGAGGTGATCGCCGATGATCTCGTCATACCCGGCGGTGCGATCGCCCGCGCTGGCCGCCAGTTGGTCGGCGACGGCGATATGCAGTTCCGAGCGTCGGGTCTTGGGCAACATCTCGTAGGCGGCCTGCATGATCAGGACGTGCCGGAACCGGAAGGCATCGCCACCGGGGCCATGTTCGGGGCGGATCAGGTCCTTGCGGACCAGCTCGCCCAGGCTCGGCGCGACGTCAACTCGCCGCTCGGAGTCACTGAGCTCGTCGAGCGCGGTCGCGTCGAAGGTGCGACCGATCACGGATGCGATCCCGAGGACCGAGTGCTCGAGGGACGGGAGCCGATCCAACCGCGCGGTCAACAACTTCTGCACGCTGGTCGGCATCGGCGCCCTGGTGAGGTCGGTGGCCAGCGACCATGCGCCGCCTTCCTGTCGGAGGAAGCCTTCGTCGATCCACATCGACAGGAGCTGCTCGACGAACAACGGGTTCCCCTCCGCGGCCCGCGTGATCCGCTCCTTCGCGTCTTCATCGAGCCCCGGGTGGCGGACAAGGTTCTGGATCAACAGATCCGTGTCTTCGCTGGAGAGCGGACGGACGGCCAGGACGGCGGCGTCGGGGCGCCCCCCTCCCCACCCCGGCCGGCGCTCGAAGATCTCCCGCCTCGTCGTACAGACGACGAGCAGTGGAGTGTCGCGCAGCCAGTCCGCGATCGTCTCCAGCAGGTCGAGCAAGGTGGGCTCTGCCCAATGGATGTCCTCGACGATCAGGACGACCGGGCCGTCAGCAGCGATCCCCTCGAGGAACCGCCGGACCGACCACGATGATTCACCCTCCGTGAGAGGGGCGTCGGCGACCCCGAGGATCTGGGACAAGGCGGCGATGATGCGCTCCCGGTCTTCGGTCTCCGGCAGTCGTGCGAGGAGTTTCCGGCGCACCGCCGACGCGTCATCGACATCGTGGATCTTGGCGGCGTCCCGCACGACCTCGGCGATCGGCCAGTACGTGATGGCGTCACCGTAGGAGAGGCACCGCCCGACGAGGACGAGCGAGGGGCCAGCCACCCGCCGCGCGAATTCGTCGACGAGCCGGGTCTTCCCGATGCCTGCCTCGCCGGACACGGTGACGAGCCGGCACGCGCGCTCGCCGGCCACGCGCTCGAAGGCCTGCGCGAGCTCGGCGAGCTCCGACTTCCGCCCGACCATCGGCGAATCGATCCGCCTCGCGACACCGCGTGCGCCGGGCCGCAGGTCGACGGACCGCAGGATCACCGCGCCTCCATCTTCGATCGGCTCGACCGAGACCGCGTCGCGGACGAGCGCGTAGGTGTCGGCATCGAGGACCGCGGAACCGCGGTCCGCGCGAGCGGCGATCGCTCGAGCTGGCTGGATCGCATCGACGGGTTCATCGTCGCCCTCGATGACCACCTCCGCGGTGTGGATCCCCACCTGCGCCAGGACGGTGACGCCGGTGTCCGGATCAGGGATGTCGGTCGATGCAAGGGCTTCCGTGATCTCGCGCGCGGCGCGGACGGCGCGCATCGCATCATCCTCGTGCGCCTGCGGGTGACCGAAGATGCCGTGTAGCTCGCGACCGTGCTGGCCCACCGTGGCGCCGTGGTGCTCGAGGATCTGCAGGACCGTCCCCGCCGCGCGGTCGGTGATCGACGGCGTGGCTTCTGGGTCGATCATGACGCCGTCGGTCCGCTCGGGGACGAGCCTCGCGACGAGGAGGGTGACGATCCTGCGCGACGGCCCGATCGCCGCTGCCTCGGTCGCATGTGGCGGCTCTTCAGGCGTTCGCGCGTCGGGGATGAGCGCGGGGTCTTGGGCGAGGATCGCCGCTTCGAGCTCGACCAGGCGCGGTCCCGGATCGATGCCCAGCTCCTCGGCCAGCAGGGCCCGTGTGTGACTCAACTCCTCGAGCGCCTCTGCCTGCCTGCCATCTAGGTACAGCGCCAACATCAGGGCGGCGCGTATCCGCTCACGGAACGGGTTCGCCTCGGCAAGGGCACGGAGCTCCGAGACGTCCACGGGCTCGCCCGCCGCCAGATCCGCGTCGATCCGGTCCTCGATCGTCTCCAGACGGAGTCCCTCGAGGCGTTCGATCTCCGGGCGGGCGAAGTCGTCGAACGCGAAGTCGGCCAACGGGGCTCCGCTCCACAACGCGAGCGCCTCGTTCAGTAACTCGCCGGCCTTCGCGGGCTCGTTCGCCGCGAGGGCGGTGCGCCCACGTTCTCGGAGCCGCTCGAAGCGATCCAGGTCCAGGCTGTCAGCCGGGATCTGCAGGACGTACCCCGGCTCGCGTCGGGCGATCGTGACGCCGTCACCGTCGGCCAGCACCTTCCGCAGCTCTGAGACATACACCTGGAGACCGTGATCGGCACTGGCCGGTGCCTCGTCGCCCCATAGCCCGTCGATGAGCTCGTCCACGGAGAGCACGCTCCCGTGATGGAGCAACAGCATGGCCAGGAGCGCCCGGGGCTTCCTGCCGCCGAGCGGGAGCGGGCGACCCTGCTCGGTCACCTCGATGGGACCGAGGACTTTGAACTCCATGCGTCCTCCAGCGGAGACCGGCACGCTAGCACGCCTCGAGGCCCCGCTTGAGCGTCCCTTGAGCCTCCGTGAG
Source organism: uncultured Actinomycetes bacterium (assembly GCA_963826185.1). Lineage (GTDB taxonomy): Bacteria > Actinomycetota > UBA4738 > UBA4738 > HRBIN12 > JAOUEA01. The sequence goes on along the minus strand of CAWGVY010000005.1, from coordinate 97,128 downwards.
CCCCTCATGAGTAGCCGGGCGCAACCTCGAGCCGAGACGGGCTCCAGGGGGGAGCGCCGACGAAAGGAGAGCGGGATGGACGCCACGAGGACACAAGGATCGGGCGCACGGGCGCATCGGTCCCTCTACTTCATCGCGGTCGCACTCGTGATCGTGCTGTCGATCGCCGTGGTCAGCGCTTCCACGCATCGTGCGTCCGATGGCGAACGGGATGTCACCACGAAGGTCGTCCCGATCGCCATCCCACCGACGGATCCGGCAGCGCTGATCCACCGACGGATCCAGGCGGCGATCGCAAGGCTGGATCAGCAGTGAGCGCCTCGGGCACGCTACCCCGGTCCGCCGGTCGCGGGCCGGGGTAGCGGCTGCTCGGACATCCTCCTCGCACGACTGCTATCCCACCCGAAACCAGTGACATACGGTCAACTGAACTGCGGATCCCATGACACACGGTTACCGACCAGAGCCGGCCAGCCAGCTGATCGTCTGGTCGCCCGATCGGCACACGCCCGAAGCACCTGTGCACCATTCGACGGCCCGAGGGGTCAATTCGCATGGATCGCGATAGTCGCTCGGGGGGGTCCCTGCTACCCGAGCCACGAGGAGACCAAGGTCCCATCACACGCTTGTCGCGGTCCACCGGCCGGCACCCCTAGGCCGGCACCCCTACTGGAGTCACCGTCCGCCGCGGCTACGGTGTGATCCTCGACGATCGAGCGTAGCTCGTGAGGACTAGCGGGACGCCTCGCGATGGCGGAACCACTCGACGGTCGCTGCGATGGCGTCGGTCAGCGGCGTCTCCACGAACGGTCCGAACGCCGACTGGAACTTCGAGGTGTCGACGACCCAGGGATCTGCCCACTGGTAGGTCGTCTCTTTGATCTCCCGGATCATCGGGCTGAAGACGCCCGCGATCTGCAACATCACGGGCGAGACGGCGGAGATGCGGTGTGGCGTGTCGGCTGCGTCACACACGGCCGTCAGGAACTCGCGGCCGGTCACGGCCGGTCCCGCTGGAAGGTGCCAGACCTCCCCGTTGGCTCCTTCCTCGGTTCCCAACGTCACCAGGCCACGCGCCATGTCCGGCAGGTAGGAGACGGTGTGTGGCTGGTCCAGGGACCCCAGCCATGAGAGCTTCTTCCCTCGCAGGACCGACGCGAACACCCGTTCCCCGAGACCGCTGTCGAGTCCTCGAGGTCCGTAGTAGTCGCTCGAGCGTCCGATCGCCACGCGGAGCTTCCCCTCCGCGTCGGCACGCAGCAATTCGGCTGCCATCTCGACGCGCGTGCGCCCCTTCTTGCCCTGGGCGGTCGCCGGGCTGTCTTCGCGCAGCGGGTTGGTGCCGGGCGCGTACACATACAGGTTGTCCGCGAACACGAGCTTGGCACCCACGGCCGCCGTGGCGTCGATGATGCGCCGGTTCATCTCTGGGAACTCCTGCGGCCACCGCGTGTAGGGGGGTTGCGCGCACTGGTAGACGACCGTGGCGCCGACGAGTGCCGCAGCGAGCGCCTCCGCGTCAGTGACGTCAGCCCCGACCAGCTCCGCGCCTTCGGGTTGGTACCCCGCGCCCGTCCGGGTCACGCCCCGGGCGAGCAACTCCCGACGGGCCAGTTCTACCAGCACGGCGCTTCCCGTGCCGCCGTTGGATCCGAGCACCACGTGCAGCCCACTCATGCCTGCCCCTTCGCCTCGTCGCGGATCCTCGGCCGTTCCTAGTCGTGATGGTAGAGGTCGGTGCATCGAAATTGGCCGAGCTGAGAACTTCCGGATCGTGAGCCGGGACCACGGAGCGAGCCAGGCGGGATGATCGCTGGACTGGAGCGAGCCACTCCTTGAAGGAGAAGTCATCAGCGGTCCCGTCACAGCACTTGGCGTCGGATCGTCCGGACGCTCGTGCGTGCGGCATCCTTCGATCAGGGCGGTCAGGACCTTCGGCGCGTCGCCCCAACTGCCGATGACACGACCGTCATCCCTCGACCGTGTCAGGTCGGTTCCGATGAGCGATCTGGATCAGGTTTCCGCAGGTATCGTCGAAGACCGCGGTTGTGACCGGTCCCATTTCGCTCGGCTCCTGTGTGAACTGCACGCCGCGAGCCCGGAGTCGCTCGCTTCTTCGTGGACGTTGTCCACGTCAAACGAGCAGAAGGGGATGCCGTCGCTCGCGAGCGCCTGCTTGAACGGTTTGACGGCGGGGTGGTCGTCGGGCTCGAGCACGAGTTCTGTGCCGTTCGGCTCGTCGGGTGAGACGACGGTCAGCCAACGGTGTTCGCCGAGCGGGATCTCTGTCCTCTTCGCGAAGCCCAGCACCTCGGTGTAGAAGCGAAGTGCTTTGTCCTGGTCCTCGACGAAGACGCTGGAGAGATGGATCCTCATTCCGGCCTCCTCCCTGTGAGCTATTGGAGCCATCGCTCGACGATGTGCTCGAGCGGCTTCGTGTTGATCGAGTGGAGCTTGTAGCGGCCTTCGCGCCGCGTTTCGATCAATCCTGCGGCTTCGAGCACGTCGAGGTGCTGCGAGATCGCCTGTCGAGACGAGCCGAGCTGATGCTTCGTCGCGAGGCGAGAGCAGATCTCGAACAGCGTCTGCCCGTCCCGATCGGTCAACTCATCGAGGATCCTCCTTCGAGTGGGGTCGGCTAGTGCCTTGAAGACGTCCACCGCCACCACCCGAGGATATGCAAGCAGATACTTGCCTGTCAAGTCGCCTCAGTGACGTCCGCTGGGATCTCCACGGGCACGATCCATCACGACCAAGCACGGTCCACCGCGTATGGCGCCCGAGCATGCTCATGTCGTCGGAGGTGTGCCCTCAGGGCCGGTGGTGGGGACTTGCTCCGATCCCGTGTGGGCCTTCGTCAACCGGTGGATGGCGTCGGTGAGCTCCAGGATCTGCTGTGAGAGCTGGAGTAGCTGCTCGTTCTGCTTCTCCTCGCGCTGAACGGACTGTCACTCCTGCGACGCAATCACCTGGCGTTTCTCGTCGGTACGATTCTGGCTGATCATGACGAACGCTGACAGGAAGATCGCCTCGAGCGAGACGACCAGCGTCAGCGCGGGGTGCGGATATGCCAGCTTGAACCGGTGCGTGCTCAACCCTTCCTCCCTTCGGCGCCCTCCAGGCTACGCCCGGCCGCTAAGCTCGGAGGCTGAGCCCAGCCTTTGGTGCCCCTGGCGCGGGCGGGCGCGGGGTCCAGACAACCGCCCCCGCCAAGGGCGGGCACACCCTAGGCCTTCACGAACATCCTCCCGACGACGTGCCGATGGCTGGAGTCTGAACCTGCTTCCCCCCGGCAGCTGATCCTCCGACCGTCCCTTTGGGCAGCATCCGTCGTTCACTCCCCGTGCACTTCGAGTTGCTAACCTTCGCGCGGCAGCGCACGCTTCTGCAAGGGCATGGGGCTACCGGTTCGCCGAGCGGCGTCTGACCGCTGACGTCGTGCCCTTGTGAAGCGCCGAGAAGGGGGCATGAATGGACAGGAAGGTATGGGACAGGCTGGTGAGCGGTACGGCGGCGGTACTCGCCGTCGCTCTGATCGTGGTTGGGGCATCCGCCGTGTACGGGGGGAACTTCGGAAGGGACAACGTGCGTGACCGGCTTCAGCCGGAGAAGGTCGCGTTCCCGCCCCTTGATGAGATGACGCCCGAGGAGCAGCAGGAACTCGGGGAGTTCGCCGGGCAGACCGTGGACACCGGTCCCGAGGCCGAGGCCTTCGCCCGTTACATCGCCGGTCACCTCACCGAGGTGAACGACGGCAAGACGTATTCGGAGACGAGCGCGGCCGCCCGGGTCGAAGGGTTGCCTCCCGCGGAGGCGGCGGACCTGCAGGTGAAGGCCGACGTCTTGTTCAAAGGTGAAACCCTGCGGTCGATCCTGTTGAACGCTTACGGCTGGTGGACGATGGCGACGATCCTCCTGTACGTGGGGTTCCTGCTGATCATCGCAGGCGTCGCGTTGGCGGTCCTGTCCTTCCTGGGATTCCGTCACGCAGCGCGTGCAGCCAAACACACGGCGACGTCGGCCGAGGTGTAGCTTCCATGAGCCCGCATGCCAATTTGATGGAGGAGTCCGTCAAGGACCCGTTGCCACGGCTGTACGAGAAGTTCGCAGGCGAGTACGGAGACACGCTTCCCAAAGACGAGATCGAAGGCGCGGCCGAGGACGCACTCGAGGAGTTCGGATCCGCCCGGCTGCGCGAGTTCGTCCCGATCTTCGCTTGGCGCCATGCCAGGGAGCGTCTGTACTGATCACACGGGATCGCGCCCGATCACGTCGGGTCGGGCGACGGGCGAGCTACGGATCGGAGCTCGGGTTGTGCCAACCGCCGACATCCTTGATCAGGCGGTCCGCCTCGGCGGGTCCCCACGACCCGGCCGCGTAGGGGAGGATCGGCGTCGCATCGTCGAGGATCGGGTCCACGATCTCCCACGACCGCTCGATCACGTCTTGGCGGCTGAACAGCTCAGCGTCGCCCTCCATCGCGTCGGTCAGGAGCCGCTCGTAGGGCGTCATCCCCTCGACCGCCGCGTGCGTCGCGACCAGCTCGACCTCCTCACCGATCATCCGATCGCCCGGGATCTTCGTACGGGCGCCCAGCGAGATCCGCACGTCGGGCCCCAGCCGGAACACGACGTGGTTCGGGTGCGCGGCCAGCGGCTCGTTGAACACCTCGCGCGGCGGCCGCTTGAGCTCAACCAACACCTCGGAGGCGGTGGCGGCCATCCGCTTGCCGGTCCGGATGTAGAACGGCACGCCCGCCCACCGCCACGTCTCGACGCGCAATCGCAGCGCCACGTATGTCTCGACGGTCGAGCCGGGCGCCACACCCTTCGCCTCGCGATAGCCGTCGTACTGGCCCCGCACGACGTCCTCGGACGCGACCGGCGCGATCGCCTGCAGCAACCGCACGCGCTCCGTGAGGAACACGTCGCGGTCGAACCCGCTCGGCGGCTCCATCGCCACGAGGGCGAGCACCTGCAGCAAGTGGTTCTGCACCACGTCGCGGATCGCGCCCACCCCGTCGTAGAACGCGCCGCGATCGAGCACGCCGAAGTCCTCGGCCATCGTGATCTGCACGCTGTCGACGAAGTTGCGGTTCCACAACGGCTCCAGGAACGCGTTCGCGAACCGGAAGTACGCCAGGTTCTGTACCGGCTCCTTCCCGAGGAAGTGGTCGATCCGGAAGATCGCGTCCTCCGGGAACGTGCGGCGCAGCACGGCGTTCAGCTCACGCGCGCTCGCGAGGTCGCGGCCGAACGGCTTCTCGATCACGACGCGCGCGTTGGAGGCGCACCCCGATCCCTCGAGATGCGTGATCACCGGCTCGAATAGCGGCGGCGGGATCGCCAGGTAGAACAGCGGCCGCTCCGCGTCGCCGAGCGCCTCGCGCAGCCGCCCGAACGTCTCTGGGTCCAGGTAGTCGCCGTCGACGTAGTGGAACATATCTTGGAACCGCTCGAACGCGGCCCGGTCGATCCCCCCGTGCTCCTCGAGGCTCTGCACCATCCGAGCGAGCAGCTTCTCTCGGGTCCAACCCGATCGCGCCACCCCGACCACGGGTCCGGTGAGGTTCTTCCGCTGCACCATCGCCTGCAGCGCGGGGAAGATCTTCTGGTGGGCGAGGTCACCGGTGATCCCGAACAGGACCAAGGCATCGGAGATGCCGTCTCGCTGCCGTCCCGTCATGGCGCTCATAGGCCCAGGCTACCGGCGGGTCCCGCGAACGCGGACGACCTACGATGGGAAGAAACGACCTGGAGGAGCCCTGCATGACCATGGATTCGACCCACGCACCTCGGGATGGTCGGACTCGCGGAAGGGCTCGAACCTCGTGCGGCGGCTGCAGCGCGACGGCCACCGGTGCGTCGTTCGCGACGTGGCGCCCGAGGCGGTCGAGGCGTTGGCCGGCGAGGGAGCGACCTCGGCAGATTCGCTGGCTGCGCTCGTCGCCGCCCTGCCGGCGCCGAGGAACGTGTGGCGTTCGGATCGCCACGACATGCTGTTCGCTCATTGCGCTAGGCTCGCGGTCTGATCGCGAAGGCGCCGTTCGGCGAGACCGGCCACGAAAGCACCCGCACGATCTTCGGTGCGGCTGCGCTCAGCCATGTCTCCCACGCAGAGGCGGAGCGAACGCTGGAGCTGCTCCTCGAGCACGGTGTGAATCACATCGACACCGCCGCATCCTACGGTGAGTCCGAGCTGCGGATCGCATCCTGGCTCAAGCGGAACCCGAACACCTTCTTCGTCGCCACCAAGACAGACGCGCGTGACTACGAGGGGGCGAAGGAGGGGCTCCACCGCTCGCTCGACCGGCTGGGTGTCGATCACGTCGACCTGCTGCAGTTGCACAACCTGGCCGACGCCATCGAGTGGGAGACCGCACTGCGCGAAGGTGGCGCCCTGGAGGCCGCGGTCGAAGCGCGCGAGGAAGGGCTCGTCCGCTTCATCGGTGTCACCGGGCATGGGCTCTCGATCGCAGCCACGCACCGTCGCGCGCTCGATCGATTCCCGTTCGACTCGCTGTTGCTCCCGTACAACGTCCGGCAGATGCAGGACAGACGCTATTCGGCAGAGTTCGAGGCGCTTGCGGCGATCTGCGCACGAGACGGGGTCGCTCTGCAGACGATCAAGTCGATCGCGCTCGCGCCCTGGGACGGTCGTACGCAGACGGCATCGACCTGGTACGAGCCGCTCACCGATCGAGCGGACATCGATCTCGCGGTGCATTGGGTGCTAGGCCGCGAGGGAGTATTCCTCAACACGGTCGGCGACGTGGATCTCCTGCCGTTGGTGCTGTCGGCGGCGGAGGAGTTCTCCGGGGAGCGTCCGAGTGACGAACGGATGAACGAGCTTGTGCAGCGTCACTCCCTGATGCCGCTTTTCATCTAGCTCTCACGGGGATCCATGCGGGACGGAAACTCTCCGCACCTCCGTGCTTTCCTCATCGCGGGCACCGAGCCAGTCGTCGAACATCTCGTCGCACCGACTCGTCCAGGGCACGTCACCGCACGGACGGATCACCGCTCGCGGTAGACGGCGAGCGTCCGCTCAGCCATCATCCGTTGGATGAGCACGCCTCAAGGTGGGATCTTCGCGCTCGGAACGGCCTCGCACACGTATCTCGAGTTCGATGCAGCGGACCCTGGGTCGGGACGAGACCTGGTCGGTGCGATCTGCGCCATGCGCGAGCCGCGGACCACGATGGGCGGTGTGAACCTCGTCGCGGGATTCAGGCCCGAGCTCTGGCGAGCGGTGGCACCAGATGATTCGCCGATCGATGTCGAGGGATTCAACGACGAGATGGTCGGCGTCGACGGCTACACGATGCCGGCCACGCAGCACGACGCGCTCTTGTGGCTCTCGGGCAGCGCATACGACGTGGTCTTCGACACGGCGCGCGTGGCGATCGCCCAGCTTCGCGGGCTTGCGTCGGTGGCAGAAGAGACGTCGAGTTGGCCCTATCAGCACGACCGCGACCTCACCGGCTTCATCGACGGGACCGAGAACCCCACGCTGGTCGACGCTCCCGAGTTCACGTTGGTCGGCGATGGAGAGCCCGGCGCCGCAGGAACCATCCTGCTCCTGCAGAAGTGGAGTCACGATGTGGCCGCGTGGGAGTCACTCTCTATCGCGCAACAAGAGGAAGTGATCGGGCGGACCAAGAGCGACAGCGTCGAGCTCGAGGACAAACAGCCGAGCTCACACGTGGCGGCGACCGACCAGGATCGCTTCGGCCACATCTTCCGACGCAACATGCCGTACGGGACCGTCACCGAGCACGGCACGATGTTCGTGGGTTTCGGCGCCGAGCAGGGACGACTGTCCGCGATGCTGGAGAGCATGTCCGGTCGCACCGATGGCGTCCGTGACGAGCTCACCCGGTACACGCGCGCACTGACCGGTGCGTACTACTTCGTGCCCTCAACGGAAAGCGTTCGTCGGTTCATCCCGGTTGAGCCGAGCCGATGAGCAAGACCCTGACGATCGTCGGCCTCGGTGGGTCGATGTCGGAGATCTCCCGGAGCCGGGCCGCCCTGAGGTTGGCCCTGGATGGAGTGGCGAACGCCGGCGCGAACGTCGAGCTGCTCGACATCCGCGAGCTCGACCTCTCGATGTACAACCCCGACGACGATGCCCCGACCGAGGCAGCTTCGAGGTTGATCGAGTCCTGCTACGCGGCCGACGGGATGCTGTGGAGCAGCCCGCTGTACCAAGGCACGATCTCCGGAGCGTTCAAGAACGCGCTCGACTGGCTGCATCTGCTGAGCGACCGGGATCCGCCGTTCCTCCACGACAAGGTGATCGGACTCATCAGCACGGCCGGCGGTACACACGGGCTCCAGGCCATCAACACGATGGAGTTCGCGATCCGAGCGCTCCGCGCGTGGGCCGTTCCGTACGTGGTGCCGGTAGCGTTGGCGCCGCGTGTCTTCGACGCCGATGGCCGGATCAGGGACGACGGTGTCGCACTTCAGCTGAAGACGCTCGGTGACGAAGTCGTCCGCGTGATCAAGCGGTTCTCCGACGACGGTTCGCTGCATCGCGGGGTCGAATGCGAGCGGGCGGCCGAACGGGTCGCCAGCGCGGCATAGGTTCGAGCGATCAGTGGCTGCATGACAGGCCCGGCCTCGTCGGTGAGGAACAGGCGCGGGCCGCCGCCCGAGTGGCCCCACTTCGCCATGCGATCGATGCCCAGCTCACCGCAGATCGCGCGGACATCGGCGGTGCAGTCGGCGACGGTGCGGCCTGGCTGAGGCGGGGACTCCCCGTAGCCCGGCCTGTCGTAGCCGATAAGCCGCAGCCCGCGCTCGGCGGCATCCCGCACGCACGGGCCATGAAACGCGGAGTGCCCGAGCTCGGCGTGCCGTGGTGGACGAGGATCTGCCAGCCAGCGGTATCACCGCGATCTTCGACAGCCGGCAGCCGGCCGTCTGGGGTTGACTGTGCGCTGCACGTTGCCTCCTTCTCTGCGCTGAGTCGCCCGTGGCCATCAGCGCTATCGATCGCTGAGGCACACATCGACTTGGAGTCACGCCGCACTGACAGGTCTACACGACACAGGGTCATCTGAGCTGGGGGCCGGCCAACGACACACGGTCAGCCAGCCTCGGAGTTCACGCCACGGACACCCTGTGTGCCGCATCCGAGCGTCACGCGCTTGACCTGAGAACTCGAACCCAACTCCGGTCGAGATCGCGAAACAGCGACTACCGGAGTATGAATCCCGTGCCGAGGGAATCACGCGCATCGAGGCAGAAGGTGCTCTCGGCCGTCTTGAACGCCTCGCCTACGATCTCGGTCATCACAACGTCGGAGCCCTCGTTTGGAACGACGCTGAGCACCCGTCCCTCGAAGCGTGACCCGATGATGGAGTCGTGGATCATCGTCTGGCCGACCGCGACCTTGCCCTCTGCGTGAAGGAGCGCCAGCCGGGCCGACGTGCCGGAGCCGCAGGGGGAACGGTCAACCTCACCATCGGCGAAGACGGTCACGTTGCGCTGGTGCGGACCGCCGTCTGCCGCGACACCCACTTCGTCGTACCAGATCACACCGTAGATCCCGCTCAGACGAGGATCCGAGGGGTGCTCCGCCCACTCGGTGGCGTTGAGGGCCCATTTGATCTCGCGGCCGAGGGCGACGAGCTCGTCGTGGTGGCGGGGGGACACGCTCAGCCCTGCGCTCGCAGCCGGAAGCGAGGCATAGATCGCCCCGCCGTAGCCGAGATCCACGGTCAGCGACCCACGGCTGGTCTCGACCGCGACGCCCCGGCCCACGACATATGCACCCACGTTCTCGAACGCGACCCGCGTCACGACGTCTCCGTCCGTGGTGACGTGAGCCTTCACTCGCCCAGACGGCACATCGATGACAACGTCGGTCATGCCCGTCGACCGGCTGGCCACACGGCCGCTTTCCACGGCCCACGCCCCCAAGGCGATCGTCCCGTGGCCACAAGCGGTGGAGTAACCGTCCTTGTGCCAGAAGAGCACGCCGAAGTGAGCGCCGTCGTCGTCGGGGGGGACGAGGAAACAGCCGTACATGTCGGCGTGGCCCCTCGGCTCCCGCACCAGGAGTTCGCGGTAGGCGTCGATGCCTGGGGATCGAGACGCGACCTCCCGCCGCTCGAGGACCGTGGCGCCGTCGATGTAGGGGGCGCCTTCCAGGACGATCCGGAACGGCTCACCCGCCGTGTGGTAGTCGACGGTGGCAACACTCATCGATTCGGGCACTGCTATACCTCCAAGAAGCCGGCTCCACACGGGCATACCTACCAGGATGCTCGTCACGTCAGACGTGTAGGATTGTAGAGTTGTAAGGCAGTCTGTGCTCGTCTGAGGAGAGTACCGCAGTGGCCAACGATGAACCGGGCACGGAGCGGATCGATCGAACGAGCACGGCGACCCAGCTCGCTTCCATCGTTCGAGCCAGGATCCTGTCGGGCACACTCGCCCCTGGAACGCCCATCCGAGAGGTGGCGCTGGCGGAGTCGCTCGGGGTGTCCCGGAACACGGTTCGTGAGGGCGTCCGGTTGCTGCTCGGAGAAGGCCTGCTCGAACACCGTCAGCATAAGGGCATCGCCGTTGCCACCGTGGATGCCCGAGACATCGAGGAGATCTACGCCGCGCGGCGCTTGATGGAGCTCAAAGCGATCCGGACTGGCAGGAAGGAAACCCTCGCTGAGGGCATTCCCTTGCTAGATGCTGCGATCGCGCAGATGGAATCGGGGACCGAGTCGCATGATCTGAACGCCATCAGGGATGCCGACGCGAGCTTCCACCGCGCCATCGTGGGATTCCTCGGCAACGAGCGATTGATGACCTTCGAGAGCACGCTCCTTGGAGAGCTGCGCCTGGGCCTTGCCTACCTCGACCGCTCCGACGCGGAGTACCAGATGAACTGGATGGACGAACACCGGCTCATCGCGACTGCCATCTCAAAGGGTGATCGGGTCGAAGCCGCCAGGCTGCTCTCGACGCATCTCGACGTAGGCGAGAGCCATCTTCGGGACGCCGTCTAGGCGCCGACCGTTTCGACGTCCAGCACTGCGGTTTCACACCCGGTCCTCGCCGACTCCTCGATCGCTAGCACGATCGCAAGCGACTTGAGGGCCTCGGAACCGGGCACGAGCGGCTCACGTCCGTCCCTGATCGCCTCCAGGATGTCCGTCAGGGCGAGTCGGTGACGTTCCTCGGGGAACTCGTTCGGATCCGGCGTGTCCCTGAACGGGAAGGCAAGGGACGATTCCACGGGTCCTTCCTGCTTCCCCGCGACGTCCCAGAAGTAGAGGTCATCGTACTCGGCGTTGAAGATGACGCTCCCCTGCAGACCATGGACCTCGACCCTCGAGCGCATGGCCGGAAGGATCGCCGTTGAGCTCTGGAGGATGCCCGGCGCCCCGTTCGCGTACGTCAGCCGTGCAACCGAGAGGTCTGGAACCTCGATGGCGTGCCGGGCGATCCGCAGCATCCCACTCACGGACACGACCGGACCCGCGATCCATTGCAGGAGATCGATGACGTGGATCGACTGGGTCATCAGACACCCGGCGCCCTCCATCTCACGGGTGCCCCTCCACGGATCGCGCGCGTAGTACGCGGGATCCCTGTACGCCTTCTCGATCCCGTCGACCAGGATGAGCCCCCCGAGCTCACCGTCGACGACCGCCTGCTTGACGCGGCTGGCCCATACCCCAAACCGCATCTGATAGATCACCCCGAGCGTGACCCCATTGCGCTCGCAGGCGTCGATGATCTCCCGCCCCCGCGCGAGGTCGAGCTCAATGGGCTTCTCGACGACGACATGCTTCCCGGCCTGGGCGGCGGGCACGGCGTAGTCCCTGTGCACCCCGTGGGGCGTGAGGACGTCCACGACATCCACGTCGGGATCCGCGAGGAACGCCTCGAAGTCCGCGTACGCCCTAGGGATCCCGAACTGGGCCGCGAATGCTTCGGCCTTGTCGCGGTTACGCCCGAACACGGCCGTGGCCGCGGCGCCGTCCAGATGGGCGATCTCTCGAGCGTGCGTCCTGCCCGCCATGCCCAGCCCGACGAGTCCGATGCCGATCCCGTCACCCATCTCTAGACCTTCCTATCCGGCGTCGGACAGGGCGTGGACGACCTCGCCCCTGCTCATGACCCAGTCGATCCCGCGAAGCGCATGGATGTCGCGCGTCGGGTCCTCCTTCATGGCGACCAGGTCCGCGTCGAATCCGACCCGAGCGCTCCCCAGCCGATCCGCGACGCCTAGCAGCTCCGCCGCGTTCACCGTCGACGCCTGGAGCGCCCCGCGCGCACCGATCCCGGCTTCGGCCATGAGTTCCGCCTCGATCGCCGTCATGAACGTTCCGTCGGCGGGCTCTGCGGGCCCGCCATCCGTACCGTTGACGAGCTTGACCCCGTGACGGATCGCGGTCTCGAGGCTCCGCGCGTGCATGGGCTCCACCTCGGCCGCGCGTCGGACCTGCGACTCGTCGAACCCCCTGGGGAGCATCCAGCTCCGCACGTGGGTGACGTTGATGGTGGGCGTGTAGAACGCACCGCGCTCGGCCATCATGGTGGCGGCATCCTCGTCGAGCTCGTAGCCATGTTCGAACGAACGCACACCGGCTTCCAAGGCGAGCTTGATCGACGCGGCGTTCCCGGCGTGGGCGACCACGTATCCGCCATGTTCTTCGGCGGCCGCGACCGTCGCCTGCATCTCCTCCTTGGTCATCTGGACGGTCGAGATGTTCTCGCTGGCGTCGCCGATCCCCCCCGAGATGAAGATCTTGACGTGGTCCGCTCCGGCCGCGAGCTCGTCACGCGCCGCCTGCAGGAACTCCTGGGGCCCATCGGCGACCACGCATCCCACGCCGTTGTCCCCGTGCCCGCCAGTGGTCGTGAGCGCGCGACCGCCGGCGAAGATGCGGGGCGTCCTCACCCAGCCCTTCGCGTCCGCTTCCCGGAGCCGCAGGTCGGCCTGATTCGTTTCGTGGACACATCGCACGGTGGTGACGCCGGCTCGCAGGGCCTGCCTCGCCACCGAGAGTCCGCGCAGCGCCGACGCCGCCGAAGACTCTCCCCGGGCGGCGTCGAACGGGTAGACCTCGGTGAGGTGCGTGTGGCAGGAGATCAGGCCGGGGATGACGTATCGGCCTCCCATGTCGATCGACGACGTCCCGGCGGGCGGACCTCCTTCGGACGACTCGACGATCGCGCCATCCTCGATACGGAGGGAACCCTCGAACGACCCCTCGGGATCTGCGACGTCGATCACCGTGCAGTTCTCGAGCCACATCGGAGCCTCCTCACGATCTCATGGCGTCGTGCCTACCCTGCCACCAGGTCCTGAACCGGTCGCCGAGCACCACGGGGTCCACGTGCAGCCAGGGCACACCCGCCGCGTTGCCCGGAGCGATCCTGGCGCGCACGAAGTGGGGACCCGGAGCGCCCCTCGTGACGCGGAGCGCATCGGCGAGGCCCTCGGTCGCGTCCACTTCCTGGGTGGTCAGGCCGCAGCCTCGCGCGACTCCGCATAGGTCGATGCGATCCGAGAAGGTCGGAACGCCTTGGGCCGACGCGTGCACCCCATTGTCCAGCAGCAGCACCGTGAGGTTGGCCGGCTGGCGGGCGCCGATCGTCGCGAGGCTCCCCAGGTTCATCAGCAGCGATCCGTCGCCGTCGATCGCGACCACCTGCGAGGAGGAGCGAGCTTCCGTCGCGATCGCGAGCCCGAGCGCCACGGACGTGGTGAGTCCCATCGAATCGAGCAGATACAGGTTACTGGGCCGATCGGCGGTGGCCGCCAGCTCCCGGCTCGTCGCCCCGCAGGTGACCACGAACATCGCGTCGTCGGGGAGGACGTCGGTTGCGGTACGGAGCGCCTCCAGACGGCTGATCATCGTCGAACTCCTCATCATCCCTCTCGGTGGGAAGCGCGCGGCGGCACCATCACGACGAGATCCTCGACCCGGGTGCGCGAGCGACTCGGGGCCGGCGTCGCCTCGGACGGAGGTTCGCCCGGGTGGCCGAGGCCGATCATGAGCTGAGGCTCCAGGTTCGACGGCAGGTCGAGGAACACCCGCAGCGCCGATGGCGCGTCGGCCGTCATCGGGCCCGCGGCCAGGCCGAGGGCGTGGGCCGCGAGCAACATGTTCTGCGCCGCGCTGCCGACGTCCCAGTACACCTCCCGGTAGGCACGGATCGGCGCCTCGTAGCCCGCCAGCTCCCAGTCGATGCAGATCACGATCAACGCGGCGGGGACACCTGCGACCATGCCGGGGGAGAACATCTGGATCAGATCGAGCACCTCTCGATCGGTCACGACCACGAACCGATGCACGCGGAGGTTGGAGCCTGAGGGAGCCCACCGCGCCGCTTCCAGCACCGACCAGAGCGTCTCTGGGTCGATGGGCTCATCGCGGTAGGCCTTCGCCACGCGCCGGGTACGGATCGCTTCGAGCGTCTCAAGCATCGCCATCACGCTCCGGGATCGGCCTCGCGCGCGAGATCCGCAATGAGCTCACTCAGGTACGCCTCGGTCTCGGCCGCTCTGCCCATCGGATCCCACGTCTGCGCGGGCACGGACCTGGCGACTCCGCGCAAGTATCCGCCGAGCGAGCCGGTCGAACGCGGCGCCCACGCGTTCGCGAGTCGTTCGGCGGCGGTCGCCAGGCGGTACGTGCCGTAGCCAGGCGGGTCGTACAAGCAGCTCTGGGCGCTGGCGAGCAGGAAGGTAAGCAGCTCGAGCGCCTCGTCCTGCGTGAGTGCCAGATCACGCTCGCTCATCCTTCGAGCCGGCTCACGCGGATCGTCTTCAGGCCCTCGATGCGGATCCGCTCACATTCCTTCGCGATGCCCTCGAGCCCTTCGTCGATGATCGCCCACAGCGTCATGGGCACGGGGCCGAAGCTGAACTCGAAGCGCGTTTCCCGCCCATAGATGAGCCCGAGATCCCAGTACTCCTCGGTGATGCCGACGCCGAAGCCCGGCGGGAAGTAGCCGAAGCAGATGTCCCCCGGGATGGGATACAGCGTCTGGTTCTCCTTCGGCATCAGGATCTCGGGGTCGATCACCCGGTTCACCTCGGGCACGTTGATCGAGACCTCGCGGCCGGCCCAGCCCGCATGGATCCCGGTCGTCACGATCGGCTCGCTCAGCACCTGCCACATCGCGTCGCAGGTCCGCGGAGCGTTCTCTTCCTGCAGCACGGCCGTCGCGCCGACGCCGCTCTCCTCGAACGTGATCGCGATCTTCCGCGCCGTCATACGACCCCCGAATCCGCCGTGAAGCTGCCCGCGTCGATCACGGTTCGACCGTCCACGATCAGGGTCGACTCCATGATCGTGGCGTCCATGTGCCCCAGCGCGTACTTCCCGCCCTGGAGGTTCACGTTGGAGCTGGCGCCGATCCCGACGACGACCGCCCCCAAGAGGCTCTCCCATGCGGTGACGTCGACGACCGCGAGGTCCACCCGCTCGTCGACGCCGGCGCCGACGTGCGAGAACTCGTAGACACCGTCGTCGTCGAACTGCTCGATCCACCGGATGAACAGGCTGGCGTCCTCGCTGTCCTCCTCGATCTTCACGACCCGCCCGTCCCGCAGTTCCGTGCGGATGGGGTTGCGGGTGATGAAGGTGTGCTGCGGCAGCAACGAAAGCGGTCCGTTGAACACGAGGGTCCCGTTCACCGACTCCGGCGGGGGGGTGAACGAGATGCTGAAGACCCCGTAGCTGTCCCAGAGGCCCGGCTCGTCCACGAGGCCGCGGCCCCGGTCCAGCGGCAGCGTGCCTCGGGCGAACGAGAGGTCGGTGCCGTGCGGGCCGAGGACCTGCATCTCCTGGGCGGCGTTGCAGATCTCGCCGAACCGTTGGACCCTGCGGAGGATCTCCTCCGTCGGGAACCGTTCGACGAACGAGCGCTCCGGCACCATCACCTGCAGGACCCGGGTCCCGGCTTCACAGATCTTCGTGATCGCGGGGGCGTAGTCGGACCACGTGTTCGACGCGAGATCGAACACGATGTCGGCCGCCTTCATCGCCTCCACCGCGGGCTCGGGAGGATCGAGCAGGGCGAACCGCGGGTAGGCCATCACGAGCACCGCGTCGCATCCCATGCTGGTGGCCGCCAAGTACAGCGCCTCCGACTGGGCGGCCGGTCCTCCGGCGTCGGTGTAGATGACGACGCGCTCGTCGGGCGTCACCTGGCAGTTGCGGAGGGCGGTCGCTGCCGCTCGCACGAGTTCGGGGAAGCCGACGCCTTCTCCGGGGACGTCCTGCAATCGCATCTGGACTCCTCTTCTCTCTGGTCGACCGTTCTACCGCTCGCGCCGTGCCGGTTATCCGAGTGACCCTTCGTCGAGCACGTGGACGTCACCGCGCAGCATCACGAGTCGCACGTCCCGGAGGTGATCGAGCTCCTCGAGCGGATCACTCATCACGGCGATGACGTCCGCCGACTTCCCAACCTCGAGGGTGCCGAAGTCGGCGTTGGGGGCGATCACGGCCGCCGCGTCCCGCGTCGCGGCCTGGATCGCGCGGTATCGATCGACCCCGTACGTCGTGAACTCCGCGATCTCCGACACGATGTCGCCGTAGCTGTCGGTCCCCGTTGCGAACGGGACGCCGGCGTTCACCGCGGCCTGGAAGGACCGCCGATGCACGCCGAGCACGTCGTCCGCGACGTCGATCCAGCCCGGCTCGAGCCCCCACTCGCTCCCCCGTTGCACGATGCCGATCATGCAATCGAGCGTGGGGACGAGGGCGACCCCCCGCTCCGCCATGAAGCGGGCGTGGTCCTCCGTCAGGTAGATGCCGTGCTCGAGACAGTCGACGCCCGCCTCCAGGGCGTTCGAGATCCCGCGCTCGCCGTCCGCGTGCGCGGTCACGCGCTTGTCCCGCGCGTGCGCGACATCGACGACCGCCGCCATCTCCTCGATCGTGAGCTGGGCGTGCGTGGGCATCTCGCCGGGGCTCGCCGCGCTGATCCCTCCGCTGGCCATGACCTTGGCGAAGTCCGCTCCGAGGGCGAACTGTTGCCGCGCCGCCTGGGCGCACGCCCACGGTCCATCGGCCCCCGCCACCCCGAACGATCCTTGGTGCCCACCCGTCATACCGATCGCCTCACCCGCGCAGACCAGGCGGGGACCCACCGCGTACCCCTCGAGGATCGCGCGCCGCACCACCAGGTCCACGGCATGGCGGGCGCCGGGCACGCGCAGCGTGGTGACGCCCTTGGGCAGGGTCGCTCGGCAGTAGTGAGCGAACACCACCGCCCACATCGTGTCCGGCTCGTCGAGGGCCTCGGTGCCGGTCGAGAAGCGGCTCGTCCCCGCGACGTGCTCGTGGCAGTCGATCAGGCCCGGCAACAACGTGGCATCGGGGAGGTGGTACTCCTCCACGTCCTCCCCGGCGAGCTCCGCGCGCGTGCCCACGGCGGCGATGCGGCCCTCGCGAACGAGCACGGCGCCGTCCTCGATCGGCGGATCGTCGGTGGCGGTGATGACCCTCGCGGCCGAAAGGAGCAAGGGGTCGGCGGCGTTCCCCGAGCGATCACGCTTCAAGATGAGCCTCCTCAGTCATCTGGCCGTTCGACGGCGGCGACGAACCGCTCCCGATCCGGTACAGCATCCTTTCAGCCCCGGCCGAGATCCACAGCTGTCCCTGCACGGCCGCCACGCTGGCGCTCCCAGCCGATGGCGCCCCGAAGCGCGCGACGACCCTGTGACGCATCGGATCGATCTGCGCGACCAGTTCATCGGTGCCGCGCACCCAGATCGAACCGTCACCCATCGCGATGTCGCCGCCGCGGATCGGACCGTCGTCGACGGCGACCGTAGCCACGACCCGGTCGGCCGCCGGGTCGATGTGCGTCACCGACCCCGCGGCCTGGTTCAGCACCCAGACCCCGAGCTCGCCGACGACGAGGAACCGGGGACCGGGTCCCGTCGGGAACGTGGCGATGACGGCACCGGTGGCGGGATCGATTCGCAGGACCCGGTCGGCGGAGGGGTAGGCGATCCAGACGCTCCCGTGCCCGGCGCGAACGCTGACGCCGCCGTCGGGGACCTCGAACACCGCCTCGACACGTTGGGCGTCCGGGCTGACGCGGGCGAGCGCGTTCGGCTCGCCCGGGCGTTCCACCATGGCCCACACGCCGCCCTCGCCGGCACCGATCGTGAACTCGCCGCCGGCCGGCAAGTCGATCGGGATGGTCGCGATCGGTTCCGGTCCTGCCGCGGACACCCGGTGAATCGCCGAGGGGCCACACGTCGGGAACCAGACCGAGCCGAACCCTGCATCGGGCGCGCCGCACAGGTTCCCTTCGATGGGGATCGTGCCGACGAGACGACCGGACGTGGGCTCGTACACGGCGACGCCGCGGTCGACGCCCGTGACCCAGACCCGGCCGTCCGCCGCGATGATCCAGTCCGGGCTCGGCGGGGCTTCGATCGCCTGCGCGTCGACGGCGGCCAGCGCCACGGGCACATCCGCGCTGACCGTCATCCGGACGCTCCGCTCCAGAAGTTCAAGAACACCACGACCGGGCGCCGCGTCAGCCACGCGTGGTCGATCGCCTCTACCGCGAGGCCGTGCCACTCCTCGGCCGACTCCCGGAAGCTCAGAGCGAACGTCGGGATCCCCACGGTCTCCAACAGCCGTCGGGCCGAGCCACTGATGGCGTGGATCATCGAGTTGTACTCCCCGAGGCCACCGCGTTCGTTGGCGAAGATGGGGAGCGGGAGATGGTAGGCGACCGCCCACGTGGTGAGCGCGGTGAGCGCGTTGCCGAACCCGTTGTCCTGCATGAGCAGCGCGGCACGGTGGCCCACCAGGTTCATGGCCCCCACGATGCCGACCGCCTCTTCCTCCCGCCCCACGGGGAGCAGCTCGGGCACGCCGGGCTTCCCGGCGTCGGCAAGCTCCTTGAGGATGATTGAGGCGATCGCACTGGACGGGACGTGCGCCAACGTCAGGATCTCCGCGTCGGCGAACGCCCGGACGATCGCCGAGGCCTCGGACGATAGCGCTGTCGTTGCTCCCGTCATCTCCACTCCTGGCCCGCTCTGAGCGGCTAGCCGGTGATCACGGACCGGGACTGCTCCTGCATGTACTGCGAGACGTAGAAGGGCCCGCCGACGCTTCTGCCGGTCGTGCCCGACCCCTTCCATCCACCGAACGCCTGCATGCCCGGCCAGGCACCGGTCGTGGCGCTCGCACGGCGGTTGACGTAGACCACGCCAGCCTCGATCTCGTCCAGGAAGCGCTCGATCTCGCCCTCGTCCTCGCTGAAGAACCCGGCCGTCAATCCGAACTCGGTGTCGTTCGCCCGCTCGATCGCCTCGCCGAGATCGTCGAACGGTGCGAGCGCCACGAACGGGTTGAACAGCTCCCGCTTCCACAGCCACGAGCTCTCAGGCACCTCGACCATCGTCGCCTGCACGTAGTTGCCGCGGTCGAAGACCCCGCCTGCGAGCCGCTCGCCCCCGGTGAGCACGCTCCCCACCTCCCGCGCTTCCGCGACGGCCACCCCGAACCGCGTTCCCGCCTCGTCGTTGATCAGCGGGCCGAGGTAGACGCCTCGCTCCCGGGGGTCGCCGATCACGATCTGTTCGGCCTTGGACCGGAGCATCGTGACGAACTCGTCGTAGACGGAGCGGTGGATGTAGGAGCGTGAGTTAGACGCGCACTTCTGCCCGCCGAACCCGAATGCTCCGTGCATCACGCCATCTGTCGCCTTGTCCAGGTCGGCCCTGTCGGACACGACCGACGGGTTCTTCCCGCCGAGCTCGCAGATCGCAGGCCGCGGAGCTCCCTCGCGATCGCGGTAGATGTTGATCCCCACGGCGTAGGACCCGGTGAAGGTGACCCCTCGCACGTCGGGATGCGACGCGATCCGGCTCCCCACGACGGATCCCCGCCCCGGCACGAAGTGGAAGACGCCGTCGGGGATGCCCGCCTCGCGGAAGATCTCGTAGATCCTCAGCCCGGTCAGCACGCCGAGGTGCGCGGGCTTGAAGACGACGCAGTTCCCGGCCAGCAGTGCGGCCGAGATCGGGTTGGCGGCGAGCGCTAGCGGGAAGTTGAACGGGCTGATGATCCCCCACACCCCGTAGGGACGCAGCACGTCTTCGAACCTCCCGGTCCCGTCCCCCGGCCACGTCACGCGGAACCCTTCGTTGCGCTGCATCTGGTCGGCGTTCAGCCGGAGCAGCCCGATCAGCTCGTCGACCTCGCCCATGGCTTCGAGCCGATTCTTGGCCGTTTCCAGCACCGAGACGGCAGCGAGTTCAGCCCTCCGGGCCTCCATGATGTCGGCGGCCCGAAGCACGATCGCCACCCGCTCGGTCCAGTCCGTGCGGCCCCAAGCCTTCGCATGAGCCTTCGCGACGGTCACCGCGTCGTCGACGTCATCCACGCCCGCCTGGGCGAAGGTGCCGACCACGATCTCGCTGTCGATGGGCGACCACTGTGGCCGCGACGACACGCCTTCACGCGGTTGGTCGGCCACGTAGATCGGATGGTTGTCGCCGAGCCCGGCCCGCACGACGTCGAGGCCGGCCTCGAACACGTTGTGGAGCTCGTCGGACTCGACCGGCGCGTACGTGAACATCGTCGCACTCACGGGAACCCACCTCTCTGGTCAGCCACGACCTTCCTGGCGCCTTGATGGGCCGTGCATGGCTGAGTCCTAGTTCGTCTGACTGCTGGACTGTAGTACAATCCTGCGGACGTGTCCAACCGCGGGGGGTCTCCGAAACGTTGATCGACGTAAGCGATATCGAGGCTGCCGCGGAACGCCTGCGCGGCGTCGCGCACGAGACCCACGTCCTCACCTCACGGACCCTCGACGACCAGCTGGGTGCATCGGTGTTCCTCAAAGCTGAGCATCTGCAGCGGGGCGGTTCGTTCAAGATCCGCGGTGCCTACAACAAGGTCAGCTCCCTGCCCGATGAGGCACTTCGCGGAGGCGTCGTCGCGTTCTCCTCGGGGAACCACGCCCAGGCGGTCGCGATCGCCGCCGGGATCTGCCGCACCCGTGCGGTGATCGTGATGCCCGATGACTCCCCTATCACGAAGCTGGCGGCCACTCGTAGCTACGGCGCGGAGGTCGTCACCTACGACCGCTATCGGGAAGATCGCGCCGAGATCGCCGACCGCCTCGCGAGCGAGCAGGGCCTCACGCTCATCCCTCCCTACGACGACCCCTTGGTGATGGCGGGACAGGGGACCGCGACCCTCGAGCTGCTTTCCCAGGTGGGCTCGATCGATGTTCTCATCGTGCCCGTCGGCGGTGGAGGCCTCATCTCGGGCTCCGGCACCGCACTGCATGCACGACACCCGGAAGCGGTGGTGATCGGGGTGGAGCCCGCGGGCGCCGACGACACACGCCAATCCCTCGAGGCGGACGAACCCTTCGTGTTGCCGGCCGTCCCGCGAACGATCGCCGACGGCCTGCAACCGGTCACGCCTGGTGTCTTGACCCTGGAGGTCAATCGGCGCGTCGTCGACCACATCGTCGTCGTGTCGGACGAGGACATCCGGGGAGCCATGCGTTACCTGTTCGAACGGTTGAAGGCGGTCGTGGAGCCCAGTGGCGCGGTCGGACTCGCGGCCTTGTTGTCCGGTGCGGTGGACGCCCGGGCCCGACGGGTCGGGGTCATCCTGTCGGGCGGCAACATCGGCGTGGACCGGTTCATCGAAGTGGTGCGCGCCACGCCTGGCGCCCACGCCCCGCCGCACGAGATCGAGCGAGGGGAGTGACGGACATGCGTGAGGAGATCCAGCCGGCTGATGTCGTCGTACCCGCGAGGCCGTACGTGCCGGTCGTGGCGACCGACGATCTGGTGTTCGTCTCTGGGCAGGTGCCCGTCGACGCCCGCGGAGAGCTCGTCGACCTCGGTCTCGAAGGTCAGGTTCGAGCCGTATTCCAGAACCTCGAGACCTGTCTCCAGGCGGCCGGGTGCGGCCTCGGCGACGTCGTGCGCGTGGGCGCGTACCTCGCCTCGCGCGACAGCTTCGCGCGGTTCAACGAGGTCTACGCCGAGTGTTTCCGCGGCATCAAGCCGGTCCGGACCACCATCGCATGCGGGCTCATGGATGAGCGGTTCCTCGTCGAGATTGACGCGATCGCGGTGCGGCCGTCGCGCTCGACCGACCGCGCCTGACCTGCCCCGCCGAGCCTCCCCTCAGCCCAGGTCTTGGACCCACCCGTCCTCCACGACCCGCCGGTCCGCGATGTCGATCGTGGGCCGGAGGGTCGAGCAGTCCCAGTGCACCGGGGAGGCGACGCTCTCCATGCCGGTCCCGAAGAACCGGGCGAGGGTCGCGCTGTCCCCCCAGCCGAACACGAGGGTCCCCCTGATGGTCTCGAACTCCTGATGCTGGGTCAGCATCGCGCGGGGGTTCAGACCGATGTTGGCGTGGACCGGCCCGTGATACACGGAGCGGTCCGGGTCCCACTGCGCGAGCCAATGGCGGAGCCGATCGCGCGTCAGGGGGTCGCCCCCGATCTCGGTGATCCAGCTGTTCTCGATCGTGAGGAGGAGCGGTGTCTTCGGGGTCTCGTGATCGTAGGAGGGCTCGTAGAGGATGAAACCGTCGACCGCGATCACGCCGTTCGCGCGACCCTTGGGCAGCACCACGCCGGGCACGGCGGGGGGAGCGTCTGCCAGCTGGACTTCCACTCCCCCGTATCGGGGTTCCAGAGGTAGCCGTCATCCGCCTCGCCATCGATCCCTTCGATGTCGATCGTGAGATCCGTTCCCTCGGCCGAGGTGACCTTCATCGTGTTCGATGCGGTCATCATGTCGGCGATCAACGCGGTCTCCCGGCG
The DNA here is from genome assembly GCA_963826185.1 of uncultured Actinomycetes bacterium. GTDB lineage: Bacteria > Actinomycetota > UBA4738 > UBA4738 > HRBIN12 > JAOUEA01. The sequence continues at coordinate 74,317 of CAWGVY010000005.1, read as the reverse complement.
GATGGTCTGCAGATCGACGGCCCCGATCGTGCGCATCAGCGACTCCTGGAGGTGGGCGTGGCCCGGCCCGTCACCCGGGCAGATGATCCGCGCGCCGCGCTCGATGGCATCGGCGAAGAACTTCGAGTACCCCACGGCGAGATCGACGATCAGGTCGGCGCTGGTGGTGGCGGCCGCGATCGTCTTCGACCACACGATGGATGTCTGCACTGACGGCGGCGGCGGGGTCTTCACCAAGAGCGTGTGGGCGGTGGCGCCGAGGCTGAGGGCGACCCCGAAGAACACGTTGACGACGTTCGCCGGCGTGCGCGAGTCGGCGACGATGAGGACCTCTTCCCCGGGCTGCAGGTTCGTCATCTCGGTGTAGATCGTGTGCACGACAGGGATGAACTCTGGCCTCAGATGCGGGCCATCGTCTTCAACGGTCACCATGGAGCCGTCCTTCCGGCTAGGACCAACGGAGGGAGCAAGTCAGCCTCGCTGCACCTCCGACCACGCGTCGACCAGCCGCTGCTGCTGCTCCGCGGACAACGGGAGGATCCACTGACCGAGGTCGAAATCCTCCGGCGTCAGGCACTGCGTCGCGAGCTGTGAGGGAACGAGGCCCAGCGATACGACCGTCTCCGGCGTCAGATCCTTCTGCGGGAGCTGCAGGCCGTAGAGCTTGTACCACTTCTGGGCCTGCTGCTTCCCGAGGACGAAATCGATGAAGTTGTGCGCGAGCACCGGGTTCTTCGCAGACCGATTCAGCATCCAGAAGTCGGCGCTCACCGTTCCCCCGACGGCGCCGTCGGTCGCCGCGGGCGGCCAGATGTACTGCAGGACCGAGGGATCCTCGCCCTTCGGCATCGAATACGCCGCGTACTGCGAATCCCCCGCCCACGATTGCACGACCCCGTAGGTCCCTTCGCCGAGCCCGACGTAACCCACATCGGTTCCCACCCGAGCGCCGTTGTCCTGGATGAGCGTCTTCAGGCCGTCCACCGCCGCACTCAACGCCGCATCTGAGGGGTTGTTCGGATCCTTCTCCCCGTTGTGGAACAGCGACATGGCGATGGCCTCCCTGAACTGATCCTGGAAGGCCACGATGTCCTTGGCCTTCGGATCCCACATCGCGTCCCACGGATTGGACATGCCGGCGACATCGACGTCGAACATGTCGGTGCGCCAGCCGACCCCGAAGGCTCCGACGACGCTCGCGATCGTGTAGACCGCGCCCTGGTCGTACCAAGGGTCTTGGAGCGTGTCCCAGATGTTCGCGAGGTTGGGGAGGTAGTCATGGTTGACCGGAGCCATGAGCTTGCCCCCGATGAGCGGCGGCAGCTGGTCGACGAGACCATCGTAGAGATCGAAGGCGACGTCGCCGCTCGCGATCTTCCGCAGACCCTCGTCCGGCGTGCTGTACGTCAACGCCTCAACCGTGACGCCGGACGCTTCCTCGAAATCCTTGATGATCGGCCCCGGAACATAGTCCGCGAGCGTGAACAGCGTCAACGGACCGGCCTCTGGTGGCAGACCACTGGCGATCGGGGGGTTGTCGTCGTAGGTAGGCAGCGCCTTGGGGGCAGCGGGAGTGCCCAACGTGACCGGACCCTCCGACCCGGAGGTCGGGGAATCTCCCGAGCCGCAGGCGGCGAGCACTTGCGCCAGGCTTGGAACGGCGATGGCCGTGGCCGACGCTCGCCACAGGAACTGTCGTCGGGTCAACCTTCCGCGTGTGGCCATGTCCGGCTCCTCTCTCGTTGCAACGGTGTACGTACGTGGCGTTCCCTTGCGTTCTCCTTCGAGATTCAGACACCTCCGAGCGCGAGCGCGCCAGGGGCTTGCTCGACGATCGTGTCCCGCCGCCGGAACCACCTCAACGCGAGGAGGCCAGCCGTGATGACGAGCCCGTTCGCCAGGAGCAGGAGGGTCGCGAGCGCGTTGGTTGCCGGTGTCGAGAGGGACCGGGCCGCGACATAGAGGCGCATCGGCACGGTGATGCTCGATTGCCCCCCACTCAGGAACTGGCTGATCACGAAATCGTCCATCGAGGTGACGACCGTGAACAGCGCCGCCGCGAGGAGCGCGGGCATCAGCATGGGGAGGAGCACGCGGATCGCTGCGCGGAGCGGCGAGGCACCGAGGTCCATCGCCGTCTCCTCATAGGAGGGCCCGACCAGGAGGAGGCGGCCCTCCATGATCAGCACCGCCACGGGCAGGACGAATGCGACGTGCCCCAAGAGCTGCGCGTACGTCCCGAACGGGAGGAAGTTGTAAAGCTCGCTAACCGCGAAGAAGAGCCCGACCGCGAGGACCAGCTCGGGGATGGCGAGCGGGATCAGGATGAGCATGCTGCTCGCCACGCGGACCTTTGGCCGCCAGCGCGAGATCCCGAGCGCGAGACCCAGGCCGAGCGGCACGGTGATGATCGTGGTCAGGGCGGCCAGACGCAGGGTCTGGAGCAGCGCGCCCCGCAGCGCGGCGCTGTGGAAGACGGAGCTCTCCGAGAGGTACCAATGCAGCGACGGACCTTGCCACACCGAGCGGGACCGTCCCGCGTTGAAGGAGAACGCCACCGCCATCACGACGGGTAGCAACATCCAGGCGATGTAGCCCCAGGTCCACCACTTGAGGAATCGAGCCGTGGGTCGATCATGACCGGCGTGCTCGACCGATTGCGCGGGCTGGTTCCGTGCGGCGTTACCGGACTTGATGAGGTAATAGATCATGAAGGCCGCTGTGAACAACAGAAGGAGCAACGTGATGCCGGCGCCCCGGGATCCGGAGGTCCTGGATTGATTGAGGAAGAAGTCGACCTCGTTGCCGACCATGCGCGTGGACGGAGACCCCGACAGCAGGTTGGTCGTGTAATAGTCGCCGAACATCGGCAGCGAGACGAGGGCGATGCCGGCCAGGAGTCCCGGCAAGGATTGTGGAAGGGTGACCCGACGGAAGGTCGAACACGCGGAGGCCCCGAGGTCTCTCCCTGCCTCGAGGGTGGACTCTGGAACACGATCCAGGACGACGAAAACCGGGAGGATCAAGAAGGGGATGTAGCCGTAGATGAGGCCCATGACGACCACCATCGGCTTCCCGGACAACCACGCGGTTGGCGCGATCCCGACCTTCCCCAGCAAGGAGTTCACGAGCCCATCCCTGCCGAGGAGCCCGACCCAAGCCAGCATCCGCATCATGTAGGGGATCCACAGCGGGGTTAACACCAGCGCCAGGTAGAGCCACCGACCCCGCCGCGCGCATCGAGCGAGGAAGTACGCGACGGGATACCCGATCACGATGCAGCCCGAGGTCGCCAGGACCACGAACGCGATCGTCCTCAGCCAGACGCGGCCGAGCCCGCCGGCGAAGGTGTCCTTGAGGACGTCGACGAACTGCGTGGCCTGCCATGCCGCCGGGTTCCACGCCGGCCTCGGGATCATGAGGATGGGGTCGTTCGGCCCGAACGTGATCGCGAGGATCGCATACAGGGGCACGGCGACGGCGACCAACGTCCACACGATCCCGGCAACCCCCAGGAACGAGGCGAGGGCCGGCATGCGGGCGTCGCCGCGATCCTTTGAACGCGCGGATCGACGCGTCGGTTCGGGGGACGCGAGGGTAGGGTCCGAGCCGCTGCTTGCGACATCCCACGTCACCGAAGCGCGCCCCCCTCGATTCCCTTGCCATCGCAGCGACCCGGTCCGCACGGCGGCCACGCACGGGAGTCTTGTATGGATGTAGGATTGTAGGGCGATGCGGGAGACGGGTCAAGGCAGGCCCTTGCCGGTGCCCCGGTGCCCTGGAGCGCCGCATCAGAGGTCTCGGTAGCGATCGCAACCGCCATTCGCGCACGGGACAAGTACCCGTTAGAGTCATCGGTGTCAGGAACCTGACCGAAGGAGAGCCAGATGCGGGGAGCGTTCATGTCCATCCACCGGAGCAGCATCCATCCGAAGGACATGACGTTCTATGCGCACACTCAACTTGGGGATCCTGGCACACGTCGACGCCGGTAAGACCACCCTCACCGAACGGCTGCTCTACGCAGCCGGCGTCATCGATGAGATCGGCAGGGTCGATGACGGGAACACACAGACCGATACGCTGGCTCTCGAACGCCAACGCGGCATCACCATCAGGTCCGCCGTCGTCTCGTTCGTGATCGACGACGTCACGGTCAACCTGATCGACACGCCAGGCCATCCGGATTTCATCGCGGAGGTCGAGCGCGTCTTGCATGTGCTCGACGGGGCCGTGCTCGTCGTATCGGCGGTCGAGGGGGTGCAGGCGCAGACGCGCATCCTGATGCGGACGCTGCAGCGTTTGAGCATCCCGACGCTCATCTTCGTGAACAAGATCGATCGCGTCGGGGCGACCTATGACAGCGTCTTGCGCGAGATCGCTGACATGTTGTCACCGTCGATCATCGCGATGGGAACGACGCAGGAGACCGGCACGTCTCGAGCTGCGTTCACCCCTTTCGAACTGGGGGATATCACGTTCCGATCGAGGCTGAGCGATCGCTTGGCCGAGAATGACGAGGGCATCTTGTCCGCGTACGTCGACGGGATCCCCCTACAGGCGGAGCGACTCGAGCGTGAGCTCGAGGCGCAGACACGCGCCGTCCTCGTCCATCCGTTGTTCTTCGGCTCAGCGATCACAGGGGCTGGCGTGGATGCGCTGATGCACGGGATCAGGCGGCTGCTCCCAGCGGCGGAGGGCGATGTCGACGCCGAGCGTTCGGGCACCGTATTCAAGATCGAGCGCGGCCCCGCAGGCGAGAAGGTCGCGTACGTCCGGCTGTTCTCGGGGAGCTTGCGAACCCGCGATAGGGTCCGCATCCGGCATGACGAGCACAAGGTCACGGGGATCCGAGTGTTCGAGGACGGCGATGCGGTGCAGCGTTCCTCGGTCGGCGCCGGCCAGATCGCCAAGCTCTGGGGCCTGAGCGGCGTCCAGATCGGCGACAAGATCGGCGAGTCGCGACGGACCCTCGACCACCATTTCCACCCACCGACGTTGGAGACGGTCGTCGTTCCCCGCCGCGCCTCCGACAAGGGTGCCCTGCATGCCGCGCTCGCCCAGCTTGCCGAACAGGACCCGCTGATCAACCTGCGCCAGGACGACCTCCGACAGGAGCTCTCGGTTTCGCTGTACGGCGAGGTCCAGAAGGAAGTGATCGAGGCGACGTTGGCGAACGACTACGGCCTCGAGGTCGGGTTCCGCGAGACGACGATGATCTGCGTCGAGCGGCCCACGGGCGTCGGAGAAGCCGTCGAGGAGATCGGGGAGGGCAACCCCTTCCTTGCCACGGTCGGAATCCGGATCGAACTTGCCGAGAGCGGTTCGGAGATCGCGTTCCGTCTCGACGCCCCGCTGAACACGCTCCCGCTCTACGTCTATGGATCGGTGGATGAGTTTCGCTCGGCCATGGAGGATGTCGTTCGGGACACCCTGCGCGAAGGGCTCCTGGGGTGGCAGGTGATCGACTGCGTGGTCACGATGACCGACTCCGACTACCAACCGCCGGGAACCGGACGTCGAGATTTCCGATACCTGGTGCCGCTCGTCTTGATGCGCGCTCTGCAGGCAGCCGGCACGAGCGTCTGTGAACCCATCCACCGATTCCGTCTCGAGATCCCATCGGACACCTTCGGAGCCGTAGCCCAGGCGCTGGTTCGACTCGAGGCGCCCTTGCGTGACGTCTCGGCGAGGACGACATCGACCCAATTGGAGGGGGACATCGCGGCCGCCAAGGTGCACGACCTGCAGCAGCGGTTGCCCGGACTCACGCGAGGTGAAGGCTTGTTCGCGTCCGAGTTCCATCATCACCGACCCATCCGAGGCGAGCCCCCGAACCGCCCGAGGACGGATCGGGATCCGCTCAACCGCGGGGAGTACCTGCGGCAAGTTCTGCCGGGTTTCCAGAGATAGCCGGCTCTCGGCCACATCCAGATACCGCCCGACAGCACGACCGTACCCAGCTTCCCTGCAGGGAAGGCATACTTGGTCCGTGCTGTGTCCGGCGTGCGGCCAGGAGGCGCCCGACGGCGCCCGGTTCTGCCCGCTACTGCGCCGCGCCCCTCGCCGGCACACGTGCGCCCGACACCGCCGGCGAGTCGCGCAGGCCCGTGACCGTGGTCTTCATCGACGTGGTCGAGTCGACCGCCCTGGGAGAACGGATCGAACCCGAGACCCTGCGGCAGGTCATGGGGCGCTACTTCGATGAGATGCGCACCGTGGTTTCCAAGTACGGCGGCACCGTCGAGAAGTTCATCGGCGACGCCGTGATGGCGGTCTTCGGCATCCCCAGGGTCCACGAGGACGACGCCTTGCGCGCCGTCCGTGCCGCCGATGAGATGCGCGTGGCGCTCGCCGATCTCAACGAAGGGCTCGAGCGAAGAATGGGGCGTCCGCATCCAGGTGCGCACCGGGGTCAACACCGGGCAGGTGGTCGTCGGCAGCCTGGGTCAGGGGTCCTTCGTCACGGGGAGCCCCGTCAACCTGGCGGCGCGGTTGGAGCAGGCGGCGGAGCCGGGCCAGATCCTGGTGGGCCCCGACACCTTCCGTCTCGTGCGAGACGTCGTAGAGGCCGAGGCGGGGCAACCGCTCATGATGAAGGGCTTCGCCGATCCGATCGTGCCCATGGTCCTTCGCAGCGTGGCCCAGGGGCCCGCACCCGTCGCGGGTGCGCGCGGTCCGCTCGTGGGTCGCACCGACGAGCTGTCGGTGCTCACCCAGGTCTGCCTCCGGGCGATCGAGGGACGCCGCTGTCAGCTCGTGACGATCATGGGCGACCCCGGCGTCGGCAAGACCAGGCTCGCGGAGGAATTGGTGGCGCGGCTGGGGAGGGAACCTCAGGTCCTGCGGGGGCGCTGCCTGCCCTACGGCGAGGGAATCACGTTCTACCCCATCGCCGAGGCGGTGGGTCAGGCGGCGGACCTGCAGGCCGGTGCCTCGCCCGAGGAGTCGCGGCGTCGGCTCGACGCCGTGATCGGACCCGATCCCGACGGGATCGCCGACATCCTCGCCGAGGCGATCGGTCTGTCGGGAGCCACCCCCGCTCCCGAACAGACCCTGTGGGCCATCCGTCGGTTCTTCGAGACCTTGGCCGCGCGGCGCCCGCTGGTGCTGGTGTTCGACGATCTGCAGTGGGCCGAGCCCACGTTCCTCGATCTGCTCGACAACCTGACCCACCGCGTTCGGGACGTAGGGCTGGTGCTCGTATGCACCGCCCGCGCCGAGCTGCTGGAGCGGCGCCCGGAGTGGGCGGGCGGCACGATGAACGCCGTCACCACGCTCGTGGAACCGCTGTCGACCGGGGAGGGCGTCACGATGGCGGGCAACCTCGTGCCCGGCACGTTGGACCGATCGGTCGCGGAGCGGCTCGCGGACGCCGCGGGTGGCAATCCCCTGTTCCTCCAGGAATACATCGCGATGCTGCTGGAGCTAGGGACGCTGCACGAGAGCGATCGCGGCTGGACGCTGTCGGCGGACCTCGAGAGCGTCGCGACGCCGCCGACCCTGGCCGCACTGCTCGCGGCGCGGCTCGATCGTCTTCCCGCCGATGAACGCTCGGTGCTCCTGCACGCCTCGGTGATCGGCAAGGTCTTCTCGGTCGGCGAGCTCGAGGCGCTGGTGCCGGCCGGCCTCGTCGTCGACTTGCCCGCCTCCCTCGCACGGCTCTGCGAACGAGAGCTGCTACGTCCGGGTCAGGCCACCGAGCCCGGTGGCGACCCCTACGAGTTCATGCACCTGCTGGTACGGGATTCGGCGTACGAGACCTTGCCGAAGGCCACCCGCGCCGATCTGCACGAACGCTTCGCCGACTGGCTCGAGCGCACCCTCGGTGCGAGGGCCGAGGAGTACCAGGAGATCGTGGGCTACCACCTCGCGCAGGCGCATCGGTACCTGCGTGAGCTCGGCTCGCACGACCCCAAGCTCGAGACGCTCGCCGGCAGGGCGGCGGGATCCCTCGGCGACGCGGGCCGTCGCGCAGCGGGCCGTGGCGATGCGCCGGCTGCCGAGCGGCTACTCGCGCGCGCTGCGGAGCTGGCGCCCGAGGCGAGGACCCGCGCCGCATACCGCCTCCTGATGCTGGATTCCCTCACCGATGCCGGCGCCACGGCCCGCACACCCGCGGTGCTTCGCGCGGCGCGCAAGGACGTCGATGAGGCCGGTGACGAGGGGCTCCGGGCCCGTCTCGAGCTGACGGACGCCACCCTGCGGTTCCTGACCCGACCCGAGACGATCACGCCTGACGAACTGAGCGGCATCGCGCAACGGAGCGGGAAGGTCCTCGCGGCCGCCGGCGACGGATGGAGCCTCGCGAGCGCGATCGGCACCGAAGCGCTCGTCGGTTGGCTCGCCGGCGATGCCGCCCAGATGCTCGCGGCTGCCGAACGCGCGCTCGAGGTCGCGACGCGAACGGGCAATCGGCGCGAAGCTGCCCGCGCCGCCACCTATCTGTTCCTCGCGCTGGAGCGGGGTGACACCCCGTATCCTGACGCGCTGGCGCGGGTTCGCACGTTGCAGGCCACGTTGGCCCCCGATCGGGTGACCGCCGCGGTCGGCCACTCCGTGCAGGCCGATCTCCTGGGCACGCTGGGACGGTTCGACGAGGCGAGGGCCGAGGCCGATCTCGCCATCGCGTCATTCGCGGACCTGGGACAGGAGCGCTGGCTCGCCACCGTCTCGGTCACCATGGGTCACATCGCCGAGCTCGAGGGACGCTTGGACGAGGCCGAAGCTTCCTTCCGCAAGGCGTACATGTTCTTCGACCGCGAGGGAGACGTCGCCAACGCAACGATCGTGGCCTGCGACGTCGCGCGCGTCCTGAACGGCCTGGGTCGTCACGAGGACGCCGCGCGGACGGCTCGCGACGCGGGCGACGCCGCCGCGGCCTACGACCTCGAGGTGCAGGTCGGTTGGCGGACCGAGGCCGCCAGGGCATCGGCGGCCACCGGCGATCTGGTGCTCGCCGAAGCGCTGGCCGACGAGGCCGTCGACCGTGCGACCCGGACCGACTTCTCGGGATTGCGGGCCGACGCCCTCGCGGGGCGGGCCGAGGTGTGGGCCCGCGCCGGACGGAACCGAGGAAGCCGCCGACGCGTGGCGGGAGGTCAGGCGGCTCCGCGACGCGAAGGGCAACACCGTGGGGGCGGCCTTCGCCGACGAAGCCCTCATGGCGATCGGCTGAACCGGTTCAGTCGTACCGCCGGGCGTCCGTGAAGGCGGAATCGGTGTGGGTGATCCCTTCGATCGTCTGCAGCGGCCCATACACCGCGTCGATCACGGGCTTGAGCTGGTCAGCTCCCAACTGCACCAGCAGGTCGGCGTCGCCGGTCACCACCGAGGCACCCTTGAACGTGCTCGCGACCGGGCCATCCTCCCTGAACAGGTCGTCGAGCACACGCGCCAGACGGCCTCGAGCGGTCCGGACCTTCACGATCGCGATGACCTCGGGGGTGGCGCGTTTCACGGCCTGCTTACGAGTGCCGTGCTCCGGGTAGTCGACCTCGACGTAGTGGTGGGAATGGGCACCACGGTCCCAGAGCTCACCGGCGATCAGATCCTGCAGCCCCGCCAGATCACCGTCCTCCACCCGGATGTGGGCGAACCCCAGTGAGGTGCCCACCAGCTCGGAGGCGAACATCACCGGTCCATCGGGCGGTGGACCGAACCCCCGCAGGGCGTCGATCACCGTCCGGATGTTCGTGCCCGGATCGACCTCGTGGATGAACACGAACGCGTGCAGGCCCGTGTAGCCGTAATCGGGTTCCGTCACCATGGTCCCCCCTCCTCACGTGCGTCTCGACAGACTCCTCCGCCGGACTGTCTCGCGCAACCCCGTGGTTCGACGACGGGTCGGCGTCCTTACCGGCCGAGCTCCCGCACCCACTCACGGAGCCGCGGAAGATGCTCCGCGTAGTGCTCGGGGCCGGCCTTGCTGATCCACCGATCTGCCTCGGGCGAACCCTTCGGAAGCGCGCCCCAAGCACGCAGCATCTGGTTGCGGGCCGCGATCCCTTGCGCCCGCACATCCGGAAACGCGACGTCGTGCATCGAGTCATGGAACGTCTCGTTCGCGGCGTCGATGTCGATCTCCTCCGGCCGATACGTGCCGAACCGGATCTGCTCGAGGGCGGCGGCAGCTTCGGCGAGCCAGCTTCCGATGTGGGCGACGAGGTCCTTCGCGGACCACCCTTCGGCGAAGTAGCCGGGCTCACCGACCTTATCCGCCGGCAGCGAGTCGACGAGCCGGTGCAGCTCTGTCCAGAGCCGCTCCTCCTCGGCTTTCAACTCGGCCTGCTCGATCATCGCTTCGAGACCCTCACCGGCGTCGTCCTCGGGGTCCACCTCGGCGTTCGGACCCACGTCATCGGCTCTCGCCATGCCATTCCTTTCGGTTGCGCCCATGGTAGGGGTCCGAGACCTCACTGACGGGTCGCGGGAAGACCCGGACCCCCGGGAGGGTTGCAACGCGCATGAGAGCCATCGTGTACACGGAAACCGGGGACCCCGACGTGCTGAAGCTCGTCGAGCGGCCTGAGCCCGATCCCGGGCAGGGCGAGATGCTCGTGCGGGTCGCCGTCTCGGGCGTGAACCCCACGGACTGGAAGTCGCGCAGGGGAACCGGTCCCGGCCAGCCGCCCGCGTTCCCCGAGATGGTCCCGAACCAGGACGGTGCCGGCACCGTGGTGGCGGTCGGACCCGGCGTCGATCCGGGTCGCGTCGGCCAGCGCGTATGGTTGTGGGAGGCCGCCTGGCGACGAGCCGACGGCACCGCCCAGGAGCTCCTGACCATCCCCGAGCCGCAGGCCGTACCACTCCCCGATGCTGCGTCGTTCGATCTGGGGGCGAGCCTCGGCATCCCAGCGCTCACGGCCCACCGGTGTCTGACCATGGGTGTCGAGGGACCTCGCGTTCTCGAGCCCGGATCGCTCGCCGGACACACGGTGCTGGTGGCCGGCGGTGCCGGCGCGGTGGGTCACGCGACCGTCGAGCTTGCCGTGTGGTGCGGTGCGACGGTCATCACGACCGTGAGCTCGCCGGAGAAGGCGGCGCTTGCGACCTCTGCCGGCGCCCACCACGTCGTGAACTACCGGAGCGGCGATGTGATCGAGGCCGTCCGCGCTATCGCCCCCAACGGTGTCGACGTCATCGCCGATGTCGCGCCGGTCGCGAACGCGGAGCTGAACGCGGCGGTGGTGGCCATGAACGGCGTCGTTGCGATCTACGCGGCGACCGGCGAGCCCCTCGCGATCGATGTGGGAAGGGCGATGCGAGCCAATACCCGCTACCAGTTCGTGCTGGTCTACACGGTGCCTGCGGACGCGAAGCAGCAGGCCGTGAGGGACGTGGAGGCGGCTGTCGCGGCTGGCGCGCTTCGGGTCGGGCCGCAGGCGGGCCTGCCCTTGCACCGGTTCACGCTGGATCAGATCGCCGATGCCCACGCCGCAGTCGAAGGCAACGCAGTGGGCAAGGTGCTCATCGACGTGACGTCCTGACCGTGGGTGTGACGAGACGCGTCGAGGTGACTCGTCCAGACAAGCTGTTATGGCCCGCGCTCGAGATCACGAAGCGGCACTACGTCGACTACCTGGACGCCGTGGGCGAGCGCATGCTTCCGTGGCTCCGCGACCGACCCCTGACATTGGTACGGGCACCCGACGGCGTCGCGGGAGAGCGGTACTACCAGAAGGACACGCCTCGGTATGCGCCGTCATGGATCCCCACCGTCGCCATCCCAGCCCCGAGCGCCAAGCGCGAGGTCGCGTACACGGTCTGCAACGACACAGCAACCCTCGCGTGGCTGGGGAACCAGGCCGCGCTCGAATTCCATCCGGCGCCCGTCCGCCGCGACCGGCTCGAGCGGCCGGATCAGCTGATCGTCGATATCGATCCGCCAGACGATGCCTTCGGCGCCGCGGTGGAGGTGGCGTTGTTGGTCTTAGACGTGACCGACGACCTGGGGCTGAGGACGCTCCTGAAGACCTCTGGCGGGAAGGGCCTACACGTCGTCATGCCGATCAGACGACACGTATCGCCGCAGGAGCTTCGCCATGCAGCCACCCGCCTGACGCAGATCATCCAGGAGCGACGTCCCGATCTGGTGACCGCCGAGTTCCGAAAGGCCGACCGCGGTGGAAGGGTCATGCTCGACCCGTCGCGGAACTCAACGGGAGCGACCGTCGTCGCTCCATATTCGCCACGCGCTCGGGATGAGGCAACCGTGTCGTTCCCTGTTCTGCCCGAGGAGCTGGGATCGATCGATCCAGGAGACTTCACCGTCCTGACCGTCCCCGACCTTCTCGATCGCCCCGGCCCCGGTCAGTGGGCCGCGGCGGAGACGGAGCCCCCTCAGCGCATACCTCGATCGCTGCTCACGTGAAGCAGGGGCGTCGAGTCCGTTGCCCATGACCTCGGTGAAGTGTGCAGATGTACCTTCTCGCCCAGCCTTCGCCGGAAATGACTCCATCCACCGGGGTCGGAACCAGGCAACGTGGCACTCGATCTCCAACGAGCTGCGGATGTGAGCTCGCCCGATCTCACTTACGATGTCGGCCGCTCCCACCAGCTCGACGAAAGGTCCTTCCATGAGTTCGTTCCTCTATCGGCTCGGCCAAGCGGCAGCGCGCCATCGTTGGCGCACCCTCGGGATCTGGATCGCCGCCGTGATCGCGATCTTCGTCGTGGGGAGTGCGCTCGGCGGCACGTTCAGCGACGACTTCAAGCTGCCGGACTCCGAGTCGCAGCGCGCCTACGACTTGTTGGCTGAGCGATACCCCGCCGCCTCCGGAACGTCGGCGTTCGTCGTCTTCCACGCGACCGGCGGGCTGCTCGAAGACCAGGCCGACGCCGTGAACTCCGCGTTAGACACGATCGCGGGTCAGCCGCACGTCGTCGCGGCCTCGAACCCGTTCGAGACGCCCGGCGCCCTGTCACCCGACGGCACGATCGGCTACGCGCAGGTCGCCTACGACCAGCCGGCCACCAACCTGGGTGTTGAGCCATTCGAGGCGCTCCAGGCGACGCTCGAGGACGTCCGCTCGCCCGACCTGGACGCGGAGATCGGTGGTGAGTACGCGTCGTGGGGCACGCAGCCCGAAACCGAGAAGTCCGAGCTGATCGGTCTGCTGGCCGCGATGATCATCCTGCTGATCGCGTTCGGCTCCGTTGTCGCGATGGGCCTGCCGATCGGGACGGCGGTGATCGGCCTGACCACGGGCACCGGTCTCACGCTCATCCTGTCGTCGTTCGCGAGCGTGCCGGAGTTCGCCACGATCCTGTCGTCGATGATCGGCCTGGGCGTCGGGATCGACTACGCCCTGTTCATCGTCACGCGCTATCGGCAGAACCTGCACGACGGCATGGAGCCGCTGCACGCGATCGGCCTCTCGAGCGCCACGGCGGGGCAGGCCGTGGTGTTCTCCGGAATGATGGTCTCGATCGCCCTCCTCGGCCTCTGGATCTCGGGGATCGCGTTCGTCGGCATGATGGCGACGGCTGCGGCGATCGTGGTCCTGGTGGCCGTCGTCGCGGCCATCACGCTGCTGCCCGCGTTCTTGGGCTTCGCGGGGAACGCGATCGACAAGCTGAGCGTCCACCGGCGCCGCACGACCGCGGACGAATTGGAGGGCAAGGAGACCTTGTGGTCCCGCTGGGGCCACGAGGTGGAGCGGCATCCCTGGCGGTACTTCGTGGGGGCGGCCACGGTGTTGCTGGTCCTCGCCATCCCGCTGTTCTCGATGAAGCTCGGGTTCCCCGATGACGGGACCGCGCCGACGTCGGAGACGCGTCGTCTGGCCTACGACCTCCTCTCCGAGGGGTTCGGCCCGGGGTTCAACGGCCCGCTGCTGCTCGCTGTTGAGATCGACGACCCCGCATCGCCGCAGCAGCTGGATCAGCTGACGACGGCGATCGCCGCGACGCCGGGTGTGGCGGCCGTCTCCCCGCCCCAGCCGAACGAGGCCGGCGATGCCGCGATCATCCAGGTGATCCCGACCACGTCGCCGCAGGATCAAGCCACGACCGAGCTAGTGCTGCACCTCCGCGCCGACGTGATCCCGGCGGCCACGCCGGAGGGCGCGGTGGTGCACGTCGGCGGCGGCACGGCGACGTTCATCGACCTCTCCGACCGCATCACGAACGCGCTGCCGTGGTTCATCGGCGCGGTCGTGCTGCTGTCGTTCCTGCTGCTGATGGTCGTGTTCCGCTCGATCCTGGTGCCGCTGAAGGCGGCCGTGCTCAACCTGCTGTCGATCGGCGCCGCGTATGGCGTCGTCGTCGCCATCTTCCAGTGGGGATGGGGTCGGAGTCTGCTCGGCATCGACCAGCTGATCCCGATCGTGAGCTTCGTGCCGATGATGATGTTCGCCGTCCTGTTCGGCCTCTCGATGGACTACGAGGTCTTCCTGCTCTCGCGCATCCGCGAGGAGTACCTGAAGACCGGGGATAACGTCGAGAGCGTGGTCAGCGGCATCTCCACCACGGCCCGCGTGATCACGAGCGCCGCGCTCATCATGATCGCGGTCTTCCTGAGCTTCGTGACCCAGTCGGACCCGATCGCGAAGATGTTCGGCATCGGCCTGGCGGTCGCCGTGCTGATCGACGCGACGATCGTTCGGATCGTGCTCGTGCCGTCCACGATGGTGCTCCTCGGAGACGCGAACTGGTGGCTCCCGGGCTGGCTGGACCGGATCTTGCCGAAGATGAGTCTGGAATCCGCCGAAGATCCGGAGTCATCCGAAGAACTTGTACGGGTCGGACAGCTTACGGGGCGGTGAGCGGAGGCAGCGGCGATCCCTCACCGGCGAGGATCGCCTCCAGGGCGGCCGCGAGCTGCTCAAGCTCCGTGCGACTAAGGCGCTTCACGAAGTAGGCTCCCCATCTCCGCCTGCCCCTCCCGTTGAGCGAACGCGCATCGGGTCCAGCGAACATGACCGCAGTCATGTTCGAAAAAGGCTCTTCTGGGCGTGTGCCAACTCGCTTTGGATAACTTCTTGCCTTGCAGCGACGGCGCCCCCGGGGGCGAGCCCCAGCGACGTCAATGGTTCAGGGGTGGATCAGTCCCGGGCCCACTGGCGCCGGGCATCGGGCGGTTAGCCACCGGAGCGGACCGAGCAGTCGTGCCGGTGGTCCCTAGCTAGCCGTCGCCGCGATCTGGAGCAGGTTGCCGCACGTGTCGTCGAAGACGGCCGTCGTGACCGGACCCATCTCGGCCGGCTCCTGCGTGAATCGCACGCCCAGGCCGCGGAGGCGCTCGAACTCGGCGTGCACGTCGTCGACCGCGAAGGACGTGAACGGGATGCCGTCGGCCACGAGCGCCTCCTTGAACGGCGCGACGGCCGGATGGGTGCTCGGCTCGAGCACGAGCTCGGTACCGTCGGGGTCGTCGGGCGACACGACCGTCAGCCAGCGCGCGTCCCCGAGCGGGATCTCGGTCTTCTTCCGGAACCCCAGGATCTCGGTGTAGAAGGCGAGCGCCTCGTCCTGGTCGTTCACGAACACGGATGTGAGGTGGATCCTCATCGCTGCACTCCTCTCCTGTCACTGGTTCAGACGCCAACGCTCGACGATCGCCTTCAGTGGCTCCCGGTGGAGGGTGTGGAACTTGTACCGACCCTCCCGACGGGTCCGGATGAGACCGGCCGCCTCGAGCACGTCGAGGTGCTGCGAGACCGCCTGTCGCGACGACGCAAGTCTGTGCTTCATCGCCAGCCGCGAGCAGATCTCGAAGAGGGTCTGCCCGTCGCGCTCGAGCAGCTCGTCGATGATGGCTCTCCTCGTCGGGTCGGCGATTGCCCGATAGAGGTCGGTCACGGGTCGGAGCATAGGCAAGTTGCTACTTGCCTGTCAAGGGCCGAGCGTGGCCGGCGCCACCGACACGGTCCTGCGGCCCGGACGTTCCTGAAGGACCCGATGACCGGCGGCAGCTCATCGGGCTCGCCGCCGCGATCGTCGCCGTGGTCCTGCTGACGCTCTGAAGGCGACGACGCGTCGACCGCGGCGTTGCTACCCGAGGACGCGATAGAGGCGCCAACGGTCGGGCACACCCTTCAGCTCGTGCTCGCAGGCGTCATCTAGGCGTCTCGTCGTGTGTCGTTCCCGCGACCCACTTCCAGGGTCGGCCGTGTGTCACCGACGACGCCTGGGAAGTCGGGGCCGAGTGACCGCGCGCACGGAGACCCACCGCTTTTGTCCCCGGCGCGAACAACCTGTCGCGAATCTACCAATACTTTCGAACACCTGTTCGTGTCAGTGATCGCCGTCACAATGGGGTCAGTTCGTTGCGACGCGGAGGCCCCTACCTCCCTACCCCCGAAGGAGGTCCTTCCCCATGGACGCTCACATCCGCTTCGACCATGCCCTGTTGGCCGTCGAGTCGGCGCACACGGTCAACTGCATGCTGGAGCTCACCGCTCCCCCGGCTCCCGACGCCGACGCTCGCCCGCCACTCAACCTCGTGGTCGTCCTGGATCGCTCGGGTTCGATGGGCGGACCCAAGCTGGAGATCGCGAAGGAGTGCGCCGCCTACCTCGCGCGGCGGCTGGGCGAGTGCGACCGCATGGGCGTGGTCACCTACGACGACGACGTCCGGCTGCTCGCACCGATGGATGCCGTCACGCCCAACCTGCTCGGCGCGATCCACCGCATCCATCCCGGGGCATGACGAACCTGTCCGGCGGATGGCTGAAGGGCGTCGAGCAGTTGCGCAGCCGCCCCGCCGGACCTGTCGCGCGCAACCCGTAGCTTCGGCGACGGATCCGGGCCGTGGGCTCGCGCAGACCCAAGCCGACCCGCTAGCGACGGTCCGCCATCGCTCCTTCGAGGACCTCGTCGGCGCGGTGGCACGCCACCAGCCGGCCGTCCTCGATGGTCCGGATCGGCGGTCGTTCCGTCTGACAGCGGTCGACCGCCAGCGGGCAGCGCGGGTGGAACGGGCACCCAGGCGGGGGAGCCGCGGCGTTCGGGGGCTCACCCGGAACGGTCACCGCGCGGCGTGGTTCCCAGGAGCCGATCTCGGGAACCGCAGACCGCAGCGCCACGGTGTAGGGATGCGCGGGCCGCGTCAACAGGGCGCCTGTGGGACCTTCCTCCACCACCCGGCCCAGGTACAGCACGGCCGTCTGCTCGCACAGCTCCTCGACCACCGCGAGGTTGTGGGAGATCAGCAGGTAGGAGAGTGCTCGCTCGTCGCGAAGTGTGGCGATGAGCCGCAGCACCTTCGCCTGCACGGTGACGTCCAGCGCGCTGGTCGGCTCGTCGAGGACCAGCAGGCGCGGCTCCACCGCCAGCGCGCGGGCGATCGCCACCCGCTGGCGCTGGCCGCCCGAGAGCTGGTGCGGGTACCGGCTCGAATGCCGGGCTCCAGCCCGACCTCGCTCAAGAGCCGCGAGACCCGTTCGGACACCTGGGCCCTGGGGACGATGTCGGTCGCGAGCAGGCCTTCCGACAGCACCGTGCCGACCCGCATCCGCGGGTCCAGCGTGCTGTCCGGATCCTGGAACACGATCTGCACGGCGCGCCGGTACGCCTTCAGCGCGGTCCACGCGCTCGCGTCACGTCGGTTCCTTCGAGGGCGATCGTGCCGCCCTGGATGGGAGCCAAGCGCAGGACCGCGCGGCCGATGGTGGTCTTGCCCGAACCGCTCTCGCCGACCAATCCGAGGCCGAACGGTCCTTCGAGCACGTCGAGGTCCACGTGATCGACGGCTCGGACGTCACCGAATCGGACCTGGAGGTCGCGGACCTCGAGCAGGGTGCTCATGCCGGTCCGCCTCCACCCACGCGCGGCACCGCGGCGACGAGTTCCTTCGTGTAGTCGTCGGCGGGGCCGTGAGCACGTGGCGCGCGACCCCCTCTTCCACGATCCGGCCCGCTGCATCACCGCCACCCGGTCGCACAGCTCGGCGATCACCGCCAGGTCGTGGCTGATGAACAGCACGCTCATCCCGGTCTCGGACCGCAGCCCCCGGAGCAGCTCGAGCACCTCGGCCTGCACCGTCACGTCGAGCGCGCTCGTCGGCTCGTCGGCCAGCAGCACCTCGGCGCGCAGCGCGAGTGCCAGCGCGATCGCCACCCGCTGGGGCTGTCCGCCGGAGAGCTGGCTCGGGTAGCGGTCGAGCAGGTCGGGCGGCAGCAGGACCTCGCGCAGCGCCGCCTCCGCCCGTTCGAGCGCCTCGCGTTTCGGCCGGACTCGTGCAGGCGCAGCGCCCGCACGAACACGTCGCCCACGCGGTACACGGGGTTGAGCGAAGAGACGGGCTCTGGAAGATCGTCGCGATCCGCCGCCCGCGGATCCCGCGAGGCGGCGCTTCGGCGAGCCCGATCAGCTCCGCGCCGTCGAGCAGGATGCTCCCCTCCACGTCGGCGCCGATCGTGCGGGCGAGCCCGAGCACCGCCAGCGTTGTCATCGACTTGCCCGAGCCGCTCTCCCCGGCGAGCCCGACGATCTCGCCCGGGCCCAGCTCGAGCTCGGCCAGGTCCACCACCTGCCGGCCGCCGAAGCGCGATCTGCAGGTCGCGGATCGCGAGTCTCGGAGCGGCGGTCATCGGCGCACCACCCTCCGCGGATCGAGCACGTCGCGCAGGCCGTCGCCGAGCAGGTTGAACGCGACCGCGGTCATCAGGATCGCCAGCCCGGGGAACGTGACCAGCCACCACTGCGTCGGGGAAGTAGGCCTGGCCCTGGCCACCATCAGCCCCCAGTCCGGCGTCGGGTCCTGCGCGCCGAGCCCGAGGAACGACAGCGCCGAGACGGTCAGGATCACGCCGCCGACGTCCAGCGACACCTGGACGATCAGCGGCGTGACCGAGTTCGGCAGGACGTGGCGGAACAGGATCCGCCGAGCGCGAGATGCCGAGCGCCCGGCGCTCTCGACGTAGGGCCGCCCGGCGACCGACGCCGCCTGGCCGCGGATCAGCCGGGTGTACCAGGGCCACCAGGTGATCGCGATGGCGAGCGTGGTGGATCCGATCGACGGCGGGCAGCACCGCGGCGAACGCCAGCGCGAGCAGCAGCGCGGGGAAGGCGAGGAAGATGTCGGTGATCCGCATGATCACCTCGTCGATCGCCCCGCCGAAGTACCCGGCCGCCACGCCCGAGCGGGATGCCGACCGCGCACGAGATCAGCCAGCACCAGAACGCGATCAGCGGCGAGACCCGCGCGCCGAAGAGCACCCGGGAGTACACGTCCCGGCCGACCTGGTCGGTGCCGAACCAGTGCTGCGCCGACGGCGCGCAGGAGCGTATCGCCGGGTGGGTGGCGCGACCGGCGTCCGCCGGGTACGGGGCGATCAGCGGCGCGAAGACGCGACCAGCACGATCAGCAGCGACAGATCAGCGCCGAACAGCAGCAGCGGGTTGCGCCGCACGCGCCCCAGCCGGCCCGCGATGCGCGCTGGCCTCGACGGTCTCCGGCAGGGGCTGGACCGTGCTCACGTGAGCCGGATCCTCGGGTCGATGGCGGCCTGCACGATGTCCACGACCAGGTTGGCGACCACGTACACGATCGCGACGAACAGCGTGACGCCGACGATCGCCGGGCGTGTCCAGGGACGACGAGGCGCCGCCGCGTAGCTGCCGAGCCCGGGCCAGTCGAAGATCGACTCCACCAGGAACGTGTTGACCAGCGAGTAGGCGAACACCAGGGCGAGCACCGCGGCCACCGGGTTCCAGGCGAGCTTCATCGCGAACCGGCCGAACACCGCCCGCTCGGGGAACCCGAGCGCGCGCACCATCTGGACGTGGGCCTCGCCCAGCGTGTCGAGGACGGGCGCGCGGACCATCCGCGTGATCACGCCGACCGGGTAGGCGGCGACCACGAGCGCGGGCAGCACCAGGTGCGACAGCGTGCTGCCGAACATCGGCCAGTTCCCGGTGATCAGCGCGTCGACCACCGGCATCCGCGTGTACTGCATGAGCGGGTGGGTGAAGCGAGGCTCGGGGTCGTACTGGCCGGCCACGGGAAGCAGGTGCAGCCGCTGGGAGAAGACGAGCTGCAGGATCAGCGCCAGCCAGAACGACCGGCATCGACACCGCCAGCACGGCGGCGATCCGCACGAGCGCGTCGGGCAGCTCCGGCCCGGCCACCGGGCCGAGACCAGCCCGAGCGGGATGCCGAGCAGCAGCGCGATGATCAGCGCGGCGATCACCAGTTCGAGCGAGGCCGGCGCCCGGTCCACGAGGTCGGACAGCACCGGCTGGTGGGTGTGGATCGGATGTCCCCAGTTCCCCCGCACGATCCCGCCGAAGTACGTGGCGATCTGCACGGGGCAGCGGCGGGTCGAGGCCGAGGCTCGCCGGACCGCGCCGAGCTCCTGGCCGCGAGGCGTGCGGGCCGGCCCAGGTCGCCGCCGGGTCGCCCGGCACGACGTGGGCGATCACGAACGTCAGGACGATGACCCCGCACCACGACGAGCGACGGCCAGGGCGACCCGGCGCACGCAGGATAGCGGGTCACGGAACGACCAGGATCGGGTTGCAGGTCGTACGCGAAGACCACGTTCGCGTAGGCCGGGTTGTCGACGTAGCCGTGAACCGAAGTACGAGCATCGCGTACTGGTAGTTGCTGCGTGTACAGGGACATCGAGGGGCGTCGCTCGATCAGCGTGACCTGCATCGTGCTTGTACAGCTGCGCCGCCGTGGTCCCTGTCGGACGCCGTCAGCTGCTCACCGTTCTGATCTGCTCGTTCGATCCAGTGTTCGAGTAGTACGACAGGTTGAAGTACGGCGGGTTCTCGGTCTGCAGCAGGTTGGTGAACCACGAGTACGGGTCGGCGTAGTCCGGCCACCAGTACTCGAGGAAGATGTCCTGGCGCTCGGCCTCGTTCGACGACTTGCCCTTCGCCCACTGGGTCGGCCACGCGAGCGACGGGCACGTCCAGGTTGACGTTCAGCTTCGGCCAGGTTGGACTTCATCAGGGTCGCGACGACCTGCTCGTTCGAGTCGCCCTTGGTGTAGGTCAGGCTGAGGTTCAGGTCCTCGCTCGCCGCGGGCCGTAGCCGGCCTGCTTCAGCAGTCGGGCCGCCTTGGCCGGGTCGTAGGTGTAGTTCGGAGGTCGGTCGACGTGGCCGAACAGGCCCGGCGGGACGACGCCGGACTGGCGGGTCGGCGCCGCCGTGCAGCGCCGCGATGATCCCGTGGTAGTCGATCCCGTAGGAGATCGCCTGCCGCACCGTCTGGTCGCAGCGGCCCCGTCGCGGTGTTGAGCTGCGCGAGCAGGTTCTGCCAGGACGGGGCGCTCTGCGTCGGTGATGTCCGGATCGCCCCTGAAGGACTGCCACAGCGACGGGCTGATCTGCTCGACGAAGCGTGACCTGCCCGGACCGCAGCAGCTGCGCGGCGGTGGTGTCCTGCGGCACCACGCGGAACACCACCTTCTTGTAGTGCGGGCCGCTCCAGCCGCCCCAGTAGTCCGGGATAGGCCTTCAGGAGGACCTCGAACTCCTGGCCCTTGTTCCAGGTCTGCACCGTGTACGGGCCGGTGCCCGCGTCGTGCCCCGTCGTTGAACCACTTCGCGCGAGGTCCTGGCCGCCCGGCCGCCTGCGTGTCGTAGATGTAGGCGGAGTAGTCGGCCGAGGCGACCAGGTCGAGCGGGCGACGCGTACTTCAGGTGGAAGACCAGCGTGTACTGGTCGGGCGTGTCGATCGTCTTCACCGCGCCCCAGACGTAGGCGGCGCCCCCGCTCAGCTTGATCGTCCGCTGGATCGAGGCCTTCCGTCCGCCGCGGTCATCGGGCGGCCGGTGTGGAACGTGACGCCGTGGCGGAGGTGAACGTCCAGGTCTTGCCGTCCTCGGTCGACTTCCAGATGGTCGCGAGCAGTCGGGTCGACCTTGTGGGTCGCCGAGTTGTAGCGCGTGAGCGTCTCGTACATGTTGCTGCATCGCGATGATGTCGTCGGAGTACGCCGTCGCCGGGATCCCACCCGACCATCACCTGGGTGGTAGGTGTCGTAGGTGAAGGTGGTCGTGTGCGACCGGTGCGCCACCGCCGCAGCGCCGCAGCACCGCGGCCGGCGGGGTCGACGTCGTCCCCGGGCAGGCCGCGGCCGCGAGCGCCGATCGCTGCGATCGCCTGCGAGTATCCGTACGGCTCCGACGCATGCGCTGTCGGCCCCCTCCTCCTCGTGACGTCACGCCCTGGACGTCGCAGGGTCCCGCGGCCTTGGCCCGGATCCGGACCGCAGGGGTGGTGAGGTAGGCGAGCGGGATCTCTTCCAGCTCGACGATCTGCACCGTGCCCGGGGCGGCGCCGGCCGCGACCGCGCGCTCGCGGCCTCCTCGCGACGCCTCCGTCGACGGCGGCCTCCCGGCCGCCGGCGCCCAGGTGGAAGATCCGGTCCACCTGGCCGCTGACCGAGGCGATGGCGGCGCCGATCGCGTTCGCCGCGTCGAAGTGCTCGGGCCGGATGACCTCGCTGACGCCCGGGAATCGCGTCGGGGACCAGGATGCTGCCGCCGCCCACGGCGATCAGCGGACGCGGTCCTCCTTGGAGGTCTTCACCCGGTCGATCGCCTCGGCGAGCATCGTCTCGGCGACCGGCGAGCGCCCGGGCCAGCACGTCTTCGATGTCCGCGAGGCGTCGGCTGGCGTCGCCCAGCGATGCCCGGCCGGCGGCGACGGCGCGTCGGTCAGCGTCGGCGTCGACCCGCCGAAGACGAGCGCCTCCTCGCTTGAGCAGGTAGCCGACGCTGCGCGGCCCGATCGGCATCCTCGCCGGGTCGACGTGGATGCACGTGCCGCCGCCGAGCGCGATCGTGACCAGGTCCGGCATCCGGAAGTTGGTCCGGATCCCGCCGATCTCCACGCCCGAGTCGACTCGCGCGGGAACCCGTTCGACGAGCACGCCGACGTCGGTGCGAGGTCCCGCCGACGTCGACGACGAGCGCGTCGGTCCGTGCCGGTGAGGAACGCGGCGCCGCGGATCGAGTTGGCCGGCCCGCTGCCGATCGTGAGCACCGGGTAGCGCAGCGCGTAGTCGAGGTCCATCAGGGTGCCGTCGTTCTGCGCGAAGAACGTGACGGGCTCCAGGCCGTAGTCGGCGAGCGCGCCGCGGATCGCGCCGGCGACGTCGCGGGCCACCCCGGTCAGCGCAGCGTTCAGGATGGTCGCGTTCTCCCGCTCGAGCAGGCCGATCGAGCCGATCTCGTGGCTGAGCGAGACGTGGATGTCGCCGAGCTCCTGCGCACGATCTCGCGGCCGCGAGCTCGTGCCGCGGCGAGACCGGGGCGAACACGCTGGTGATCGCGACGCCCTTGCGCCACATCGGCGACCGCGCCGAGAAGGCCGGCGATGGCGTCGGTGTCGAGCGGCGACATCTCCCGGCCGTCGAACTCGATCCCGCCGTCCACGATCGTCTCGCCGACCGAGATCGTGGCCCGCAGGTCGCGGGCCAGCCGAACATCGGCCGGATCGCGAAGGTGGCCGGCGCCCCGATCCGGAGCACCGCCACCCGGCGCAGGTTCCGGCGCTCCAGCACCGCGTTGGTCGCGTGGGTGGTGCCGAGCATCACGTGGGTGATCCGCTCGCGCCCGTCGCCAGGTCCTCGACGGCGGCCGCGACGGCGGCGGCGATCCCCGGACACCTCGGGTGTGGTCGGGACCTTGGCCTGGGCGAGCACCCGGTCGTCGCGACCCAGCACGACCGCGTCGGTGTTGGTGCCGCCGACGTCGATGCCGAGGCGGTAGTCAGGCCGCTGGCATGGACGAGCCTCCACGGGCACGTAGTCGAAGTCGTAGCCGAACGCGCGCGGCCCGGCCAGTTCCAGTCCCCGCTCGGTGCGCCAGATCGGGTCGCAGGCGAAGGCGATCACGCGTGACCCGCTGGCCGTACCGGAGGCGATCCGTGTGCGATCGCACGGCCGTCTCGCTGTCCAGCACCGTGATCAGGTCGGGCACCGAGGCGAGCACGGCTCCCTCCTCCAGCGCGACCAGGTTCTCGTTCTGCAGCTCCAGCCGGATCACGCGACCGCCGTCGCCACCGAGGCCCTCGATCACGACGGAGCCGCGGACGAACCCGCTCGTGACGTGCCGCTCGACGTCGACGATCTTGCCGGTGATCAGCACGGCCGCCGCGACCTCCTCGGCCAGGGCGTGCCACCGGGTCGCGCTCGGCGCCCATCACGACGTCACCGATCCGGATCGCGAGCGTCACCGTCTTGCGAGCCGTGGCGGTCTTCGCCTGGCGAACGGTCATCGAGTACTCCGACGAGGAACCCTGGCCGCCGAACTCCACCGCCGTCGAGCGCTCCAGCCGCTCCATCCAGTGGCCGGTCAGGCCGTCGAAGATCACCACGTTGCCGCGCTCGTCGGTCATCACCGCCGGGCTCGCGGAGATGCCGGCGACCTGCATGGTGACCTGCGGGACCTCGGGGAACGCTCGACCCATGCCGTCGGCGTCGACCACCGGCAGTCCCGCACGGGCTGCCCACGTGACGGGCGCAGACCGTTCGAGCCGCCGATCTCCGCCGACATCAGCGCCGCCACCCTCGAGCCGTGGATGCGTTCGACCACGGGGATCAGTCGGGTGATCTCGTCACCGCGATCGATCTTCTCGATCCAGATCATGGGGGCGCCGATCCCGCCGCAGGGCATCACCAGAGCGTCGTCGTCGAGGTCGTCGAGGTCGACCACCGGGACCGGACCGAGCTCCTCGATCGCCTGCAGCGCGGCCATGACGCCGATCGCGGTGTCGCCGCCGCCTCCCGCGCCCAGGATCGAACAGCCCACCCCCATGGCACGGACGTTCGCTCCATCGATCTGCACGGCGTCCCTTCTCGCGCGGATGAGAGCAGGCTACGTTCCCCTCGTTCGTGGAGGAAGTGCAGGATGCACCGAGAACGGGTTAGATATGTGCACGATGCCCAAGATCGAAGCCCTGCTGGCGGGTGCCGGGCCGGACCGACTTCGCGCGTTGACCGACGTGGGCCTCGATCGCGACGTTCGCACGATCTCGCTGGCGGAGACCCTCGGCGCGATCGACAGGGCGCCGGCTGATGCGCTGGTGATCCTCACGCGTGCTGGCTCGGCCGAGGCGGCCACCTACCGGTTCGACGTGGCGCTCAGACGCGGCGCGGAACGAGGGATCGCCGGGGCGGCCCTCGCGAGCGTTCCAGGTGGCATGCTCTCGCGCTCCGCGCGAGCCATCGCCGGGCGGGCCCACCTGGCGCTGCTCGAGGTGGGCGATGACGTCGATCTCGCCGACCTTGCGGCTGCGCTGGGGGCGTCGTTGCGAGGCGATGCCGCCGCATCTCTCCAAGCGGCCGAGGTGGGGCTCCGCGCGCTCGACCGGGCGCGGGCCGGCACGCCGGACGTGGGGGCCACGCTGGCGGCGGTCTCGGAGGCGCTTCCGGGCTCGACGCTCGGCGAACCGGAGCCCGGTCAGCTCGCCGAGGCCGTCGAGGTCGACGGGATCCGTGAAGCATGGCTGGTCGCCCCCGAGCCCGGCGGCGTCGTTCAGACGTTGCTCCTGCGCGCGGGCGCCGCCGACATCGCAGCCGCGATGGAGCGATCTCGCCGCGAGCGCGACGCGCCGGTCCGGAGCCGCTCGGAGCTGTTGACCGAGCTGATGGCGACCGAACCGGGGCGCGACGCATCGCTCCTGCGCCGCGCACGGGCACTCGGCCTCGAGGTCGACGCCTGGCACACCGTGGCGTTCATCGCGTTCGACGAAGGGGTGTCCGAGGACCCCGTGCATGTGGAGGAGCTGCGGCGCGCCGTGGAGCAGACGGCGCTGGCCTCGGCCCGTTCCACCCGGGGAACCTGGCACCTCGCCCGATCCGAGGGACGTGTCGTGCTGCTACGGGAGAGCGATGCGGAGCCCGGCCCCGCTGGTGCGGCCGCCGCCCATGCCGCCGTGGTGTCGGTACTCGCCGCCCTCGAGGAACGGTTCCACGGGATCGGGCCGAGGGCGGGGATCGGCGGCGGGCACCTCGGTCCGGCGGGGCTGCGGGCGTCGGCCGGCGAGGCGCGCGCGGCGCTCGCCGCAGCCCGTCCCGGCCGGGCGCCCGCGGTGTTCGACGCGTCGGGCCTACGCGCGATGCTCGCCGAGTGGTACGCCACCGAGACGGCGCGCCGGTCGGTCTCGACGCTGCTGGAGCCGCTCGATGCGCTGGGCGACCGCCGGGCTGAGGAGGCGATCCACACGCTGCAGGTCTACCTGGATGAGCAGGGATCGGCCACGCGCGCGGGGCAGCGCCTGCATCTGCACCGCAACGCCGTCGCCTACCGGTTGCGCCGGATCTCCGATGCGCTGGACGTGGATCTGAACGATCCAGAAACGCGGCTCGCGTTGCAGTTGGCCTGCCGCGCGCGCTTGTTGACCTGAGCCGTCATGCCTTGCGCCTCGGGGAGAAGGTCTCCTAGGCTCGGCCCTCTCGCAACGAGTGAAGGAGAGCCATGGAACGCAGGCGGATCAGGGTCATCACGCCGGTGACGGGGGCCGGGCTCGGGGACGCCGAATTCGCCCGCGGCCTCGGCGATGCCTCCACCGAGGTCGACCTCGTCCAGATCCACCGAGGGCCCGCCTCGATCGAAAGCGAGTTCGAGCACGCGATCTCCGTTCCGGACACGGTGCGACTGATCGCAGAGGCGGAACAGGAGGGTGTCGACGCGGTGGTCATCGACTGCATGGCCGACCCGGGCGTGAGGCCGGGACGCGATGTCGTCCGGATACCGGTTCTCGGCCCGGCGGAGACCAGCATGCACATCGCATGCTTGCTCGGCCACCGGTTCTCGATCGTCACGACGGAGGCCCGCTCGGTGCCCGAGTTCGAGAACCAGGCACGCGTCGCGGGGCTGAGCGAGCGGCTCGCGTCGGTTCGATGGGTGGACATCCCGGTGCTGGACCTTGCGGCCGACCCGCAAGGGTTGCTTTCGGCTCTGGTCGACGAGGCGGTCGCCGCGATCGAAGGGGATGGTGCGCACGCGATCGTGTTCGGGTGCACGGGGATGCTCGGCTTCGCCGACGGCGTCCGTGACGGTCTCGTGGCGCGGGGCTATCCGGGCATCCCCGTGCTGGACCCATTGCCGATCACGGTCAGGGCCGCACAGGCGCTCCTCGCATGCGGGTTGTCCCACAGCGCACGCACCTGGCCGCCGGCGCCGACGAAACGGATCGACGGGTACGACTTCCTGAGCGACGTGTTGCCCAAACGTTCCACGCTGAACTCGGTTCCGCCTCGGCCCGCTCAGACCTCGGACCCGTAGATCGAGCGAGCGTCCTCCGGCGCGATCATCCCGTCGGCCAGGTCGTCGCGGACGCGCTCGGGCTCGCGCTCGCGCGGGTCGCCGTAGCCGCCGCCCGTCCCCGTTCGTAGCCGGACGAGGTCCCCGACCCGTAGCGGATACGCGGCCGCCTTCCCGAATCGCACGGGCGTGGATCCGTCGGCGGGCACGATCTCCACCAGGTTCGGCGAGCCCTCGTGCCCTCCGTCCACCCCCCAGGGCGGATACTTGTGCCGTCCGAACACCACCGTCAGCAGCGCCCGCTCCGAAAGGATCCGATACTCCTTCAAGAGCCCGGGGCCTCCGCGCCGCCGGCCAGCACCCGCGCCTTGCACGATGTCGAACGCCACCCGCTCGACCCTCACCCCGTAACGTTGTTCGCAGATCTCGGCCGGGATCGAATACGTCTCCCCGTCGCCCACGCTCACGAGCGCGCTCTCGCCGTCGGCGACGGCGCTGGCACCCCACCCGCCGGGCTGTGGCTCCACCAACAGCGTGTCCTCACCGGTGTCCGGGTGGGTCGTCGCGATCGAGGTGGAACACACGGATACGAAGCTCCCCGCCGTGAGCCGTTGCGGGAGCAGCGGCGACAGCGCCCTCCACACTAGGTCGCTCGCCGGCTCCGTCGCCTCGAAGTAGGCGGCGACGGGTGCGGGACGCTGCGCGGTGAAGATCGTCCCATCGGGGCAGACGATCCGCAGCGGGCGGAACCAGCCGTCCGAGGGCGGCTCGGCTGGGTCGGTCACCGCCTTGAAGATCGTGCGCACGCCCGACACCAGACCGCTCCATGTGGTGTTCACCGGTCCGCCTACCTGTGGGTGCGAGCCGGTGAAATCGCAGACCATCTCGTCGGGCGTGATCGTGACCGCCACTTTGATCGGATACGGTCCGCCGCCCACGCCGTCGTCGTCGATCAGGTCCTCGGCCTCATACGTGCCGGGTGGCAGGTTGGCGAGCGCTGCACGAGCCAGCGCTTCGCTCCGTTCGTGCACCCGTGCCATCGCCTCACGCACGACGTCCACCCCGTAGCGGCCACACAGCTCCAGGAACCGCCGCTCCGCGACCTCCAGGCACGCCGCCTGCGCCACCAGATCGCCCAGGACCTGCTCGGGCAATCGGGAGTTCGCCTGCAGGATCGAGGCGATATCTCGAACGAGCGTCCCGCGCCGGTACGCTTTCACGAAGGGCAGCTGCAACCCCTCCTGGAAAACGTCGCGCGAGTCCGCGGTCCACGATCCCGGATCCTTGCCGCCGACCTCCGTCCAGTGGCCCTTCGCCGCCGCGAAGGCGGCGATCTCCTCACCCACGAAGATCGGGCGGACGAGTGCCACATCGGACAGATGCGTTCCGCCGCCGGCATATGGATCGTTCGTGGCGACCACATCGCCCGGCTCCAGGTCAGGCACGCGCACCCGGGTGTCGCGCACCGCATCTCCCAGCGGTCCGAGGAAGCCGGCGATCCCGTTGCCCTGACTCACGAGCTCGCCCGCCGGATCCGTGATGCCCACGGCGAAGTCGAGCACTTCGTAGATCACCGGGCTCTGCGACGTCCGCTGCAGCGAGACGAACATCTCGTCGGCGACGGCGAGGAACGCCTCGCGCAGCACGTCCATGGTGAACCGATCGGTCACTCCGCCTCCTCGACCAGCAGGTTCCCGGTTCCGTCGCGCGTGACCATCTGCCCGGGGAGCACCAACGTGGTGGACGCGGCCTCCTCCACGATCACCGGGCCCAAGATCGGTTCGCCTCGATCCATCGTTCCGCGGTGGCGAGCCGGCACCGCCTGGACGCCGCCGTGTTCGTCCAGGTCGACCTCGCGCGCCTGCAGATCGTGCTCGGGCACCGGCTCGTCCACGCGCCAGGTGAACGGCGGCGTCGGCAGTCGAACGGCCACGCGCGCCGCGACGAGCTGGACCGGCTGATCGAGCGAGAACGCGTATGCCTCTTCGGACGCCCGGTCGAAGGCCTCACGGATCGTCGTTGTCGCGCGGTCGTCCACCTCGCCCTCGGGGATCGGGACTTCCAACGTGTGCTCCTGGCCGGCGTAGCGGAGTTGGGCGAAGCGCTCGACCTCGACCACGCCGTCGCCTCCAAGTTCGTCGGTGGCCTCCGCCTGCAGCTCGTCCAGGAGCGGGGCCAGGAGCGCCGGCGCCAGGGTCCCGACGCGTGTGCGGACGGCGTCGGCGCGGAGCTGCGCGTGCAACATCCCGACCGCTGAGAAGTGCCCGGGCGCCGGCGGGATAACGGTGCGCCCGATCCCGAGCTCGCGGGCCAGGAGCGCCGCGTGCAACGGTCCCGCGCCACCGAACGCCACGAAGGTGAAATCGCGCGGGTCATGACCGCGGCGCACCGTCACCAGCCGCAGTGCGTGCGCCATCTGCGCGACGGCGTAGCGGAGCACGCCCCGGGCGGCGGTGCGTACGTCGGTGCCGAGCGACGCCCCCAGCCTGCCGAGGGCGTCGTGTGCTGCGGCGAGGTCCAATGGCATCGACCCTCCCAGGAAGAAGGCCGGGTCAAGGCGCCCGGCCACCAGGTTCGCGTCGGTGATCGTGGGATCCGCGCCGCCGCGCCCGTAGCACGCGGGTCCCGGCTCCGCGCCGGCGCTCCGTGGGCCCACGTGCAGCCCGCCCGCCTCATCGACAGAGGCGATCGAGCCGCCGCCCGCCCCGATCTCGACGATCTGCACCACCGGGACCTGGATCGGATAGCCGGCCGACGTGGGCGTGCGTTCCAGGTGATAGAGCGTTTCGATCGCCGGACGCCCATCGCGCACCGCAGAGGTCTTCGCGGTGGTGCCTCCGATATCGAGCGTCAGCACGTGGCGTGCACCCAGGCGCCGCCCCAGCTCCGCGGCAGCCTCGATCCCCGCGACCGGACCGGACTCCAGGAGCGTGATCGCGTTCTCGATGGCGCGGGGGAACTGGGCCACCCCACCGGACGACCGCATCGCGAACAACGGCGCCTCCACACCCGTGGTTCGCAACGTGCTTTCGAGCTGGGTGAGGTAGCGGGCGACGACCGGCTTCACGTACGCGGAGAGCACCGTCGTGGAGCTCCGTTCGTATTCACGCCACTCGCCGCTCACCTCGTGCGAGCAGACGATCGCGATCCCCGGCAGCAACGGGCGTAACACCTCGGCCGCCCTGCGTTCGTGTGCGGGGTCGGCCCAGGCATGGAGGAAGCAGATCGCGAGGGAGTCGGCACCCGCGTCGCGGACCCGCTCAGCGAGTGTGGGCAGGGCGGCCTCGTCGAGCGGCGTCAGCACGCTGCCGTGGTGATCGAGGCGTTCGGTGATCTCGAACCGTCGCCGCCGAGGGACGAACGGGCGGGGCTTGCGGTAGGCCAAGTTGTAGAGATCCGGCCGGTTCGCCCGTCCGATCTCCAGGACGTCGCGGAACCCCTCGGTGGTGAGCAACGCGGTGGTGGCCCCGGTGCGCTCGGTGACCGCGTTGATCACGACGGTGGTCCCGTGCACGAAGGTCGCAACGTCGGCGGGCGCGATGCCCGAGCGCTCGAGCGCGGTGACCGCCCCCACGTCGGGGGACGACGGGGTGGTGTCGGTCTTCGCCAGGGTGAGCCGCCCGGCTTCGTCGACCGCCGCCAGGTCCGTGAACGTTCCCCCGATGTCCACCGCGACCCGAACCATCGCGCGAGCATAGACGGACGGTTAAGGTCGGATATCTACGCCCGGGCTGGCAGCCCTGCATCCCGAATCACGAGGCGTCGCTGACGGGTTGCGGAATGGGTCGACCACACGGAGCCCATCGAACTCCATGCCATCTTGCAGATCCTCGGTCAGGAGCGTTTCGCATCGAGCAGCCTGGGCGGCCGCGACGATCAGCGAATCCCAGAACGACAGGCCGAACCGGTCCTGGATGGACCAGCTCACTTCGAGTTCCTCCAGGTCGATCACGACGGGGCGCCAGGCGGTGAGGTCCACGACATCCGCGCGCGCCTCCGCTGGGGTGAGCGGCGTCGCGATCCTGCGGGTGATGGTGACGTAGTACTCCTGCAGCACCTGGATGCTCAGCCGCCCCTCCCTGGTCTCCCACAGGTGCCGGACCCAATCGCGTGCGCACTCGTACTTGTCGGCGTCCGACGTATCCCTGGCGTAGACGAGGACGTTGGTATCAACGAAAGTCGGCACGCTCGTGCAGTTCCTCGCGGTTGGGATAGGCCTCTCCGCCCGACAGGGCCCGTCCGGGCCTCGACAGGTACCGCTCCATCGCCTGGTCGTAGCTCAGCTGGCCGCCCATGTGCTCGCGCAGGAGCTCCCGGAGCAAGCTGGACACGCTGATGTCGCGTTTCGCGGCCTCGATCCGAGCCCACAGCGCGGTCTCCTCGTCGAGTGTCACGGTCACGTTCTTCATGAACACGATTCTCGTGTTACACGATTCCCGTGTCAAAATGAGACGCGCGCTCACTACACCGCTGATCCTGCCTTCCAAAGGCGTCCGCGACCGTGATCCTGGTCACGTCGAGGTATCAGGTCACCGGTTTGCAGCCGATGCCATTGTGGTCGCCCTGCTAGAGGTATCTCATGTGCCATTTGCGCGGTGGAGGGCACGATGCAACGATCGAGACAACGCTAAGGGGAGAGAGCGATGCGCCGTAGCGGCAGACGTCGGGTGCGTGCATGGCGAACTGCCGCACCTCTGATCGCGGCCGTCATCCTTGTGGGGCTCCTGGCTTCGGACGCGAACGCGGTGGGGATCTCGGATCCCAACGATGTCGGCGGGCCCTTGGACATCCGATGGGTGGGGGTGACCTATCCGGCGAAGGGATGGGCGGAGCTTACAGTCACGTTCTATCCGGGCTTCCGTAGGGCCGTGCTCTTCCACCGCGGGTGCACGTCATGTGGCAGCCTGTGGGTGTACCTGGATGAGAGCTATCAGGGGGTCTTCAAGCGCAAGCACGGTCACGTGGTCATGTCGTACGGGGACCATGCTGGGCTCTGTTGCACCGGGTATCGAGTTCGGCTGCCCAAGCCCCGAGTCCTGGTCGTGCGGTACCGGCCCGTCGACGAGGGCGACCCCGGCTTCCTCGTCTACGCGGAGTCGCTCAGGTGGGGAAGACGGATGGACAAGACCAAGCGCTTCAGACTGGGTCCCCCGGGCCGGGCGTCCCGCTTCTAGGTCCGTACGCTCTCACCCGCCGACCGTCACGACGACCTTGCCCTTCGGGTGGCCGTCCTCGACGTATCGGAGCGCTTCTGGCGCCTCCTCGAGCGGGTAGACACGATCGATCACCGGGGTAACGTCGCCAGCCTCGATCATCGCCGCGAGGGTCGTCAGGTCGGCCTCGTTGGCCTCACCTCCGACGGACACGATCCGCTGCGACACGAACGGCGCGACCAGCTTGCCTCGCATCGCGATCGAGCCGGGGCCGAGGAGGCCGCCGTGTTGGGAGCCCCCCACGGCCGCAAGGGTGCCTTTGGGGGTGAGCGTTCGGCGGAGCGAACGCAGCGAGTGGGTGCCCCCGTTGTTCACCACGACGTCGTAGGTCCGGCCGACGCCGACGGACTCCTCGGTCGTGTAGTCGATCACCTCGACAGCACCGAGGGAGCGGACGAGCTCGAGGGCTGCCGGACCGCACACCGCGGTGACCACTCCGCCGAAGGCGCGGGCGATCTGGAGGGCGAAGGTGCCGACCCCGCCGGATGCCCCGATCAGGAGCACGGTCGTTCCGGGTCCGACCCGACCGGCGTCGCGGATCGCTCGGAGCGCGGTGACGCCCGCCACCGGTACCGCGGCCGCCTGCTCGAACGTGCAGTTGGCCGGCATCGGCGCGATGCGGTCCTCGCGGGTCGTGGCGAACTCGGCGAGGCCTCCGGTGAACCCCACCCCCGCGAAGACGCGGTCGCCCGGGGAGAACCGCGTGACGCGCTCGCCGACCGACTCGACCACGCCCGCGACGTCGCAGCCGGCGATCATCGGGTTGCGAGGTCGCCGCAGCCCGAACGAGAGCCGGACCAGGGCCGGGTCGGCCTGCATCAGGTGCCAGTCGGCCGCGTTGAGCCCACAGGCGTGAACGCGCACCGCCACCTCGTCGCCGGCGGGCGCCGGCGTCTCAACCTCCTGGAAGCCGAGCACGTCGGGTGACCCGTACCTCTCGTACACCCACGCCTTCATCGTCATGCGCTCCTTCCGCCCGTCCCGGGGTCGTGGGAGACGGACACGGATATCCTCGAACCGTCGGCTGTCAGGGTAGATGAGGGGAGGACCGGATCGTGAGTGTTCGAGACGGGAACGGGGGAGGTGCCGGAACCAGCGGTCGGAACGGCGCCTCCGACGGCGGGGCGAAGCGACCGCTCGGCGTGGTGGCGGCCTCGGCCATCGAAGGAGCCCGCACGCTCTTTCGCAAGCACGTCGAGCTCGCCAAGTTGGAGGTGACCGAGGCCGCATCGGTCCGCGCGGCGGGGGCGGGGATGATGGCCGCCGCGGGCGTGATGGCGATGTACGCGCTCGGGTTCGTCGCGGCCGCGGGCGCGGCGGCGCTCGCCCTGGTGCTGCCGATCTGGGCCGCCATCCTGATCGTGGGCATCCTGCTCCTCGCGATCGCCGGCCTGTTGGTGCTCGTGGGGCGACGAACCATCAGAACGGCTCCGGTCCCCGCAGAGCGGACCCGAGAGACCCTGAAGGAGGACGCACGATGGGCGAGGCAGCAGATCGCAAAGTGACGGAGATCGAAGAGACCCGCCGTCAACTCGAGACCGATCTGAGGGAGCTGGAGGCTCGTGTTCCGGCACCGCTCCGGTCGTTCAAGAGCCTGGCGGGCATCGTCCTTGGGAGCACGGCGCTCACCGCGCTGCTCCTTCGGCGGCTCCGGTCCGGGCGTTCGAACGAACGACCCACCGCGGAGGTGGTGGTGCGCATCGTCCGCGAGGACGTCTGAGCGGAATACTGAGGGAACCTGAGAAAGCCACGGTGCGGCTCCCTCGCGTCACTGACACGCGCCTCAGATGACTGTGTCTCTTCGAGACGCGCGGCGAGGATCACCGTGTGTCGGTGACAGCTACTATGCCGACATACGTATGTCAACGTGATCGGGAGCCGGGATCCCCACCACGCGGGCACGAAACGCTGCTTCCTCTTTCGCGTGCTGCTCCCGTTCCTCTTTCGCCGGACCAAGCGGGGCAACACACAAGCCCGCTGACGCTCGACGGTTTGACGTCGGTGGGCCAGAGCGGAACACTCGGCGGGTCGCATCCGCGTCACCGAGGAGCAGCGTGCCACGAGGCGGATCTCGTGCCTCGCGTGGCGCAGCTACGGGGATAAGGCGCTCCTTGGAACCGTGTCGTCCGATGGTCGTTCCCAACTCACGCTGCAGAGCAGCCTAGCCGAGCCGACATCGTTCCCAAGCGGGCGAACCGGATCGGCCGCTTGACCACACCCATGACGCGAGAGCCCATCGGAGTGACGACCGGCGAGGCGGTCCCACGCGCCTCGCCGGTTGCCACCCGCACGTGCCTGACGAGCGGCACGGACCGCCCGTCGCTAGTCGCTCCGACGCCCCTGCGTCAGAGTCCCGCGCACTGACCGAACTTGTCGCCGGCGACGACGTTCGGGAGCCCTCCGTCCGCGGGGTTCACCTGCGCCGCGGGTGAGTTGTGGAAGCAGAACAGGTCCCCGCCGACCGTGTTCGTCTGGACCTCGTTCGAGTCGGGATTGACCTTGCTCAGGTTCTTCGACCAGCGCAGGTTCCCGCCCACGTCGTTGCGGATCGCGCCGGCCCAGGCGCCCTTCCAGCCCCTGACGATGAGGTTCCCGCCGATCGTGTTGTCCTTGATCGGGAAGTTCAGGTAGTCGCCGTGCAGGCCCGGGCCACCACCGATCGATCGCACGTTGCGGCCGATCGTGTTGCCGTCCAGGTACATCGTCAGCGGGTGGTCGGCGAAGATGTTGTAGCCCACGGTGTCGTTCGTCGTCGTCGTGCCGCATGGTGGCACCGCTCCGATCGACTCCGGCGTGCATCCGAGCGCCAGGACCGCGCCGGGCTCCACCCAGATGTTGCGTCCCACGTGGACGGTGCCCAGCGTGAACGCGTCGAGGCACGCTGCGTGCCCGATCTTCAGGTTGCCCCGCACGCTCAGGGTCTTGCCTGCCGGGACGTACGCGTCGCCCCAGACCGTGAGGGAGTCGTACGTTCCGAAGAGCGCCTTCCCCGCGGTGTCGCAGATCGGCGGCCCGACGAACGGGTCGGCCTGCGCTACGGTCGGCAGGGCGAGCATCGCCACCACCGTACAGAGGCCGAGCAGAAGCCGAAGCTTCATGGTCCTTCCCCTTTCCGACGTCGCGGGCAACGAACATCGCGGGCAGGCATCCACCGTACCGCGGTCCCCGAGAAAGTGCGAGGCGGGGGCGGCGACCGGGGTGCCCCTCACACGTGGCGCGGCGTACCATGAGCGGATGGCGGGGATCGTCCTTTCCGATGCGGCTCGTCAGCTCCTTGAAAGCGACGCGGTTGCGCACGTGGTCACGATCGACGAGGACGGGGGGCCACAGGTCACGGCTGCCTGGGTCGGTATGGACGGAGACGAGATCGTCATCGCGACCCTGCCCGATCAGCGCAAGCTCAAGAACCTCCGCCGAGACCCCCGGATCGCGCTATCGGTGCCGTCCACCAAGCGGAACGACTGGGGCTTGCTCGAGTACCTGGTCGTGTATGGCAAGGCCCGAGTCACGGAGGGCGGTGCCGCTGAGCTCTTGCAGCGACTCGCGCACACCTACCTCGGTCCCGACGTGGTGTTCCCTGGCATGCCCGACCCACCGCCGGGGTACGTCACGAGGATCACGCCCGAACGCCTCGGTGGCGTTGGGCCATGGAACCCGCCGCTCCCCTAGCGATGAGCAGCGTGCCACGAGGCGGATCTCGTGCCTTTCGCCCGGTGGTGGGTGGGCTCCTCCTTGCTACGGCAGCGGTCTTGGCGGTCGGGAGCGTCGCCGCGTGGGGCGAGTATCCGACAGCCTTGTCTACGCCGTTCGCCGTGGTGCTCGCCGCCTCGGCGGTGGAGCTGCTGATCCTGGGATTCCTCACCTTCGGGTTCCCTCGGTGGGGTCCGACACGCCCGTCGCCGTCGCCGGTCGCGATCGCCGGGCTGATCGTCGGCCTCGCGTCCATGATCGCCTTCGCCGTGCTCGTGGGATCGCACCTCTCCATGACCGCGGACACGACGATCCCGGCGGCGGGCCGGTGGGTGCCTGTCGTCATCGGAGCGGTCGCGCTCCTCGTGGGTGTGATCGGCCTGCTGTCGGCTCGAGGTGATGGGCCGTCACGACGGATGTCGCTCGCGGGGTGCGTCCTCGGCCTCGCCACGGTGGCAACCACGGTCTGGCTCGCGTCGGCAAACTGTTGGCTGTTCGTGGATCGCGCGACCGCGTGCTCCATGCCCTAGCCCTTCGTGGGAAAGGCGGCGTATGAAGCCCGTGCGTGTCGGCATCCAGCTGCCGGAAGTCGAGCGCGACGTTCGGTGGCCCGAATACCGATCCATCGCGCGGGCGGCTGAGGCCGTTGGGTTCGACTCGATCTGGGTGGGTGATCACTACCTGTACCGAGGCGACGGACGCCCCGAGCGCGGACCATGGGAGGCGTGGACGATGCTCGCGGCTCTGGCCTCCGTCACAGAAGCGGTGCGACTCGGTCCGCTCGTCGCCTGTCTCAGCTTCCACCAACCGGCGGTCCTGGCGAAGGTCGCGGCCACCGTCGATGAGATCAGCGGTGGACGACTCGTGTTCGGCCTCGGCGCCGGGTGGAACCACACCGAGTTCGAAGCCTTCGGGATCCCGTACGACCACCGCGCCTCACGCTTCGAGGAAGCCTTCGACATCGTGCGGCGCCTGCTCGCCGGCGAGCGGGTAACCGAACGCGGGCGGTGGCACACGGTCGAGGACGCCGTGCTGCTCCCGCCGCCGGCCGCTCGTCCGAGGTTGATGGTGGGTTCGACCGGAGAACGCGTGCTTGCCGCGACGCTTCCCCACGTCGACTCGTGGAACACGTGGTTCGACTGGTACGGCAACACCCCCGAGGGCTTCGCGGCGAAGCAGACCGAGATCGACGCCGCCTGTGAACGCGCCGGACGTGACCCGGCGACGCTTGAACGCAGTGCGTGCGTGCTGGTGCAGCTCGATGGGGGCGCTGGGGAACGACCGGTGGAGGCCGGGGTGACGCCGATGCAGGGGGAACCGACCGAACTCGCAGCTGGTCTGCGTGCGATGGCCGCAGCGGGTGCCGATGAGGTGATCCTCGTCTGCGATCCGATCAGCGAGGGTTCGGTTCGTGAACTCGGCGCAGCGATCTCGATCCTCCACGCTTAGTCGTATCGGTCCGACCCGTTCCCTTGCCGCTCAATCTGGGAGGAGCGGAACCTGAAGCCCTTCGCGACGCCCGAGGAGGACCCCCCTGGTGACGGCGGAGGATCCGAAACGCTCGTGCAGGCTGTCGAGGGTCGTGTCGATCGCCGACGTGGGTGAGCCGTCGAACGGCAGCGCCAGCTGGACCGCGTCGTCACCGAAGAGGTTGCTGAACGTGATGCCGATCAGCGTGATGCCCCGACTCTCGATCTCGGGTAGGGCGTTGGCGAGCAGGATGCGGCCGGCCTCCAGCAGCGTCACCGTGTTCGCCGTCGCCTCGGGCAGGGTGTGCGACCGCGTCGCTCGGGAGAAGTCGTCGTACCTGAGACGCAGCGTCACCGTTCGGCAGACGCGGTGGGCTTTCCGCAGGCGCCGGGCGAGCCGGTCGACCAACGCGATCAGGTCGATATCGAGCGTCTCGGGGGACCGCCGCCGCCGTCGACCGAGCGCCCGCTGGGTGCCCATCGAGCGACGACGGCGACCGACCTCCACCCGGCGCGGATCGCGATTGTGCGCGAGGGCGTTGAGATGCCGACCGGCCCCCTTTCCCAGGATCCGCACCAGCGCGGGCTCGCCGAGCCGTGCCACCTCCGCGACGGTGGTGATCGAGCGCTCCCGGAGCTTCCGCGCGGTCACGGGCCCGACGCCCCACAGCCGCTCGACCGGCAGCCCGT
Source organism: uncultured Actinomycetes bacterium (assembly GCA_963826185.1). GTDB lineage: Bacteria > Actinomycetota > UBA4738 > UBA4738 > HRBIN12 > JAOUEA01. Next base: position 36,080 of record CAWGVY010000005.1, on the reverse strand, counting down.
GCAGGAACGCGAGCTCGCCGTCGACCGGAACGACGAGCAGGCCATCGGGTTTGGCGACGCCGCTGGCCACCTTCGCCAGGAACTTCGTTCGTGCCACGCCCACCGTGACGCGGATCCCGACCCGCTCGAGCACGTCCGCGACGCAGGTCCACCGCGATCTGGCTCGGCGTGCCGGAGATCCGGCGCAGCCCGCCGACGTCCAGGAACGCCTCGTCGATGGAGAGCCCTTCCACGAACGGCGTGGTGTCGTTGAAGACCGCGAACATCGCCTTGCTGGCCTCGCTGTAGGCCTCCATCCGCGGCCTGACGAGGATCGCTTGGGGGCACAGGCGTCGCGCCTGTGTCTCGCCCATCGGTGTTCGCACGCCGTAGGCCTTGGCCTCGTAGCTGGCCGCGAGCACGACGCCGCCCCCGACGATCACGGGTCGGCCGCGCAACGTCGGGTCGTCGCGCTGCTCGACCGAGGCGTAGAAGGAGTCGGCGTCCGCGTGCAGGATCGTGCCCTCGCTCGCCACGCGATCGATGCTCGCACCTACCACCGACATGGTCCCCGCTTCCAGCAGGACCACGCCGATCTCGGACTCCGGTGTCAGGGATCGATGGTCAGGTCGGCGAAGTTCGCGGAGGTCTTGCCGAACTCCCACCAGCCGTGCACGGTTGGTTTCACCACCGCTACGCTGCGGCCGTACACGAGCGGGATGACGGCAACGAGATCCTCGACCGCCATCCTGTCGGCTCGATGGAAGAGGGCGAGCCGGCCCTGGTCGCTACGTTCTTGGCGCGCTTCCTCGATCAGGGCATCGAAGGCGTCGGACGCGAACCCGCCCTCGTTCGTTCGGCTGTCGGATTGGAACAGCAGACGCAGGAAGTACTCCGGATCCGCGTACCCCGGCAACCAGCCGGTGAAATAGATGGGCGCCACCTGACGGGGCACGGTCGTCGCGATCTGCTCGGTGCTCCATCCACGGTGCTCCACGTCCACGCCCAGCACCTCGCGCCAGGAGGCGAGGACCGGTTCGATCAGCGGGAGGTCATCGTCCAGGCACGCGACGTGCAAGGGTCCCCCGACCCCTGAGGCCGCCAGCAGATCGCGCGCTCGATCAGCATCGAACGGCAGCGCGATGTCGGGAGTGTGGCCCTGAAGCGCGGGGGGCACGATCCCGCCCGTGGCAACCACCATGTTGATGGGGGCCGCTCGCGTCAGAGCGTCCCTGTCCACGGCATGGGCCAGCGCGGCACGCAGCTCACGGTTCGATGTGGGCGACACCGTGTGGTCGAAGGCCAGATACCCCGTCCAGGCCGCAGGCCCGATCTGTGCATCGGGCACGTTACGTGGGACGAGGTCGGCCAGCCGTGGCGTGTACCGGGTCGCGATCAGATCGAGGTCGCCGTCGCCACCGCCGTACCGCGCCACCGCGTCGCTCAGGCCGCTCTGCGCGACCTCGACCCGGCTCACGTTCCCCTGCCGCCGGCCCGGGTAGTCGGTCCGGCGCTCAAGGACGAGTCGGTCGCCGGTGCGCTCTGCCAGCCGGAAGGCGCCCGAGACGACCTGATGTCCTACGTCTGCCCACGCGTCTTCCTGCTCCTCGATCGCATGACGGGGCTGGGGACCGCCGTCGGGTCGGTTCATGACGCTCATGAAGTACGGCGCGGGCGCCACCAACCGGAACTCCACGGTGCGATCGTCCAGCGCTCGCACCCCGACGCGATCGGCGTCGGGCTCTTCGCCCAGGTATCGCTCCTGGCCGCCTTCGAGCGCGAAGTAGATGGCGACCGATGATCCGGGCGCCGCCGGGTCCAACACGCGCTTGATACCGAACTCCACATCGTGGGCCGTGAGCGGAACGCCGTCGGACCACGTGAGTCCTTCACGCAGGTGGAACACGTAGCGGAGGCCGTCGTCGGAGATCTCCCATCGATCGGCCAGAGATGGCACGATCGTGCGCTCCGGCCACTGCTCGACCAGTCGGTCGAAGAGCTGCATGCACATCTGGATGTTGGGCCAGGCGATGGCCGATCGAGGATCGGGATCGTCCGGCAGGAAGCTCGAGGCCATGCGCAGGGCGGCCGTGGGGGTCCCGGCCTGCGGCGGCGTCCAGTGCGGGAACGCCCGCTGATAGGTCTCGTTGGCCTCTGCGAAGCGCAGAGACATATGCAGGGCCAGGGCGAGCTTGAAGAGAACGAGCGCGATCTCACGTTCCTCGCCCCGGCGCTCCAGGATCGGCAACAGATCACGGTAGTGCGCGATGGCTTCGTCGAGTGCATAGTCCTGGCGAGCACGGTCCCCGGCGATGGTGAGGTAGTGGACGGCCCGTTCCTCATCGGCGGCGCCCAGCCAGTGGTAGGCGAGCAACGCCGCGCTCTCCTCGCGTGCCGTTCATGTGAGCCTCGAGCCATTCGGCCGCCCGCCGATGCATCCGATGGCGGTCGGCAGCGACCAGGGTCCGATAGGCCGTCTCCTGGATCAATGCGTGCTTGAACCGATACTCCGGCTCGGGCCACCGGCGTCCCTCGCGTACGAGGTCCATCCGCATCAGATCCGAGAGGGCGCCTCGCACCTGGCCCTGGTCGGCCACGGCCTCAAGCAGCGACAGCCCGAACTGTCGGCCCAGGACCGCGGCGCCCATCAGCGCGGCGTGGGCGTCGGGATCGAGCCGGTCGATGCGCGCCAGGATCACCTTCTCGACGGTGGGCGGGACCTCGAGCTCGACGTCGTGGTCGAAGCGCCAGCCACCGGGCTCGTGCACGAGCGCCCCCGCGTCCACGAGCGAGCGCACCAGCTCTTCGACGAAGAAGGGATTCCCCTCGGCCGGCTCGAGGATGCGCCGTCGGGTCGCCTCCGGCAGCGTGTCCGCGCCCACCAGCGCGTCCAGCAGCTCGGCGCCCGCATCGCCGCTCAGCGACGACAGTGCCACCTCGTGGAACCGATGGGGCAGCGTGCGCGCCCCGTCTTCCTTCAGCCGCCACGACGCGTGCTCGCGTTCCGGACGGCTCGTGCAGACCAGAAGGAGCGCCGCCTCCTCGGTGTCGCCGAACAGCCGCTCCAGCAGCTGGAGCGAGGTGGCGTCCATCCAGTGGAGGTCCTCCAGGGCGACGATGACGGGCCCATCGGCGGCCAGGCGATCCAGGAGCGTGCGCGCCACTTCGAACGTGCGGTACTGGAGGGCCTCGGGGGAGAGCTCAGCGAGTCTGGCGGCGGCCTCGGGATCCTGCCTCAGGCCCAGGAGCGCCGCCAGGTACGGCACGATCTGCGGGGCCTGTTCGCCGAACAGGCGGTCCACCTGACGGCGGAGCGCCACCCGGACGCGTAGCTCGGGCTCGTCGGTCTGGACGCCGAGCCAGGAACGCAAGAGGTCTCGGAACGGTGCGTAGGGCATGGACTCGCCGTAGCTGACACACCGTCCCTCCAACCACAGGGTGCGGCCGTGCGGCGGCGTGAAGGACTCGAACACGTGCCGGAGCTCCTGCAACAGCCGCGTCTTGCCGATGCCCGGGTCACCCCCGATGAACACGATCCCGCCCCTACCCGCCAGTACGGAGTCCATCGCCTCGCGCAGGACGGCGAGCTCGCGCTCCCGGCCGACCATGTGGGCGGCCGATCCGGCCTGGCCGCGTGTCGATGCCCCCACGACTCCCGTGACCTGGAAGGCCGTGACTGGCTCGGCCTTGCCCTTGAGCTCGTAGGGCACACCGGGGCTCCACGAGAAGACAGGTGCCACCAGATGCTGGGTGTCCTCTCCGACCAGGACCGAACCCGGGCGCGCATGGGACTGCAGCCGAGCGGCCACGTTGACGGCGTCCCCGAGCGCGCTGTACTCGACTCGGTCTCCGCCCCCCACCGCGCCGGTGACGACCGGGCCGGTGTTGATCCCCACGCGGATGCTGAGACCCTCGACGCCCCAGGACTGCGCGACCTCCTGGGCGAAGGACGCGATCTCCTCGACGATCAGTAGGCCGGCCCGCACGGCGCGCTCCGCATCGTCCTCGTGTGCCACCGGCGCGCCGAACAGGGCCAGGACCCCGTCCCCCGCGAGGTCCTTGACCGTGCCGTCGAAGGCCTCGACCGAGCTCACCATCCGCGCCACGGCCTCGCCCACCACCAGCTTCAGCTCTTCGGTATCGAGACGCTCGCCGAGCGCGGTGGAACCGACCAGATCCGCGAACAAGGCCGTGACGACCCGTCGCTCCTCACGCATGTCCACGGCGTTCATCCTGCGCTACCCACTCGCCCTCGACAATCCGGCGGCCGAGGCGGGCCATGCGCCGCCCTCTTGCGAGCCTTCGTCAACCAGAGCCCGGTGACGCAGCGCACGCTGGTTCGGCGCGTAGCTCAGACGCAGATCGGTTTGACCGAGTCGATGCCCGACCACGCCGTCGCGCTCCACGCTGGCAGTGCGCTCCCACTCACCCTGAGCGGATTGGACCCCGGCCTCCTAGGCGCAAGTGATCAGGGTCACTGGCGGTGGGTCGTCTGGATTGTTCGGGCTGATCGCACCCGTCCACTCGTCAACACCCGTGTTGTCGCACGCATTCAGGGTGGCGAGGTTGCGGATCCCCCCGCCTGTGCCGACACCGTCGCTGTCGGAGTCAGCCGCGTTCCCGCTCACCGAGGATGAGCCCTTGAGGGTGAGAGCACCGGCGATGTTGAAGATCCCGCCGCCGCTTCCGGCGGTCGTGTTCCCACTCACCACAGAGGAGTCGTTCATTGTGAGGATCCCGCCGTTGTTGAAGACACCGCCACCCCTCTTGCTGGTCATGTTCCCGCTCACCGAGGACGAGTCGTTGAGCGCGAGGGTGCCATTGTTGTAGATCCCGCCGCCGTGGGACCTGCCCCCATTGTTCGCGCTCACCGAGGACGAGCCGTTCATCGTGACGGTGCCGTAGTTGAAGACGCCGCCGCCGCCGTTGGCGGTGTTCCCGCTCACCGAGGACGAGTCGTTCAGAGCCAAGGTGCCGTCGTTGAGGATCCCGCGCTTCTTGTTCCCCGTCACCGAGGACGAGTCGTTCAGGGTGAGGGTGCCGCCGTCGTTGTAGATCCCGCCTCCATCGCGGTTGCCCGTGTTCTCCGTCACCGCGGACGAGTCGTTCTGGGTGAAGGTGCCGTCGACGTTCCAGATCCCGCCGCCGTAGTTAGCAGTGTTCTCGCTCACCGAGGACGAGTCGTTCAGGGTGAGGGTGCCGGCGGCGTTGTAGATGCCGCCGCCGTAGTTGGCAGTGTTCCCGCTCGCCGAGGACGAGTCGTTCAGGGTGACAGTGCCCTCGTAGTTGTCGATCCCGCTCTTCTTGTTCCCGCTTACCGAGGACGAGTCGTTCAAGGTGAGGGTGCCGCCGTGGTTGTAGATCCCGCCGCCGTAGTTAGCAGTGTTCCCGCTCGCCGAGGACGAGCCGTTGAGGGTCAGGGTGCCGTTGTTCCAGATCCCGCCGCCGAACCTGGCTCTGTTTCCGCGCACGAGCGTGCGATTCAAGACGAGGGTGCCGGAGTTCCTGATCCCGCCGCCGCGGTGGGTCGGCCCAAGGTCGCCGCCGGTGATCCTCAGGTTGGTGAGCGTGACCCGTGCGCTGACCAGAAGGACCCGGCCTGTCTCAGTGGCGTCCAGAATGGGCCTGGGCGCCCGCGGGGTCGGCTTGCCCTCAAGGGTGAGATCCTTTCCGATCTCAAAGGTGCCAACGCAGCGGTTCCTGACGGCGATCGTGTCGCCGGGAGAGGCCGCGTCAATCACCGCTTGGAGGTTCGGGCGGCTCGTCCCCCCTTGGGTGAGGTCTTTCGCCCGACAAGTGCTCGCTACCGCAACCGCACTGGGTGCTTGGAGCACGAGCATCCCGGCCACGAGGCCGAGCGTCGCCAGGAGCGACATCGTGCGCCGATGTGTGCAGCGCTCACGCTCCGTGCCCATGAGGAACCCCATCAGATCACCGTAGGCATCGTCTCTATCGTCGGCAAACCACCCGGGCTGGCTGAAGCCCAAGCTAGAGGAATGCAAACCCTGCAAGAGTGTTGGCGGATGTCGCCTGACCGGATCGGACGGCGCTACGGCCCGTCCGAGAGGCGGCCCTCCTAGGCGCAGGTGAACAGGCTCACCAGCGGTGGGTCGTCCGGGTTGTTCGGGCTGATCGCACCAATCCACTCGTCAACACCCGTATTGTCGCAAGCGTTGAGGATGGCGAAGTTGCGGATCCCGCCGCCTGTGCCGGCACCGTCGCTGTCGGAGTCAGCCGCGTTCCCGCTCACCGAGGATGAGCCCTTCAGGGTCATCGTGTCGGCGTTGTAAATCCCGCCGCCGTCGCGGCGAGCCTCATTCCCGCTCACCGAGGACGAGTCCTTCAGGGTGATCGTGCCGCCGTTGAAGATCCCGCCGCCGCTCCGATTGGCCGTGTTCCCGCTCCCCGAGGACGAGTCCTTCAGGGTGATCGTGCCGTCGTTGTCGATCCCGCCGCCGCTCCGATTGGCCGTGTTCCCGCTCACCGAAGAACCGTTCTTCAGGGTGATCGTGCCGTCCTGGAAGTTGGTGATCCCGCCGCCGTACTTGGCGGTGTTCCCGCTCACCGACGACGAATCGTTCAGGGTGAGGATCCCGCGGCTGGAGATCCCGCCGCCACCGGCTCGGGCCTCATTCCCGCTCACCGACGACGAGCCGTCCAAGGTGAGCGAGCCTTCGTTGTAGATCCCGCCGCCGAACTTGGCCATGTTGCCGTCCACGAGGTTCCCTCCAAGTCGAGGATGCCTGTGTTGGCGATCCCGCCGCCGTCGGAACTCCTAACGTAGCCGCCGGTGATCTTCAGGTTGATGAGAGTCACCCTTCCTTTGGCAAGAAGGACCCTGCCAGTGCCGCGGGCGTCGACAACGGGTTTGGGCGTCCGCGGGGTGGGCTTGCCTACCAGGGTCAAGTTCCTGGCGATGTTGAAGTTGCCGACGCAGTGGTACCTCACCGCGATCGTGTCGCCCGGGGAGGCTGCGTTGATCACAGCTTGGAGGCTCGGGCGGCTCGGCGTCCCTTGAGTGAGATCCCTGGCCCGGCAGGTGGTCACCGCCGCACCCGCGCGCGGTGCGGGGACCACCAGCACCAGCGCTGCCGCGATCAGGATGTTCCTGCGCACCCTCTCTGCCCTTCCGGGGTTACTGTATTCCTTCTCCGGTGCAGCACACTAGGAGAGCGGCCTGCAGTGCGGAGGCTCCTCAGTCCGCGGCGTCCACGACCGCGCCCATACCTGGTGCCGCCGTCGACGGAGACGGCCGTTGAGAAGGCCGAGTTCGCGTCGAGCCGGCGCGAACGCTGGTTCAGCGCGTAGCTCAGACGCAGATCGGTTTGACCGAGTCGGTGCCCGACCACGCCGTTCCGCCGGTGAGGGTGCCGGCGATCTTGACCGAGGTGGAGGCGCAGGTCAGCCCGGTCTGGTTGGGACGGAAGAAGTACAGCCGGTCCTTGCGACCGTCGCCGTTCACGTCTGCCGGCTTGCTCAGCACCCCGAACAGCCCGGTGGTCACCGGAGCCGCCCCACCCACGCCTGCGGTGGCGATGGCGGTGACGTCCACCGTGGCGCTGCCCTTCACCAGGATCACGAGCGTCGGCTTGCTGGACGCTGGGTTAACCACGTTGACCGACAGCCCGGGCTGGGCGTCGACGGAGGCGACCACCGGCGGCGGTGCGCAGTCGACCACGTTGAGGAGGCGGAGCGTAGAGGGGCCGGGCGGCTTGATGCCCAGGGTCGAGCCGACGGGGGCCGCGGGGCTCACGGCCTCGTTGAACGCCACCGAGCTGTAGAGATACAGGCCATCGGTGGGATTCGCTTCGTCGAACGGCTGGAAGACGGGACCACCGGGGATCAGTGGCCGGACGGCCGTGGTGAACGTCAGCACCTTGGGGGCGCTCTCGATGATATTGCCGTTGGCGTCCGTGATCACGTAGATGACGTTGCCGTTGGCGTCGAAGGCCGAATGGAAGTCCGAGGGGAGGTGGTTGGCGGGGAACTCGAACACCTCGTAGCTCGCGGAGGAGACCGCGCCGCTCACGAGCGGGTCGGACGTGGGGAGGTTCTGGTAGTACGACCACGCGGAGCGGCCGGAGATGTGATCACCGCACGTGTTGTACTCGCTGCCGTTCACCACGTCGGTCTCGGTCATGTCGGCGCTGTTGTGCAATGTGAACTTCGCCGAGGCCGCGGGGGCCAACAGGGCGACCGCAAGCACCGTGGTCATGATCACGAAGGTGGTGCGGAAGTGCTTCACGCTCGTCTCCCTCTGTTGGGGGTGGAGAACCAGCTTCAGGGCGCGAGTCTATCCTGACGGCGATGGCCTCGTCTCCTGGTCAACCGATACGTGGCGTCTCGTAAGGACGACGTCGATCCGGCCCTCGCTCTAGTCCCCACGGGGGTCTTCCGAGCCGCCGACTTCGTCGAGGTGTCGCCCGGTGCGGTGGGCCGGTTCCAGGGTGCGGCGATGTTCCTGGACGTCAGTGGCTTCACCGCCCTGAGCGAACGATTGGGACAACGGGGCTCGACCGGCACCGAGGAGCTGGTGGGCATCCTCAACAGATTCTTCGAACCAGCCATCGACCTGGTCCGGGGATCCGGTGGTGAGGTCGTGGCCTTCGGCGGCGACGCGATCACTGCCGTGTGGCCGGGCGAGGGATCCCTGGTGGCGGCCGCAGCGTGCGCGGAGCGGCTCGCGTCGTTGTCCCGTCGTCGGGGTCAGCTCCACACCTCGATCGGGGCGTTCGAGTTCGCCGTGCGCATCGGAGTCGCGGCCGGATCGGTGGATGTGGCCGTGGAAGGACGCGCTGACCGCCTCGTGGTTCTGACCCACGGTGACGCGATCGACAGGGCCGTGGCCTGCGAGCACGAGGCGGCGCTCGGGAGCGTCGTGACCCGCGAGGAGCCGGGCGGCTATCCGGCTCCGGGGGTTTCGGGAGGCCGACCTCCGATCGGCGGGGTGACGCCTTCGGTCGATCCTTCCCCGTTCGCCCATCCGGTCACGGTTGAGCGGGTCCGTCGCGGCGACACCACGTTGATCGACGGGCACCGCAGGGTCACCATGGTGTTCGCGGAGTTGCCGGCCGTCACACCGCGGACGGAGACCGAGGCCCTCGACGCGGTTGCTAGCTCGATCCGTGCGGTCGTCGATGCAGCCCTCGATCTGGGCGGAGAGATCATCCAGATCACGGGAGGCGACAAGGGAACGGTGGCCCTGTTGACCTTCGGGGCCCCCACGTCGAGCCCCGACGACACCTGCCGTGCCGTGGCGGCCGGCATGCGGCTCACGGGGGAGGTAACCGGGTCAGCGATCGGGATCGGCACGGGCACCGTGTTCGCCGGGCAGGTGGGTGGATCGGTCCGCAGCGTGTACACGGTGATCGGCGACGTGGTGAACCTGGCGGCGCGGCTCATGCAACGAGCGGAACCCGGCTCGGTGCTGGTGGACGAGGCGACGGCGTCGGCCACCGCCGCCACGTTCGCGTACGACGGTTGGCAGACGGTCCAAGTGAAGGGGAAGGACGAGGGCGCCCGGGTCGCCCACCTGGTTGGGCAACGTGGGCGGGTGTGGCCAACGAACCGCCTGGCCACCGACGGGCCTATGCTCGGTCGGTCCGAACAGCTCGCGCATGCCGAGCGCGCGCTGGAGCCAAGGGAAGCCGGGGTACGAAGGGTCGTGATCCGCGGGGCGCCGGGGATCGGGAAGTCACGGCTGGGTCGTGCGGTGGCCGACCGAGCCGCGGCTCGAGGGTGGCACGTCGTAGCCGGGGGGTTCGTGGGGTTCGGCGACGCCCCCCCGTACGCGGGTTGGCAACCGGTGCTGCGGGACATCCTCTCGACCCACGGCGGCGGGCAGGCGGCGGTCGAACGACTCCTGCCGGGCTCCGGCGACCTCACTCCTCTGCTGGGTCCCATCCTGGGTCTCGGGCTGCCCGAGACCGGCCGCTCCGCTGCGATCGTTGGTGAGTTGCGGAGCGAGCTCGCCGAAGAGCTCGCCGCACGGGTGATCGAAGCCGCGGCGCGCGAGCGTCCAGTCCTGATCGAGCTCGAGGACTGGCAGTGGGCGGACCGGTCATCCGCACGTCTGCTCGATGTGCTGACGACGCGCTCCAGCGAGGCCCCGGTCACCGTGCTGATCACGCAGCGCCATCCCCAGGACGGCACTCCGGTGCCACCGCGCGAGCACGACATCGTGATCGACCTCGCCGAGCTCGACGACGCGGCGACCCGTGACGTCGCGGTGTCGGTGCTCGCCCGAACCGGCCAGAGCAGGGACGAGGAACGGCATCGACACGATCGTCGAAGCTCGGTGCCGGCAACCCGCTGATGATCGAGACGCTCGTCGACGTCGGCGACACGGCCGTGCTCACCACCGGCCTCGCCCCGATGCTGCAGGCTCGGCTGGACGGTCTCCCCGACGCGGACCTGCGCCCGCTCCTGTGGGCGAGCGCGTTCGGCCGACCGGTGGAAGCCGACGAGCTCGAGGCGGCGATGACCAAGGGCGATGAACGGGACGGGGACATGGCGGCCCGGCTCGACCACCTCGTCTCCGATGGACTACTCGCCGCCGTCCAGCCCACCGATGGAGCGCCTCTCGATTTCCGGCACGCATCGGTGCGCGAGGCCGCGTACGAGCGACTCAGCCACCGGTCCCGTCGACGGGTGCACCACAGCGTCGCGCTCGAGATGGAGGAGCGGGATGGGCAGCCCGTGGAGATCGCCCATCACCTGGCGCAAACCGACGACGTCGGCCGACAGATGCACTGGTTCCCACTCGCCGGGGAGACAAGCTCGAGCAGCCTGGGCAGTGGAGGACGCCATCACGTGGTTCGACCGCGCCCGAGCCCTGGGTGATGTCTCGGACGAGGTTCGCATCAGCTTGGCCGAGATGCGCATGGTGAGCGGGGATCTCGACCGCGTGGCGGAGCTCGTCGCCGATCCCTGCTCGGACGCCTCCGCAGACCGGAGGCGGCTGATGCTGACGGGCGAGCGAGCGATGATCACGGGCGCCAACGAGGTGGCCGTCGAAACCCTGACGCAGGCGCTCTCCGTAGCCACGTCTTCGGGGTCCGCTGCGGACGCCTGCGCTGCCGGTGAACTCCTCAGCAGGGCTCTACTGGAGATCGGTCGATTCGACGAGGCGGTCGACGTTGCGAGAGGCATCATCCACGCCGTCGACCCGGGCGACCACGACACCCTCGCAAGGGCGATCGGAGCGTACGGCACCGTGCTCATCCCGATGTATGACCTGAGGGGCGCGATCGACACGCTGCGTCGAGCGGTGGAGGAGGCCTCGCAGGGTGAAGACCGCGTCCGGCTGGTGCACCTGAAGAGCGATCTGGCGTCCGCCTACGCGATGTCGGGCGATGTCGCCTCGTCGCTCGACTCGATGCTCTCGGCTCGCGAGGTGGCCGCCGGCATCGGCTACCGTCGGCACCTGGCGCTGAGCGTGAGCAACGAGGCGGAGCTTCGGCTGCTCGTGGGTGACGGGGCCGCGGTGACGGCGCTGTCCCTCGAGGGCCTCCATGCCGCCGCACGGCTCGGGGACATCGGGCTCGCGTGCGACAACCTCCTTCGCCTCGGCGCGAACCCGGGCCTCAGCACCGCGGATCGGCGCGCGATCATCGGCGCTTCGGTCCCGCTGGAGGAGACGCTGGGTCGGCCGCACACGATGATCGAGTTCCAGGCGGTGTCGATCGAGATCGCTGCTCTGGAGCCGGGTGGCGCGTCGATCGCGGACGCCCGCGAGGTGCTTCGCGACGCCCGCGACCTCGAGCGGCCTGACCTGGAGTTGCGGATCCTCTCGGCGCTCGGTTCGCGCGCCGACCGACCCGATGCGGTCGATCTGGCCTCCCGGCTCGACGAGCCCGGCGATCGGTTCCTCATCGACGTCGAGCTGCGTCGCATCAGCGGTGACCACGGGGCTGACGACGAACTCCGGGCGCGTGGCCGTGCGCTCTATCGCACCGTGCCGTTCCTCACGTATCGGGCCGCGCTCGAAGGCTTGGGGGTCCAGGATCCGCCGACCGACGTCGTCGTTCCTCGCATGGAGGCTGGCCCCGATGATCCGATCTACTCCCTTCGAGCGGTTCTGACCGTGATCGAGACACTGAGCAACTGACGTTCGAACGCGCGGTGATTCGCCGCGCGTCCAACGACACACGGACAACTGTCATCGCTCCATACGTGCACGGACACGCTCGAGTGCCTCCAGGAACGGGCGGTCGAGAAAGGCATCATGGTCGGCCTCGAGGTGGTGATGCGTGATCCGATCTTCAGGGTATCGGCGCCCGCCGCGTATCCGATCGAGGCCACTCTGGATGAGCACGAGCATCCGCTGATACTGCGCGGGATCCGAGCGGGACCATCCGTTCTCACCGCACGCGATGTACACGGGCGATGTGTGCGCGAAGATCTGGCGCACCCACGCATCGCGGTGAGGCACCCCATCCCAGTAATCTGCGCCGCCGCACCGCGCCGCCAACCATGAATCGCTCACGATGGGGATCTCTGCGCGCACTTCCAGCTTCCGCGTGGGAGCCGTTTCGGAGACCTCGGCGACCACGTCCCCGTTCAGGACGATCTGGAGCCCCGCCATGGGGAGCACGCTCTCAGCGGACGCCTCGACGCTCACCGTGCCCGGTCCGGCTATCCGCACCGTGTCACCGATGTCGTGGCCGTCAACGCGAAGCCGAACGATCGGGCCTCCGCTCAGGAAGGTTCGTCCCTCGCGAACGGCCCGCGTCCAGCCTTCGAACGAGAACGCCTCCTCCCCGAGGTTCGCGTAGGTGCGGTAGAGACCGACCGGCACATCCGAGGACATCTTGTCCGTCCCTCCGACGAGCGGTAGCTGGTACCCGCCGTTCAGGTATCGGTAGTACTCGGCGTGTTGCAGCCGGCGCTGGACAACCATCTCGACAGCGTCGGCACGGTCGGTCGCGATCAGGACCGCCGGCTCGCCGTTCGGCCACGGGAAGTGGGGGATCACGACGGTGCCTGCCTGCTCGTGGCAGCGATCGGCCCAGTCGCTCATGGTGGTCTCCTGCCACGCCCCGAGCTCCGCTTCGTCAGGGCCGTCGGTGCACCAAGGCATGACCGGATGGCGCAAGCCCCAGAGCACCATGTGCCCGAAGAAGGGTTGCCGGTTCTCCTGACTCACCCACGTGACGTAGCGACCGTCGTCGGTGCCCAGTGGGCCACCCGTGAAGTCCTCCGTATTCGTGAACAAGCTCCCCCACTGACTCTGGAGCAGGTTCACGACGTTCAGATCCTCACCCTGCTGCTCCAACACGGAGCCCTGTGCGGACAGGAAGTGGACGTGGGAGTCACCGGAGTACCAGCCCTCGGCGTTCATCGATGTCCACCGGTGGAGTCGGAGCTCGAGCTCCCGTTGACCTGGTGCGATCTGGACGACCGTTCGGATCGGCTCGTACTCGTACCCTCTGGCGACGTCGACGATCACGTCGCCGCGCGGCAGCCATCCCTGACACGTGCCGTCGATGTAGGCATAGGTGCTTCGCCCGAGGCGGAGATCGCCTCCGACGTCGATGTGCCAGGTCCCAAGGTCAGAGTTCACGTGATCGTGATGGCCGTGCGGCTGATACGGGACTCCCTGGCGAGAACGGAAATGAACCCTGCACGGGACCGGGCGTCCTGTCTCGTCGTCGAGCACGCTGACATGGACCCAGTTGCGACCCTGTTCAACGACCTCGACCAGGATGTCATCGCGCTCGATCGGGGCGTCGTGGGTGAGGTCGCCCCACCTGAATCGGCCCACCTCACGCTCACCATCCCTCAGCTTCACGGTCGCCGATGGCACCGCCGCGATCCGCACGTACGCGCTCGAGGCCTCCGGGTCCGCGTCCTCGCCCCACCCGCGTCGGGGGTCGTGGACATAGACCGGCAGATCGGTGTCGGGAAGCAGGTACGCATGACCGGCAACCCCGCGGTCCACCTCGACGACGGGCTCGATGAGGGGCACCGGGCCGCCCGCAGCGCGCGTGGACACGCGTGCGACGCGCGCCGCTTCCCGAGGGAACGGATGCTCACCAGCGTTCGCGACGGTGATCGCTGCGACGAGGACGGTCTCCTCCGCGGCGACCATATCGACGCTTCGGATCTTGGCCTCGGGGCGAGGGTTCTCCCAGACCCACAGGAAGTAGTCGGCGAGACCCTCGTACACGGTCTCGACCTGACGTATCCCGATGTCCTCCCAGTTCCCGCGGTATCGATCCACCAGGAGCAGCCCACCGTTGTCGGTCGCGGCGAACGGACTGCTCGCGTCCCAGAAGTCCTCGGCGACCGATTCGATCTCGAGCCGCTCTCGGATCGGGACGATCTCCGATGAGCCGCCCTCCAGATGGAACGTGTACTCGGCCACCGGGACCCCTGGGTGCGGGTCCTGCTCTGGCCCGCCGCGCCGCAACCAGCGATGCGCCACGATCAAGCGGTCACCATGGCGTTCGATCGGCACCCTGACAGCCTGGCTGCCGGGCTCCAGGCTGACGAAGCACGGGGCTCCCGTCTTCGCGGGATCCCCGATGAGGAACGGGATGCCGTGAAACGTCGTGGCGCCGACCGGCGGTGTGCGACGACCCTCCAGCCGCTCGAGACCGACATCGCAGACGGCAGATAGATCGACCGGCTCGTAATCCGGCACTTCCCCGTCGACCATGCCCGTTCTCCTTACCGGGCGTTCGTGAAGACTCCCGCGCGACTCGCGATCGGGAAGTCGTCGGGCAGGGCAACGAGAGGGATCAGATGGCCGGCAGCATCCCGCACGTCACGATGCAGATGCCCGCCACGACCCCCTGGCGGCGGCTCCTCGAAGTAGAACGCCTCCAGTTCCTCGTAGATTTCGAGGATGTCGTGAACCGCGGCGGGCGGTGTGCACACGACGTCACCGGCCTGCACGTAGTGTGCCCGGTCACCCACGCTCACCCTCCCCTTGCCCTCATAGATCAACCAGTACTCCGGCGCATCGTGGAAGTGAGGATCGAAGGTCGCATCGGCTCGGATCCTGAACACGCCGACACCCGCGACTTCGCACCAGGGCGGCCGATTGTCCGGCGCCAGACGATGTTCGGCAACGTGCACGACGTCCTCCCGCTCGTCCGTCATGACCACGGGTCCCTCATCGGTCATCCCTTCAGACCCACGGATGCGATCCCGCCGATCAACTTCTCCTGGGCGAAGAAATAGAGGAGCACGGCCGGGATCATCATGATCAGGTTGGCGGCCATGAGGATGTTCAGGTTCGGGTCGGCGCGTGTGACCATGTTGGCCATCCCGATCGCGACCGTGAACTTCTCATTGCTATCCAGGTAGATGAGTGGCCCGAGCAGATCGTTCCAACCCCCTATGAAGACGAAGACGACGCACACGGCGAGGACCGGCTTGCAGAGTGGCAGGACGATGTGCCAGAACACCTGGAAATAGTTGCAGCCGTCTACCCTGGCCGCCAGCTCCAGCTCCTTCGGGATCGTTCGCATGTACTGCCGGATCAGGAAGATGAAGAAGGCGTTGCCGAAGAACGCGGGGACGATCAGTGGCAGGAAGGTGCCATACCACCCGATCTTGAGGAACATCAGGAACTGGGGGATCATCAGCACTTGCCAAGGGATCAGCATCGTGATGATCAGCAGGCTGAACAGGAACTCTCTGCCGCGGAAGCGGAGCCGGGCGAACGCGTAGGCGACGAGTGAACAGGAGAACAGCGTTCCGACGATCTCCCCTCCCACGATGATCAGCGTGTTCACCGTGTAGCGCAGGAACGGCCGCGCGGGGTCGAGAAGGGCGCGGCTGAAGTTCCGCCACTCCCAGTGCTCGGTCGGGAACCACTGCGGAGGCAAGGTGAACACCGGTACGTTGTCGGGCTTGAGGGCGACCGTGATCATCCAGCCGAGCGGCAAGAGGATCATGAGAGACAAGACGATGAGCAGGATGTACGCGGAGCTGACGAACCCGGCCCGTCGCACCCTGTAACGCGGGTTTCCTCGCTTCGCCCGCGTGGCGGTCGTCTCGGCTCCAGCGCTGTCCGCCGTCGCCATTCAGTCCCCTTCCGATTCGTAGTAGACCCACCGGCTCGACGTCTTGAGGATCAGGACGATGACGACGGCGGCCACGATCACGAGCACCCACGCGAGAGCGGAGGCGAACCCGAATCGACCGTTGCGGAACCCCTCGTTCCAGAGGTTGAGGACGTAGAAGAGCAGCGCTCCCCGGGTTCCACCGCGGCTCCCTCCGAGGATGTACGCGACGTCGAAGACTTGGAACGCCCCGATGACACCGATGAGCAGCGTGAACAGCAGCGTCGGGGTCAGCAGTGGCAGCGTGATGTGCCGAAACATCTGCCAGGTCCGGGCGCCGTCGATCTTGGCCGCCTGGTACAGGGCCGGGGGGATGTTCTGCAGACCGGCGAGGTAGATGATCGCGCCCGCGCCCACCCCCCAAAGACCCATCAGGACCACGGCCGGCACCGCCCAATCAGGACTCTGTAACCAGCGGGGTGGGTTGTCGATGCCGATAGCCCTCAGGACCTGATTCACGACGCCGAGGTCCGGGTTGAGCATCTGGGCCCAGAGCACGGCCACCGCCACACCGCTCAGGACCGCCGGGAGGAACAGGATCGTGCGGAACAGGTACATCCCCCGCAGGCGGAGGTTGAGGAGCAGGCCGAGCCCGACGCCCGCTACCAGGAAGAGGGGAACCGAGAGGACCACGTAGAGCGTCGTTACCTTGATCGATTGGAGGAAGCTCCGGTCGACGGCCATGTCCCGGTAGTTCTCGAGGCCGACCCACTTGGCAGGCGAGATCAGGTTCCAGTTGGTGAGGCTCAGCAGCAGCGAGGCGACGATCGGTCCGATCAGGAACAACAGTGTTCCGATCAACCAGGGGGACGCGAACAGGTAGCCCGCTCGTTCCTCCCTGCGGGCGGCCTTGCTCATCTTCGGCCGCTTACCGCGCTCCCGATCCTCGTTCGCGACCGAGGGTCGGTCGGTCAGAGGCTCGGAGCGCACTTCCGTCACGTGATCGCTTCCCAGGTCTCCCACGCTCGATCCAGGTCCTCTTGCATGATCGGGGCGACCTCGTCCAAGCTGTCTTGTGCCGTCGCATCACCCGCGACCATGGCGTCGTAGGTGTCCCACATCGGGTCCGTCACATCCCAGAACCCGGGGACGAACACAGCGTCTCGTGCTTGGGCGACGACCTCCATGACATCGGCCCGGCCCTCGCTCTTCTTCGCCCACGCCTGGGCACCGGGAACCGAGGAGTCCAAGGGCAGCTGGTCGGCGATCTCGATGCGAAGCTCGTTCCCCTCGGTCGCCACGAATGCGGCGAACTCCTTCGCCATCTCCGGGTTCTCACTCTTGGAGAACACACCCACCTGATCGGTCCACGAGGCGACGTAGACGGGATCGCCGGCGCTCTCGATCGGCACCGGGGCCGCACCCCAGTCGATCCCCGCGGTCTCCAGGGCCTCGATCGCGACGAGGTTGTCGCTGATAGCCATCCCGACCTGACCGGCCGCGAGCAGATCCTCGGTGCCCAGGAGCTCGAACTCTGAGCCCGTGGGGGCATACCCATCCCGGACCAGCCCGCTCATCACCTCGTACATGTGCACGGTGGGCGGATCGTTGACGTACCCCTCGATCGTGCGACCGTCTTGGCTGAAGTGGGTGATGGGGTCGGCCCACCAGAACGGGGCCTCTCCGACCGTCCCCCACACCCGCTTGGACAGGTCGTCGTTCGGCTGAGACAGTCGGGCCGCGACCGTGGCGAATTCGTCGATGGTCATGGGCTCGGTGGTCGACGGATACTCGAGTCCTGCCTCGTCGAACAGCTCCTTGTTGTAGAACAGGAGAACGGCGCCCGTGTAGGAACCGAGGCAATACACGCTGTCCCCTGAGCGGCAGCCGGACATCGCGTTCTGATTGAACGTCGACAGGTCGATCCCCTCGGAAGCGATCACGTCGTCGAGCGGCAGGACGGCCCCAGCCTTGAACCAGCGTGGCTCGTAGACGAGCCCCAAGTCCGGCGGCTTCCCCGCGGCGAGCGCGGTGTCCATCTTGGTCGTGTAGTTGTCCTCGGGGATGTTGGTGATCTCGATAGTGACGTTCGGGTGCTCGGCCTCGAACCGCTCCTTCAGCGTGGGGAGGAACTCCGCCTCCCCCTCGAAGGCCCACAGGGTCAAGGTGATCGGCTCTCCCCCTGTCGTTCCGCCCGACCCGCCACCTCCCGAGCTGTCGGACGATGTGCACCCGGCCAACAGCAGCGAGAGCACCGCCAATGACGCGAGCATCTGTCGATGCGACATCCCGAGCACCTCCCTCATCCTCATCCGGTCCGCGGTGTCTGTGCGTCCCAGCTGGCAAGTACACACGTGCCTCCGGGCGAGTCAAGAGGCGACTGCAGACTCATGGGCCGGGTCCACGCGGTCGCGCCCGATCGGTCATATCCGCACGCCCGACGCGGGATCGAAGAAATGGAGCGCGGACGTATCAACCGAGAGCTCGACCAGGTCCCCTTCGCGGGCACGGCTCCGGGCGCTGACCCGAGCGACGAGCTGCGGTCGCTTGCCGTCCCCGTCGGCCGATCCACCAACGGCTTGGCTCGGAACGCCAAGCGACACTGAGGGTGGGGCCCACCCCGGGAGATCGCAGTGAAGGTGGGTCTCGGCGCCCATGGCTTCCCGCAACTCGACCGTGATCGGCAACCGCCGGTCCGCCGGTACGCCGTCCACGCCCATGCCCGGATCGTCCATGTCCTCAGGACGGATCCCGACGATCACCCTCGACCCAACGTAAGCCTCGATCGCCGGCTGCGCGGCCAGCAGCTCATCGGCGACCCGGAGTCGATGCCCGGCGAGCTCCACGAAGACCCTGCCATCGCCATCCCGCTCCAGCCCTGCCTCACTTAGGTTCATCGCTGGGGATCCCATGAACGCCGCCACGAAGAGGTTCACGGGCTGGTCGTAGAGATCCTGGGGCGCTCCGACCTGCTGCAGCTCGCCTTCCCTGAAGCACGCGACCAGATCGCCGAGGGTCATCGCCTCGGTCTGATCGTGGGTGACGTAGATGGTCGTGACCCCGAGATCGCGTTGGAGCCTGGAGATCTCCGCCCGCATCTCGACCCGCAGCGCGGCGTCGAGGTTCGACAGCGGCTCATCCATCAGGAAGGCGGCGGGCTGGCGGACGATCGCCCTGCCCATCGCCACACGCTGGCGTTGCCCTCCCGAGAGGTTCTTCGGCTTCTTCCCCAGCAATTCGTCGGGGAGCCCAAGAACCCGCGCCGCGTCTCGCACGCGCTCTTCGATCTCGCCCCGCGGCACCTTCCGCATCCTGAGACCGAAGGCCATGTTCTTATACACGGACATGTGGGG
The DNA here is from genome assembly GCA_963826185.1 of uncultured Actinomycetes bacterium. Classification (GTDB taxonomy): domain Bacteria; phylum Actinomycetota; class UBA4738; order UBA4738; family HRBIN12; genus JAOUEA01. The sequence goes on along the minus strand of CAWGVY010000005.1, from coordinate 16,732 downwards.
ATACAGGGCGTAGTTCTGGAAGATCATGGCGATGTCGCGGTCCATCGGTGGCACGTCGTTCACGGCGCGATCGCCGATGCGGATCGTCCCCTCGGTCGCTTCCTCGAGACCGGCGACCATCATCAGGATCGTGGTCTTGCCGCAACCCGAGGGACCGACCAGGACCATGAGACGCCCGTCGGGGATGTCGAGATCGAGCGAAGAGACCGCCTCGGTTCCGTCCGGGTAGGTCTTCGCCACACCTTCCAGGGAGATACCAGCCACCGAAGCGACCTCCAGCTCGGTTCGTGCGGTCGAACATTAGTCGGGTGGCATTGCGGCTGCCAGACGCTCTAGGCTCGCCCTGACGCGGAACCGATCCGCGTGGGGGATCGAGGATCGGAGGGGCCCACGATGCACGATGTGCTTGACCCTGCCGACATGCTGACCGACGAGCTGGTTCAGCGCAGAGAGTCGGGGTTCGATGTGTCCGCCGTCGAGGAGGTCGTGAACGGGGCGCTGCAGACGCTTTCGCCGGCTGCAGTGGATCGAGCTTTCGAGGCCCTCGACGGGACCGAGCTCGTGAGCGATTGGCCATACGTCGAACCCACCGCCTTGGCAGACATCGAGGCGACGCTTCCCCCGAGCCCCACGGTGCCTCCGCTCAGGCTCGCCGATGATGCACTTCGCGACCGGCTCCTGGGAGCGTGGCTCGGCCGCTGCGCAGGCTGCAACCTCGGCAAGCCGGTCGAGGGCTGGCCCCGCGACAGGATCAGGCGTTACCTGGAGCTGGCTGACGCGTACCCGATCGCGGACTACTTCCCGGTCATCGCCTCGCCTCCCGACGATCTCCGATTGAACTGGTGCTGGCGGGATACGACGCGAGGGAACGTCGAGTACATGGCTCGCGACGACGACATCGACTACACGATCCTCGGCCTCCACGTGCTCGAGGAGTACGGCCCCGGGTTCGGGCCGATGGACATCGCGGTCGAGTGGCTCGATCATCTGCCGTTCACGCAGGTATACACGGCCGAGCGCGCCGCCTACCGGAACCTCATCCGAGGCAGGGTCGCGCCGGAGACCGCCAGCCATCGCAACCCATACCGAGAATGGATCGGCGCACAGATCCGTGCCGACATGTGGGGATACGTGAGCCCCGGCGACCCGCGACGAGCCGCGCGCCTCGCCTACCAGGATGCCTCGCTGTCCCACACGCAGAACGGCGTCTACGGCGAGTTGTGGGCGGCAGCGCTGATCGCGGTCTCGTTCGTCACCGACGACGTGCGTCAGGCGCTGGAGATGTCGCTCGCGTTCGTGCCCCCTCGATCACGACTGGTCGAGGCCGTCGGTGACGTCTTGCGGTTCCACGCCGATGGGCTCGATTGGGAGCAGGCGAGGGATGCGATCGAAGATCGCTACTACGCGGCCTATAGCTTCGTCCACACCGTCAACAACGCGGCGCTGGTGAGCGCAGCGCTCCTGTGGGGCGATCGGGACTTCACGAAGACGATCGGCTTGGCCGTCCAGGGGGGTTGGGACACGGACTGCACGGGAGCCACAGCGGGATCAGTGTTCGGCGCGATGCACGGCACCGACGCCCTCCCCCAGCAGTGGGTCGATCCCCTCCACGACCTGGTCCGGAGCTCGATCATGGGCTTCGACCGCTCACGGTTGTCCGACCTCGCGGCCCGCACGCAGCGCTTGGTCGGCGCTGAGGAGCGGTGACCCAGCTGATCAAGAGGTCGTGGATCTACAAACGCGTCGGCGATCTCGACCTGGAGGCCGACGTGTATGCGCCGGGGGACCTGGAGGGCCGGCCGACCGTCGTGTGGCTCCATGGAGGTGCCCTGATCTTCGGCAATCGCGAGGACGTCCCGCCTTGGCTGCTCGAGGTGAGCCGGCGCAGCGGGTTCGCGTTGGTCTCGATCGACTACCGCCTGGCACCCGAGAGCAGGCTCCCCGAGATCGTCACGGATGTCGAGGACGCCCTCGGCTGGCTGCGAGGCCACGGGCTCGAACCGCCGCCGGGCGACCCGGGACCGATCGCGGTCGTCGGGGAGTCCGCAGGTGGGTACCTCGCGCTCGTCGCGGGCTTCCGCCCTCGTCCTCGACCGGCAGCGATCGTGTCGCTCTGGGGCTACGGTGACTTGATCGGAGAGTGGTACTCGCGGCCGAGCCCCCACCCCGCCCACCATCTGATCGTCATGTCGAGGGAGGAGGCGCTCCGACAGGTGTCTGGTCCCCCGGTGGCGGACGATCGGCGCCGTGATGGCAACGGCTACGCCTTCTACCAGTATTGCCGCCAGCACGGTCTGTGGCCGAAGGAGGTCACAGGCTGGGATCCGGACCGGGAAGGCGACCGGTTCATCCCGTTCATGCCGATCGAGCACGTTTCCCGCGACTATCCGCCGACCCTCCTGGTCCACGGCGTCGAGGACACGGACGTCCCGCACGACCGATCGCTGATGATGGCGGCCGCGATGCGGGAGCAGGGCGTGGAACACCGCCTGATAAGCGTCGAAGGCGCCGAACATGGCCTTGACGGGGTCGACGAGCGCACGATCGAAGATGTGCGCGTCCAGGTCGAGTCCTTCCTCGTGGCGCATCTTCGCTCCTAGATCCCTTCGTTGACGACGATCGCCTTGACGAATCCCTCGGGCTTCGAGGCGAGAGCCTCGAACGCGTCGTCAACGTCCTCGAGACGGAACCGATGCGTGACCAATCGGGCCGGGTGGATCCGATCGCGCTGGACGAGCTCGAGCCCTTGGCGGATCGCGTGATTGAGGAGATCGCGTCGGCGAACGTGGGCGTTGACCACGTCGATCGACTTCCAATTCCACATCTCGAGGTCAACCGATCGGCGACCGCCTTGATGGAAACCGAGCACAGAGATCACTCCGTGCTCGCGCACCAACGAGGTCGCCATGTCGAGCCCGGCTTGAACACCGCTCGCTTCGATCACGACATCGAATGTCCCGGCCCGGCCGTTGACCGATGCTTCCTCAGGGGCGAGCGACTCGTCGGCGCCAAGCTCCAGGGCCACCGATCGCGCGTCGGTCCGTGGATCGACGGCGACGATCTCGCCGGCCGGACCGATGCGCAACAGTTCGAGCATCAACAGGCCCATGTAGCCGGCGCCGACGACGGCAACGATGTCTCCGGCGCCGACGGGCGTCCGCCGCCGCGCCTCGACCACGCATCCGAGGGGTTCCCCCAAGGCGTCGTCGCCTTCCACCCCAGCCGGGACGACGACGGGATCCTGCTCGTCAACGATCGCGTGGTCAGCAAAGGCAGGACCGAACCGGCCGGTCACCGTATCGCCGGCGGCCAGCGATCGCACACCAGGACCGACGTCCTCGACGATGCCGATCGGCTCGTGCCCCATGGCTACCGGGTACTCGGAGTGTGGGCCCTCCCACGCATGCAACTCGCTTGCGCACACCCCGCACGCGACGATGCGAACCAGGACCTGTCCGGATCGGGGGGGACCGATCTCCTCGCTGGTGACCTCGGTCCTCCTTGGCGCGATCGATCTCGCGATCCGACTCACCGGCATCTCCGTCGTGGCCCCTTTCGGTGCTTCATCCGGTCGGAGCGTCGAGCCTCGACGATATCGCTGAAGTGGGCCGAGCGATCGTCGATGCCGGGTCCCGTCTCACAGCGACATCGTGGGAACCCGTCTCCCCTAGGATGCGGAGATGGGAGAGAACACGATGATGAGGTCCTCCCTCACCGCCCCGCTGCTGTTCGATCCGGTCCTCCGCAGATGAGCGCCCGGCACACGATCTGGATCGTGGTGCTGCTCAGCGTGTCTCTCGCCGGGGCAGGCTGCGAGCCGAAAGGAGGACCGCAGGTGACCGAAGTGAGCGTCGATCATTCCGCCAACCCGTTCCGGGAGGGAACCGGCTGGTTCTATCACTACGTCCGCGCGACAGACGACTACCCGGCAACGCCGTACGCCGCCATCACGGCAAAGATCACCGCCGGGTTCTACTCCGAACGCGGCGTGTCCAACATCATGATCTACGGTCCGTACCGGGCTTCCGCCGACTTCCGCGGGCTCCCGGCCATCGATTTCTTCAGGGCGCAGGTCGGCACCGGCAAGGTGGGGGACTTCAGGGCTCTCGTGACCGCGGCCCACTCGAAGGGCATCACCGTCACGATCTACATGGCGCTGCTCAGCGTGCATCCCACCAACGAGATCTTCCGGAAGGCGGAGACAGACGTGCGGGACGGCGTCGACTCGATCGAGGCGAACCTCTTCCGGTGGGTGAGGGAGCCACCGAGCCACCCTCCCGCGGACTTCCCCGAGTACGAAGGTGGTTGGACGTTCAGCCAGACGGCTCAGCGGTGGTACGCAACCAGCTGGGGATACCCGGCGCTCGACTACGCGAACCCGGAGACCCGAGCGTACGTGAAAGAGGTTCTGCGGTTCTGGCTCGACACCGGCATCGATGGCATCGAATACGACTACCCCCTGTCGTTCCTGGGGATGCGGTCCGACGATATGACCTCCGTGGACCCGAACATGGTGGACGTCCTGATCACGACTCCGCTCGCATACAGCCCGAAACCGAAATGGCTCCACGCTGAGGGCGCGGGCACGTTCTGGGACGAGGGATGGAACGACGCCGTCGGGTTCAACCACATCCTGATCAACGGCGACGAGGACCACTGGTCGTTCCCCTACGCTGTCATGGACGACGGAGCGTCGGAACGACGGAAGACCGTCGCCCAACTCGAGGCCCACTGGGTGGAGTTCTTCGACCGGCGCAGGGAACGCGATCCGGATCTTGGGGTCAACGCCTGGTCGCTGTACGAGTTCGACATGACCTCCGAACAACGAGCGCTCGATGCAGCCGTCCAGGCGGGCATGGGCGCGCAGTACTCCATCGACGTCGAGGAGATATATGCGCGACTCACGGTGGAGGAGCAGACCGCCTACGACGATGTGTTCCGAGCCCTCAAACGATCGACCGCCCTGGCGCCAGGCGCCTCACGCGTGCAACGTCCCGCCGCCATCTGCGGCGGTGGTTCCGCCGACCAGGTGTATGCGATCGAACGCACGAGCGCCGCGGGCGACCGAACGGTACTGAACGTCTACAACTTCACGAACCAGCCGCAGTGCATCACGGTCGACCTGTCCGACAGCTCGATCGAGATCCCACAGACGCCCCTCGACCTCTCCACCCAGCGGGGTGGATCGCCGATCACGACGGCCACGTACGACGTGCGGATGCCGGCGTTCGGCTACCTGTTCCTCGAGGTCGCTGCCTGACGGACCCGTTGATGAGGAACCCAGCGACGGACCGGCGTCTTCGGCGTCTGTTCGCGCTGGTCTGGCTGGTGTTCTCGGCCTTCCTCCCCTTCTTCGTGTTGTGGCTGAGCGATCGCGGACTCTCCCCGTCGCGGATCGGGGTGGTCTTGGCCGCCGCCGCCCTGGCGGCCGTGATCGCCGCGCCGTTCTGGAGCCACGCCGCAGATCGGCGGACGGGCACCGTGCGCACCTTGCAGCTCGCGTTCGTGTCGGCGGGGGTCCTCGCGATCGGGCTCGCGCTCACCGGCTCGGTGTTCGTGATCGTCGCCGCCGTTGCGGCACTCCTCGCGGCCGCCCAAGCCCCTCAGACCCCTCTGACCGACGCCCTGGCGGTGTGGATCCTGGGTCCCCGGCTCAACGAGTACGGATCGTTCCGACTGTGGGCGAGCGTCGGGTGGGGCGTGGGGGCGATCGCGTTCGGGATGCTGTTCCAGTGGGTGGGACTGGGACCGATGTTGCCCATCTACGCCGTCGGGGTCGTCGGGTCGGCATGGTACGTGGGGTGGTTCCGAACCACGCGACCGGCCCCGCAGCATCCGTCGTCGGCGTTCGGATCCCTGGGGGATGCGCTCATGCACGTGCCTCGGCTGCCGGTCTACCTGCTCGGCCTGTTCGTGCTCGGCGCATCCACGCACGCAGCATGGGACTTCGTGCCACTGCAGATCGCGGCCGGCGGCAAGGGACCGGTCCTGGTCGGGATCGCCGCGGGCGTGAGCGCGTTCGTCGAGATCCCCTTCATGCGCTCGAGCGGTTCCCTGCTGGACCGGTTCGGCCCCAGGCGGGTGTTCGTGGCCGGCGCGTCCGTGTACGCGGCCGCCTCGTTCGCGTGGGCGTTCGTCGAGTCGCCGCTCGCCGTGAGCGCCATCAGGATCGCGATCGGCGTCGGGTTCGGCCTGACCTACGTGACGCTCGTGGTGATCACCGGCACCCTGGTACCCGAGCCGCTCAGGAACACCGGTCAAACGCTGCAGCAGATCTGCTCGCAGGGGCTTTCGCCGATCGTCGGCAGTCTCGTGGGGGGGTACGTCTACGAGCACGTCGGTGCCCGGCAGATGTTCCTGGGGTCGGCGCTGGGGATCGTGGCGGGCATCGCCATCGTGTGGGCAACCACGGCCAGGCTATCGGTGCCGACCACCGAGTAGGTGGATCCCGGGGGCGAGCCGTTCGGTGCGGATGTCCGCATGTCGTGGGACGATGACGGGATGAAGGGCCTGCGGAAACTCATCAAGTGGACCGGGATCGTCCTTGCGTGCGTGGCGATCGTGGAGCAGCTCCAGCGTCCCGCCGACGAGCGCACCTGGGAGGGGACCGTCGTCGGCTTCGTCCCGTACGACTTCCGGATGCCGACGGTGGAGCGAGCGCGCAGCCGCTGGTGGAACCCCGACGAGTCCCGGCTGTTCGTCCCGCAGGTCTTCGGCGTGGGCTGGACGATCAACTTCGCGCGGCTGGTCGCTCTGGTCCGCGACGCAGGCGGCGCCGGCGCGGCTCAGAGCGGGGTCCGCTGACGAGCACATCCGTACTCGTCCTCGGCGCCGGCTTCGGCGGGCTGGAGCTCTCCACCACGCTCTCGGAGGCGCTCGGCGACCAGGTCCAGGTCACCCTCATCGATCGCGCAGACGCCTTCGTGTTCGGCTTCTCGAAGCTCGACGTGATGTTCGGCATGCGCACGCCCGGGGCGGTCCGACTCCCCTACCAGGAGATCACGACCCCCCACGTCCGGTTCCGGCAGGAAACCATCATTTCGATCGACCCCGACGCGCGCCGCGTCGAGACGGACCTGGAGGCCTACGAGGCCGACGTGATGGTGGTGGCGCTCGGCGCCGATCTGGACCCCGCAGCCACGCCGGGTCTGACCGAGGCCGGTCACGAGTTCTACTCGGTCCTGGGCGCCGAGGCCCTGCGCGACGTGCTGCCGTCGTTCGCCGCCGGTACGGCGATCGTCGGGGTGTGCGGTCCCTCGTTCAAATGCCCGCCGGCGCCCAGCGAGGCGGCCCTCCTGCTGGATCAGTACCTGCGTGAGCGGGGCGCCCGCGACGACGTGCGGATCCAGGTCGTGATCCCGTTCGGCGTCCCGATCCCCCCGTCCCCCGACACCTCGGAGGCGCTCCTGGCGACGTTCGCCGAACGCGACATCGAGTTCGTGCCCGGACGCAGGATCGCCGCGCTCGATCCCGGCACGCGGGAGGCCGTGCTGGACGACGGCCGGCGGCTCCCCTTCGACCTGTTCCTGGGCATCCCGGTTCACCGCGCGCCGGAGGTCGTGGAGCGCTCCGGCCTGGCGGAGGACGGGTGGATCCCCGTGGATCCGCGGACCCTGGCGACTCGCTTCCCGGACGTCTACGCGGTGGGCGACGTCACGAGCGTGGGCACGCCCAAAGCCGGGGTGTTCGCGGAGGGCGCGGCGCGCGCGGTGGCCGACCAGCTGATCGCGCGGATCCGCGGGACGAGCCCACCACCCGGCTACGACGGCACCGCTTCGTGCTACATCGAGTTCGGCGGGCAGCAGGTCGGCCGCGTGGATGTGGACTTCTACTCGACCCCGGGCCACCCCACCGGTTCCTTCGTGCCACCGTCGATGGAGACGGCCGCCGAGAAGGCCGAGTTCGCGTCGAGCCGCAGCGCACGCTGGTTCGGGCTGTAGGGCGGCGGCGGGAGGCCGGACCGGATGGCTACCGACTGCGACCTCTGATCCAGGTTGTGGGTTCGATTCCCACCCCCGCAGCATGTTGACGATCCGATCCGCATTCGCCCTTGAGGCCCCCCTGCCTAGAGTCCTTCTCTTCGAACGTCATTCGGTTCGCTTTACGTCGCCGGTCGTGGGGGCCAGACTCGTTGCGCGATGCAGCCATCGACCTCGGGACGGATCCTCGCCGCGGTTCTCTTCACGGACATGGTGAACTCGACCGCTATCGCAGAGGAGCTCGGGGACCGGCGGTGGAAGACGCTCGTTGACGGCCACCACCGGATCGTGCGACGGGAGCTGAAGCGCTTCGGTGGTCGCGAGCTCGACACCGCCGGTGACGGATTCTTCGCGAGCTTCCGTGAGCCCGCGCCCGCCATCGCATGCGCTTGTGCTATCGCTGATGACGTACGGGAACTGGGGATCGAGATCCGCGCCGGCGTCCACTTCGGCGAGTGCGAGCGGATCGGAAAGAAGCTCGGCGGCATCACCGTGGTCGTCGGCGCTCGGATCATGGGGCTCGGCGGTGCCGGCGACGTCCTGGTCTCGGGCACGGCCGCAGAACTCGCACGCGGGGCGGGGTTCGGGGTCGAGCAGCGAGGCATCTATTCTCTGAAAGGCGTCGAAGACGAGTGGCATGTGGTGGCCGTGACCTCGGTGGAGGGTCACCCGCGCGCACCCGCGATGGCGCCCGCTGTTGCGGAAGCTCGCCTGGCGGCGATCCAGCCGGGCAGCGGACGCCGGCGAAGGTGGGCTCCGTTCGTCGCGGCTGCCGTGGTTGCTGTGATCGCGACCGTATCGGTCGTGGTCGTTCTCAACCGAAGCTCGGATGCTCCGGTCCCGGGACCCGACACCGTCGCCAGGATCGACGAGGCGAGCGGAACCTTCGACGATGTCATCTCCGTGGGCTCCCACGCCTACCCTGATGGCATCGCTTCAGGCTCAGGGAGGTTGTGGGTCATCAACGCGAACGACACGCTCTTGGGCATCGATCCTTCGAACGGTGAGACGACCCAGGTGTTCGGGACTCCGTCCACGCCCACCGGCGTCGCGTTCGCGTACGGTCGGGTGTGGGTCACCTACGGGTTCAGCTCGGATGTCCAGCGCCGCGTGGACGTACTGGACCCGGCGAAGATCGATCCCGGCCTCGTCGCCGCTCCGTTCTCCGGCTCCGTTCCCGACGGCAGCTACCCGATCGCAGCAGGCGCCGGGGCCCTGTGGATCGCCGACCCGCTGGGTTCAACGGTCATCCGCTATGACCTGGCGACCGGCAAGCCACCCATCTCGTTGGCACTCCCAAGCGGCACAGGCCCGATCGAGCTTCGGGTCTCCGAGCGCGGATCGTCCCCATCCGTCTGGGTCGCCGCCGGTCGGGTGCCGTCGGTGTTCCGGGTAGATGCCGCGCATCCCGAGCGGTCTGTCGTAGCTTTCGGGACGGGGAACGACGTGCCGGCTGCGCTTGCCATCGCTCCGAACGGGTTGGTGTGGACGGTAGGTGAGGAGAGCGACAGCGTGAGCGCCCTCGCTTCGTCGGGCACGACCCTCGTGCACCAAATCCTCGCGGATCGGTGCGACGGTCCGACGGCCATCGCCGTTACGGCGGGGGCCGTGTGGGTCTCGTGTTCGGTCTCCAAGGCCGTCGTTCGTCTGGACCCATCCGACGGCTCGGTCGTGGCGGTGCTGCCCGTCGGGGCAACCCCCGGCCCGATGACGGTTGATGATCGAGGCGCGGTTTGGGTCGCCCTCCAAGGAGCATGATCATCGGTGGATCGTTGAGACGGATCGAACGTTCCATTCGACCTCGGAGGCGCGCCGCTCCGATCATCGCGGTGGCCATCGTCGTCGCGGGATGCACGTCGCACGGCGCGCCGAGCCCAACGACGACCTCCGCCGGTCCCCGAGGTGGCACGTTACATGTGGTGATGACCTCGCCGACCGACCAAGGACTGGATCCGCAGACCTCCTACACAGACCCACAGTGGGAGCTGCTGCGATGCTGCCTGCTTCGAACCCTCATGACCTATCAGGGTGTGCCCGACATCGCGGGAACGCACCCCGTCCCCGATCTCGCCACCGCTTCGCCCTCGGTGTCGCCCGACGGCATGACCTGGACCTTCCATCTGCGAGAAGGTGTCCACTACGCGCCGCCGCTGCAGGACGTCCAAGTGACGGCGGGCGACGTCGTTCGCGCGCTGCTGCGCACCGGCAGCGCCGATGCGGCCGGGGGCCCGGGCGTTGGATACCTCTCGTTGATCGAGGGCTTCTCCGAGTATGCGGACGGGAAGAAGGACGCCATCGACGGCGTCTCGACGCCCGATGAGTTCACGTTGCAGATCCAGGAGACCCGCCCCGACACGTCGATCGTCCATCTGTTCGCGATGCCGTTCACGTCGCCGATCCCGCCGTTGCCGGGAGATCCGAACGCGACGCTCGGCGCCGCGACGGGCCATCCATTCGTATGGCCCGACTTGGAAGATCCACCGGCAGCAGAGGGGTATGGGCGTTTCCTCGTCGCGACGGGGCCCTACATGTTCGAGGGCGCGGGCGATCTCGAACTCACGGTCCCGCCCCGGACGCAGGCTCCGATCTCCGGTTTCACTCCCGGGTGGGGGTTCGGCGACGTCTTCCTCACCACCGGACGGGTAATGCTTGTTCGCGATCCGTCGTGGGACCCGGTAACGGATCCGAACCGAGCCGCGTTCCCCGATCGGATAGAGATCTCCATCGTGCCATCGAGCGCGCGGCGCTACGCGATGCTCGAGGCTGGGACCATCGATGCGATCGTGGGCGAGGACCCGCCGCCGAGCGTGCTGAGCGACTATCGGGCGACTGCCTCGCTGAGCGACCGGATCTTCACCACCACCGGCGCCACCTCGCGCGCCCTTTTGATGAACACCGCCCAACCACCGTTCGACGATGTCCATGTGCGCCGGGCATTGGCCCTCGCGCTCGACCATGGGGCTCTGGCTGAGGAGACGCGCAGGGCATCGTCCTCCCAGGGACCGCCTGTCTCTCATGTGGTGCCGGACCCGATGGAGGGTTCGTTCCTCGCCTCGTGGAACGTGTTCGCCACGCCCGCCGACCCAGGCTCGGTGAAGGCGGAGATGGACGCCTCCGGGTATGGGATCGGTGGGAAGTGCTCGGGCCCTGTGTGCCGAGGCGTCGCCGTTGTGGTGGAGAGTGGGACGGCACAGACACGAGCGACGCTCGAGGCCGCACTCGCCGAGATGGGGATCGTGGCCACGTTCCCGAAGATCACCGGTTGTTCCGACCCGAGGGCGCACGTCGCGCTCTGCAGCGGAGGAGGATGGACAGCGGACTACCCAGACGCCGGGAACATGTTCACGCAGGAACTGGCCTCGTGCCTGACCTACTGCAGCCCGTCCCTGCTCGGAGCGACGCCCGACCAGCTCCGCGGGTGGGGGTACTCCACGCGGCGGGTTCCGAGCATCGAAAGCGACTACCGACGATGCGCGGCCGAGCTCGGGGTGCCCGCGGCGATGTGCTGGGCACGCCTCGACCAGTTGCTCGTCGATCAGTTGGTCGTGGTCATCCCCTTGCTCACGCCAGATGTCGTCCGGCTCGCTGGGGCCAACGTCGTGGCGTTCTCGGTGGACCAAGCGTTCGGCGAGCCATCCCTCGACCGGATCGCCGTCTCCCCGGCGGCTTCGTCCTGGCCTTCGTAGACCGCACGTATCGACGGAGCGTGGCAGACGGGGCACCTCACCCAAGCCGCCATCGTCGCTGTCTTCGTGGCGGCGGGGGTACGACGAGGGAAGGACGTGCCTTCTTCGCGCATCTGGCGTCGGTGCGAAGAAGTTCGCGGTCATCACGCTCATGTTCCAGCTGTACAGGGCTACGACGCGACATTCGAACGTGTCGGAACTGGTGGCCTCCGATTGGCGAGCCCGCAATGCGTCGGGACTCGCGGGTGCGTGGAAGGTAAGCCCCCTGACAGCCGATTTGACAGCCGAGCCCGTGGATTTCGGACGACTCTGGACGTAAGTGGAATCCTTGACCGCGATCTCCCGACGTGGTGGACGTGGATGGGCTGCCCTGGACGACTTCTCAGGGACTGTTATCCGTGGGTCGGAGGTCTCCGATAGGCGGTGGCCGGCTCGCGGTTCGCCCCGCCCTTCAAGACACGCGGTCATCTGAGCTGGGGCCGTGAACGACACACGGTCAACCGGCACTGCCCGATCCATGACACACGGTTAGCGACCAGAGCCGGCTAGCCAGCTGATCGTCGGGTCGCCCAGATCGACGCACGGTCGAAGCACTCGACTGTCTAGCTTCCGACTACCGTCGTCCATTGGTTACCTGACAGCGGCAGCCGATCGCGACCTTGGTCGTGATGCGCTGCTCGTCGAGGGCCCGCCCGATGCGGGCGAGCCCCGATGGGTCAACAGGGTGCTCATGGAAGTCGTTCGTCAGGTCTAAGGGGCACCTGACCGACCGAGGGGTTCGATGAGGCCGACAGTGTTGGCGCCCCGTCCTCGCGACCGAGACTTCGCGCCATCCAGAAGGTGGCCCCAAGTCCGATGACCGCCAGGCCCACGAACCACGAACGGTCACCAACGGTCTCGGCTGCGACGCCCCCGAGGATCGGTCCCAGGATGCTCGAAGCCGCCCACATCACATTGATCAGGGCGCCGACGACCGCAACGCTGAATCCACCTTGGGCGGCGCCCGCGGCCCCGAGTGGGAAAGAAAGCGCCACGAGGACACCGCTCGTGACGCCAGCCGCAACGAGAAAGACGATGGTTGGAGTCACGCCGACTCCGATCGCGGCGATCAGCAGGGTGAGTGCAAAGGCGGCGGTCCAGACAGTGGCCAGCCTGGCCGTCGCGTAGCGCTCCGCGCGAGCCGACGTGATCACGCTTGCCACGATGAACACGATGGACGCGGCGGCGAACGCAAGTCCGATCCGCGAAGCATCGAACCCGGCCGCGTCGAGGCGAAGTGGCACCAGGAGCTCAACGCTCATCCATGCGAGGGCCACCGCGAGCGTCAGCACGAGGCTCATGACCATGAGGCGGTCTCCCCGAGCGGCCCGAAGCATGTCGTGTAAGGAGGGATTCGACTCAGGTCTTCGTCCGGTCTGAGTTCGAAGCAGGGAAAGGATGATCAAGACGCTCGCGCAGAGCAGCGCTAGCACGATGAAGGGCGTTCCTGGCGCGAACGTTTCGCCGAGCCAGCCAACGAGCGGCGGGCTCAGTAGGCTCGCCACGCCGACTACGGATGTCGTGAGTGCGAGGGCACGTGCAGAGTGCTCTCCGGAGGCGTCATGCAGCCAGGTCGTTCCCGTCACCCAGATCATCCCGAGGCCAACACCGAAGGTGATCCTTCCCACTAGGAGTTGCGGATAGGAGCCCGAGAGCCCGACGACGAGGTTGCTTATGGCGAGCACACCCAAGCTGCAGAGGGTGAGGCTCCGGACTGAGAACCGGTTGGTGAGACCACTAACCGGCAGGCTGACGATCAAGATCCCCGCGCCGGCCAACGAGACGATGAGGCCGGTTGCCACATCCGTGAGCCCGTACTGGTCCTGGTAGGTCGGAAGAAGGGGCGAGATCCCAGACCATCCGAGCTCGGCGACGAACAAGGCAGCGAAGAGCAGGAGCGTGGTCGTCCTACGCACGATGACCCCGGGCGAGCTCAGAGCCCATCATCGCACTGCTGCGCGAAGACCTCCTGCGGTACCTCGTTGAGGGTTCCACTGATCCCCTCAATCCGCGTCTGACCACGCGATCCATTGCTCCGCCTCGAGAACCAGGATCACGCCTTCGCCGTACGAGTCCAGATTCGGATACGCAGCGTAGTGGCCACCGTAGCGTTCGGCGAGAGCGAACACATCCTCTAGCAAGACCGGCTGCTCGACCCGAACGGGTCCTTCAGCTGTCACGAAGCGCCGGTCGGTTCCATCGAGAGTCATTTCGACACAGAGGGTGGCTCGGCCGCTCGCACGCGAATTCCGACTCTTGACCGAATCGCGGCCCGTGAGAACGCGGAGCTCGCTGTTCCGGCGCACGAAGTGGACCGGAACCGAGTGGATCCTGCCCGCAGATGTCAGCGTTGACCACACACCTGGGAGCGGCTGGTCGAGGAGTTCATCCCGCTCGTTCTCGGTCAGCGGCCGTCGTCCGGCGTCGTCACGTTCGGATGGTGGTTCCATGTGGAACCGATCGTTGGCGAAGTTCACCGGCCGGTCAAGCCGCCCTGCACTTGGCGGGAACGGATTCCGGGTCCCCATTCGTCAGGCACCCATGGCCGCGCCCGGCGCCCGGTCATCTGAGCTGGGCCGTGAACGACACACGGTCAACCGAGGCGCGTGTCAGAGTCCTGAGGTGTCCCGCCTTCTCATCGATGCCGCCCCAGGGTCCGCGCCACCGTGAACGTCCACGGTCTGGCCGGCTGAACCGCTCGGCGCTGGTTGTGGCTCGGGCCTTGATGGCCGCGGAATGAGCGCCAGGGGTGCAGGCAAGCTCGCAAGGCGAGGCAGAAGCTGCAGGGCACACGGCCGCGAAACCGGGACGATGGGCACCTGTGCAAGTACCGTGTCTCTCCGGTCTGAGTGGGAGAGCCATGACATGAGTCAAACCGGTGCGGCTGCGCTTCAAGACGGGCTCGCTCATATCGCTGGATCGCCTCGGAAGGAGGGCAAGGTCGAGTTGATCGTTTGTCGACCGACCGTGGATGGACGAGAAGTCGTCCGCGGCGAGCGCACGGGTGGAGCCTGGTCTCGGACTCGAAGGTGACTCGTGGAGGTCCCGCCCGCACCCGTCATCAGATGCCGAGGAGGATCGCCCTGATGAACGCTCGGTCCGTCGCGATCCTGGCGGGCGACGTGGACCGGTGGCCGCTGGCAGGCGATCAGCTCTGCGTTGACATGGACCTCAGCCTGGCCAACCTCCCTGCCGGTTCGCGACTGGAGCCGCGCGGTGCTCCTCGAGGTCAGCGACAAACCCCACACCGGGTGTTCCAAGTTCTCGGCGCGCTTCGGCGAAGAGGCGCTCGCCTTCGTGAACTCCGCCGAAGGGAAGGCGATGCGTCTTCGGGGCATGAACTGCTGCCGAGTCATCGAGGGCGGCGTGGTTCGCGCCGGCAATCCAATTGCGAAGGAGTGACCTCGAACGTTCTTCTCGCTATGAACTGAGCGATCGGCGTGACCCTTGAAGGGACATGGCACCCTCCCTCGAGGTACATCTGCTAGCGCTGGCGCAGACCAGTGCGCTGTGCCCCTTGATTCTGCCTCCATAACCTGACCGCATGACCGCAATCGAGATCCCGTGACCGATGAGGATGAGATTCGATCCGCACGGCGGGACCTTGACGACATCGACGTACTCTGGATGGCCCTCGGGCAGAACCCCTCCGATGTGGAAGGTGAGTCAGAGGGAGTCTCGGATGATCGGCCGCATGAGTACCGTCACTACGTCGAGGGTTGGATGCGATCTGGTGACGCGGCGTTATCGCAGAGGTCGACGCGACCGGCGAGGGGATCGGGGCCGCCTGGTTCCGGATCTTATCTCCGCTCACGAAGGACCGACCTTCGGCCTATTGGCCTAGCTCCCGACCGCGCATAGCGTCGGCATCGGACGGGCCCTGCTGGGGGTCCCTCGCAGGTCGGTAGCGTCTTCCCCGAAGGCGTGCGCATGGCATCAGCGCTACGACGACCGAGCGAGGTTCCTTCGTCCAGACCCCCAGCAGCCCACCCACCAAGCTCGTGGACGTAGGATGACGCCATGCCGTACCGACAAGGGCGCACCACCGGTGGGCACGGACCAGGTCCTTTCGACGATCCGTTCATGATCCCCGAACCGATCCGATCGGCGAAGGTCCCTCTCAGCGATGGCAGGCGGTGCTGTCCCTCGCGGCGGTCATCGTCGGGATCGCGTTGTTGGCGATGTTGACGCGCTGAACCGACCCGAAGCTATTGCAGAAGCTCTACCCGGGGGCGATCGTCGTCGGGGCCAGCGAAGACCGCGAAGGCAAGACCTCTAGACTGTCGCGAACGGAACGGGGGGAGTGACGTGGCCGAAACCGTCTCGATCGAGGGCCAGCCCTTCCTCAAGCGGAACCCGCTGGGCGTGCTGGGGCTGAGCGTCGTCACATTCGGGATCTACTTCCTCTATTGGTACTACAAGGTGAACGACGAGCTGAGGCGGTTCGAGCATGACGAGTCGATCAGCCCCACGCGCTCGCTGATGGCGATGCTCTTCGGGTGGATCATCATCGTCCCGCCGTTCATCGCGATGTACAACACAGCCCGGCATGTGCAGGGGGTCGAGCAGCGGATGACGGTCCAGCCGCAGCTCGAACCTGCGCTCGTGATCGTGCTCATGTTTGTCTTGTCACTGGGAAACGGCATCTACATCCAGGAGCACCTCAACCGGATCTGGGATCGGGGCGCGGGGGCAGGAGAGGCGACCCCGCCAGCTCCGGGCGGCTCGCCACCGCTGCCGCCAGCGATGCCGGGAGCCTGATCTGCTCGCTCGGGTTGCAGGCGTCTAGATCGCAATCTGGCGGTTCTCCACTTCGACGAGAGTATGTGGTCCGCGTGGAGAGCCACTCTTCACGGGCGGCCGCCTTGACCACGCGGTTGATCCCTTCGTCGGCCAGGGAGCAGACAGGTCGAGTAACGCTGGAGTCAGGCGAGAGATGCTCGTCGAGTGATGTGCGTGAGGGCCTCGTCGAGCCCAAAGATGTGAACGCTGCCGAAACGCCCGGTGTAGTCAAGCTCCAGCTTCTCG
>CAWGVY010000004.1:0-366836 GCA_963826185.1 uncultured Actinomycetes bacterium | reverse complement strand
CGACCCCCGCCTGGGCGGCATGCTCCGTCGCACGACGGATCGAGCCCTCATGGACATCGAACCCATCCACGGTCGCTTGGGGGTAGGCGATCGCGATCGCGATCGCGGCCCAGCCCACGCCGCACGCGACGTCGGCCACGCGGGCTCCGGAGCGCAGGCGCTCGTCGACGTCGGGGATGGACGGGAGGTACTCGGTAGCGAAGGACCTCGTCAGCCAGGGGCGGTTGAAGTCACCCTGCGCTTCGATCATGTCGTCGCCGTAGCTCTCCCACGGCACCCCTTCACCGCTGCGAAAGGCGTCCAGGATCGACGGCAGGGCGATCCCCAGCGCTGCGACCGATCGGCAGAGCGGCGCCATCGAATATGGGCTCTCGGGATCGGTGAGCGGTTCCACGTGGGCCGCAGGGAGTGAGAACCGGCGATCCTGCGCTGGAGCATCGGCATCCGTTTCGATGATCCCGGTGACCGCCTGCTGCTCGAGCCATTCACGGGCGTACCGCCCGTCGATGCCCGCGGCGTCCGCCAATCCGGATGCCGTCAGGGCTCCATGCTCTGCGAGCGCGCGGTACAGGCCCAATCGATCCCCCAGGTAGATGGACAGGACGTCCATCGTCCCCAGGCTGGCGTCGAACAGCCGTCCCACGAACGCCTCGCGTGTTGCGTCGGTAGTAGCCATCGTCCCTCCCGTCCAGGGATGGTCATCATGGACCAGTCGAGCCAGGGATGCAGCGACTCTCGAGCCGAAAGGAAGCCGAACGGTACCGAGCTGACTCCCGAAGGAACTAGTCCGTAGGACCGACGACATGTCCCCCGCAGGACGCTATCGTGGGCCGTCGTCCGGGCCCCCCGAACCCCCGGCCGCAGAAAGGATCCCCCCGATGCGTTCGATCTCCCGTCGAGCGAAGGTGCGAGCGGCTGCCTCGCTGATCGCCCTCGCTGCGCTGACGTTGACGCTCGCCCTTCCGGCGAACGCGGTCAACATCCCTCATTCCGTCGTGGTCAGCACCAACCCTGCCGGCTTCACGCCGAACATCCAGAACGGGCGCGTGAACGCCCTGCTCGTCATGAACAACCGCGTGTACGTGGGCGGTACGTTCACGACGGTGCGTAACGCCGGCAGCTCGGCGAACATCTCCAGGCCCTACATCTTCGCGTTCGACCAGACGACGGGCACCGTCGACACGGGGTTCCAGATGAACCTCAGCGGTGCCGTCGAGGCGATCGCGCCGGGACCCAGCGGGTCCATCTTCGTGGGCGGGAAGTTCAACCAGGTGGGGGGCGCCACCACCTACCGGCGTCTGCTGCGCGTGAACGCCGCGACCGGCGCCACGATCACCTCGTTCCGCAGCAACCCGAACGACCAGGTGCTCGACCTGGCGGTTCGAAACGGCCAACTCTACGTGGCCGGTGAGTTCACGACGATCGGGGGAGCCTCGCACTCGGGCATGGCCCGCCTGGACACCACCACGGGGAACGCGGACCCGAGCTTCAACGTGCAGTTCACCGATCCCTACGTCGCCCCACCGTTCCCGGGCCGTGACCCGGCCACGCCCGTGATGCGGGTGTGGAAGATCGACCTGACGCCGGACGGAAGCCGCTTGGTCGCGACGGGCAACTTCCGGCAGGTGAACGGCCAGAAGCGCGATCAGATCGCGATCCTGGACACCGGGTCCAACCCCGTCGGGCTGACGTCCTGGAGCACCACGTTCTTCCAGCAGACCGATCCGAGCGCCCCCGATCCCACGTCGATCATGGCGGCGTGGTGCATCCCTGCGTTCGCCCACTACATCCGAGACATCGACATCTCGCCGGACGGTTCGTACTTCGCCGCGGTCACCACCGGCGCCAACTGGCTCCACCCGGCGTGCGACTCGATGTCGCGGTGGAACCTGGACCGGACGGGTCCGAACCAGGACCCGGAGTGGGTCACGAACACGGGCGGCGACTCCTTCCACAGCGTCCTCGTGACCGGCGCGGCGATCTACGGCGGCGGCCACCAGCAGTTCGTGAACAACCCCTACAACCCGAACCGGTGCGGGTTCTGCATCAACCCCTACCCGGGCGGCGTCTCGCGGACCGGCTTCTCGGCCCACGACCCCCTGAACGGCTTGCCCTTCTCCTGGAACCCGATCCGCAATCCGCGGGGCAAGGGCGTGTTGGCCATGGTGTCCACGGCGGATGGATTCTTCTTCGGCAGCGACACCAACCGGATCGCCGGCGAGACGCACCAGAAGCTGGCGTTCATGCCGACGCAGCCGGGCGGGATCACGCCGCCCAGCACGGCCACGGGCGACCTGCCCGGGACCTTCTACACGGTCAACCAGTCCGGCAACGGCGACATCGTGGCCCGCTCCTACGACGGCAACACGTTCGTGGGCTCCACGGTGGTCGCCAACACCGTCGACTGGAGCGACGTGCACGGCGCGTTCGTCCTGAACGGCCAGCTGTACACGGGCCGAAGCAACGGGACGTTCACGGTGCGCTCGTTCAACGGCTCCACGGCTGGCAACGCCACCGCCATGAACCTGTATGGACTCGAGAACGCCCCCGGTCCGCAGTACACGATCCCGGGGACAGCGACCCAGATCCCCGGTCTGGCCGCGGTCCTGTCGAACGTCACGGGCATGGCGTTCGACAGTGGCTGGATCTACTACACGGTCCAGGGCGAGGGTCGCCTGTACGCGCGGGCCTTCACGCAGGAGAGCGGCGTCGTGGGCGCCCCCCTCCTGGTGAGCAGCACCAGCGCCGACGGCGTGGCGTGGGGCAACGTGCGGGGCATGACCGTCGCTGACGGGAACCTCTACTACGCCCTGGCCGACGGTTCCCTGAACCGCGTAGCGTGGAGCGGTGGCGCGTGGGGCCGGGGACACCCGACCGGTTCGTCCGCGATGATCGACAACAGCATCGATTGGTCCTCGACAGGGTTCTTCGTGATCTGATCAGCGTTACCCGAACCACCGAAGGATCCCCGCGAGCGGCGGGGTGGGCAGGCGGAGGCGCCGGCCCACCCCGACCGTTCGGAACGGGTAGGAAGGGTAGGCTCCGTTGAAGCGGCCCGTCCGCATGGCCGGCCTGATACTGGTGTTCGTGCTGACGACCGTCGCGGTGGCCGGCGCCCAACCCGTGTCGCAGCCCCGCATCGTCTCGGATGATCCGTCGAACTTCACGCCCGACGTGCTGGACGGCCGCATCCTGAGTCTCGCGATCGTGGGGAACATGATCGTGGCGGGCGGCCACTTCTCGCAGGTCCGCGCCGCGAGCGGTGGGCCGATCCTCACCCGGAACAACCTCTTCGCCTTCAACGTGGGTTCGGGAGCCATCTCGTCGAGCTTCACCCCCACGACCAACGGCGAGGTCCGCGCGCTCGCCACCGACGGCGGCGCGGTCTTCGTCGGAGGGACGTTCACCCGCGTCAACGGCACCGCGCGCCACCGTTTGGTGAAGCTGGACGCGGGGGACGGACATGTGGTGGGTGCCTTCGATACCCAGGTCACCGAGGGGTCCGCGGTGTACGACCTCGCGGTGTCGGGGGGGCGGCTGTACGTGGGGGGCGCCTTCTCCCGGATCGGCACGGCGCAACGATCCAGGTTCGCCGCGATCGATCCGATCACGGGAGCCGTGGATCCCGGGGTGAAGCTCCCGTTCACCGGCAGGATGAACGGTGGAACCGGCCGGATCCACCGTTTCGACATCTCGCCGGACGGCTCGCGGCTGGTGGCTGTCGGCAACTTCACGAAGGTCGCCGGCCTGGATCGCAAGCAGATCGCGATGATCAACCTGGACGCCCACCCCGTCCGCGTCTCGAACTGGAGCACCCGCGACTTCGCCTACGACTGCATCAGCTTCTTCGACTCATGGGTGAAGGACATCGATTTCTCACCCGATGGGTCGTACTTCGTGGTCGTCACCACCGGTCGGGGGTTCCCCGGCATCGTTTCCACCGGCAGGCTGTGCGACACCGTGACGCGCTGGTCTGCGGAGGGCGGATCCGGTGCCCATCCGGTGTGGATCGACTACTCGGGCGGCGACACGACGTACAGCGTGGCCGTCACCGGCACAGCGATCTACGTGGGCGGTCACGAGCGATGGTGGAACAACGGCTACGGGTTCGAATCGCAGGGACCGGGTGCGGTCGCCCGCAGTGGGATCGCGGCCCTCGATCCGGTCAACGGATTGCCGCTCCGGTGGAACCCGGGTCGCAACCCTCGTGGCAGCGGCGTCTTCGCGTTCCTGGTGACCCCGGCCGGCTTGTGGTTCGGATCCGACACCGACCGGGTCGCCGGAGAGATCCACGCGAAGATCGCGTTCTTCCCGTTGGCGGGAGGGACGAGCGTCCCAACGCCGACGACGGCGACCCTGCCCGGCACACTCGTGACCGTCCCACGATCAGGCAGCGGGGTCCTGCGCGAGCGGGCGTTCGACGGCTCCAGCGCGGGCGCGCCGTCGGATCTGTCGACCCCCGGCGTCAAGTGGCGGCACGCCCGCGGGGCGTTCTTCACCGATGGGAGGCTCTTCACGGGCTGGAGTGACGGCCGGATGTACGTGAGGACGTTCGATGGCAGCAGCGTTGGACCCCCGCAGGCAGTCGACCTGTTGGGCCTCACCAGGAAGAGGCCGAACCTGTTCCCGGTCCCCCGCCTGACGGGGATGTTCTTCAGTCGCGGTCGGCTGTACTACACCATCGCGGGCGACAAGGGGCTCCACTACCGATACTTCACACCCGAGAGCGACGTGATCGGAGCGACCCCGTTCGTGGCAGACGAGGGAGGGAAGATCCCGTGGGGCAGCGTTCGGGGCATGACGTTCGCCGAGGGAACGATCTACTTCGGTCGCAAGAACGGCTCGCTCTATGCGGTGGAGCTGGCGGGGACGACGCCGCGCGCCGGCACGTTGCATCGCGTGGACGCCGCACGCGGACAGGGCTGGGCCTCGCGCGGCATGTTCTTCTCACCGTGACAGGTGCGGTTCGTCCGGGTAACGACGTGCGACCAGGAGCCCGCTTCCGGTCAGGATCAGGAGGCCAGCCACCCCGACGCCGCGGCTGCTCAGCGATAGGCCGAGCCGGTCGGCGATGAGGCCACACAGGAGCAGGCCGGCAAGACCGAACGCGGGGGACAGCGCGAGCGCGGCGGGTCCCGGACCGGTCGTGGCCCGCGCCCAACCGTACCCGGCTCCACCCATGACGATGAGCGCCGCGAACGTCGCGAGCGCGATCCCCCATGGCGACGCCGGATGCAGCGGATCCACGATCCTGTCGAGTGGTACGGGAACGGTCCCCACGATCCCCACGCCACGACTCAGGATCCTCGGGGCGACGTCCCCGCCGGGGACTCCCGGGCCGAAAGGCTGCCCGAACGCCGCCCGATCGAACGGCGCCAGGTCGAACCAGATGGAGGCAGGTCCGACACCAGCCGAGGGGAAGGCCTCTCGGATCGAGGTCTGGACGAGGCGGCGGTTCTCCTGATCCATGGATCCACGCGGCCGGACGAGGATCCTGACGTCGCGGATCCGATCGGCGGGGATCGAGGCCCGGATCGCGTTGCCGGCCTGGGTGGCGAAGAACGAAGCGATGGGTTGCCGGCCGCTCACCGTGAACACCAGCCGGGTGCCCGGGGGGGTCGCGGCCGCGTACCGGCCGGCCTCGACGACGCGAGCCACCTCCGTCGGGAAGAGCTGGGGAGGGGTCCGGAACCATGGGCCGAGCCAGCTCACCGCCATGCCGAGCGCCAGCGCCGTGCTGATGATCAGCCCCATCCAGAGCCGTCTCCGGCTCTCCCCGGTCCCCCGGATCAGCCGGTACAGTCCCATGAGCCCCGCGGCGGCGGCGATCGGGATCACGTAGGCGAAGGTCACGAGGCGCTCGGGCGGGATCCACCCTGTGATGAGCGACACGATGACACCCACCACCAGCACCACGCCCCAAGCGCGGAGGAATCGGCTGAGGAACCCGGCGCCCTCGCGCACGCCCACGATGGCGAGGGGGAGGGAGATCCATGGGGCGTAGACGGGTGCGTGAGCCAGGAGTCGGCTGCGGAACAGCCCCCGGAGTTGAGCACCCAGCCCGGAGTGCTGCAGGAAGTCGTCGCGGGAGGTGTCCACCCGCGATGCGGCCGGACCCGCCATCAAGGACACCATCCCAACCCCGAAGATGCCGAGCCCACCCACCATGGCGATGCCGATCCGTCCAGGCTCGGATCCCAACGTGAGGTCCCCTCCATGACGAAGGACGGACAGTCCCGCCGTCACCAAGAGGATCACCATCGCGATGGCCATGAATTGTGGATGGGCCAGTCCCGCCGCGCCCAAGAGGATCGCCGCCGCCACCGCGCCGCGACGCGAACCGAGACCGATCGACGCCGCGGCGGCCACGAATAGGGCGCCCACGGCCAGGGTGGCGATGTATCCCACCGCGAGGTGGGCCGCGTAGGCGCCCGTCAGGGCTCCGGTCACCACCCAGAGCGCGCGACCGCGGAACGTAGCAGTGGCGATCATCGCCAGGGACGCAGCCGCCAGGGCTACGGTCACGGCCAACGTGATCTCCAGCGAGGCAACGATGGTGGACACGTCGGTGCCTAGCGCTCCGGTCACCAAGAGGGTGATGGCGGGGATCCCGGGCCGACCACCGACGGCGGACAGGCCCTCCTGGCCTGCCAGGCGGGCCCACCCGATGTACACGGGGGCGTCGGCGCCCACCGGGAACGCATAGGGGTGGAGCACGTAGGTCGACAGGAACACTGCGGCCAGGATCACAGCGATCGCGAGCACCCAGACGCGCTCGAAGGCTGCGCTCCGATCAGCGACCGGCTGGAGCGGCTCGGTCGGTGAGGACGCTCGGGATCCGTGCTCCTGCGTTCGCATACGACCGACTCCTGGGAAGGTGGGGGTGATTGAGCCTAGCCCCGCGACGCGATCTCTGCTGGGGGGCTTCCGCCGCCCGTAGACTGCCGGTCCGTGGATCCCGGCGAGCGCACGTTGTACGACCAGGTGGGCGGCATGCCGTTCTTCGAGTCGCTCGTGGATCGCTTCTACGCCCACGTCGAGAGCGATCCGGTACTGCTCAGCCTGTACCCGCATCCCGAGGACCTGGGGCCGGCGCGCAGGCACCTGACCCTGTTCCTCGCTCAGTATTGGGGTGGGCCCACCACGTACAACGACGAGCGGGGTCATCCGCGCCTACGGATGCGGCATGCCCCTTTCGCGATCGGGCCGACCGAACGCGATCATTGGTTGCAGCACATGAACGCCGCGATCGCCGAGATGGATCCGCCCGAGCCCGCCGTCCGCGCACTGCACGAGTACTTCGACATGGCGGCAGAGTCGATGCGCAATCGGTTCTGAATCACCCTGCACGTACGGAAGGGCCCCGCGCGAAGCGCGGGGCCCTTCGAGCAACAGGTGCTGCGGTTCAGGCGGGGCGGACGTTCGCGGCCTGCGGGCCCTTCTGGCCCTGGGTCACATCGAACTCCACCTTCTGCCCCTCGTCGAGGTTGCGATACCCCTCGCCGGCGATCGCGCTGAAGTGCACGAACACGTCATCGCCGCCATCCTCGGGGGTGATGAAGCCGAACCCCTTCTCGGAGTTGAACCACTTCACGGTTCCGGTTGCCACTGGCGATCCCTCCTTCCTTTCGCCGTCCGGGCCTACGAACTGCCCTTGGGCGCCGGCGTGACGCGCCGGTGTGAGGGAATTGCTCAAGGCGAACCATGGAACGATGCCCTCGACCTAACCCTACCAGGGGTGGAGGACACCCCTCCGGAGGCTTCGGCGGTCGTTCATCGCCCGTTCAGGTGGCCGTCGCTCCCCGTTCCTCGCGGATCTGACGGATCGCCAAGAGCCAGAACCCGCCGAACGCGATCGTCGCGAACGCGAACCACTGCAAGGCGTAGCTCAGGTGCGGCCCGTCGTCGAGCGCGGGAGGCGGAGGCGGGACGGGGAGGTCGGAGGGCTGGGCGGGCGCCTGGGTCTGCAATTGGAGGTAGACGCGAAGCAGCGGATACGGGAGTTGGTCGCCCAGCTGTCCGAGGTCGACGCTCTTCACCGTCGTCACGGGTCCGGCGTCGCCTCCACCGGCTTCCGAGCCGAACACCAGACCGGTGACCTGGACCGGACCTTCGGGCGGCGCGGCCCCGATCACGGGGGGCGTGTCCATCTGGAAAGGTACCCAGCCTCGATCGACGATCACGGCGCGACCGTCCGGCAGCATCAGCGGTGTGATGACGTGGTTGCCCGGGCGGTCGTCCTGGGTCCGCCCGTACAGGATCACCTCTCGGTCGGTGTCGTAGGTGCCGGTCACGGTTGCGCGGCGGTAGAGCAGCGGCGAGCCATCCGTTCGCGCAAGCAAGGCCTCGAGGGGAACGGGGGACGCTTGCATCCCCTGCGCGTACAGGGCGTTGAAGTGGCGCCTCCCGTGAAGGCGGTCCAGTTGCCAGAACGCCAGCCGTACGCACAGGGCGCTCATCGCGAGAGCGAAGAGACCGAGCGCGATCCACCGCGGCTTGAGGAGGAAGCGGAACATCGCCCTTCGAGCTTATCGGTCCGGGCCTACGGGCCTTTGGTCTCCTGGATCGTGTTTCCCCCATCCACGACGATCGCCTGACCCGTCAGGTAGCTGGCTCGATCGCTCGCGAGGAACGCGATCACTTCACCGATCTCCTGCGGCGTGCCGGAGCGGCCGATCGGCGTGCGCAGACCCGCGTCGGCCTCCTCATCGGTCTGCGAGCCCGTGGCGATCCAGCCCGGAGCCACCGAGTTCACCGTGATCCCGTGGGGTCCGAGTTCCAGCGCGAGACCGCGCATCAACCCGTCCATCCCACCCTTGGCTGCGCCATAGCCGGTCGAACCCGGGTTGGTCACCAGCGGCCCCGTCACCGAGGAGACCATGACGATCCGCCCCCACCCGTGCTCGACCATGCCGGGAACCGCCCGGCGCGTCACGTTGAACGCCGTCGTGAGGTTCATCGCGATCTCCAGGTCCCAGGTCGCATCATCGAGCTCGGCGAAGGTTCGGAACGTGAAGTCGTCCAGCCCGACGTTGACCATCCCCGCGTTGTTGACGAGGATGTCGAGCCGCCCGAAGCGCTCGAGAACCTGATCCACCATGCCGTGGGCCTGCGATCGATCCGTCAGGTCCGCCACGAACCCCCCGGCGTCGCTCCCCAGCCGATGCAGCTCTTCGGCCCGATCGTGGATCCGGTCCGAGGTGGAGGCGATGGCGAGCGCCGCCCCTTCACGAGCCAGGACTGCGGCCGCGGCGAAGCCGATGCCCGTGGGGGATCCCGCGCCCGTCACCAGGGCCACGCGACCGTCGGCCTCACGCTGCATCAGCGCAGCCTACCCGCGCTCAACTTCTGGTGCCCCAGCTGCCGATACCTCGGGTAAGACGGCGCAGGGGGTCGCCCGCGAGACGGGCGGCCCAAGCGACCGTCCCGACGGGACGAAAGGGATCACATGCTGATGCGCGTCTACACCCGCATCCAGGTCTGGCAGGCCGACCTGCGGGATCGGCTGCTCGCTGAGCATGGCGCGACGGCGGTGGAATACGCCCTGATGCTGGCCTTCATCTTCGTGGTCATCTTCTCGGCGGTCGCGTTCCTCGGCCAAGGCACCAGCACCTCCTTCAGCAGCGTGACGTTCACCCCCCCGTAATTCGGGGTGGGCCGGGCGAGTGAGGGGCTCGCCCGGGAACCGCGCCGCGTCAGATCCCGGCGCCGATGTGCATCCGTTAGGCTTCCTGCCCCATGCAGGGGATGGAACGTCTGCTCACGCTCCAACAGGCCGACACCTCGATCGATCGGCTGCGCGCTCGGCGTGCGGCGCTGGAGTCCGGGGAGGCCCTGTCGGCAGCGCGAGGTGAGGCGGATGCCGCCGAACGTTCTTTGGGCGAGCTCCGTTTGCAGATCGACGCGATGGGTCGGGATCAGACCCGGCTGGAACGCGAGATCGACTCGATCACGCAGAAGGAGGCGGCGGAGCAGAAACGGATGTACGACGGGAGCATCGTCAACACCAAGGAGCTCGAGGCTCTTCAGCACGAGATCGAGAGCCTGAAGAAGCGGCGCACCGAGCGCGAGGACGAGCTCCTGAACCTGCTCGAACAGCGTGACACGATCGACGCCCGTGCCACGGAGGCCGAAGAGGTCGCCACCGAGCTCCGGACGCGCATGGACGTCACCGCTTCGCAGGCGGATGATGAGCTGGCCCAGACGGCCGAGGAGCTCGAGCGTCTCGAGGCGGAGCGTCGAGAGGTCGCCGACGCGATCGATCCCGAGCTGGTGGAGCTCTATGACGACCTCCGGCGTCAGAAGAAGGGGGTGGGCGCCGCCGCCCTCGTCGACGGCATCTGCCAGGCCTGTCACGAGCAGCTGTCGGCGATGCAGCTGGACAAGCTGAAACGCGCCGAGGGCATCCGGAGGTGTGAGTACTGCCGACGGATCCTGGTCTTCTGATCGTCGCCTGCGACGGCGCCGCGCGGGGGAACCCTGGTCCGGCGGGCATCGGCGTGCAGATCACGGGGCCCGATGGGGAGGTCCTGGCCGAGATCGCCGAGGGACTAGGCGAGACCACGAACAACGTTGCGGAGTACACGGCTGCGATCGAAGGGCTGAAACGAGCCGCCCAGCTCGGTGCCACCGAGGTGCTGCTCCGCTCGGATTCCCAGCTGATGATCAAGCAGCTGACCGGCGCCTACCGGGTGAAGACGGCCCACCTGGTGCCGTTGCATCGGGCCGTCCTGGAACAAGCCGCACGGTTCGCCCGCGTCCGATTCGAGCACGTGAGACGCGAGCGGAACACCGAGGCCGACCGGCTGGCGAACGAAGGCGTCGACACGTGGCTCTCCCGTGGGCGCGCCTAGGGGCTTGGCGTCGCTGAGGCGCTTGCCGACGGGCCGGTGGCCACCGGGATCGGATCGATCACATCCTCCAATGGGAACCGCACGATGGAGGTCCCCTGCGGACCCTGGAACCGGAGCTGGAGGACGAGCCCCCGGTCGCTGGTTTGCAGCGGGAAGGTCGCGATGCCCTCGGCGGGGGTGTCAACCTCGGGTGCCAGGAGCGATCGGGTGACCGTTCCGGGCTCTGCGACGGTCTTCCCATCACCGTCCACGAGCGACACCCCGGCGATGGGCAGCCGGTACGGTTCGGTCGCCGCCACCACCAGGTCGAACTGCCAGAGCGGATACGCCAGGAACGAGTCGAGCTGGACGGCCAACGTCGGTCCCGCGTTCACGACGACGTCCTCGATGGCTTGGAACGTGGCGCTCATCGGGACCCCGTCGCGGATGAAGTCCACGACCCGCCATTGACCAGGGCGACCCTGCACCATCCGGATCGGCCCGTTCAGGGCGCGCACCACATCGAAGGCCTTGCCCCTATCGGGCGTGAACGCGAAACGTTCCTGCGCATCCACCTCCACGTCTCGGTACAGCTCGGCACCAGGAACGTCCTTCGCGAAGTCCGCCGGCATGACCGTGCCGATGTCGGCGATGTGGGCCGAGCCGTCCGCCGTTCCGGGGAACTCCTGGTCCTGGACCCCCAGCCAGTGGGTCCACAGCTTCAGGGTCGGCGTCGCGATGAGTGCGGCCAGTCGGTCGGGGCCGTCGGCCGGCGTCTCCGCGTAGGCCTGGATGAAGGCAAGGGCGGTGGCGCGCGCCCCGATCGAATCGGGCGCCAGGCTGGCGTCGAGATCTCGGGGTCGGATGGACGCGACCGGGCCGCTGAGAGGTGACGAGCAGCCGATGGCCACCAGCAGGGCGATCGTGGCGGCGAGGGGGTGGCGGAACCGACGCATGGTTCGGGGCCGAAGTCTACGGGGTATCCTCGCGCCGGAGGAGCCGGCCGGGCGGCCGCGGGCGCTCGCGCTCGAGGAAAGTCCGGACTCCATAGGGCAGGGTGCTGGCGAGAGCCAGGCGGGGGCGACCTCGCGGATCGCGCAACAGAGAGCAGACCGCCGTCGCGGTTCACCACGACGGTAAGGGTGAAACGGTGGGGTAAGAGCCCACCAGCGGCCCGGGCGACCGGACCGGCTCGGCAAGCCCCACCCGGAGCAAGGCCAAGCAGGCAGCGGGCGGCCCGTCCGATGCTGCCGGGTAGGCCGCATCGGGTCGGTGAACGGCCCGGCGGTGGGTGCACGTTGGCCCGCTGAGAGAGATGGCCGCCGGCGGGACGGAAGTCCCGTGCACAGGATCCGGCTTACAGGCCGGCTCCTCCACCACCCGGGCGCCGTGTCAGCCTGCGATCCGTCCGCCAATATGTGCCCCCATGGAGACCCACCGCACGGCGCGACGCGCCACGATCGTGGTCGCGCTCGCCCTGGTCGCACTCTCGGCGGCGGGAGTGGCGAGCCTGGCCTCCAGCTGGTGGCGGGGGACAGCCGCACCCGCGATCCGACCGAGGACCATGACGCTTGCGACCGGTTGGTCCATCGCGCCAACAACCGATGTCCCCGAAGGGGGAGCCGACGTTTCCACGACCGGCTTCGTCCCCGATGGATGGACGCCGACCCGGGTTCCCGCCACGGTCCTGGGCGCCCTGACACAGGCGGGGGAGTACCCGGACCTGTACCTGGGCGACGCGATCGAAGATGTCCCGCAGGCTCGGTTCGAGGTGCCGTGGTGGTACCGGACCGAGTTCCGACTGGATGATCAGCCCGACGCGCGGACGTGGCTGCACCTGAACGGCATCAACTACCGAGCCGAGGTATGGATCAACGGCCAGCTGGTGGCCGGCCCGGATCGGATCGTGGGGACGTTCCGGGCCTTCGACCTGGACGTGACCCACCAGGTACGCCCCGGCCGCAACGTGCTGGCCATCCGCGTGGACCCGGTCGAGCCGACTCACGATCTCACGATCACCTGGATCGATTGGAACCCCCTGGCTCCCGATCACGGGATGGGGATCTGGCAGCCCGTCAGCATCAGCCGCTCCGGTCCCGTCACCATCACGGATCCGTTCGTTACATCGGATCTCCCGTTGCCCGACACCTCGTCGGCCGACCTCACCGTCACCGCCACCGTCGCCAACCGAGGTGCCACCGCCGTTCGAGCTCGGGTCGAGGGCACCATCGGCGATCTGACGTTCGCACAGGATGTGGATCTGGCGGCAGGTGAGACGGCGGATGTGTCCTTCGATGCGGCGGTGTTCCCCCAGCTCCACGTGTCGGATCCGGCGTTGTGGTGGCCGTACCGGATGGGGGATCAACCGCTCGAACGGCTGTCGTTGACGGCGTCGGTGGACGACGCGATCTCCGATGCCACCCAGACCGCGTTCGGGATCCGCGAGGTGACCTCCGAGATGACCCCCGAGCATCACCGGGTCTTCTCGATCAACGGGAAGCGGATCCTGGTTCGCGGTGGTGGCTGGGCCTCGGACATGTTGTTGCGTCCGATCCCGGGTCGGGTCGACGACCAGTTGACGTACGTCCGCGATCTGGGGCTGAACACGATCCGCCTGGAGGGCAAGCTGGAGACCGACCACTTCTTCGACCAGGCGGATCGGCTGGGGATCCTGGTGCTACCCGGGTGGATGTGCTGCGACCGCTGGCAGAAGAACGCGAAGTGGGATCAAGAGGACTACGAGGTGGCTGCCGCCTCGATGACCACGCAGGCCCTGCGGATGCGGAACCACCCTAGTGTGATCGCCTTCATGATCGGTAGCGACACGGCCCCGCCTCCACCGATCGCCGATCTGTACGTGAAGGCGCTGCGCGATGTCGATTGGCCGAACCCGATCCTGGCCTCGGCCAACCAGGACGGTTCGCCGTCCACCGGGCCAACGGGGGTGAAGATGACCGGACCCTATGACTGGGTTCCACCTGGCTACTGGTACGACGACCGAGGTCCGGGTGCCGCGTTCGGCTTCAACACCGAGACGAGCGCCGGGGCTTCGATCCCAGAGCTCGAGGACGTCGAGCGGATGCTCACGCCGGCCGAGCGGCTGGCGTTGTGGACCTCGCCCCAGACGCCGCAGGCCCACGCGGGCACGGGGGAGAGCGTGTTCAACAACTTCCGGATCTTCGATCGCGCGATGAACGCTCGCCTGGGCAAGCCCACGAGCTTGGCCGACTACGTCGAGAAGGCCCAGGTCCTGCAGTACGAGAACGAGCGGGCCATGTTCGAGGCGTTCTCACGCAACCGATACACCAGCACCGGGCTGATCCAATGGATGCTGAACAACGCGTGGCCTTCGTTGCATTGGAACCTGTTCGATTGGTTCCTGGAGCCGAACGGATCGACGTTCGGCGCGAAGCTCGCGAACGAGCCCGTGCACATCCAGTACGGCTACGACGACGGTGGTGTGTCCATCGTGAACGACACGCCGGCGGACGCGGACGACATGCGGGCGCAGGTGCGGGTGTTCGACCTGGCGGGGCGACGGCGATACGTATCCCGCAGCATCGTCTCGGTTCCGGCGGACGGCGTCGTCGGATTGGACCCGATCCCGGCGATCGACGGGTTGAGCGACGTGTACTTCGTGCGGCTGGACCTCAGCGACGCGAACGGCGCGACCGTTAGCACGAACACCTACTGGCTGGCTCCCGAGATGGACAGCAGCGACTTCGGACGAACGCGATGGTTCTTCACACCGACGGCTCGCTTCGCCGACATGCGGGCCCTCGACACGCTGCCCGAGGTACGGCCCGATGTGACGGCATGCGCGACGGATGACGGGAGCGGAGGTGGCACCGCCGCGGTGTCGGTCACGAACCCGACCGGGGGAGTGGCCTTCTTCCTACGGCTCCGGCTCGCCACGGGTTCCGACGGCGCGAACGTCACGCCGATCCTGTGGACCGATAACGACCTCACCCTGATGCCCGGCGAACGACGGTCGGTGACCGCTCAGTTCCGCTGGGCCGACGACCTTCGGTTGATCGTGCGCGGCTGGAACGCCTCGGAAGAGGTCGTCAGGTTGTCGCCATGCTCGTGAGGGCGCGCTCGAGCTGCGCACCCGCGTGGTAGCTGGATCGCACCAATGGGCCGGCCTCGACGTGCGCGAGGCCCAATGACTCTCCCACCCGTTTGTGCTCGGCGAATTCCTCAGGCGTGACCCATCGGTCCACCGGAAGGTGATGGGGCGTGGGCTGGAGGTACTGGCCCACGGTCAGGATCTGACATCCGGCATCGACCAGATCGCCCATGGCCCCCTCGATCTCGTCGCGCCGCTCACCCATCCCCAGGATCAGGTTGGACTTCGTGATCTGTCCCGTTCTGAGACCGCGCGCGATGCTGAGCACCTCCAGGGACCGGTCGTACCCGAACGCGGGTCGGATCCGGCCGTGCAGCCGCCGAACGGTCTCCAGGTTGTGAGCGAAGACATCGGGCTCGGCGCCGATCACGGTGGCGATGTCGCGTTTCCCACCCTTGAAGTCGGAGGGGAGCACCTCGACCCGGCAGTCGGGAACGGCCCGACGGACGGCGTGGATCGCTGCGGCCCAGATGCGGGCCCCGCCGTCGGACAGATCGTCCCGGGCGACCCCGGTCAGGACCACGTACCGCAATCCCATGGCTCGCACGGCCTCGGCGATGCGTCCCGGTTCACCCTCGTCGACGGCCTCCGGCCTCGCGGTCATGACGTCACAGAAGCCGCATCGGCGAGTGCACTTCGACCCCAGGATCAGGAACGTGGCCTCACGATCCTCCCAGCACTCGTGGATGTTGGGGCACATCGCCTCCTCGCAGACTGTGTGCAGATCGAGTCCACGCATGAGGTCCTTCAGTTCCGCGTGGTTGGGTCCCGACCGGAGCGTGACCTTGAGCCATGGTGGTTTGCGTCCTGTGGGGGCGACACCTCCCGATGTGGCGACGATCGGGAGGTACAGACGTCGTCCGTGGGGGTTGTGATCGCGTTCGGGCATCTCCCCGAGTCTACGTCCGACCCTCGCCGACGCTCATCTCCGTCCGGTCATCGTTCGACGCCGTCGCGGTCCCCTCGTTCGACGGGCCGGCGGGCAGGAATACGCGGAAGGATGCCCCACCGCCTTCGCGCTCCTCGACCCAAGCCCGACCTTCGTGCAGGGCCGCGAACCGGGCCACCAACGACAGGCCGATCCCGGTGCCGGGCGCGTGCGCGGATGGCGTTGGGCCTTGACGGAAGGGTTCGAAGATCACCTCGCGAAGCTCGGCCGGCACCCCGGGACCGTCGTCCTCGACGACGATGAGCACGCCACCCTGCTGTGGGGACACCCGGAGCCAGATCCGCCGGTCTCTGGTGGTGTGCCGGGCCGCGTTCATCAACAGGTTCTCGACGATCCGCTCGACCTTGGCTGGGTCGGCGCGGACGACGACGGGCTCGGCCTCCATGATCACCGCCCGGTCGGCGAGTGACTCAAGGCTCTCGACCGTTCGACTCGCGAGGACGCCGACGTCGGTGGCGCGGTACTGGGGCTCGACGATCCCTCGGTTCAGGCGGTCGATGTCCAGCAGATCCTTGAGCAAGCGATCCAGCTTCCGAGCGTTCGCCGAAAGGCGCGCCATCAGGTCGTCCCGGTCCTCGTCTTCCATCTGCGGGGTGCGCTCGAGGGTGAGCGATAGGCCCAGGATCGAGGTCAACGGGCTCCGAAGCTCGTGCGAAACGGCAGCCAGGAAGGTGTTCTTCATCTCGTCCAGAGCTCGGAGGCGCTCCGCGGCCTCGCGCTCCCGTTGCTCGGACGCACGGAGTGCCTCCTCGGCCAGCTTGCGTTCGGTGATGTCGGAGATCACTCCCTGCATGAACGTCGGGTTCCCATCCCCGTCGTGGAGGAACGTGGTCTCGTCGTGCACCCAGATCGTGCGACCGTCGCGCGTGCGGAGCCGGTACTCGGCCGCCCACGCTTCATGGGACTCGATCGCCCGGAGGTATCCTTCCCGAACCGTTTCCCGGTCGTCGGGATCCATGAGCTGCAACCACAGATCGGGCACCTCCAGCCACTCCTGAGGGGTGACACCGATCATCTCTTGGATCTGCGGGCTGACGTAGACGGACTCCATGCTGGCGTCGGTCTTGTCCAGGTAGATGGCCGATGGGATGTGCTCCACGATGCCCCGGAACCGCTCCTCGGCGTCTCGGAGCCGCTCCTCATGCCGCTTCTGCTCTGTGATGTCGAAGACGACTCCCTGCGAGAAGCGGGGCTTCCCCGTCTCGTCCAGGAGCATCACAGCTTCGTCGTGGACCCAGACCCATCGGCCGTCCCGGTGGCGGAAGCGGTACTCGGCCTCGTAGGGCACGCTCTCGCGGTTGTGGAGGTCGACCCGGGCTACGACCTCGTCGTGATCGTCGGGGTGCAGCCCCTGTTCCCACAGCTCCGGGCTCGATCGCCACTCCTCGGGCGTGTAGCCGTAGATCTTCTCGACCTGGGGGCTCATGTAGACGGCCTGGGAGCGCACGTCCACGGTATCGATGTAGGTCGCCGCTGGGATCGTCTCGATCAAGCTGCGGTAGCGGGCCTCCGCCTCGTGCAGCGCTTGTCCTGCGCGTTTGGCCTCCGTTACGTCGCTCAGGATCCCCTGGCACCATCGCGGCGTGCCGTCGGCATCTCGAACCAGGACCGACTGATCCCGGATCCACCGGAGCTCGCCCGATTTCGTGAAGACGCGGAGCTCGATGTCGAGGGGTTCACCGGTCCGGTGGTGGTGTTCGTCGGCCGCCTTGGCACGGGTGAGGTCCTCCGGATGGACGAGGGTCTCCCACAGCTCCGGCTCGGCATGCCATTCCTCGGGCGAGTAGCCGAGGATCCGCTCGACCTGCGGGCTGATGTACGCGTTGGGCCAGATCCAGCTCCGGTGATCCTCCCGGAACTCGTCCAGGTAGGTGATGGCCGGCATCTGTTCGACGAGCTGGCGGTACCGCTCCTCCGCTTCTCGCAGCTGCTCCTCGGCCTCATGACGCGCTGTGATGTCCAGGCGTACGCCCTGCCAGTACAGAGGTACCCCTTGATCGTCGCGGAGGAGCACGGCCTCATCGCGGACCCAGACGACGTGTCCGTCCTTCGCCTGCATGCGGTACTCGACGCTGAACGGATCGCCGGTCTCGTTGGTCCGAGCATCCTCGGCCAGGACCGCTTCTCGATCGTCCGGATGGATGGAGGCCACCCAGCGCTCGTACCGCCACTCGCTCGGTGGGTAGCCCATCATCGATTCGACTTGAGGGCTGATGTAGAGGAGCTGCCCGCTGTTCTGTGCCGACTCCATGTAGGTGATGGCCGGGATCTGCTCGATCAGGCTGCGGTATCGGGTTTCGGTCTCCGATAGACGCTGGGCGGCGCGCTCCCGCCCGATCGCCGCACCCAAGGTATTGGCGGCCACCCTGAGAGCGTCGATCTCGGCCGGCTGCCATTCCCGCTCGTCGCCGTGATCGAAGCCGATGTAGCCCCACCACACCTCGTCCACGAAGACGGGCGCGACGATGCACGAACGGATCCCCTGGCCCTCCAGGCCGGCTCGCTCCGCCTCGGGGTAGTTGCGGACCGGTCCGTGGATCACCTCGCCCGCGCTCAACGCCCTCTGCCACCGGTCGAAGCCCGCGGCGCCGAACGGAAGGTCCGGGTGGGTGCCCATGGCGGGGGCCGAGGGGTCACGCCACTCGCCTCGGATGCTGGTCGCTGCATGAACATCGCCGCCGGGCACGTTCTCGTAGAGGAAGGCCCGGCCGGCCTCGCCCGCGCGACCGAGTCGCTCCAGGACATCGCCGATGCAGTCGCTCCAGACCGAGGTCTTCAGGAACCGCTCCGCGGCGAAGCCGGCGGCCTCCAGGATGCGGTCGCGTCGTCCGAGAGCCGCCTGGGCCAGCGTCCGCTCCGTGATGTCGGTCAAGACTCCCTGCCACGCCTTCTTCCCGCCCGGACCGTCGACCAGGAACGCGTGGTCGTGGAGCCGTACCGTCCGTCCGTCCGCGGTGATCACCCGATATTCCACGTCGAACGGATCACCCGTGGCGTTGGTGCGCATGGACTCGGCGACGACGCGCTCTCGGTCGTCGGGATGCAGCATGTTGACCCACAGATCTGGATCGGAGAGTCGCTGTTCGGCGGAGTATCCCGTGAGCCGTTCGTACTGTGGGCTGATGTACAGCGCGGTGCTGAGGTCGTCCACCGCGTCCACGTAGACGGCAACCGGCAGTTGCTCGACCAGGACCCGGTAGCGTCGTTCCGCCTCGCGGAGCCGCTCCTCCGCCTGCATGCGTTCGGTGATGTCGAATACGACCCCCTGCCAGAAGAGCGGGCTCCCGTCCCCGTCACGGATCAGGAGAGCCTCGTTGTGGATCCACACCACCCGACCGTCGCGGTGCAGCGTCCGGTAATCCAGGCTCCACTGGTCACCGGTGTCGGCCTCGTCGGCGGCCAGCACCCGGTCGCGGTCGTCGGGATGGAGGCGGTCTTTCCAAGCGTCGGGACTCTCCTGCCACTCCTGTGGCGAGTAGCCGAACATCTCCACGATCTGCGGGCTGATGTAAAGGTTCCGGTGCGTGACCGGATCTTCCACGTACGTGACGGCGGGCAGCTGCTCCACCAAGGTGCGGAAGCGCTCTTCGGCCTGGTACAGGCGTTCCTGCGCGTGGCGGCGAACCGTCACGTCTTGAAGTACCCCCTGCCATGCGGTTGTCCCGTCGTCCTCGTGGACGGCCATCGCTCGGTCGTGGACCCAGACGATCGAGCCGTCCTTACGGACCATGCGGTACTCGATGTCGAACGGCTCTTTGGTCCGGTCTGTCCCCGCCGACTCCGCCAGGACCCGATCTCGGTCGTCGAGATGGATCAGCCGCTCCCACAGCCCGGGTTCCGTCAGCCAATCCTCGGCGGTGAAGCCCGTGAGCCCATGGGCGTTCGGAGCGATGTACCGCATGACCTGGCTGCCGTCGCCTGCCCGGACGTCGCAGACGTAGGTCACCACGGGGAGGTTCTCCACGAGTGAGCGATACCGCTCTTCGGCGGCCTGCAGCTGTGCACGCGCCTCTTGCGTCTCGGTGATGTCGAACATCACGCCCTGGTACTGGCTGGGTCGCCCGTCGCGCCGACGCGCCACCACGACGGACTCATCCCGGAGCCAGATCGTCCTCCCGTCC
The DNA here is from genome assembly GCA_963826185.1 of uncultured Actinomycetes bacterium. Classification (GTDB taxonomy): domain Bacteria; phylum Actinomycetota; class UBA4738; order UBA4738; family HRBIN12; genus JAOUEA01. Next base: position 346,805 of record CAWGVY010000004.1, on the reverse strand, counting down.
TTCGTCCGGACGCGATACTCCTGCAGGAACGGGCTTCCATCGCGGTCGGCGGCGTCGGAAGCCTCGCGCACCCCGTCGCGATCCTCAGGGTGGATCACGTTGAGCCACAGCTCAGGATCGTTGCGCCATTCGTCGGGCGTATAGCCGAGCATCGACTCCAGCTGGGGGCTCACGTAGATCGGGTGGGACTGTCCGGCGGGCAGCGTGGGGTCCCACGTGTAGGTGACCGCCGGCACCTGTTCCACCACCGTCTGGAAACGGCGTTCGGTCGTTACTCGGAGGCGCTGCTCCCGGGCGAGCTGACGCCAGCGCAGGTACGCGAAGACGCCCAGGCTGAGGGAGAAGAGGATGGCGAGCGCCAGCAGGTCGCTGGGCTTGATCGGGGAGCGCTGCATGAGCCCATCGAGGGCACGGTCGAACAGGCCGGAGAGCACGCCGACGCAGAAGACGGCGGCCGCCACCGAGGCGATCAGGAGCAGATCGCGACGGGCGGTCGAGCGTCTCCGGGTCGGGTCGGGGATCCGTCCTTGATCGCTCACGAGGCTTCGTTCGAGATATCGACGCGGGTTGCTTCACCCTGAACCTGGAGAGGCGCCGCTCTATCCTGGCCTCAGAACCTGGCCAGCTCCCGCATCCGCCGGTAGACCTGATCCGGCTCCGGCTCCATGTAGAAGTGCTCGAGGGGCGCGGCGAACGGCATGGCCGGGATATCGGGACCGCCGATGCGCACCAGGGGGGCGTCCAGGTCGAACATCGCCCGCTCGGCGATCGTCGAGATGATCTCCGCCCCCGCGCCGTAGCTCCGGTTGTCTTCATAGACGACCATCGCGCGAGCCGTCTTCCGCACCGAGTTCAGGATCGAGTCGACGTCCAGCGGGGAGATCGTGCGGACATCCACCACCTCGGCCGAGACCCCCTCGTCCTCGTGAAGGCGAGCCGCGGCGTCGAGGCACGTGTGCAGGGCGTGCCCGTAGCTCACGCAGGTGAGGTCCGTCCCCTCCCGCTTCACGTCGGCAACGCCGATGGGCGTCAGGTACGCGTCGTCGGGGACCTCGCCCGTGACCGCCCGGTAGGTCTTCTTGTGCTCGAGGAAGAGCACGGGGTCGGGATCCCGAAGCGCGCTCCGGAGCAACCCTGCCGCATCCGCGGGCGTGGACGGGGCGACCACCTTGAGGCCCGGGACGTGGGCATAGAAGGCTTCGATCGATTGGGAGTGGTACAGGGCTCCGTGGATCCCGCCGCCCCACGGGGCGCGGATCACGATCGGACAGCCGAACGCACCGTTCGACCGGTATCGCATGCGCGCGGCCTCCGACACGATCTGATCGAACGCGGGATGGATGAAGTCGGCGAACTGGATCTCCGCAACCGGCAGCAGCCCATGCATCGACATGCCGATGGCGAGACCGACGATGGCGGACTCGGCCAGTGGCGTGTCGATCACCCTCGCCTCGCCGAACTCCTCCATCCATCCCACGGAGATCCGGAACACGCCACCGCGGTTGCCGACGTCCTCTCCCAGCAGGACCACGCGATCGTCCGCGGCCATCTCGTCGTGCAACGCGTCGCGGATCGCCGTGACGACGTTCTTCTCGGTCATAGGAGGTCCGTGGGTTCGGCGAAGACGTGACGCAGGGCGGAGCTGGGCATGGGGTCAGCCGCTTCCCAGGCGGAGGCGATGGCCTCGTCGATCTCGCCCTTGATCTCTGTGCGAAGCGCCTCCGCTCCCACGTCATCCAAGATCTCGTTCGTCCGGAGGTACTCGCCGAAGAGCTGGATCGGGTCGTGGTGGCGGGCCTCGTCGACCTCATCCCGGGAGCGGTAGGTCTTGTCGTCGTCGTCGGATGTGTGGCCCAGGAACCGGTAGGTCTTGCATTCGATCAAGGTGGGCCCGCCGCCGGTCCTGGCTCGCTCGTGCGCCAACTGCATCGCGGCGAAGCACGATAGGACATCGTTGCCGTCGACCACGACGCCTGGGAACCCGTAGTTCTCGGCGCGATCCGCCACGTTCTCGACGGCCATCTGCTTGGACTGCGGAACGCTGATCGCGTAGTGGTTGTTCTCGCAGATGAACACGACCGGCAGGCGGTGGATCCCGGCGAAGTTGAGACCCTCGTGCCAGTCGCCTTCGCTGGTGGCCCCATCCCCGAACCAGCAGCCGACGACGGTGTCCTCGCCTCGATACCGAGCCGCGTAGGCGATCCCTGCGGCATGGGGGACCTGTGTGGCGATCGGCGATGAGCCGCTGATGATGTTCAGCGCTCGATGACCCCAGTGCGAAGGCATCTGACGCCCACCCGAGGATGGATCATCGGCCTTCGCGAAGACCCCCAGGAAGACCTCTCGAGGGGTCATGCCCGCCGTCAACACCACGGCCACGTCGCGGTAGTAGGGGAGCCACACGTCATGGCCGCGGCGCATCGGCCACGCGGTCCCCACCTGACACGCTTCGTGACCCTCGGCGGGCACCACGAACGGAGCTCGGCCCATCCGGTTCTGTCGCAGCGCCGCTTCGTCGAGCAGCCGCGCCGTGATCATCGTGCGATACATCTCGAGGAGGTCGTCGGGGGTGAGGCCCAGGGCGCCGTGTTCGGCCGCCGCTACCCGCATGGCCACGTCGTCGCGCCTCCTCGCACCTGTGGAAGCGAGTCTAGCATCCGACCTCCTCCGCACCGCTCCCGCAGGACCTCGTCGGACCTCCAATGAGGATACCCCCCTATGGTATGCTTCAGGAAGCGGCCCCACGCATCTCACGGGGGCACAGGGGAGGACGGGATGACGGACCCGGTGTGCGGCATGACGGTGGAGCCGGAGACGGCCGCCACAGCGTGGGAAGTGGATGGAACGGTCTACTACTTCTGTTCGACCGGATGCATGGAGCGGTTCCGAGCGGACCCGGCCCGGTTCCTGACGATGGATCCGTCCGAACGTCAGATGTGACACCCCGAGGGGGTATGGAGGAGTGCGGCTCGACGGAGCGAGGATCGGGAGGTTCGGATGTACGGCTACGCGATGAACAAGAAGGACCTGCAGGATCGGTTGCGCCGGATCGAGGGCCAGGTCCGCGGGCTCCAGCGGATGGTCGAGGACGACAAGTACTGCATCGACATCCTCACGCAGGTGAGCTCGGTGCAGGCCGCCCTCAAAGCGGTGGGTCTGGGTCTGTTGGACGACCATGTGCGCCACTGCGTGCGGGACAGCATCGAGGCCGGGGCCGGCGACGACAAGGTCGAGGAGCTCATGGCCGCCGTGGGGAGGTTCGCTGGCCGGTGACCGACTCGAGTGAGCTACCCAGGGAGCAGGAGATCGTCCTCGACATCGAGGGGATGACCTGCGCGTCCTGCGTGACCAAGGTCGAGAAGGCCTTGGGACGGGTGAGCGGGGTTCACGAAGCCGGGGTCAACCTCGCCACCCGCACGGCGACCGTCCTCACCGCAGATCCTGAGCTGCCGCCGCTGGTCGAAGCCGTGCGGAGCGCCGGCTACGGGGCGCACGAGCACTCGGATGCCATCGAACCCGGCGCCGAAGCCAGGGGATACCTGAGGAGGCTCTGGGTTGCGGCGGCGCTCACGATCCCGATCCTGATCCTGACCTTCGCCACGCCCGACATCCCGGGAGTCGGGTACGTGGTCTGGGCCCTCAGCACCCCGGTGGTGTTCTGGGCGGGCTGGCCGTTCTTCGGATCAGCTCTACGCTCCGCTCGACACGGCGCCACGACGATGGACACCCTGATCGCTCTCGGATCGGCCGCGGCCTACGTGTACAGCGCCGTCGAGGTCGTGGCGGGCTCCGAGGAGCTGTACTTCGACACGGCGGCGGTGATCATCACGTTGATCCTGGTGGGCAAGGTCCTGGAGGCGCGCGCACGCGCGGGCGCCAACGACGCGGCGAGGGCCTTGCTCGAACGGGGTGCCAGGAGGCGACCCTCCTCGTGGACGGCCGCGAGCAGCCGGTCCCGATCGACCAGCTGTTGGTGGGCTCGCTCGTCGTGGTCCGTCCGGGCGAGAAGATCCCCGCGGACGGCGTGGTCCGGGAGGGGTCCTCCTGGGTCGACCTTTCGCTTCTGACGGGCGAATCGGTGCCGGTGGATGTGGGACCGGGAGACGATGTGGTGGGCGCCTCCATCAACGGTCACGCCAGGCTCGTGGTGTTCGTTACGAAGGTCGGCGCGAACACGATGCTGTCGGCGATCGTCAGGCTGCTTCAGCAGGCTCAGGGTTCGAAGGCGCCGATCCAGCGGCTGGCGGACCGCATCTCGGCCATCTTCGTCCCCGCGGTCATGGTCGTGTCGGCGCTCACCTTCGTCGGTTGGCTCATCGCGGGAACCCCTGTCGGCACAGCGCTGCTGCACGCCGTGGCTGTGCTGATCATCGCCTGTCCCTGCGCGCTCGGACTCGCGACACCGGTCGCCATCATGGCCGGCACCGGCCGTGCGGCCGAGATCGGTGTCCTGTTCAAAGGCGGTGAAGTGTTCGAACGGGCCCACGAGGCCGACGCGATCCTGCTGGACAAGACCGGAACGGTGACCGAGGGAACCATGGCGCTGGCAGAGGTGGTGGCCGCGGAGGGGATGGTCCCCTCGGAGGTCCTGGGCCTGGCCGCCGCGGCCGAGCTGGGTTCGGAACACCCGATCGCTAGAGCGGTCGTGGCAGGAGCGCGGGGTCGCGGGGTCGTGGTCCCCGACGGGAGCGATCATGCGATCGAGCCGGGCGCGGGAGCGACGGCCGTCGTGGAAGGCGACGAGGTCAGGGTGGGCCGTCCCGAAGGTCTCCCTCGGCTCCTGGTGGAGGAGGCGGAGCGCCTGGCGGCGAGCGGGCTGACCCCCTTCGCCGTCTGGCGAGGTGGGGTCGCACTCGGCCTCGTAAGCGTCTCGGATCTCCTCAAGCAGGACGCGGCCGAGGCGATCGTGCGCATTCGTGGCCTGGGCCTGGAAGCGATGATGGTCACGGGCGACCGTCGAACCACGGCGGAGGCGATCGCCCGCCGTGCCGGGATCGGCGAGGTGCTGGCGGAGGTCTACCCCGAGGGCAAGGTGGCAGAGGTGGAGCGTCTCCAGCGGTCCGGCCGCCACGTGATCTTCCTGGGCGACGGCATCAACGACGCGCCGGCGCTGGCGCGGGCGGACGTGGGGATCGCGATGGGCACCGGGACCGATGTGGCTCTGGCCGCCGCCGACGTCGATCTGTTGGGTGGGTCGCTGGCCTCGGTCGCCGACGCTCTGGAGCTGGCGGGCAAGACGTATCGCGTGATCACCGAGAACCTGTTCTGGGCGTTCGCTTACAACGTGGTGATGATCCCGCTGGCCGTGTTCGGGATCCTCGACCCGATGTGGGCGGCCGGCGCGATGGCCGCCTCAAGCGTCACCGTCGTGCTGAACGCGCTCAGGCTGCGGAGGTATCGCCGGCCGGGTGGTGGCGGGAACACCCTGGCTGACGCGACGGTTGTTCCAGGAACGGCCACGGAGCCGGCCGTGTGAGACCCTGAAGGCTTCGGATCTGATCAGGAGACAACCCGTGGGGCCCAACGTCATCGATGTCACCGACGCGACCTTCGAACAAGTGGTCGTGGAGGGTTCTAAGCAACGACCGGTGCTGGTCGACCTGTGGGCGTCGTGGTGCGGGCCATGCAAGACCCTCGGCCCGATCCTGGAGAAGGTCGCGGGCGAACGCGACGGGGCCGTGCTGGTGGCCAAGGTAGATGTGGACGCGAACCCGATGATCCACGGAGCGTTTGGCGTGCAGAGCATCCCGACCGTGATCGCGTTCCGCGACGGCAAGCCGGTGGATGGGTTCGTTGGGGCCTACCCCGAGGACGTCGTGAACCAGTTCGTCGACACCCTACTTCCCACCGAGGCTGAGGTCGTGGCCGAGGAGGCGCACGCGGAGGAAGCTGCGGGTGATCTGGAAGGCGCGGAGGAGGGGTACCGCGAGGCTCTCGCGAAGGACGCTCAGAACCGCGATGCGGCGGTGGGTCTGGCTCGGATCCTGGTGGACAGGGGCGAGCTGGAGGAGGCTCGTGCCCTGGTGAACCCCCTGCTGCCGGACCCGGATGCCGAGCGCGTGCTATCGATCGCGCGCGTCCGAGAGTGGGCGAGCGCATCGCCAGACGGCGCCCTGGGCGAGGCGAAAGCCCTGGCAGTGGCCGGGCGCTGGCGCGAGGCGCTCGAGGGGATGCTGGCCACCCTTCCCGAGGATGGCGATGCCGCTCGAGGCGCCATGGTGGATGCCTTCGCGGCCCTGGGCGATGACGATCCCCTGGTGCCGGAGTTCCGTCGGAAGCTGGCGAGCGCCCTGTTCTGAAGGCCGCGGTCAGCGGCCTCGCTTCTTGCTCTTCTTGGCCGAGCCCTTGGTCTGGTAGCGGTAGTCATCCCCGTACTTGTACTTGTACGCGCCGGGGACCTCCTTCTGGCGGTTCAACACGGCGCCGATCGGGGGCAGGCCCACACGCTCGAGCAGGCTGCGGGTGCGCTGCAAGGTCGCCCGCGTCGCCGTCCCGGCGTCGACGACCAGGATGAGCCCGTCCACGGACGGCGCGATCATGAAGGGGTCCGAGATGGCCAGGGGTGGAGCGTCCACGATCACGTAGTCGACCTGCTGCCGGGCGCTCCGCATCACGGCCGGGAAGGCCTCGGTCTCGAACAGGTGCGCTGAGGCCTCCACCGGCTCGCCACTGGGGAGCAGCATCAGGTTGCTGACGTCCGTGGTGACGATCGTGGGCCGTCCCCCGTTCGACAGGGCCTGGGCGAGGCCCTTGTCGGAATCGGCGTCGAAGTAGTTCTGCAGGCTGGGACGGCGCAGGTCGGCAGCCACCAGGAGCACTCGCTTATCGGACTGCGCTAGGCTGGCCGCCAGGTTCGCGGCCGTGGTGCTCTTGCCGTCGCCGATGCCCGCGCTGGTCACCATGATCACGCGCATGTCTTCCTGCGCGCGGTACAGCAAGGCCGAGCGCAGCACGCGGAAGGCCTCGGCCCCCGGGTCGCTCGGCGCGTCGCGTGTCACCAGCCCCGACGGGTCCTTCATCACGGGAACGGTGCCCAGGATGGTCGTCCCCAGGTCTCGCTCGATCTCCTCGGTCTTGCGCACCCGGCCCGAGAGACCGTCCAGCAGGAAGGCCACCACGATCCCGGTGAACAGCCCCAGCAGGAGCGCCGCCAACATGATCATGACCCGGGACGCGCCGGCAGGCTGAGCCGGACTCGCGGGCTGGATCAGCTGACTCTGATCCTGGATGCCACCCAGCGCCTGGATCTGGGATCGCGTCTGCCCGATCAGGTTCTCGTAGGTGCTCTTGTCGAGCTGCGCTTGCTGATATTCGGAGGAGCCCTGGGACGTGGTCCGGATGGCCTCATATGCAGCTGCCAGGAGATCCTGGTAGCCGTCCTTCGACCCCGTCCCGTCGATCTGGGCCTGCAGCGCGTCGATCTTCCGCTGCGCCTGCTCCTTCGCCACGCCGTCCCGGTACACGAGGTAGCCGTTAGCGAACGCGTTCGCGCCCTCCTGCGCGGTGGCCTTGTCGCCCGCCGCATAGGTGAATTCCAAGATCTGGCTGTCGGTCGGAACCCCCACGGATACGTGGTCGAGGAGCGTGGCTTGATCGAGGTCGGAGGGGGCAAGCTCCTGCAGGGCTTGACCGGCGACCTTGTCGGAGGCTCCAACCAGGGCCTCGGTCTTCATGTCGACCGTGCCCACCGTGTTGTTGATCGGGTCCGTCACGATGGCCACGACCTGAACCGCTGCCGTGGACGCGTAGCTCGGGTTCTGAAGGTACAGATAGGCAGCGGCAAGGAGCAGGAATCCGAGCGTGATCAACGCGATAAGGCGCTTGCGCCCACGGATGATCGCGACGTAGTCCCTGAGCTGGGGGGGCTGCGGCTGTTGATCGATATCCAAGGAGGGGGTGCTCTCCGTTCTGTGAGGGTCCCTGTATACCAGATGGGTTTCCCCACGTGGGGTCCATGACGAGGTCTCCACAAGCCGACGGCCCGCCGGTGGTGGGGACCACCCCCGGCGGGCCGCTCGGCCTGTCTCGTCGCTTCCCGACCCAGCTAGTGCTTGAGCCGTTTCGGCTGGAACCAGTTCTGATGCGCCATCGCTTTGTAGGCGCGGAGCGCCTGCGGCGAGGTGTCCACGTAGTACCGATGCCCCAGCGGGGAGAGGGCGTGGTAATAGACGAACGCCTTCACCCGCGGCATCGCGGAGCGGATCACCTTGCTCGCGCCCGAGATCCAGTTGGCCTTCCACGCGGACTGCCCGGGGTGCTCCATGATCCCTGCCCAGACCAGGAGCGGCTTGTGCTTACCGGATGCCCATGCGTAGTAGTCGGAGAAGATGTCGTGGAACGAGGCCCAGTTCCCGGTGGGAACCGCGGAGCCGCCGATCCAGTCCACGTAGCGCGCGCCCGGCCAGAAGGACTGACCGTCGCCGCTCTTGAAGCTGCCCGCGCGGGGAGCCCACACGAACTGGACGTTGTGCGCTCCGACCGAGCGGAAGATGTGGTGCACATGGCGCCACGCGCGGATGAACTCCGACGGGGAGCCGATGTATTGCCGTTGACCGGGATCTTGGTCCATCTCCCAGTTGAAGCGCAGCAGGACCCGTCCCTTCAACGCCTTCATGGCGAGCGCTGTGGTCCGGATCAGGCTGTCGTACTGGCCGCCGGCGATCTTCGATGCACGGCTCCCGTCGGTGCCGGAGTCCGTGGCCCGCCAGGAGATCATGGGGATCCGCCCCGTGTGCACGAGCTGTGACTCCACGCCGTAGTTGTGGTCGCTGAACCCGTGGTACTTGTTCACGACACGGAGCCGCCGGCCGATCTCTCGCTCGAACGACAGGATGCTGTGGTACTGGTCATGACCGCCTGTGGCCTGGACGTAGGCGCCGAACCATGCGCCCTTCTTCGGGACCCGCGCGCGGGCGCCCGCTTGGCCGGCGCTACCGGCCAGGAGGGCGCACGCGAGGAGGGCTGAGATGAGTCCGAGGGCGACCCGGCGAGAACCGGGTTGGTGAGAACGGTGCGTATCTCGCATCGTCATAGAACCGACCTCCTTCATCGCCTTAAGCCTCGACTATCGGAATGCAGCACGAAGAGACATACGGCTTGTTGGGGGAAACCGCATACTACCATCGGGATACGCCGTACGGCGTAAGCCGAATGGATTACCGAGAACGCCTGAGGCGAAGCGGTTCTCGGACCGCAAGATGATACCTCAGTCCCATCCCGGATCGTGGCCGATCAGCTCAGAACACGCTCGATCGTCGTCGTGGAAGTGCGCACGGAGGCGGTCCCCGGTCCCGGGCGACATCGGTTCGTACGTGTGGGCGTTGTACGTCTTCGAGACCTCGACCGGATGTCGTGGGAGGCCCAGGAAGTCCTGCACCCTCTCGAAAGCGCTCGGCGTGTCCCGGTAGAAGTCCTCGCTGGTCATGATCAGGAAGCGATCGCGGGGGAACGATGCCAACCACCGTCGCAACTGCTCGGGGTAGCGACCACGTGCAAGGTAGGAATGGTGCTGGTGCGCGAAGCTCACGTACGTCGGATCGGCCTCGATGCGCTCCACCTCTCCCGCCAGGCGCTCTGGTTCGGTTTCGATCGCGGCCTCGAACGTGGGGAGATCCTCGTATCCGCCCTCGACCTCGTGTTGGTAGTGCGAGTAGGCCCGGCGCACCGGGTCGCGGAGCATCACGATGAGCCGCACCTCCGGGAGGGCCGCGGCCACCCGTTGCGGTACCAGCGGGTGGAACAGGTAGTACGGGCTCGCCTCGCCGGTGATCAGTGGGCCGTGGCCGATAGCCGTGCGCCAGGAGCGGTAGGCGGTGGGGGGGAAATGCCCCCGGTACCAGCCCTCCGACCGGTCGTGGCCGACGTCGAAATAGTGGACGCCCTTCGAGACGAGCGTGGGCGCGACACACGGGTGGGCGGCCAGATAGCGATAGAGCGAGGTGGTGCCTCCCCGCTGCGCGCCGATGATCAAGAAGTCGGGACGCATCCGCAGCGCGCTGGTGCCTTCGAGGTAGGCCTCGGCGAGGCGTTTCGCGGTGCTCCGCATCACCGCGAAACGTCGGCGGCCCGCGGCATCAGGTTCTGCAACGCCGGTGCGTAGATGGGATCGTCCAGCGCCAGTCCCGAAGCTCGCGCCTGATGGAAGCGAAGGCTCATCTCCAGCAGGTGGATGGCCATCGCGAGCCGTGCCGAACCGGACGGGAGGCCGAGCTGCTCCAGGTTCGGCGCCTGCGCCATCACGCCTTCCTCCGCGGCCGGTCCAGGCTCCTGGTGACGGATCTTGACGCGGACATCGAAATCGAAGTGCATGAGGTCGATCCCCACCGGCACGTCCCGGCGTGCCCGCTCCCAATCCCACACGTACAGCAGACCCTGTGCGCTAGCCATGTTCCAGGGGGTCCAATCGCCGTGCCAGCTCCCGAACACCACGCGACGATCACCCATGTCCTCCTCGATCCATCCCAGGGCCGCCACCTGAGCCTGGCGGTCGGGGTTCATCGCATCGGCAGCCGCGGCCTCGACCCGGGCGACCAGCTCCTGCCAGTACGGATGCTCGGTGAGCGAAGCGGTGTCGGTGCCGTACATCGTCGCAACCTCACGGGTCGCGTCGAGCGGGATCTGAAGCGGCGGACCCCCCCGGAGCATGCCCGGTTGCGGAACCGGGGTGACCAGCATCAGGTCCACGTGCTCGAGCGCCGCCGAACCGATCACGCGAGGGACCTGGAACGTCCGGGGAGGACGGAGAGGCGCTCCATGGCCTTCAGGATCGTCTCCTCCCCCTTCACGAGCTCACGGGACAGGGCGTTCCAGCCGACCTTCACGAAGGCCACGTTGCGACCCTGAGGCGTGAGCAGCTTCAGGACCGGCTTCCGGTTCGGGCGATCGCGTCCCAGGATCACGGCGGTCGCGAGGTCCGGCCGATCCAGGCGCTCAGCGAGCAACCCAGGGACCGTCATGGCAGCTGGTTCCGCGGCGGGCACGCTCACGGACACGCGTTGCTTGACGATCATCGGTGCCAACCCCAGAGCGAGGCCGATCGACAGGGCGGATTCCGCGACCCGGACCGTCCGCTTCAATGGGTTCCCGACGTTGTGGACCGCGCCACCGGTCGCACGGCGGGAGTCGAGCGGGACCAGCAGATAGGGATGCGCCGCGTTGGGGAGCGCGCCGAAGGTGAGGACCTCGCGGAACCCCGACGGCACCGTGGGGCCGATGCTCACGTCGGCATCCAACGCTCGGCCGAGGAGGAGGTTGCCCACCCACGCGAGATCGGACGGCCTCTCGGCCGATGTTCCTACAGCGCGGGGCCTCATCGTTGGATCGGATCCTTGCTCGCTCGGGTGTCGGGTCACGCTATCACCCGGCTCGCGCGCTCAGTACCACCATCCGGCCGCCCCCTTCTTAGGTCATTCGGCGTCGATCATGGGTCGACCGACGGGGGAGCGAAGGGTCCCTTTCCGTTAGGCTTCAACGCTGCCATGCCGATCGATGGAGCGGACCGCTCAGCCGCCGAGCGGGGCCTGGAGCGACCGGCACCCGCGGGTCCCGTCACGGTCCTGTATCTGGGAGGACAGGCCAGGAGCGGGAGCACCCTGCTGGACCGCGCGCTCGGCCAGATCCCGGGGTTCTGTTCCGCCGGAGAGGTCCGATATCTCTGGGACCGGGGGCTCGTTGAGAACCAGCGTTGCGGGTGTGGGCTCCCTCTGCGGGAGTGTCCGTTCTGGACCGCGGTGGGCGCCGCCGCCTTCGGTGGATGGGACCGTATCGACCTTGGAGAGGTCCTGGCCTTGCAGGCATCCGTCGACCGTGTGGGGGCGATGGGGTCCCTCATGCTCCCGTCCCGGGCGTTCCGATCGCGACTGGACCGCTACGGCGACTACGTGGGGCGGGCGTTCCGTGCCATCGGCGAGGTATCGGGTGCCCGGGTGGTGATCGACTCGTCGATGTCGCCGCCGCACGGGCTGATGTTACGGCGGATGCGCGATCTGGACCTGCGGATCGTGCATCTGGTGCGCGATGCCCGAGGGGTGGCTTTCTCTTCGGCGAAGCAGGTGGAGCGCCCGGAGGTCACCTCGGGGGCGGCCATGATGCCGACCTACTCGCCCGCGCAGGCTGCCGCCCGGTGGGACGCGGCGAACGTGGTGTTCGAACTGCTCGGCGCGCGGATCCCGTACCTGCGGGTGCGTTATGAGACCTTCGTCCGTGAGCCTCGCCGCGAGCTGAAGCGCGTGGCTGAGCTGACCGGGGTGGGGCTCGGGCCGAAGGACCTCTCCTTCGTCACGGACGCGCAGATCGACCTCGCCGCGAACCACACGGCCGCGGGCAACCCGATGCGCTTCAAGGTGGGATCCCTGCCTTTCCGGGTCGACGAGGCGTGGCGCGATGACATGCCGGCCTCGGCCCGGCGTCTGGTCACCGCCGCGACGTGGCCACTGCTCCGACGATACGGCTACGTCCCCGACCGGTGGGAGGAAACCGGTCCGTGACCACCCTGGCCGAGGGGTACGCTCCCCCACACCGAACGTCTGTGCGCGCTCCTGGGCGGAAGACAACGGATGGCCGCCGCAGGATGGGCCCCCTAGATGGAAGGACGGGATGAGAGCGCTCCGGATCCTTGCGGTGGTCGCGGGCATCGCCGCCTCGGTGGCGGTGATCTGGTGGTGCGTCGAGATGGCCCTGCTGAAGGCCAGCCGCTACCGCCTGTCGCACGGCGACGGACGCGAGCACACATTCCGTCGTCGGTCGTAGGGACCCTTCGGCCCATCCGATTCAGCCTTTCGGCGGATTCGAGCCATCCCCCACCCTCACTAGACTCACGGCTCCACAGCCCACGCCGATGGGATCGGGAGTGGATATCCGTTGAGCGAACCGGTAGTTCCCCACACCCTGGGGCCGGATGGCTTCGAGGGCATGGACGTGTTCTCGGCACCGGAGCCCATCGACCACTCGGTTCGCTTCGCCCGCATCCTGCGGCCGAACCTGACCTCCGTCCCGGAGGAGCTGGCAGCGGCGTCGCACGATCGCGCGTCCCGCGGACTCCGTGCCTATCACCGCGTCGGCTGGCTGATGGGGATCTCCGACGTGCTCGCGGTGGTGCTGGCCTTCCTGCTGGCCTCACTGGCTCACGACCGCGTGGCCGGAGCCACCCCCGTGGACGTTCGGATGCTGCTGACCGTGACACCGCTGCTCGTGGTGGGGGTGTTCCTGGCGTTCCGGCTCTACGCGATCCCACGGATGCCCGCGGCCGAAGAGTTCCGCCGTCTGCTGCTGGCCGTCACGATGATCATCACCTCCGCGGTGACGCTCTCGTACTGGACGAAGGCGTCGTTCTCGCGGATGTGGATCGGTCTGTCGTGGGTCATGGCCCTGTTCCTCGTGCTGACCACCCGATACCTGTGGCGGCGAGCGTTGCGCGAGGCCCGCGAGCATGGCCGGCTCTCCCTGCGCACGCTGATCGTGGGAGCCAACGACGAGGCCGGCCGGGTGGCGATCGAGATGCGGCAGCCCGACCTGGGGTTCGTCCCCGTGGGGTACGTCTGCGCCGACGCGTGGGGCCGTCCGACCACCGACATCCCCATGCTCGGCCACATCGACGATCTGGAGGAGCTGATCGTCAACAACGAGGCGGACTGCATCTTCGTGGCCTCCAGCGCGATCCGTCCTGAGCACATGGCCCAGGTCTCGAAGGCCGCCCGTCGACAGGGGGTGGAGGTCCGGGTGACGGCGAACGTCCAGGAGATCCTCTCGAGCCGCGTGGCGGCCCAACCGCTGGGTGGTCTGATGGCGTTCGCGCTGAAGCCGGTGCGGCTGTCTGGCCTCCAAGCGCTCGCGAAGCGCACCTTCGATCTCGTCGTGACCAGCGTAGCGTCGTTGCTCCTTATCCCGGTCTTCGCGATGATCGCCGTGGCCGTCAAGTGCACGTCGGCCGGGCCCGTGTTCTTCACCCAAGAGCGGGTCGGCTATCACGGACGCCCGTTCAAGATCCTGAAGTTCCGCACCATGGTGGCCGACGCCGAGGACCAGCTGGATGGGCTCCTGGACCTGAACGAAGCTTCGGGTCCGCTGTTCAAGATGAAGGCCGACCCTCGCGTGACCAGTGTCGGACGCCTCCTGCGGAAGTGGAGCCTGGACGAGCTGCCGCAACTGGTCAACGTGCTGCGAGGCCACATGAGCCTGGTGGGTCCGCGCCCTCCGCTGTCGCGTGAAGTCGTGCAGTACGCAGACTGGCAGATGGCGCGGTTGGAGGTTCGCCCGGGCCTCACGGGCCTGTGGCAGGTCAGCGGGCGCAGCGAGCTGTCGTTCGACGACTACGTTCGGCTGGACCTGTTCTACATCGAGAACTGGTCGCTCTCCTACGACCTGTTCATCCTCGTCAAGACCATCCCCACGCTGGTGACGCGCCGCGGCGCCCACTGATCCGGCCCTGTGAGACCCTGAGGTCCATCGCCGACCAGCACGATCGCATCCGGGAATGGTGGGACGCCGACGCCTCCAGCTACGACGCGTCGGCCGGCCACGCGATGTCCGACCCGGTTGAGGCGGCTGCCTGGACGGCGGCGCTGCAGCGATCGTTGCCGGATCCACCCTCGGCGGTGCTCGACGTCGGGGCGGGTACCGGAGCCCTGTCGCTGATCGCCGCCGGGTCCGGGTACGCGGTGACGGCCGTGGACCTCTCCGAAGGCATGCTGAGCCGGGCCCGCGCCAAAGCCGCCCAACGGGGTCTCGAGATCGACTTCCGGGTGGGCCCGGCGGAAGATCCGCCGCAGGGGCCCTTCGACGCGGTGATGGAGCGCCACGTGCTGTGGACGATCCCGGATCCCGAGCTGGCGCTCGCGGCCTGGCGACGCGTCACCCGCCCCGGCGGTAGGCTCGTTCTGTTGGAGGGTTCCTGGGGCGATGAAGGTCCGGCGGGCCGCGTGAGGCGGGCCACCGCCGATCTGGTGCGGAAGGCAAGGGGGATCCCTCACGATCATCATGGGGCGTACCCGAAGGAGGTGCTGGAGGCGCTGCCGCTCCGGGCGACGACCTCACCGGCCCCGTTCCTGCGAGCGGTGGAGCGTTCAGGCTGGCGTGCTGCGCGCATCCATCGGCTCCGCGATGTGGAGTGGGCGATCGAACGGCGCGAGCCCTGGCCGCTCGGCGCACTCGAGCGTCACCCCAGGTACGCGATCGTGGCGGAGGCCTGAGCTCAGGCGGTCGCGGCAGGCTGCGGTGCCTTGAAGGTTCGGGTGACGAGACCGGGCGCCGGCTCCAGCGAGAGGTGGAACACCTCGGCGAGGTGGCGGCGCACGATCGGGCGCATCTCGCCCACGGACACGGTCCGCCCCGTGAGCGCGCTGAGCGATGTGACGCCGTTGTCGGCGAGGCCGCACGCCACGATCCCACCGAACCACGACAGGTCGGTTTCGCAGTTGATCGCGAACCCGTGGAGCGTGACGCGCGTGCGCATCAGCCGCACCCCGATCGCGCAGACCTTGTCGTCGCCATGGAAGACGCCCGTCTGGACGTCGTCACGCCGCTGCAGCGCGACGCCGATCTCCGCCGCGCTCCGGATCACGACCTCCTCCAACCGCCGGAGGTACCTCGCGGCATCAGGTCTCCGCCCGAGGTCGAGGATCGGATAGCCGACCAGCTGCCCCGGACCGTGGAACGTGAACGAGCCTCCGCGGTCGATGTGACGCACCTCGGCACCACGTGCGTAGGTCTCGTCCTCCGACCACACCAGGTGCTCGGGCTTCGCGCGGCGACCCGCGGTGAAGACCGGGGGATGCTGCAGGAGGATCACGGCGTCGGGCGTCCGGCCGTCGAGTCGATCGCGGGCCAGCGTATGCATCGCGCGGTTCGCGGCGTCGTAGGGCACCAGCCCCTCTGGCTCGATCAACCAGCTCCGGGGACGCACGTGACCTAGACCCCGAGGTCCTCGGCGAAGTCCCAGGTCTCCAGGTTCTGCTTGATCTGTGCGAGGAAGCGCGTGGCCGTCTCGCCGTCGAGCACCCGGTGGTCCCACGACATGGAGATGTAGACCATCGAGCGGATCGCGATGGCGTCGTCCACCACGACGGGCCGCTTCTGGATCGTGTCCAGCGACAGGATCCCGGCGTTCGGCTGATTGATGATCGGAACGCTCAGGAGCGACCCGTACGGTCCGGGGTTCGTGATGGTGAAGGTGGCGCCCGTGACCTCGTCGGGCTTCAGCTGGTGCGCGCGTGCGCGCGTTGCAAGATCGGTGATGGCGCGCGCGATGCCGGGCACGTTCATGGCGTCCACCCCGCGGATCACGGGGACGATCAGACCGTCGTCGTAGCTGACGGCGATCCCCATGTTCACGTACTTGCGCACGATGAGCTCGTCGCCCCGCAGCTCCGCATTGACCGTGGGGAAGGACAGCAGCGCTTCCGTGGTGGCTCGCGTCACCATCGGCAGGTACGTGAGCTTCACTCCGTGTCGCTGGGCGAAGGCGTCCTTCGTCCGCTCGCGGAGCTTCACCAGGCGGTCGACGTTGACCTCGACCATCGTCCAGGCACGAGCCGAGGTCTGGAGCGATGCGACCATGTGCTCCGCGATCGCCTTGCGGATGTGGGTCATCGGCACGATCTCTTCGCCCACGCCTGCCACCGCCGGGGGCATCGCCACGCCCGCGGGCGCAGGGGCCGCGGGCACGACGGCTGCCGGCGAGCTGCCGGCGATCGCCGCCTGCACGTCGGCCTTCGTGATCCGTCCGCCGGTCCCCGTCCCCACCACTTGAGAGAGATCGAGGTCGTTCTCCGCCGCCAGCCGCCGCACCAACGGCGAGAGGATCTGAGATCGGGGGCCGCCTTGCGCCACCCTCGCCGGCGCTGCGGTCGCCACCGTCGCCGGGACCGGAGCGACCGGGCCTTGAGGCGGAACGACCGTCGCGGGCACCGGCGATGCCGGCGCGGCGCTGTCCTGGGCTGCGGCCCCGTCGCCGGCGGCGCTTCCGTCGTCCACCACAGCGAGCTCGGTCCCCACGGCCACCGTCGTTCCCTCGGCGACCAAGATCTTCGACACCACGCCGCTCACCGGCGATGGAACCTCCGTGTCGACCTTGTCGGTCGAGATCTCGAACAACGGCTCGTCGCGTTCGATCATCTCGCCCTCGGCCTTGAGCCATTTCAAGATCGTGCCCTCGATGATGGTTTCGCCGAGCTGGGGCATCTGGATGGACGTCACGGGTTCATGGCCTCCTCGCGGTTCACCAGGCCGACAGCCGCTCGACCGCGGCCTCGATGTCGGACACCTGCGGCAGGTACGCATCCTCGAGCGGAGGTGAGAAGGGGATCGGTGTGTTGGGCGGAGCCAGGCGCTCCACGGGCGCATCGAGATGCTCGAACGCTTTCTCGGCGATCATGGCGGCGACCTCTGCCCCGACGCCCAGGAAGCGATGCGACTCGTACAGCACGAGGGCCCGCGATGTCTTGGCGACGGATCCGAGCACCGTCTCCTCGTCCATCGGCACGATCGAGCGAAGGTCCACGACCTCGGCGGAGACGCCGCGTCCGGCGAGGCTCTCGGCGGCCTCGAGCGCCTTGTGCACCATGGCTCCGTAGGTGATCACGGAGACGTCCGAGCCCTCTCGCTTGACGTCGGCCTTGCCCAGCGGGATCAGGAAGTCCGGGTCCTCCGGCACCTGCTCCTTGATGCGGCGGTAGATCCATTTGTGCTCCAGGTAGACCACCGGATTGTCATCGCGGATCGCCGACTTCAGCAGGCCCTTCGCGTCGCTGGGGAAGGCGGGGCACACGACCTTGAGGCCCGGCGCGTGGGCGAACCACGGCTCGGGGTTGGTGGAGTGGAAGTTCGATGCGCGAACGCCGCCCCCGCTGGGCGCGCGCAGGACCACGGGCAGAGGGACGCCCGTGCGGTAGTGGTAGCGGGAGAGCGTGGTGGTGATCTCATCGAACCCCGACGACATGAAGTCCGCGTACTGGAACTCGGCCACCGGACGCAGACCTTCCATCGCCGAGCCGACCGCGCACCCCACGATCGTCTCCTCGGCGATCGGGGTATCCATCACCCGATCCACCCCGAAGTGCTCGATGAACCCCTCCGTGACTTTGAACGCCCCGCCGTAGACGCCGATGTCTTCGCCCAGCATGTAGACGCGCTCGTCGCGCTCCATCTCCTCCCACAGCGCCTCGGCGATCGCCACCAGGTACGTGGCCTGGCCATCCTCCCCGCGCTTGCCACGTGGCTCGGCGCCATGGCCCGCCGCTCCCGCCTCGACCTGCA
The DNA here is from genome assembly GCA_963826185.1 of uncultured Actinomycetes bacterium. Lineage (GTDB taxonomy): Bacteria > Actinomycetota > UBA4738 > UBA4738 > HRBIN12 > JAOUEA01. The sequence goes on along the minus strand of CAWGVY010000004.1, from coordinate 328,556 downwards.
CGGTCGTCATCTACGCCTCCGTCCCGCCGCCGCGTCCCGGCTCGCCGGTCCAGTAGCCGTCCTCGACCCACAGGCCCTTCGTGACGTCCCCCGCCTCGGGGAACGGCGAGTTCTGCGCGAACTCGTATCCCTCGTCGAACTCACGTTCCACACGCTCCTGGATCGCCCCGATGTCTTCCTTCGTGACGACCCCCTGGGTCAGCATCCATTCCTCGAAGTTCTTCACCGGGTCCTTCTCGGCCATGTAGCGCTGGAGCAGCTCGTCGGGCATGTACTTCGCGGGGTCGTGACCGGCGTGCCCGCGCCAGCGAAGCGACACCGACTCGATCAGCGTGGGGCCCTCCCCGTTGCGGGCCCTCTCCACGGCCGCCACGGTGGCCTCGTACACCTCGAGCACGTCACCACCGTCCACACGGACCCCCGGCATACCGTAGGCCACCGCCCGCTCGGCGATCGTGGGCACGGGGAACTCCAGGGGGTTCGGCGTGGAATACGCGTACTGGTTGTTGTTCACGACCCAGACCACGGGGAGTCGATGGACCGAGGACCAGTTCAGCGCCTCGTGCCAACGACCGTTCGAGGTCGAACCGTCGCCGCAGATCGCCAGGGCCACTCGTCGGTCGCCCGCCCGCTTGTAGGCGAGGGCGGCTCCGATCGCCACCGGGTAGGCGATGGGCAGGTGCGAGATCACCGCGAAGGTGCGGTTGCCCACCCAGTCCCCGATGTGGCTGTTCCCGTCCCGTCCGCGGAGGTAGCCGTCGATGCGTCCCCAGAACTGGGCCATGATCCGTTTCAGCTCCAGGCCCTTGGTGATCTGCGCGCTCAGATCACGATGGGTCGGGAACAGCGAGTCCAGCGGTTCCAGAGCGAACACGGCGCCGACGTGGGTGCCCTCCTGCCCGCGACCCGAGTAGATCGCTCCGGGAAGACGACCCTGTCGGTAGAGAGCCTCCATGCGCTCGTCGAAGTAACGGCAGAGCTTGAGCTTGTAGAGCATCTCCTTCAGCCGGTCATCGGGCAGCGGCCGGGTCTCCGCTGACGCCTGCGTCACCTCGGTCGCCACGGGCAGCTCCTCACGCCGAATGGAGCGGCTTGCCGGTGAGAGCCAGGAACGCCTCGCCGACCGCCTCGGATAGGGACGGATGGGGGTGGATCAAGGCCGCCACCTCATCGGGAACGGCCTCCCAGTTCGTGATCAGCTGAGCCTCGGCGATCAGGTCGGTCACGTGGGGGCCGATCATGTGGACCCCGAGAACAGGTCCCCCCTCCGCCTCGGCCACCACCTTCACGAAGCCGCCCTGACCGATCATGTTCGCCTTCCCGATCGCGCGGAAGTCCAGTTTCTCGGTCACGATGCGGTGTCCATGCTCGAGTGCCTGCGCCTCCGTCAGTCCCACGCTGGCGATCTCCGGCGTGCAGTAGGTGACCCGCGGGATGTTGACGTAGTCGATATCCAGGACCGATATGCCGGCGATCCGCTCGGCGACTGCGTACCCCTCCGTGAACGCGACGTGGGCCAGCTGCAGCGGAGTGGCGGCGACATCGCCCACGGCCCAGACGTGGTCGACGTCGGTCCGCAACTGTCCGTCCACGTTCACGAAGCCCTTCTCATGGAGGCTGACCCCCGCTTCCTGCAGTCCGAGGAAGGCCGTGACGGGTCCTCGTCCCACCGCCACCAGACACACGTCGGCGATGACCGTCGTATCCGAAGCCGAAGCCTCGTACGTGACCTCGACCTGTTCGCCGGTGTCGCGGATCGACCGAACAGATACGTCGACCGCGCTCACGACCCCACGCTTGCGGAACGCCCGCCCGATCTCCTTCGAGACCTCCTCGTCTTCCAGCGGAGCCAGCCCGGGGAGGGCTTCCAGCAGGGTGACCTCCGCGCCGAACGAGCGGTACAGGGATGCGAACTCGAGCCCCACGGCCCCGGCGCCGATCACCACGACGGAGGTCGGGATCCGCTCGTACCAGAGCGCTTGGTCGCTGGTGATGATGCGCTCGGTGATCTCGACACCGGGCAGCATGCGGGGCTGCGACCCCGTGGCGATGATCACGTCGGCGGCGTCGATGCGCCGGCCGTCGACCTCGACACCGGGACCGGCCACCAGCTTCGCCTGTCCGTGCACGACATCGATCCCGCGCCGCTCGATCAGTCCGGTGACGCCCCTGACCAGCTTGTCGACGATGGTGTCCTCGAAGGCTTTCACCGCGGACCAGTCCGGTTCACCGGCCGCCTTGATGCCCCACTGCGAGGCTCCGTTGACGGTGTCCATCACCTCGGCGGAGCGTAGGAGTGCCTTCGTGGGGATGCATCCGCGGAGGAGGCAGGTGCCGCCGATCCGTTCGTCGCGTTCGATCAACACTACGCGCTTGCCCAGCTGGGCCGACCGAAGAGCGGCCGAATAGCCGCCCGTGCCGGCGCCGATCACGGCTACGTCGTAGGCATCACCCATCAGTCACACGAGTCTACCGTCACCTTCATCGACCCACGGTGCACCGGCGCCAACGTACGCTCTCCCACGATGGAAGCGAGTGACGGCGATCTGAGGGAGCTCAAGCGCACGCCCTTGGAGGCTGAGCACCGGGCCCTTGGCGCGAAGATGGGGCCGTTCGCGGGCTGGAACATGCCGATCGAGTACACGGGGGCGCTAGCGGAGCATCAAGCGGTGCGGGAGCGCGTCGGGCTGTTCGACCTCACGCATCTGGGGAAGGTCGAGGTTGTCGGGCCCGGGGCGTTGGGCATGCTGCAGGGCGTCGTCTCGAACGACCTCACGAAGGCGTCGGTGGGCGAAGCCCTCTACAGCCTCGTCCTGAACGAGGGCGGCGGGGTGATCGAGGATCTGATCGTGTACCGCATGGGCCCCGACCGTTACTTCGTCGTCCCCAACGCGGCCAACGCCCAGCGGGTGCTGAGGATGTTGGAGGAGGCCCCGGCCGAAGGACGGCTGCACCTCGTGTACCACCAGGACTGGTGCTTCCTGGCGGTCCAGGGTCCGGACTCCGTCCACTCGACGGCGCAGCTCTTCCCTGAGGCCACCGACCTGACCTTCATGCGGTGCGTCGAGACCGAGTACAAGCGCCGGCCGGTGATCCTCACGCGTTCGGGCTACACGGGTGAGATCGGGTTCGAGCTGTTCACCTATCAGGACATCGCAGTGGAACTGTGGCGGGACCTGTTGGCGGCCTCGGAACCGTTCGGTGGGATGGCTTGTGGTCTGGCAGCCCGCGATGTCCTCCGCCTGGAGATGGGCTACCCGCTCTATGGGCAGGACCTCTTCGAGGCATCGACGGCCCTGGAGGCGGGGTTGTCCTGGGCCGTCTCGTTCGACAAGGGGGAGTTCCGAGGCCGGGCGGCGCTGGTGCGACAGAGGGATGCAGGGCCCTTGCCCTCGATCCTGCGGGGCCTCCGGATGGCGGAGCGCCGCCACATCCCTCGTGCGCACTACCCCGTGTTCGTGGGCGACCAGGTGATCGGAGAGGTGACGTCCGGCACCTTCAGCCCGCTTCTGGGCACCGGCATCGGTCTGGCGTACCTCTGGCCGGCGGACGTGGTCGAACTCGGCGCTACGGTGGAGGTCGACATCCGTGGCCGCCGCGGCGCCGCCGAGGTGGTGCGCCCGCCGTTCGTCGATCGGTCGCCGCGATGAGGGACTCAGGTGGAGCGCAGGACGCTGTTCGCCGCGGCCCGGAAGTCCAGCACGCTATCCCCCCCGAAACTCGTGCGCGCGATCAACCGATGGATAGTGGAAGCGGCCCGACCTGAATCGGGCATGACGGCCACGACGACGTACAGGCCGGACGTGGGGATGCCCATCCGGCGCACGGGGCCGAATCCGGGGGCCGCCACGAAGTACGCCCACCGCGTGGGCCGCCCCCGGACGTCGCAGGTACCGCTGCCCTGAGCCATGTAGTCGCCGGCCGAATCCGTGGTGCCGGCGATGAAGTCGGGGCGGTGGTCCAGGAACACCCGATGGGATTCAGGTGTACAGCCGTGGGAATGGGTGAGCTGTGTCAGGAGCGGCCCGGTGGCGGCGAGGTAGTAGAAGTCGGAGGGTACACCTACGCGCGTGGCGTCCACCCAGGTCACGGCCATCCCCGCCGCCGAGCCGTCCATCCGGCGCCACGCGTCAGGCCTGGGCGAGGCCACGAACCCCGCTCGGGCGTCCTCTTCGGTGCCGGCGGGCTCAGCCTCCCAGCCCTCGGGAACCAGAGCGTGCACGGGTCCCGCGGTGATCTGGGAGAAGGGAGAGGACGAGGGCTGTACCAGGATGTTCGCCCCCGCCGGGGCGTCGGAAGGGCTCGGTGCTCCGCTGCACCCCGCGCCCATGAGGGCGACGACGATCCCTAGGATGGCTCTTCGCACGCGCCGGATCTCCCGCACGGAGGATAGCCGCGGCCGGTCAGGTGTGCCAGCGCCCAGGTCAGGCGCTGAAGGGCAACCTCAGGCAGCCCCGGCGGGGGGAGCCACGAGGCGCTCGCCCGCATGGGCGGGGATGCAGAAGGAGGCCCGCGTGCCGCCCCCCGGCAGGGGGTCGGCCCAGAGGATCCCTCCGTGCTCGAGCACCAGTTGACGGGCCAGGTGCAACCCCACGCCCACCCCGGCCTTCTCCTTGCGCAGCGTGGCTTCGCCCGTCGTGAACGGCTCCTCGAACGACTGGGTGGCGACCGCCCGGTCGAGTCCCTCTCCGTGGTCGGTCACCGTGACGACCACGCCCTCGTCCAGGCGTCTGGCCCGGACCTCGACGGGTCGATCCGCGGGTGAGTACCGGCAGGCGTTGTCCAGCAGCTCGCGCACGACCGAGCCGATCCGAGCGCCGTCCGCCAAGGCAGGGAGTTGGTCGGGGATGTGGGCATCGATCGTGACCTGGTAGCGGCGGCTCACGTCGTCGACCGCGTGGCGAACCAGCGGGGCCAGGTCCACGTCCTCCAGGTTCAGCTCGAACGTCCCGCGCTCCAGTTCGGCGACGGTGATGATCTCGTCGACGATCCCCATCAGGTTGTCCAGGGACGTCTGGAGTTGCTCGAGGAACTCGATGCGCTCGGCGTCGGGGACAGAAGGGTTGCGCAGCACGTAGGCGATGCCCTTCGCCACCGTCACGGGTGTACGGAGCTCGTGCGAGATGTTCGCGAGGAAGTCGGCCTTCGCCGAGGTCCCCTGTTGGACGGAGTCGCGCACATCCTGCAGTTCGTCCTCCGCCGCGCGGGCGTGCATCGTGGCGCGGATCAGCTCGGCGCTCAGGGACCCGGCCGCGGTCGAGGACAACGCCACACCGCCGGCGGCGGCCGTCTTGATCGCGTTCACGACCTCGGCGGGCCCGTCCTCCTTCAGGACGTACCCGGATGCGCCGGCCCCCAGGGCCTCGGCGATCCGGACGGGCTCGGGGGAGTGGGTGCACACAACGACCCGGGTGGTGGGGGAAGAGGCGCGGAACCGTTTCACCAGCTCAGATCCGCCCAGACCCTCCAGGCCCAGCTCGCAGACCACGACGTCGGGCCGCGAGCGCGCGACGGTCTCGACCGCCTTGAAGGCATCCGTGGCCACGTCGACGGCCAGATCGCCGCCGGCGCGCAACAACTCGAGCTGCAGACGGACGACCTCTTCGCCCGTGTCACACAGCAGAACGTTCGTCAGCATGTGCTTGCGATATCGGCCCGCCGTGGGCGGGGTTGAGCCGGGAGCCTCAGTGCACGATCCCGGTGCGGATCGCGATGGCCACCGCCTGGGCCCGATCGTTCGCGCTGAGTTTCTCGAAGATCCGCTCCAGGTGGGTCTTCACGGTGTGGGGGGAGATGCCGAGCTCGCTCGCCACCTGGCGCGTGGTGGCCCCGTCCGCCACCTTCTGGAGGATCTCGCGCTCACGTTTGGACAGAGGAGTGGCGCGCGGCGCATCGTCACCCAGGCGGACCTCTTCGATGAACGTCTTCGTGAGCTGCGGGTGGATCACCGCGTTGCCCTCGATCGCGTTGCGGGCCGCGTCCACCAGCGAATCCGGCGACGCGTCCTTCAAGAGGTAGCCCGAGACGCCGGCCTGGATCGCCTCGGAGATAGCACCGCGCGACTCGTCGATCGTGATCAGGATCACCTTCGTGGTGGGTGCGGCTTGACGGATCCGACGCGTGGCCTCGATGCCGTCCATCCCCGGCATCCTGACATCCATGAAGACCACGTCGGGCTCGAGCTCGCGAGCCCGCTCCACAGCCTCCTCGCCGCTGGAGGCCTCGCCCACCACGACCACGATGTCATCGGAAAGCTCCAGGGCGGTGCGCAGTCCCTCCCGGGTCACGGGGTGATCGTCCACGATCAGAGCGCGGATGGGATCCGTGGGCAACGATGGCTCCTTCAACTAGGGGAAGTACGAAGTACGCTGTAAGGATAGGACGACTCAAGGCGGGAATCTCATATGAACGAAGAAATCGCGACCGACCCCATCCAGGCTACCGAGGATCGTCCGGCGACGGTGGACGAGGGGGGTTCGCCCACGTCGGACCAGGTGTACGACGCGCTGAAGAACGTGTTCGATCCAGAGCTGGGCATCAACATCGTGGATCTGGGGCTCGTGTACGACGTCAAGGTTGACGGCGACGGAGACGTGGACATCGAGTACTCCCTTACCACGATGGGCTGCCCGATCGGTCCGCTGATCGAGGATCAGATGCGATCGTTCCTCGGCGCGGTCCCAGGCGTCGGAGAGGTGCGACCTGAGATGGTGCTCCGTCCGGCGTGGACCCCTGAGATGATGTCGGACGAAGCGAAAGCGGCGCTGGGGATCTTCTGATGTCGCCCGCCGGCGCCTTGACGCTGTCGGCTGGCTGCGGTACCTATCGGCACAGCAGTGGGAGAGGGAGCCGCAGGTTGATCCGTACCAGGTGCATCGGGGTGGTCGGGGCCATGATCCCCTCTCGCCTGTGCTGTACGAATGCTCGAGCGTTCCCGGGAGCGCCCTCGCACCTGCGGCCCTAGACCTTCTTCGATCCCGGACCCATCGTCACCGAGCGGCCGCATCGGCGGCCGTTCTTCGTTTCCGGGCCTCCCCGAGGCCGATACGACAGGGAAGGAGTCCCAACGCATGGCGGACTACGCGAAGCCGGACGTGCTCGTGAACACGGATTGGCTGGAGGAACACCTGGACGACCCCAACGTGCGGATCGTCGAGGTCGATGAAGACACGGCAGCGTATGAGAAGGGTCATATCCGCAACGCCGTGTCATGGAACTGGACCACCGACCTCCACACGAAGGTCGGACGCGACTACCTGGACCAGTCGGGATTCTCGGGGTTGTTGTCAGACGCCGGGGTCGGCGACGGCACCACCGTCGTTCTCTACGGGGGGAACAACAACTGGTTCGCCGCCTACGCCTACTGGCTGTTGAAGCTCCGCGGTTTCGACGATGTGAAGTTGCTGAACGGTGGCCGGAAGAAGTGGGAGCTCGAGAGCCGCGAGCTGGTGCCGAACGTGCCCAGGTTCGACGCCACCGGCTATGCGATCAAGGGAGCTGAGCAGCCCCAGATCCGCGCCCTGCGCGATGAGGTGATCGCGAAGGTCGGCTCGGGCATCGGGCTCGTAGACGTCCGCTCGCCGGAGGAGTTCCGGGGGGAGAAGCTGGCCCCCGATCATCTCCCCCAGGAGCAATCGCAGGTTCCCGGCCACATCGCGGGAGCCGCGAACATCCCCTGGGCCAAAGCGGCGAACGACGACGGCACCTTCAAGTCGGCCGATGAGCTCACGGAGCTCTACGCCGCCGAGGGGATCGTGCCCGACAAAGAGATCATCGCCTACTGCCGCATCGGCGAGCGGTCGTCGCACACGTGGTTCGCGCTCCAGGAGCTCCTTGGCTTCGAGAACGTCAAGAACTACGACGGCTCGTGGACGGAGTACGGGTCCCTGGTGGGCGCTTCGGTGGAGCTGGGCTAACCGGCTGCTACGGTCGATCCCCCGCATCGGGGGTCCCCACCAGCAGGTTGCTCGCGGCGCCCACGGCCACCCCGAGGCCGAGTCCGCCGACGACGTCGAGGGGGTTGTGCGCGCCCAGGTAGATCCGGGCGAGCCCGACCAGACCCACCATGGCCCACGGCACCACCCGCCATCGCCCGCGGAGGTACGGCGTCAGGACCCACGCCAGGGCGGTCGTGAGGACGACGTGGCCGGAGACGAACGACACGCCTGTGGTCGGCGTGCCTGCCCGCACGATCGCGTCTGGCTCGGTGGTGCCGGGTCGGTCGCGTTGCACGACTTCCCAGACGGCCCGTTCCGCCAGGAGCTTCCCCACGGTGGCGACCGCGATGGCCAGTGCCAGGCGCCACCGTCGCAGGATCAGCGCTCCGAGCGCCAGCAGGGGCGCGATCGCCAGCACGCCCATGAACTGCGCCGCCTGCATCAGGGGCGACAAGGTGTCCGGAAGGTGGTTGATCGCGACGAACACGTCACGTTCCGGCCCGCTCACCGTCCCATCCCGGGCGATGAGGCCGCACACGACCAGCAGTCCGAGGCCGAGGAGCCCCGCCACCACATCGAGCGAGCGCCGGGCGAACCGCTCCGACCGAGGGATCATGAAGGTGGACCCTACCCCCGGCCACGGCGCGTCGGCAGGGCCGCCGGGAGGCTAATTCCTACCCAGGGGGTGCGATTCGACGACCGCCTGACTACACTGGTTCTGTCGTTCTCGATCGCCGGCAAGGGAGAGACGCGTGGCCGTCAGCCAGGAAGAGCACCTCCGGGAGCTCAGCAAGGGATATCGCTTCGACTGGAAGGATCCCGATCACTCGGTCTTCGAGCCGAAGCGCGGCCTGAACGAGCGTGTCGTGGAGGAGATCTCCGCCCTTAAGAACGAGCCTGCCTGGATGCGGAAGATCCGCCTGAAGAGCCTGCATTATTTCGACATGCGGCCGATGCCGTGGTGGGGGGCGGACCTGTCCGATATCGACTTCCAGAACATCTACTACTTCATCCGTTCCACGGAGAAGCAGGCCAAGGAGTGGGACGATCTCCCCGAGGACATCAGGGGGACCTGGGACAAGCTGGGGATCCCCGAAGCGGAGAAGAAGTACCTGGGCGGCGTCAGCGCGCAGTACGAATCCGAGGTCGTCTATCACAAGATCAAGAAGGAACTGGACGACATCGGTGTCCTCTTCACCGATATGGACTCGGCGCTGCGCGACTACCCGGACCTGGTGCGCGAGTACTTCGGCACGATCATCCCGCCCAACGACAACAAGTTCGCGGCGCTGAACACCGCCGTGTGGTCAGGCGGATCGTTCATCTACGTGCCGCCCGGCGTGGAGGTTGACATCCCGCTGCAGGCCTACTTCCGGATCAACCAGGAGAACATGGGTCAGTTCGAGCGAACGTTGATCATCGCTGACGAGGGCAGCTACGTGCACTACGTCGAAGGCTGCTCGGCGCCCATCTACAGCTCGGACTCGCTGCATTCGGCCGTGGTGGAGATCGTCGTGAAGAAGGGCGCCCGCGTGCGCTACACGACCATCCAGAACTGGTCCACGAACGTCTACAACCTGGTGACCAAGCGCGCGGCCGCGTACGAGGACGCCGTGATGGAGTGGGTCGATGGCAACATCGGCTCCAAGGTCACCATGAAGTACCCATCGATCTACCTGCTGGGCGAGGGTGCGCGCGGTGAGGTGCTGTCCGTGGCGTTCGCCGGAAAGGGGATGCACACCGATGCCGGTGGCAAGGCGATCCACGCCGCTCCCCACACGACCTCGGTGATCACCTCCAAGTCCGTGTCGAAGGACGGGGGACGAACCGGTTACCGCGGCCTGGTACGCGTGGAACCCGACGCGCACCATGCCAAGTCGAACGTGCGCTGCGACGCGCTGATCCTGGACGACGACAGCCGTTCCGACACCTACCCCTACATCGAGGTTGAAGACGAGACCGCGTCATTGGGTCACGAGGCCACGGTGTCGAAGGTCGGAGAGGATCAGCTCTTCTACCTTATGAGCCGCGGGCTCTCGGAGGTCGAGGCCACCGCTATGATCGTGAACGGCTTCATCGAGCCGATCACGCGCGAACTGCCCATGGAGTACGCGGTCGAACTCAACCGCTTGATCGAGCTCCAGATGGAGGGCTCGGTCGGCTAGTAGCTTTTCCGCTGTTCACGCCGTCCCCATCTCCTACTCCTTCACGGCGCCATAAGCAGATGGCGCCGCTCGAGGGTTCATGCATGGATGATGCCTCCGTTTCGGAATCATGTGGCTCTGGGGACGCTCGTGGCGTTGATGGTCGGAGTCGTTGGCTGCACCTCGAGCGACGCGACCAGCTCATCTCCGCCGACGACCCAAACCGCATCCAGATCTGCGGGCGGCCTCTACACCCTGGACATCGGCACCGGTGAGTCGAGCCAGGTCCTCGAACGTCCGGAGGGGGGAGACGCGTTCGCCCTCTCCCTGGATGGCGACCGGATCGCGTTCGTTGGGAAGGACGATGCGGGGCATCGGCAGATCTTCGTGATGAACGCCGATGGCACCGATCGACGCCAGGTCACGGAAGGTTCGCTGGCCGCGACGTCGCCCTCGTGGTCGCCTGACGGCACCAGGGTTGCATTCCTCGGCCTCGCTCCGGACGTGACGTATCAGATCTACGTCGTCGAGCTGGGGTCCGGCGAGGTGGACAGGGTCACTCGGGAACCGCAGGACGTGAGCGAGGCACCATCGTGGTCGCCAGATGGCGAGACGATCGTGTTCCAGGTCGGTGACCCACCCGTCGTACGCAGCGTCGACATCGCGACCGGTGACACCACGACGATCGTCAACGATGCGGGCCTTCCGGACGTCTCACCAGACGGGAGCCAGCTCGCGTTCAACACCTGGTCGATGGCGAAGGTGACACTGGCCGATATCGACGGCTCGGATCGGACGATCATCCGAACGCCAAGCGAGATGTATGGTGCAAAGTGGTCGCCCAACGGGGAACGGATCGTCTTCCAGAGCTACCCCGCGGGCAGGGCAGTCGTCTATGAGCTCTCGACCGGGACGAGACGGGATGCCGGCGTCTGGGAGGTCGTGGACTGGCTCGACGACCAGACCCTGCTGGTCCTGGTCTAGCTGGTGTAGCTCATAATCAACCTTCGGCGCTCGAGGGTTCATGTACCGATGAACGAGCCACTCCACCTTTCGCTGCCGGTGCCGTCTCGCGCCGGAGAGCCAACCGCCAGATCCTTCGAGGACCTGGTCGATGCCGAGAAGGCTGGACTGTTCGGCGCGCTCTGCTTGGTCACGAGGGACCGGTTCGAGGCCGAGGACGTCATGCAGGAGGCGTTCCTGAAGGTCTGGGAGCGCTGGGACCGGGTGGGGGATATGGACGATCCGACCGGCTACCTGTACCGCACGGCGTTGAACCTCTACCGCAAGCGGATCCGGCGCGCGTCACTCGCCGTGAAACGCGCGATCCGCCTGGTCCCTCCCAGCGACGAACTCGCAGAGGTCGAGACGCACGACGAGGTCGTTCATGCGCTCGCGGCCCTGACGCGGCGGCAGCGTCAGGGCATCGTGCTGGTCGACCTCCTTGGCTTCTCGTCGGAGGATGCGGCGCACGCGATGGGGATCAAGGCTGCCACCGTCAGGGTGCTCGTCTCACAGGGCCGGGCCGCGCTCAAACGGAACGTGGGTGATACGGATGGATGACACCAAGGAGCTGCTCCAGCGAGCCCGCGAACGTTTCGTTCCCCCAGAAGACGTCATGGGTTCCCTGATCCGCCGCCGCGCAAGGAAGGAGCGGAACCGGAAGCTGTCTGCAGGAGCGATCGCGTTGGTCCTCGCACTGCTGAGCCTCGCGTTCCTGGCTCGCACCTTCCGCGACGCGGACCGACCAGCTGAGCGGCCAAGGCCCGGAGGGATCTTCTCGCACGTCGGCGGATGGATCGCCTACGCCGATCGGGGTGGGAAGGGGGGGATCTGGGCGGTCAACCCGGCAGCTCCTGGTGATCCGAAAGATCGGATCCTGCTCAGCCCGGGGACAGGGTGGCCCGTGGCGTGGTCGAGCGACGGTTCGAGGCTGCTCATCCTTCGGCGCAACACGGAGCCCCCGCCGCCCCCGCAAACCTTCCTAGGCAGCAACCTCTTCGTATTGAACGCGGACGGAACCGAGACCCGCTTGACGAGGGGTGACGCATACATCGAGGGCGGGTCCTTCTCCCCGGACGGATCGAAGGTCGTCTACGGATCTGGCTTCGGCGGGAAACGTTCCCGCATCTATGAGGTCGACGCTGCAGGAGGCGCGCCACACGTCCTGTTCACCGCCCCTGAGCCCGAGGAGCTATACGCCCCGACGTTCTCTCCCGACGGGTCGACGATTGCCTATTTCGCATGGAATGGGGGGCGGTACCGCCTCCGGGCGTTGGACGCTGCAGGGGGCGGTTCACGACTCCTCAGCCACGAGACGTTCAAGGACTCTGGCTACACCCTCCGCCTCGTCTGGTCTCCCGATGGGACACGCCTCGCGATCGACTACGGCGGGCATATCTACACGATCAGGGCCGATGGATCGGATCTCACCCTATTGATCCCCCACGGCAGGAGTCCGAACTGGTCACCGGACAGCTCTCGTATCGCTTACAACCACGGTCCCTATCTCGTCATCGCGGATGCGGACGGGAAGCATCCCAAGGAGTACGGTTACGCGAGATCGGGGCCATGGAACCCGCTCGTCTCCGAGCCTGCTAACTAGACATCGGACCCGAGGGAGGCGCGAGCCGGACGGATCGCGGCAGGGTTGGGTGAATCCGACCTCCCAGGTAGCATTTGCGTGTGAAGGACACGCTGACCACCACGTTCGATGAGCTCGCCCTCGCGGCACTTCCGGAGGTGGCCGGGTTCACCGGTCCCATCCGCAAGCAGGCGTTCGAGGAGTTCCAGGCGCTCCCGGTGCCCTCCCAGGAGACCGAGGAGTGGCGCTACACCGATCTATCCGACCTGGCGCTGTCGTTCGCCCCGTACGTCCCCGGGGGCCGTGCGCGGGACCTCGACGGCGTCCCCGACGCCATCCTGGCCGCGGTCGGCAAGGTGGGCGACCGTGCGGGACTGCAGATCCAGCACAACTCCGACGTGATGCTCACCCATCTCGATCCCGAGCTCGTCGACCGGGGGGTCATCTTCGGGGATCTGGACGCGGTATCGGCCACGCACCCGGACCTGGTCGAGGCCTCGCTCCATCGGCTGGTCCCGACCGCTCGGACCAAGTTCCTGGCGCTGCACGGAGCGTTCCGCACCGGGGGCACGTTCCTGCACGTGCCACGAGACACCGCGATCGAGCTGCCGTTGCAGACCCTGACGTGGCTGGACGCCGACGGTGCCGCGGTCTTCCCCCACGCCCTGATCGTGGTGGAGGCCGGCTCGGAGGTGACCTTCATCGACCGGTACGCGTCTCCGGCCCTCACGCGGGCGCTGAGCGACGCGGTGACCGAGATCGTGGTCGGCGACGGCGCACACGTCCGGTACGCGGCGATCCAGGACTGGGGCAGCGGCGTCTCCCACCTCAGCGTCCAACGCGCCTCCGTGGGGCGCGACGCCGAACTGCGGACCCTCTCGATCGGCTTCGGGGCCGATCTGGCCCGGACCGAGACGGAGGTCCTGCTGGATAGCCCCGGCGGGTTCTCCGAACAACTCGGCGTGTTCTTCGCGGACGGCGAACAGCACTTCGACCATCGCTCGATCCAGGATCACGCCGCTCCGAACTGCACCAGCGACCTCCTCTACAAGGGGGCGCTGCGTGACCGCTCCCGCGCCGTCTACAGCGGGTGGGTGCATGTGCGTCCCGGCGCGCAGAAGACCAACGCGATGCAGACTTCGCGCAACATCGTGCTCAGCGAGCACGCGAAGGCCGACGCGATCCCGAACCTGGAGATCGAGGCCAACGACGTGCGGTGCGGCCATGCGGCCAGCGTGGGTCCGGTGGACGACGAAGCCGTGTTCTACCTGGAGAGCCGGGGGATCCCCGAGGCCGAGGCCGAGCGGCTGATCGTGTCCGGATTCTTCCAGGAGGTCCTGGACCGTGTGCGGATCGACGAGGTCCGTGAGGGCGCCGAGATCGCGATCCAGGATGAACTCCGTGAGGGGATCCGGTGATGACGCCCGTGCGGATATGCGGCGTGGGGGACGTCCCGGAGGGGGAGGTACGACGCTTCGAGCATGACGCGCGGCCCATCGCCGTGGCGAACCTCGGCAGCCAGGGCTTCCGGGCGATCGACGCGATCTGTTCGCACGCGCACTACTTCCTGGACGAGGGCGAGATCGACGTCGAGGACGAGACGATCGAGTGCCCGAAGCACGGTTCCACGTTCGACCTGAACACCGGGCGGCCCACGACGCTTCCGGCCACCCTGGCCAACCCCGTCTTCGCGGTGAAGGTCGACGGCGACGACATCCTGATCGAGGTGACCGATGACTGAGAACGGCAGCACGCCCGCGACCCTGGAGGTGCGGGATCTCCGCGCGGAGGTCGAGGGCAAGGAGATCCTTCGCGGCATCGACCTGGTGGTCCGACAGGGTGAGACCCACGCCCTGATGGGACCGAACGGCTCCGGGAAGTCGACCCTGTCCAACGTGATCATGGGCCGGCCCGGCTACGTCGTGACAGGTGGTGTCGTGCGGTTCAACGGTGAGGACATCACCGCTCTGACGCCGGACCAGCGCGCGAAGCGTGGTCTCTTCCTGGCGATGCAGTACCCGACGGAGGTCCCGGGCGTGTCCGTCGTGAACTTCATGCGCACGGCGTACCAGGCCGTGAAGAGCGAGCCGATCTCGGCCCTTGCGTTCCGCAAGCACATGAAGGAACAGATGGACAAGCTGAAGATCGAGGACGCCATGGTGAACCGCTACGTGAACCAGGGGTTCTCCGGTGGTGAGAAGAAGCGCAACGAAGTACTCCAGCTCGCGGTACTGCAGCCGCAGATCGCGATCCTGGACGAGACGGACTCGGGCCTGGACATCGACTCGCTGAAGCTCGTGGCTGAAGGGGTCAACGAGCTGGTGGGACCCGAGCTCGGCATCTTGCTCATCACGCACTACCAGCGGATGCTGAACTACATCACGCCGGATCGTGTCCACGTGATGATGAAGGGTCGTATCGTGAAGTCCGGTGGCGCGGAGCTTGCGCACGAGCTCGAGGAGAAGGGGTACGAGGGCGTCCGCGCCGAACTGGGGCTGGAGGCCGAGGTCACGGCCGACGCCCACTGAGGAACGCAGGGAGAAGCACATGACGGATCACGTTGGGGGTCTGGACGTCGAGAGGATCCGGGCTGACTTCCCGATCCTGTCGCGCACCGTCGGCGACCATCCGCTGGTGTACCTGGACAGCGCGGCCACCTCGCAGAAGCCAGCCCAGGTGATCGACGCCGAGGCCGACTTCTACCGGTATCACAACGCCAACGCCCACCGAGGCATCCACATGCTGGGCGAGGAGGCCACGGAGCGGTACGAGGGTGCCCGCGCCAAGCTGGCCGCGTTCTTCGGCGCGTCCGACCCCGAGACGATCGTGTTCACCCGGGGGGTCACGGAATCGATGAACCTGGTGGCCCAGGGCTGGGGACGCAAGTTCCTCCACCAGGGCGACGAGATCTTGATCACGGAGATGGAGCACCATTCGAACATCGTGCCGTGGCAGATGACGGCGGCCGTGACGGGCGCCACGCTCCGCTACCTACCGCTCACCGATGACGGCCAGCTCGATCTATCGGGGTTGGGATCCCTGCTGACGGAGCGCACGAAGATCTTCTCGGTGACCGGGATGTCCAACGCCCTGGGCACGATCACGCCCCTCAAGCAGCTGGTGGACGCAGCCCACGCGGTGGGCGCCGTGGTGGCCGTCGACGCCGCCCAGCTGGCGCCGCACGTCCCGATCGACGTCGAGGCCCTGGACGTCGACCTGCTGGGGTTCAGCGGCCACAAGATGCTGGGCCCCACCGCCAGCGGCGGCCTCTACGGCAAACCGGAGATCCTGGACGCCATGGACCCCATGTTGGGTGGCGGCGAGATGATCCACGAGGTGTTCCACGACCACGCCACGTACAAGCCGTACCCGTACAAGTTCGAGGGCGGGACGATGCCGATCGCGCAGCAGGTGGGGCTGGGCGCCGCGGTGGACTACCTGAATACGTTGGGCATGGATCGGGTCCGCGCCCACGAGGAGGAGATCACCCGCTACGCCCTGGATCGGCTCTTGGACGCCGGCGCCACCGTCTTCGGCCCGAAGGATCCGTCCATACGCGGCGGGGCGGTGAGCTTCTGGTTCAAGGAGGTTCATCCCCACGACCTGGCGACCATCCTGAACGAGGACGGTGTGGCGATCCGTGCCGGCCACCACTGTGCCCAGTTGGTGATGCGTCGTTTCGGCACGCCGGCCACGGCCCGCGCATCGTTCTACGTCTACAACACGAAGGCAGAGGTCGACGCGCTGGTAGAGGCGCTGGCCAAGGCCGAGGCGATCTTCGAGTCCTGAAACGAGGGAAGCGTGGCGCTCGACGACATCTACAAGGAAGTCATCCTCGATCACTACAAGAACCCCCGGAACAAGCGCGATCTGCCGGGAGCGGAGCTCAGCTGCACGCGGAACAACCCGCTCTGCGGCGACGAGATCACGGTCCTGGCCCACGTCGAGGACGGCAAGGTCCTCGAGGTGACGTTCCAGGGTGCCGGCTGTTCCATCAGCCAATCCAGCGCGTCGATGATGACCGAGGCCGTCACCGGCGTCACGGTGGACGAGGCCAAGGGGCTGGCCACCCGGTTCCGGGGCCTCATGGCGGGGGAAGAGGAGGCTGATGAGGACGTCTTCGGCGACCTCGTGGCGCTGAAGGGCGTCGTGAAGTACCCGATCCGCATCAAGTGCGCCGTGCTGTCATGGGACGTCCTCCAGGAAGCCCTGGAGGACGGCTCAGCCTCGGGTACCCACGCCCACTCGGTCAACTAGTCCATCTCAGACTAGATACGTTGCTGGTTCCACCTGTTCGCACCCTCTAGGCTGCAGCGCATGCCGAAGCTGAAGCCGTCGCTCGACTGGCTGCTGGTGCTGGTGCCCGTCTCGGTGATCCTGCGGCTGGCCGGTGGTCCGGACCTTGCGATCTTCCTGACATCCGCCGGAGCGATCCTGCCGCTGGCGGGGCTGATCGGCCGTTCCACCGAGCAGCTGGCTCTGCACACCGGCCCACGGATCGGCGGGCTGATCAACGCCACCTTCGGCAACGTCACCGAGCTGATCATCGCGATCTTCCTGCTGCTGGACGACAAGGTCGAGATCGTGAAGGCGTCGCTGACCGGGTCGATCCTGGGCAACCTTTTGCTCGTCCTGGGCCTGTCCTTCCTGGTGGGGGGGCTCAAGCATCAGGAGCAGTCGTTCAACCAACGTTCGGCGTCGGTCCACGCCACCTCGATGGCCCTGGCGGTGACGGGGCTCCTGATGCCGGCATTGTTCGCCTTGGGGGGTCGCGAAACCTTCTTCCAGAGGGAGGTGGTCTCGGGGACGGTGGCCGCGGTGCTGATCTTGATGTACGGGGCCGCCCTTCTGTTCACCTTGAAGACCCACGAGCACCTGTTCCGGACTCCCGCGGAAGGAGAGCAGCCGTCATGGTCGCGGGGTCGCGCCACGACGATGCTCCTGGTGGCGACCGCCTTCGTGGCGATGGAATCGGAGTTCCTGGTGGGTTCACTCGAGCCGGCGCTGCACACCCTGGGGCTCTCGGAGCTGTTCGTGGGTCTCATCGTGATCCCGATCATCGGCAACGCCGCCGAACACTCATCCGCAGTCCTGTTCGCCGTGCGCAACAAGGTGGACATCACCCTGGAGATCGCGATCGGGTCCTCGACGCAGATCGCCCTGTTCGTGGCCCCTGCCTTGGTGTTCATCTCGTTGCTGGTGGGACACCCGATGGACTTCGTGTTCAGCACGTTCGAGGTGGCCGCCGTCGGCCTCGCCACCCTCCTGATGGCCCTGATCGCACTCGACGGGCGGAGCAACTGGCTGGAAGGCGTTCAACTCACCGGGGCGTACGTCATCATGGCCATCTCCTTCTTCTTCGTGGAGCATCTGTGAAACGTCACCTCACCGTGCTGGTCCTCGTCGCCTGCGCCGTCCTGGCGGGTCCCCAAGCTGCACGGGCTCAGGTCGGGGAGCGGATCCTCGACTATGGCGTGTCGATCCAGATCCACCAAGACGACTCCCTACGGATCGCCGAGGTGATCCGGTACGACTTCGGATCGTCCGAGCATCACGGGATCTTCCGAGACGTCCCGACCCGTCTGCGGTACGACGACACCTACGACCGTGTGTACCCGCTCACGGTGACATCGGTGAGCGCCACCCCGGCTGGGACCCCCGCGGGGTTCACGACGGAGGACATCCCCGGAGGGATGACCCGCATCAAGATCGGCGATCCGGACACGACGGTCACCGGGGTGCACACCTACACGATCGTCTACTCGGTGGAGGCAGCCCTGAACGGGTTCCGCGACCACGACGAGCTCTACTGGAACGCGGTCGGCAACGATTGGGCCGTCCACATCGACCACGCTACGGCCCAGGTGAGGGCGCCCGGCAAGATCACCGAGGTGGCGTGCTTCCGCGGGTATCAGGGCGCCACCTTCCCCTGCGATCGGGCCGGGGCCGATGGCTCGACGGCCGGGTTCGCCCAGCGCGACCTGTTCCCCTACGAGGGCATGACCGTGGCGGTGGCGATGCCGAAGGGGGTGGTGGACGAGCCCGTCCCACGGTTGGAGGAGCGTTGGTCTCTCCAGAGCGCCTTCAAGGTGACCCCGCTCACAGGAGGTCTGGCGGGCATCCTGGCTCTCATCGCCATCGGAGGCATCGGCGCGTTGCTGTGGCGGGGCGGACGCGATCGCCGCTTCGTAGGCTCGGATGTGGACCAGGTGATGGGCAATCCAACCGGCCATGATCAGCGCGTTCCCCTTCTCGAGGGCGACGCGTCCGCGCCGGTGGAGTTCGCGCCGCCCGACGACATCCGCCCGGGCCAGGTCGGCACGCTGATCGACGAGCAAGCCAACACCCTCGACGTCACCGCGACGATCGTGGATCTGGCCGTGCGAGGATTCCTGATGATCCAGGAGATCCCCAAGGAGGGGTGGTTCGGCAAGGCCGACTGGACGTTGATCCGCCTGGAGAAGGCGGACGACGAACTGCTCGCGTACGAGAAGAAGCTGCTGAACGGACTCTTCCGTGACGGGAGCGAGGTCACGATATCGGGGCTCCGTACCACGTTCGTGGAGCGGCTCAAGGGGGTGGAGGACGCGATGTATGCCGACGCCGTGAAGCGTGGCTGGTTCGCCGTGAGACCCGACAAGGTGCGGACCCGGTGGGGGCTGCGTGGCTGCGGCCTGCTGGTGCTCGGGGCGATCCTGACGTTCGTGCTGGCGAGGTGGACCCACCTCGGGCTGCTGGGGCTGCCCGTCGTGGTGGCGGGACTCGTGCTGCTCGTCGGGGCCAGACGGATGCCGGCGCGCACTGCGAAGGGGACGGCGCAACTGCGGCGCGTTCGCGGCTTCCGAACCGTGATCGAGAAGGCCGAGACGAACATGGCCCGCTGGGCCGAGCAGGAGAACGTGTTCACGCGATTCCTGCCCTACGCCGTGGTGTTCGGGTGTACCGAGAAGTGGGCGAAGGCCTTCGAGAGCCTCGGTCAGCAGCCCGATACGTCCTGGTACGTCTCGAGTCGGCCGTTCGTGTACGCGGACTTCGCGCACTCGATCGACGGCTTCGCCGTGACCACCGGTGGGACGATCGCGTCCACGCCATCGGGTTCGGGATCCAGCGGGTTCGGCGGTGGTGGGTTCTCCGGCGGCGGTGGCGGCGGTGGTGGCGGCGGCTCCTGGTAGGGCCGGGGCTCGTAGCATGATGGGCCCATGAGGATCACCTTCTCCGAGGACGGACGCGATTTCCAACGCCGCGGATGGTCCGAGCTGGTGGTGGTCGATCCCGCCGGGACCTTCTTCCACACGCCCGCCTACCTGAAGCTGTACTGGGAGGAGTTCGGCGAGCACGCGGATCGTCTGCTGCTCGCATTCGCCGAAGAGGACGACGGATCCCAGGTGGGAGCGGTCGCCTTCGAGCGGATCGACCGTACCCTGCGGTTCCTCGGGGGGACCGAGGTCACCGACTACATGGGCCCCGTGGGACTGCCGGAAGCGCACGGGGCGTTCGCGAAGGAGCTGTGGTCGGCCTTGCGGATGCGCGACGACTGGGCCGATGCCGATCTCCGGGGCCTGGCGGAGGACCGCCCGTGGTACGCCTTGCTCCGCGATGCCGCGGAGTCCCAAGGGCTGACGGTGTCCGACGGGGAGGACCCGAACGGTGTGGCCCCATTCCTGTCGTTGCCCGCGACTTGGGAGGCCTATCTGGAGGGACTCCCGGCCAAGATGCGCCACGAGATCCGACGGAAAGCCAAGAAGCTGGAGACGGAGGCGGGCCCGTACCGGATCTCCACCGCGTCCGAGGCAACCCTGCATCCGTTGCTGGATCGATTCGTGGAGCTGCACCGGCTGAGCGAGGGGAACAAAGGGGTCTTCATGCAGCCGGGGATGGAGATCTTCTTCCGGCGTCTCGGTGAGGCTTTCCTCCCCGAAGGGATCTTCAAGCTCAACTTCATCGAGGTGGGCGGTGAGCTCGCGGCGGGGACGATCGGATTCGAGTTCTGCGGGACCTCCTCCCTCTACAACTCGGCGTTCGATCGCGCCTGGGGAAGTCTCGCGCCAGGGATGGTCCTGGTGGGTGAGGACATCCGCATGGCGATCGCCAGCGGGTGCGAAGCCTTCGACCTGCTCAAGGGCGATTACCAGTACAAGTATCGGTTCGGGGCGGAGCCCAGGACGGTGAAGCGTCTGCTGGTGAGGCGCTAGTCAGGCCGCGACGATGTCCGCAGAGGCCAACGCCTCTCCGGCGGGGCCGGTCACGGTCAACCGGTCGAATCCGTCCAGGTCGACCGAGGTCACGAGCCACCCGGCGCCGTCACCTCCGTGATCGATCGTGAAGTCCCACAGATCGATCGCGCGGCCGTCGTCGGCATGGAGGGTGGCGCGCGCGGCCCCCTCCACCCCCGGCACACGCACGAACACCACCGCCCACGACTGATCGACGTGTGAGTCGTAGACGACGACGCTGCCCTCCACCGTCCGCCCATCCGATGGCTGCAGCTCGCCCACCCGGAAGTCCTCGCCCCCGAGCACGCCCAGCAAGCGCTGATAGCTGGCGGCGCCCTCGGTGGCAGCGTCGGCGCGGCGCGATTGTGCGACACCCCACGCCAGGGAGCCGACCAAGGCAAGGATGGTGGCGGCGACGGCCAGCCACCGCAGCTTGGACGCTCGAGGTTCCTCCGGCGAGCTCTCGTGCCACTCCTCCTGGAGCACCGTGCGTACATGACCCTGGAGTTCATCGGGCGGAACCACGTCGTGGACGGCACGTGAGAACAGCGTCAGCCCTTCACCGAGCGCGGCCATGTCCTTCCGGCACCCGGCGCAGCCACGGACGTGCCGCCGGATCGCTTGGTCCTCCGGTCCCTCGATCGTTCCCAGGACGTGCTCGGGCAGCCGCTCGCGGATCTCGTCACACGTCATGGGGCCGCTCCTCCGCCATCGATTCCCGTAGCCGCATGAGCGCGGTGCGGATCCGGGTCTTCGCGGTCCCCACGGGGATGCCTTCCAGCTCGGCGACCTCAGCGCTCGTCTTGCCGCCGAAGTAGGCCAGTTCAAGGGCCGCCCGCTGCTCTCCCGATAACCGGGCCATGGCGCGTCGCGCTCGGTCCGCCATGTCGGCCGTTTCCGCGAGTTCCTCGGGTCCGGCGGCGGGATCGTCCTCGCGCGGGCGCCCCGAGGCCTCCAGGGAGCGGACCTCCAGCACCCGCCGACGCAGAGCGTCGATCGCCAGGGAGCGGGCCACCAGCAGGACCCACGTCTCGAGCTTGCCGCGCGTGGTGTCGTAGCGGTCGGCGTTGCGCCACAGCTTCACGAACGTGTCCTGGACCAGATCCTGCGCCGCGGCGTCGGACCCGAGCATCACGATCCCCAGACCGTAGATCCGTGACGCGAACCTGCCGTACAAGATGTCGGCCGCCCCCTCATCGCGCGACGCGAAGGCGCGCATCAGCGCGGCGTCGTTCTCCGGGTCCTTCGTTCGCATGCGTAGCACGGTACCTGCAAGGGGTACGGACGAGGAAGGCCGAAGGCTTGCCCGGCCTAGGGGTAGGCGCGCAGGTGTTTCAGGACGATCGAGGCCAGCTCGCGGTCCCCGCCCAGCACCACGTTGCCCGAGGCGAAGGCCTCGTCGGGGACCAGGCGCTGGCCCGCCACCAGAGCCAGCTGCGGTGCGCGTCCCGTGATCACGGCGTCGGCGTGGCGGTTCCCCGCGGGGATCTCGCCCGCTCCCAGGCCCCAATGCCAGGTGCCCTCGCCCGCGCCCTCCACCACGACGCGCACGCTGCGCCCCGCGACATCCAGACCGTCGCGACCGAGGGACCACGGGAGCATCCGCACGGCGAGGTCGATCGTGAGGTAGATCGGCCAATGCTGGTATTGCGGCCCGAGCCCGTTCGTGGCCCGGACGTCCTCTCCGTGGAGCCACCACTCCACGACGCGCGACTGCACCAGGTAGCGGGCCGCGATGGGTCCTGCGATGTAGTCGAATCGCTTCTCCGCCCAGTCCTCGTCGCTCAGCGCGGCCGCGTTGGCCGTGAACGACTCGGCCGCTTGCCCCCAGAGCGTGAGGACCTCGCGTGTGTCGAGCGCCGAGCGCCGGTTCACGGTCCACGCGTTGAAGGTGTCGATGTCGAAAGGCTCGTCGGGGTGCGCTGCGCGGAACTCCTCGAGCTCGGCGGCCGGCTCCCCGGCCACCAGTTGTGCGGACAGCGTGTCGCCGGCGGCTAGGTGCGCCATCACGTCACGGTTCCACCAGCCGGCGCACGCGCTGGGCTGCTCCCAGGTGGGGGGTTCGGCGTACTGAACCGTGCGTCCTAGCCGTTGACGCTCGGCGTGCGCGACGCCCATCAGCGTCTCCCGATCCAGGCTCACCGACACGGCCTCCCTCGTGGTTCCGCGGTCTCAGGTGTCGGCGCGGATTGTACATCCCTGCGGTGCAGGATCTCTGACCTGGGTACATACGTCCGGCCTGCAGGTTTGGTGGGTTGGTGTTGGCCTCAGTCCGTGCCTCTCATAGGCGAGAGTGAGAGAGCAGCCCAAGAATGAGTGGCAACAGTCCTCGTCTCCATTCGACTTTGGGACCTGCGACAGCGTATGGGTGCGCACCCCGTTCCTCCTTCGATGGAACCCGCCCCTCGCCCAACATGGTGTCGATGTCTCGCCATTTGAAGAAGAGCCTGGCGAGCTCGAGTATGACCGCGCGCGTCGGACGCGCCTGCTACGGTGGGGAAATCTCAAGAGGGGGATCGCATGAGACTCACGCTGAGAGCTTCCTTCATCTTGATGGTTGCCGTGTTCTGGTGGGGAAGCACCGCGGCCCTAGCGGCGTTCACCCCAGCGGACAGCAACTCTTGCTCAATACAGCTCCAAGACCCTCACCCTTCGCTCGGAGCGCCGGGGATAGTTGCCAAGGCTGACTGGCGGTGCAACGACACGTCTCCAAACAAGTCGATCTATTACGCCCTGTACCTTTACATGTGCCCGAGCCAGGACATCACGAAGGACTATGAGTGGCTGACCAACCACTGCACTGGGAAGGGGTTTGACTACGACCCCGCCATGCCAATGACCCAAGATGGAGGATTGAAGACGAGGTACGTACCTCCAGGTGTTCAACCTGGAGCAAGCGGTTCCGGATGGTGGGTCGCTGAAGCCATCTGGATCTCCTCACATGCCGAGGGTTCGAATCCGAGTGCCGAGCATGTGAAGTTTTCGAATCTCAAGCACTTGACCTACCCATAGGGCTCGAGGAGCTGAGCAAGACGTCCTCGAGGCTCTCAGATCCGTTCGGGCACATCGGCTCGGAGATCGTTCGGACGTCGGCCACACGGGCACAGAACCTACTCGCATCCGTACGACCGCGCGACGTCGATAGAGCACCGGACGACCCACCAGTGCGGATAAGACACCTGACCTCCCTTCGGTGCGAGGCCTACGCTAGGGTGCTGCATCCAATCAGTGTGGAATGGAGCGAAGGCGACGAGAATCTCTGTACATGGGAGGAGTTCCTTGGGGAGGATTCTAGCCTGACGGACCAGACGGTCCTTCGTGACCTACTTCGCGAGTCGCAAACTCTACGTGACCGATCCGCCGTAAGCATCGCCCCATATGTTGGACGTATGGAGCGTTCGTGCGCCATGAATCTGGCGGAGACACTAGGAAGCCACCGGTCACGCGGGTGTCACTTCTACTTCTGGAATGGTAGAGGGTTCTTTCCTGATCTAGGCGACTACGTGTATGACGGGAACATTGGCGCGATCGGACAATTGTTCCCTTATGGGGACGCGTGGTTCGAATCCCCCAACCTCTGGTGGGAGAGCGAGGGAGTCTGGTTCGTTGCGACGGATGTGGACGCTACCTCGACCTACGTTGGGGGGACAGGGTCGCTCATCCATGACATCGTTGAATCGCGCCGTTTGGAAGCCGTCGAGGCGCATCTCGACACCACAGTCGACGAATGGCCTGGACCAGGACACCTTGAGATAGAGAGCCTGCTGGGCTCTCGGTAGAGCCGGGAGAGTTCACAGCCCATGATGCTGTTTGACAAGAAACGGTCTTCTGGTACCCCCCTCCCCCTCTTGCTTACTCGTCATGGAACTGGATGGAACTGGATGGAACTGGATCGGGTGGGTCGAGTAGGTCACACACCCCCTGACCTGCGGTGATGCTGAGGCTGTCGCGGATTGTACATTCGCGGGATGCGCATCCTGGTTGCCCCGGACAAGTTCCGCGGAACGCTCAGCGCACGCCAGGCTTGCCGGGCGATCGAGACCGGGTGGCGGCGCGTGCGCCCGGGAGACACCTTGGAGCTCGTGCCGATGGCCGATGGCGGCGAGGGCACGCTCGAGGCGCTGGTGGGCGCCTTGGAAGGGGAGACGGAGCGGGTGGAGGTCGCGGGTCCGATCGGTCGTCGCGTCCTGGCGCCGGTGGGCCTGGTGGATGGTGCCGGAGGGCGTCTGGGGATCGTGGAGATGGCCAGCGCATCAGGACTGGAGTTAGTGGGCCCCGACCGACGGGATCCGACGCGAACCACCACCCTGGGAACCGGCCAACTGATCATGGCCGCGATGGACCGTGGCGCCGACCGGATGCTGGTCTGCCTGGGGGGGAGTGCCACGAACGACGGCGGTGCTGGCATGGCCACGGCCCTGGGGGCCAGGTTCCTCGATCGATCCGGAGCGGAGCTCCGTTCCGGGGGAGCGGCGTTGCTGGAGCTGGCCACGATCGACCTGGGTGCGATGGACCGTCGGGTTCCGCGGGTGAGGTTCGTGGGGGCCACCGACGTGGACAACCCGCTCACCGGTCCCGCGGGAGCGAGCGCCGTGTTCGGGCCCCAGAAAGGAGCCTCGCCCGATGACGTGTGGCTCCTGGACCGGGCGCTCGGCCATCTCGCCGCGGTGGTCCATCACGATCTGGGCGTGGACCTGCGGGATCGCCCCGGCGCGGGCGCTGCCGGCGGACTGGGGTTCGGCCTGATGGCGTTCTGCGGAGCCCGTCTGCGTCCTGGCGTCGAGGTGGTGATGGAGGCGGTGGATCTGGTCCGAGCGATGGCCGAGGCCGACATCGCGATCACCGGCGAGGGCGCGCTGGATGCGCAATCGCTGCGTGGCAAGGTGCCGGCGGGGATCATGGGGCTCGCGGAGGAGGTGGGCGTACCGGTCGCGATCCTGTGTGGCCGTGCCGAGGTGGCCCCCGACGGGGTGACGGTGATGTCGCTCGTCGACGCGGTCGGGGAGGAGGCCGCCGTGGGCCAGGCCCGCTCGTCGCTGGAGAGCGTCGCCGAGGCCCTCGCCCACCGTGCCGACCGGATCAAGAGAAGCTCTGGAGGATAGGGCGTTCTGCCCGTATCATAGAGGGGTTGCAGCTCAACCCGGACACCCGAACCCCCGATATCGGAGGGACCGCATGATCTCGCTCACACAGAACGCCGCCGGCAAGGTGAAGGAGCTCCTCGTGGAGGAGGGTCGCGACGACATCGCGCTGCGTGTCGCCGTGCAGCCCGGCGGGTGCTCCGGCCTCCGCTACGCGATGTACCTCGACGATCAGATCACCGAGAAGGACGCCACCCAGGATCAGTTCGGCGTCCGGGTCGTCATCGACAAGATGAGCGTGCCGTACCTCAGCGAGGCCACGATCGACTTCGTGGACAGCCTGGAGCAGTCCGGGTTCACGATCGACAACCCGGCCGCCCAGGGCGGATGCGCCTGCGGTAGCTCGTTCCACTGACACAGGATCGTCACCTCCGGGTCGTTGTCTGACCCCCGATCGGCACCTACCATCCGGCCGACCCCGCGTAAGTCCGGGGGATGGCACCCGTCGCGATCGGAAGGAACCGTCCTGATGTCCCCAGCCCCCCGGCGACGCCTCGGCGCCGCGGCCCTCGTTCTCGCCCTGTCGGCCGGCCTGTGGGCCGCCACCACGCCCTCGGGCGCCACCGAGCTGGCGCAGACCGTCCTGGTGAACCCCGACCCCGTCAACTACACACCTCACGTCCTGAGCGGCCAGGTCGACCAGTTCGCCCGGATCGGCTCCACGATCTACGTGGGCGGCACCTTCAGCCAGATCCAGGAGGCGGGGAGCGGGAAGCCCATCCTGAACCGGAAGAACCTGTTCGCCTTCAACGTCGATACGGGGGCGATCCTCACCGCCTTCAAGCCGAACGTGGACGGGGAGGTCACGTCGCTCCAGGTGATGCCGGGCGGCGGGGCGCTGTTCATCGGGGGGAAGTTCAAGAACGTGAACGGTGCCGCCATCCGGGGCGTCGCGAAACTCAACCCCACCACTGGGGCCACGATCACGGCGTTCTCGGCCCCCACCACCGGCAACGTGAACGCCCTGGCCATCGCCGGGACCCGGCTGTTCGTCGGAGGGCAGTTCGGCAAGATCAGGAAGGTCACACGCGCCCGCCTGGCGGCCGTCAACACCACGACCGGCGCGGTGGACACGACGTTCGACCTGCCCGTCACCGAGCCCTACACGGCGGGGACCGGCCCGAACATCCTGAAGATGGACGTCGCCCCGGGAGGGAACCGCTTGGTGGTGATCGGCAACTTCCGGACGATCGGCGGTCTGACGCGGGTCCAGGTGGCCCAGATCGATCTGGCCGCCTCACCGGCAGCCATCATCCCGTGGGCCACGGACGACTGGGATGCGGGCACCTGCGCCGATCGGTTCCACGAATACGTGCGCGACGTCCAGTACTCGCCGGACGGCGCCTACTTCGTGATCGTGTCCACGGGGGCCGGCTATTGGCCGCAGACCATGTGCGACACCGTGACGCGCTGGGAGACCAACGCCGCCGGTCCCGGGCAGCACCCCACCTGGATCGACTATCCGGGGGGCGACACGACGTACAGCGTGGCGATCACCGGATCCACGGTGTACGTGGGCGGCCACATGCGGTGGATGAACGACGCGGCGGTGGGAGACCAGGCGGCCGAGGGCGCGGTCCAGCGCACCGGCATCGCCGCCCTGGATCCCCAGAACGGCGTCCCCTTCGACTGGAACCCCACCCGGAACCCCCGGGGTCTCGGGGTGTTCGACATGCTCGCCGTGCCGCAGGGGTTGCTGGTCGGCAGCGACACGGACTTCCTGGGCGGTGAACGCCACGCGAAGCTCGGGATGTTCCCGGTGGCGGGAGGCGTCGTCCCGCCCGTCGGCCAGCCTGGAAGCCTCCCGGGCACGTTGTATCGATTGCCCACCAAGACCTGCTCGGCGGTGGATGGCTCGATCCTGTACCGGGTGAACGCCGGGGGCGGCGAGGTCGATGCGCTGGACTGCGGTATCGACTGGGCTGCCGATGATGGTTCGTTCCGCAACGGCGGCAGCGCGGAAGCCGCCTGGTCCCACGTGGGATCGGTGGATGGCACCGTGCCGGCCACCACACCAACATCGGTGTTCGACACCGAGCGCTGGGACCCTGATGGCGCGCCCGACATGCAGTGGAACTTCCCCGTGCCCAGCGGCACCCACATCCAGGTGCGCGTGTATCTCGCGAACCGGTGCGGTTGCACGAGCAGCCCCGGCGATCGTGTCTTCGACGTGTCGCTCGACGGCACGCCGGTGCTGGACGACTTCGACATCGTGGCGAACGTGGGCGATCAGGTCGGAACCATGAAGGCGTTCGACATCACAAGCGATGGCCACGTGAACATCGACTTCGGGCACGTGACCGAGAACCCGCTGATCGACGCGATCGAGATCGTGAACCGCGATGTCGCGCCTGGCCCGGCGCCCTCCTCGTCCAGCACGCTCCTGCGCCGTTCCGGGTTCACCGGCGCCACGCCGGGAGCGGCGTCGCCATTGGTCACGGCCGGGGTGGACTGGTCCAAGGCGCAGGGGACGTTCTTCCTCAACGGTCTCCTGTATGCGGGCTGGCAAGACGGGCGGCTCTACGCGTGGCCATTCAACGGCACCTCGTTGGGCGCGAAACAGGATGTCCTTGCCGACGGCGACTACGTCCTGGGGCCCACATGGATCGACTTCAGCCGGATGACCGGGATGTTCTGGAAGGACGGTCGTCTGTACTACACGCGACAGGGGGACGCGCAGCTGTTCTACCGGTACTTCTCGCCGCAGAGCCAGTTGGTCAACAGCATCGAGTACGTGGCGGCCGACAACGGCTTCGCCGGCGTGCGCGGCATGACCGAGGCTGGGGGATCGATCTTCTACGTAACGGCGGAGGGCAGGCTCCACAAGGTCGCCGACGATGCGCACGGGATCCCCTCGGGTGCAGACGCGGTTATCGGTGGGCCGGGGGTAGACGGCGTGAACTACCGGTCCAACGGGCTGTTCATCACCGGCTGAGGGGGAGCGAGGCCTCGAGCCCGCTCCGCAGGCCCGCGGACAACTCATCGAGCCCGTCCCGGTCGATCACCAACGGGGGGGAGACCGCCACAGCTCCGCCCACCAGCGGGCGGACGAGCACGCCGGCGGTCCGGCAGGCGGAGGCGAGCTTCGCCGGCATCGTGGGGTCGTCGGCCATCACATCCTGCCGGAGGTTCACGGCCGCCAGCACGCCGGTCCCTCCTCGGACCTCCTCCACCAGCTCATGGTCGCCCAGCGGCCTGAGCGCGTCGAACAGCTCGGTCTCCAGCGTTCGGGCCCGCTCACATAGGTCCTCGCGTTCCATGACCTCCAGGTTCGCCAGGGCGGCGGCCGCAACCGTCGCGTGCCCGCTGTAGGTGTAGCCGTGCCGCCACATGCCCGCGCCAGGGGCCCAGAACGGCTCCCAAACGCGGGGTGCCGCCAGGACCGCGCCCATGGGGAGGTAGCCCGAGGTGATCCCTTTCGCGCACGTCACGATGTCGGGCTCCAGGCCGAACCGGCGCGACGCGAACCAGTCACCGCACCGTCCGAACCCCGTGATCACCTCGTCCACGATGAACAGGACGCCCGCGTCCCGGCAGATCTCCTGCACGGCCTGCAGGTAGCCCGTCGGCGGCGGGAAGACCCCGCCGGCCCCGATCACGGGCTCGCAGAAGAAGGCCGCCACACGCTCGTCACCGGCTCGTTCGATCACGGCGCGCAGAGCGTCGGCATCGTCCCAAGCCACCTCCGCGACATCCTCGATCAGCTCACCGTGACCGGCGGCGTTCGCGGGGATGCCGGCCAGCGAGGTGCCGGCCGTGTGCATGCCGTGGTAGGCCTTCTCCCGGCGGATCAAGATCGTGCGATCGGGCTGATCCACCAACTGCCAATAGCGCCGCGCCATCTTGGTCGCGGTGTCGATCGAGTCCGAGCCACCGCTGGTGAAGAACACTTTCGAGTGGCTGACCGGGGCCATGGCCGCCACCCGATCGGCGAGCGCTGCGGCGGGGCGATTCGTGATGTCACCGAAGGTCGAATAGGTGGGGAGCGCTGCCATCTGCCGGGCGGCCGCATCGGCGATCTCCGTGCGGCCCCAGCCCACGTTGCAGTACCACAGGGAGGCGGTGGCATCCAGGTACCGGGTCCCGGACTCGTCCCAGACGTGGGCACCCTCACCCCGCACCAGGGTGAGCTCGCCGTGCGCGAGCACGGCTCCCATGTCGGCGAAGGGGTGCCAGAAGGTCGTCATGACCAACGACGCTAGCAGCGGCCGAGCGGGTTCCGGCCGCCGTTCCGGCCTGCGGCGCGCCGGACGCTACTCCGGTTCGTAGGCGAGGTTCTCGCTGAGCCAGCGCTCGGTCTCGGCGAGGCTCTGGCCCTTGCGCCGGGCGTAGTCCTCGACCTGGTCCTTGCCGAGCCGCCCAACGTTGAAGTAGCGGGCCTGCGGGTGGCCGAAGTACAGACCGGCGACGGTGGCACCTGGAGTCATGGCGCAGTTCGATGTGAGGTCCATCCCGTGCTCACGCGCTCCCAGCAGATCGAACAACGTGCGCTTCTCGGTGTGGTCGGGGCAGGCCGGGTATCCGAAGGCCGGGCGGATCCCGCGGTACCGCTCCTTCGCCAGCTCCTCCGGTGAAAGCGCCTCCTCGGGCGCGTACCAGGTCCGGCGCACCTCGCGGTGGAGCCACTCGGCGAACGCCTCGGCCAGCCGATCGGCGAGCGCCTTCACCATGATGGCCCGATAGTCGTCGTGGTCGGCTTCGAAGGTCTTCGCGAGTTCGTCGGCCCCCAACCCCGCCGTCACCGCGAACGCGCCCAGGTGATCCCGTAAGTCGCTCTCGGGTGGGGCGACGAAATCGGCGAGCGATCGGTTGGGTCGGCCATCCCCCGGGCCGTGGTCAACCTGCTGACGCAGCATCGGGAACACCGTGCCGACGTCGAGCACGATGTCGTCACCTTCGGCCTGGGCCGGCCAGAACCCGTAGACGCCCCTGGCCTGGATCAGGTCCTCGGCGACGATCGCATCCAGGAGCTCGTTGGCGTGCTCGAAGAGCTCGCGCGCTGCCGCGCCCTTCTCGGGGTGATCCAGGATCTGCGGGTAGCGGCCCTTGAGCTCCCAGGCGGTGAAGAAGAACGTCCAGTCGATCACGTCGCGGAGCTCGCTGAGGGACGGCTCCACGAGCCGGGGACCCGTGAACGGGGCCGGGGGTACGTCGTCAGCGCGCCACTCGATCGGCGTGCGGTTCGCCAGCGCCTTGCGGTAGGGGAGTAGCGGCGTGCGCTCCTTCTCGGCATGGAGCTGACGGAGGCGCTCCTGATCCGCGCGGTTCTCGGCGTCCAGGGTCGCCTTGCGTCCGGCGTCCAGGAGGTTCGAGACCACGCCCACCACGCGGGATGCGTCGATCACGTGGACGACCGGCTGCTCGTAGGCGGGGGCGATCTTCACGGCGGTGTGTTGGCGCGAGGTCGTGGCCCCGCCGATCAGCAGCGGGAGGTCCATGCGGCGTCGCTGCATCTCGGTGGCGACGTTCACCATCTCCGTGAGCGAGGGGGTGATGAGTCCCGAGAGCCCCACGATGTCCGCCTTCTCCTTCACGGCGGTGTCCAGGATCAGCTCCGCCGGCGCCATCACGCCGAGGTCGATCACCCGGTAGTTATTGCAGCCGAGCACCACGCCCACGATGTTCTTGCCGATATCGTGCACGTCGCCCTTGACCGTGGCGGTGACCAGGGTGCCCTGCGCGCTGTCGGCGACGCTGAGGCCCAAAGCGGCCTTCTCCGCCTCCATGTACGGCTCCAGATAAGCGACCGCCTTCTTCATCGCGCGCGCGCTCTTCACGACCTGGGGCAGGAACATCTTGCCGGAGCCGAAGAGGTCGCCCACGATCTTCATACCGTCCATCAGGGGCCCCTCGATCACCTCGAGCGGACGGCGTAGGCCTGGCGGGCCTCCTCGGTGTCCTCCTCGATGTGGTCGACGATGCCGTGGACCAGGGCGTGGGAGAGACGCTCCTCCACGGGGCCCTCGCGCCACGTGAGGTCGTCCTCGCGCGCGAGGCCCCCACCCTTCACTCCTTCCGCGAAGGTCACCATCCGCTCGGTGGCGTCCTCCCGGCGGTTGAAGATGATGTCCTCCACGTGCTCTAGCAGGTCCTTGGGGATGTCCTCGTAGACCTCCAGCTGCCCGGCGTTCACGATGGCCATGTCGAGGCCCGCCGCGATCGCGTGGTACAGGAACGCCGAATGGATCGCGCGACGCACGGGCTCGTTCCCCCGGAACGAGAAGCTGAGGTTGCTGACCCCGCCGCTCACGTGGACGCCGGGACAGCGGCGCTTGATCTCCCGCGTGGCCTCGATGAAGGCCTTCGCGTAGTCGCTGTGCTCCTCCAGCCCGGTGGCGATCGCCAGGATGTTCGGGTCGATGATGATGTCGGTGGGGTCGAAGCCGGCCTCCTCCACCAGAGCTTCACCGCGCGCTCCGCGATCTGGATCTTCCGGGCCACCGTGTCGGCCTGGCCCTGTTCGTCGAAGCACATCACCACCACGGCGGCGCCGTAGTGCCGGACCTTTCGTGCCTTCTCCAGGAAGTCGGCCTCACCCTCCTTCAGGCTGATCGAATTCACGACGCCCTTGCCCTGGATGCATTTCAGACCTGCCTCCAGCGTCTCCCAACGAGAGCTATCGACCATGATCGGCACCCGCGCGATCTCGGGCTCGGTGGCGATCAGGTTCAGGAAGCGCGTCATCGCCTCCTCGGCGTCCAGGAGGTCGGCGTCCATGTTGACGTCGAGCATGTTGGCGCCGCTGCGCACCTGATCCAGCGCCACGTCCACGGCTGCCTCGAAGTCACCCGACTCGATCAGTCGGCGGAACTTGGCTGAGCCGGTGACGTTCTGGCGCTCGCCGATCATCACGAACCCGGTGTCCCGGCGGATCGCGAACGGCTCCAGGCCGCTGAACGTGGGGACGCGGTCGTCGAAGGTGGGGATCGTTCGAGGCGCGATCTCACGCACCACATCCGCGATCATCCGGGTGTGCTCCGGTGTTGTGCCGCAGCAGCCGCCCACCACGTTCACCAGCCCGGCCTCGGCGAACTCCGCGAGGAGCGAGCTGGTGACCTCGGGCGTTTCGTCGTACCCACCGAACGCGTTCGGCAGCCCGGCGTTGGGGTAGCAGGCCACCGGGACGGGCGCCACGCGCGCGAAGCTCTCCACGTAGGGCCGCATCTCCGAGGCCCCAAGCGAGCAGTTGATCCCAACGATCACCGGATCGGCGTGCTCCACCGAGGTCCAGAAGGCCTCCACGGTCTGCCCCGAAAGCGTCCGGCCACTCCGATCCACGATCGTGACCGATATCCACAACGGCAGCTCGGGTGCCACATCGTGCGCGGCGGCGATCGCCGCTTTCGCGTTCAAGGTGTCGAAGATCGTCTCGATCAGCAGCAGGTCGACGCCGCCCTCGCGCAGGGCCCCGATCTGGTCTGCGTAGGCCTGGTAGACATCGTCGAAGCTCACCGTGCGGAATGCGGCGTCCTCCACCTTGGGCGAGAGCGAGAGGGTGACGTTCAACGGACCGACCGAGCCCGCCACGAACCGATCGCCGAACGGCTCCACCGCCTGACGAGCGATCCTGGCCCCCTCGAAGTTCATGTCGTGGACGGCGCCCTGCAGGCCGTAGTCGCCCTGCCCGATCGAGGTCGCCGTGAACGTGTTGGTGGTGGTGATGTCGGCCCCGGCTTCGAGGTAGGCGCGATGCACCTCTGCCACGATGTCGGGTCGGGTGAGGTTCAGGAGGTCGGGATCGCCCTTCAGGTCGCGGTCATGGTCACGGAACCGCTGGCCGCGGAAGGCCTCCTCGTCGAGCCCCCGGCCCTGCAGCAGCACGCCCCAGGCGCCGTCCAGGACGGCGATGCGTTCGTCCATCAAGGCCCGCAGCCGGGAGCGTGGTTCCACCCACCCACACTAAAGGCCCCTCCAAAGCTCTGACCAGGGTCGATGGTCGCATTCGCGTCCGCATGCCGCCGCGCGGTAGGCTGCCGACATGAGCCAGAGCCTGCCTGACATGGTGCGGCGTGAGACGCGAGGGCCCCGCCGTGATCGTCAGCCCGAGCAGCCGATCCGTCGGACGAAGCGCCACACGGCGCAGGTCCTGTCCACCGTCCCGTTGTTCGCCGGTTTCAGCCGCAAGCATCTGGAGATGCTGGCCGCGCAGGCCGACGAACAGACGTTCCGACCGAAGGAAGACATCGTCATCGAGGGGCAGCTCGGGGAAACCCTTTACGTGATCTTGGAAGGCGAGGGCAAGGTGACCGCCAGAGGCAAGAAGCTGGGGGACGTCATCCCCGGTGACTTCTTCGGCGAACTGTCCGCGATCGACGGCGGACCGCGCAGTGCCACGGTGACCGCGGTGACACCGATGACCGCCCTTCGGCTGTTCCGGCGCACGCTGATGGACCTGATCCAACACGAACCGCAGATCTCGATGAAGCTGATGGACGGGATGGCGGCGCGGTTACGCCGGGTCGATCGCCAGATGCGCTAAGCGCCTTCGACCAGGAGGGCGTCCACCTCCGCCAGGGTCTTCTCGTCCAACGCCAGATCGCCCGCCTCGGCGTTCGCGCGGACGTGGGCGGCGTTGCGGCTGCCCGCGATCGCGGAGGTCACTCCGGGCTGCTGCCAGTTCCACGCCAGAGCCAGTTGGGCCGTCGAGACGCCGAGCCGGTCGGCGACCGGCGTGAGTCGTTCCAACAGCGCGTACGCCCGGACGAGTTCTGTCCGCGTGAACGGTCCCTCGGACCCCGACCGCCAGTCATCCACGGACTCGGCCTGCTCCCGGGACATGCCCGCCAGCAATCCGAACCCGAGGGGTCCGTAGGTCACGACGCCCGTGCCCACCTCGCCGCACCAGGCGATCAACTCACGGTCGTCCAACGCCAGCATCGAGAACTGCTGCTGCAGGGAGTCCACGTGGCGGATCGCCTCGCATCGCTCGATCTGGGGCCGATCGAAGTTCGACACGCCGAGGCAGCGAACCTTGCCTGCGGTCACGAGCTCGGCCATGGCCCCCCAGGTGTCTTCCAAGGGGACCCCTGTCTCATCGGGCCAGTGCAGCTGGTACAGATCGATGCGGTCCGTGTCCAGGCGCCGCAGGGAATCCTCGCACGCCTGTCGCACCTGCTCCGGGCGGAAGCCGGACCCCTCGTCGGCAGGGGCCACCTTGGTGGCGATCAGGACGTCGTCGCGTCGATCGGCGACCGCCCGCCCCACCAGTCGCTCGCTGACGCCCATCCCGTAGACCTCCGCGGTGTCGATCCAGTTGCAGCCGGCGACGATCGAGGCACGCATCGCCTCGATCACGGATTCCTCGGAGTCGTTCGGTCCCCAGTCGGCACCGCCCGCCTCCCACGCGCCGTAGCCGATCACTGACAGGTCAGGTCCCGCTGAGCCGAGCCGCTTGGTCTCCATGTGGAGAATCTATCGCCGAACGCGCGTGACCGGTACCGAAAACGGCGACAGGGGTCTACGGTGGAAGGGTCCACGAAAGGGGAGGTTGGTAGGTATGGGCACCGTCACGACGAAGAGCCTCGACAAGCCGGACGAGACCCGCGAGTTCCCGAACGGGTCGGGCGCCATGGTCACGATCGGATCCACGATGTTGGCGCGGACCCGGATGGAGCCCGGCTGGCGTTGGTCGAACGACGTCAAGCCCATCGCGGGCACGGACCTGTGCATGATCCTGCACAAGGGGTACTGTCTGTCAGGGACGCTGAACGTCCAGGCTGAGGACGGCACCGAGGTGCAGATCGGTGCGGGCGACGGTTACGTCATCGAACCCGGCCACGATGCGTGGGTCGTCGGTGACGAGCCCTACGTGGGACTGGACTTCTCCGAACACATGAAGGAGTACGCGAAGCCCCGCTAGGAGCGGGCCCCAATCCCACGTTCGAACGGCGCCGTCAACGAAGCGTGGCGTGCCGTGACCTGCGGTGACGTGCGGGAGGTATCGCTTCAGGTCAGGTGCGCGCCTAGAGGTGACCCTTGTGGCGAACCACCCGCCCGTTTTGACCGAACGCCACGTTCTGACCTACCGTCGGATCAGGTACCCGATCGAGCCGGAGGTGGAGGCATGCCGTCCCGTCTGAATCCGTACATGAGGTTCGATGGCAACGCCCGTGAGGCGATGGAGTTCTATGAGGAGGTCTTCGGAGGCTCCCTGAACGTCACGAGCTTCGGCGAGTCCGGAGTCGATGACCCCTCCGTTGCCGACAACACGATGCATGCCTTGCTCGAGACCGACGGTGGGTTCACGCTGATGGCCTCCGACGGACCACCTGGCGGCTCGGCGACCTTCGGGGACAACATCTCGATCTCGGTGAGCGGCGACGATGCTGACGAGCTCCGTGGGTACTGGGAGAAGCTCGTCGATGGCGGCACCGTGACGATGCCTCTGGAGAAGCAGATGTGGGGCGACGAGTACGGCATGTGCATCGATCGGTTCGGCATCAACTGGATGGTCAATATCGCTGCGAAGGCATGACCCGGCTCGCTGCTCAAGGGAGCCGATCTCGGCTGCTTAGTTAGGTGGAAGTCTCCCCATCCATCGATAAGCGCCGTTAGGGGAGACGGTGAGGCCAGGTGATCCACCGTCTCCCCATCCGGCGATGCCGCGTTTCCGACCGGAGTCTCTTCCCCAAGCGATTCCGATCAGTGCCGCGCGGCAGACCTTCGTGACCAGTGCTCAAGGCGGTCCAGCAGGAACGCTAACCCGGTGATGGCTCCGAGGACGGCAGCGATGGCTCCGAGATCCAGGAGCGCTACTTGCAGCGGCGTCATGGCCAGAGCCAACCACGAGGGTCTGACATGCGGTCTGAGCTCGACCTGCTCAGATAACGCCTCGACGGCACGCTGGCTCGACGCAAGGCGAGCCGGAATTGGTTTGCTACGTGGCGCTGACCCGAGCCTCTACGGTCAACATCGACACCGATGGCTTGGACCCCGCTTGCTCAAACATCCTCAGCGCGGGCGGCCCACCCGATGCTCGCATCGTCATCACGGCTTCCTTGGAATCCCATGCCTTGACGATCCGCCAGGTCCCGTCCTCGGCTCGCAAGAGGGACGACTCGATGAACCCTGCCGGCAGTGGACCGGCGGCAGTTTCCTTCCAGGCCGTGCGCAGATCGTCCTCGCGAGCGGTCTCGACCGGCGCCTTCCACGATCATGACGAACAGGAGTACCTCCTTGCCAGCTAGTCGAATCTCGGCCCTAGTTTGGCATTCCGAGTGGGCGGCTTCTCGTGGACCCAGAGTGGGGTTACGAGGCGCTCCTCGACGGCCAGTACACGCCCGGACCCGAACTGTGGCGGCGGATGGTGGAGGCGTCCCATTGGCCCGGGCCGGGGGGATCGGTCGATGCCGATAGGGTGGCGACGTGGACCGTTCGCGATCCCGGAAGAAGCCCGCGAGCAACTCTTGGACTATCTGATGTCCACCTCGGCCGAACGGGCCACCATGATCCGGAGCTAGAGCGCCAGCCTGGTTCGGCCGATCTGATGATGGAGCTGGAAGCCGACTACGACCTCAGGACGCGGTTCGAGATCGAGGCGCGCAGTCAGGATTGAGCGTCCAAGGTGGACCGAACCTTCGCCTGACGGTCCTCACTGAGCGCCAGATGGGACGGTGAGGCCAGGAAAGACTTCGCGAGGTCGGACTGAACTCGACTAGCGAGGTTCCCGAGAAGATGGAGGGAGTGTGGCCGGGGCCCACGAAGTAAGCCTCCCCTTCCACGAACTCCTGGTCACCCTCGGCAGTGTGGAAAACGAGTTTCCCTTCAAAGACGTAGCCCCAGTGCTCGCACTGGCAGCGGTCATCTGGCAAACCCTTGAACAGCGGCGTGAGGTCGGCGTCGGCCGTGTAGGTTTCCCATCCCACTGAGTTCCCACCGATCTCCGCGTAGTGCCCCTCAAACCCCTCCATCTCAACGTGGTCTGAGGCGCTTGACTTCGAAGCTTTGCCAATCCTTACCCCTTTCGAATTGCGTAGCCGCGCCCTCCCAAGAACGAGATCAGGAGGGGACTTCTGCGATCTCCACGATGTTGCCCTCGCTGTCCTTGAACCAGGCCGCCTTGTAGCCGCCCATCTCGAAGAGGCCATCGGTCGTCTTGAACTGGGGAAGGTCGTACTCCTCGAAGACCACGCCTCGCTCTCTCAATTCCTGCATCACCTGGTCGATGCCGCTGACTGAGAAGCTCACAGCGGTGTTCCCGGCTGTGCCCGCGAACCCGCTCCTCGTGACGGCGACCCAGGTGCCATCCGCGCACGCGTACCAGAGCCCTCCGGGATCTTCCTTGGTAGGAGACATGCCGACCTTCTCTTGCCACCAGGACTTCGCCCGCTCTAGGTCGGCCGCAGGAAGGATCGCGTAGACGCGGAACTGGTCAAGCATGAGGCCCTCCTCCACCAGCGGAAGTGATCGAATCGTAGATCAGTCCGCGGATCCCGTCGAACGGACCAGGACGTCGTGCTTGAGTCTGATCCAGGGGACGGCCTACAGTTGGGCCATGCAGGACGCAGCGACTTCGACGATCAAGGGTTATCTGGTGATCGCCGACATCTCGGGGTACAGCTCCTACCTCGCCACGACGGAGCTTGAACACTCGCCGCAGGTCCTCACAGAGCTGCTGGAGCTGATCGTCGCCCATCTACAACCTCCGCTTCAGCTCTCCAAGCTTGAAGGCGATGCGGTCTTTGCCCATGCACCTGAGAGCGTGTTCTTCAGGGGTGAGACGCTGCTGGAGCTGATCGAGAACGCCTATGTGGCCTTCCGCGACAGGATCAGAGCCATCGAGCGCAACATGTGTGACTGCGCCGCCTGCCGGAGGTCCCCAACCCTGGACTTGAAGTTCGTCGTCCACCACGGCGAGTACCGGATGCATCGGGTCGCCGGACACGAGGAGCTTGTCGGGAAGGATATTGCGCTTGCTCACCGGCTCCTCAAGAACGAGGTGGCCGCAGAGACCGAATGGCGCGGGTACGCGCTGTTCAGCGATGACGCGATCGAGCATCTTGAGATACGCGCGGAGGGGCTCCATCTGGGAAGGGAAAGCTACGACCTCGGGCAGGTGGGGACCGCCAGCGTCGACCTCGATGCGCACTACCGTGAGTTCATCGAGGCCCGACGGGTCGTCGTGCCTGAGGGTGAGGCAGATGTCTCCGTTGGGAGAAACGTCCCCGCGCCCGTGGCGGTGGTGTGGGAGTGGCTGAATGATCCCGGCAGGCGTCTCCGGTGGGAGGAACTAGTCGTCGATCCGAAAGTCCTTCCCGGTGGCCGAAGTGGGGTAGGAGAGGTCAGCTATTGCCTGCAGGGAACGACGTCGGTCGTGACGACCGTTCTGGACTGGCGGCCTTTCGACTACTTCACCGTCCAAAGCACGCACCCACCGTTCGCCGACGAAACGCTCACCACCTACAGCTTGGAACCCGTGGACGGATCGACCGAACTCCGGGTGACAGTCGCGATGCCGGAGAAAGGGCTGAAGGGGCGACGTGTCCGGCGCACGACCGAGAGGGAGCTGGATCGCTCACTCGACCGCCTCGTCGAGGCTATTTCTTTGGACCTTTCGACTTCTCATGGAATCGAGACAGCTTCGCCGAGGAACTAGCCGCTCGCCTCATCGACGAGCGCACGCTTGGCATCCTTAGCTTCTGCGCTGGTGCCTCTGAGAGTTCCTGGCAGAGGGACCACTAGTCGATCTCGACTTCCAGATACTGGATGCGGTGGCTGCGCAAGGAGGTGCCGGACTTCGTTTGTGAGTCCGCAACCGTGACGACCCGGCCAGTCCAGCGGCCTTCGACGTGCTGGTTCATGTCGAGGTCCTTGCTGACCCCGAGGCTTCGCCGGCGATGTCAACGTGAACCTGCGCTCGACGTCCTCGGGTCCGGGTCCGGTTCCATCGATCATGGACGAGGCCATCCGCGACGAGATTGATGAGGAGATCCTGGCGGAATCACGCTGGGGTGCAGAAACCAGCGGGACGGATTGGTGCGATCGCTCAGATCGCTGGGTTGGGATGAAGGGCTGAGCGCCAGGAACCGATAGCCGCGCGATTTCGGATTTGCCCAAGAAATGCCCAAGGCGTATCGCGCAACCCCGGGCCCACCTTCGAAGTTGCAGGTGAGACCGGCCATCTCGACCCGAGCGATGTTGCGTGCATGCGGAGAATCTCCCCGCCAGAGCCGTTGGTGCGCGAGGGAGGCGATACCCTAGGGCATGTGACGAAGACCGTCGAAGAGAAAGAACGCCTCGTCATCCGCTTCGCCGGCGACTCGGGTGACGGGATGCAGCTCACCGGCGACCGGTTCACCTCCGCCACCGCGGTCCTGGGCAACGACCTCGCCACCCTCCCGGACTTCCCGGCGGAGATCCGCGCTCCCGCCGGAACCGTCCATGGCGTGTCGGCCTTCCAGATCCAGTTCGCCTCCACCGACATCACCACGCCTGGGGATCACGCCAACGTGCTCATAGCGATGAACCCAGCCGCCCTGAAGGCGGACCTGGGGACGGTCGAGAAGGGCGGAACGCTGATCCTGAACGAGGATGCCTTCACCACCCGCAACATCCAGAAGGCGGGGTATGAGAACGACCCAACCTCCGACGGCAGCCTGGAGGGCTACCAGGTCTTCAAGGTGCCGATGACGTCCATCACGGTACGTGCCACCGAGGATCTGGGGATCGGCAAGAAGGAGGCCGAGCGCGCGAAGAACATGTTCGCGTTGGGGCTGGTCTCGTGGATGTTCGGCCGACCTACGGAGACCACGATCAACTGGCTGGAGCGCAAGTTCGGCGGCCGGCCGGAGATCTTCGATGCCAACGTGGCGGCGTTCAAGGCCGGCTTCAACTTCGGCGAGACCACCGAGCTGTTCGCCCACTCCTATTCCGTGGGCGCGGCACCGGCGGAGCCGGGCACGTACCGCAATATCGCCGGTTCGACGGCCCTTTCGTGGGGCCTGATAGCGGCCTCCGAGCGCAGCGGTCTTCCTTTGTTCTACGCGAGCTATCCGATCACGCCCGCCTCCGAGCTCCTGCACGAGCTGAGTCGGCACAAGAACTTCGGTGTGATCACCCTGCAGGCCGAGGACGAGATCGCGGCCGCCAACGTGGCCCTGGGCGCGGCGTTCGCCGGTCAGCTGGCCGTGACAGGAACCAGCGGTCCGGGGATGGACCTAAAGGCCGAGACCCTGGGGCTGGCCGTGATCATGGAGCTGCCGCTGATCGTGGTGGATGTGCAGCGCGGCGGACCCTCAACCGGTCTGCCCACCAAGACCGAGCAGGGCGACCTGCTCCTGGCGATGTTCGGGCGCCACGGCGAGTCGCCGCTGCCGATCGTAGCGGCCTGTTCGCCGGCGGATTGCTTCGCGACCGCGGTGGAGGCGGCGCGGATCGCCGTGCGTTACCGCACACCTGTGATCTTGCTCTCCGACACCTTCCTGTCGAACTCGTCGGAGCCGTGGAAGCTTCCGGACGTGGACGCCCTCCCCACGATCGATCCGAACTTCGCACAGGCGAACGGCGGCGAGTTCCTGCCCTACGCCAGGGACGATCGGCTCTCCCGCCCATGGGCCGTGCCGGGCACGCCGGGCCTGGTCCATCGTATCGGCGGTCTGGAGCGCGAGCACCTCACCGGCAACATCAGCTACGACCCGCAGAACCATGAGCACATGACGCTGCTCCGCCAGGCGAAGGTGGACGGGATCGCCGATGACATCCCTCTCCTGGAGGTGGATGACCCCGATGGCGACGCCGAGCTGCTGGTCCTGGGATGGGGCTCGTCGCTGGGCACCATCCGGGCCGCGACCCGGCGCATCCGTGAAGGGGGTCGCAAGGTCGCCAGCGCCCACCTGCGCCACCTCAACCCCTTCCCGGCCAACACCGGCGAGGTGGTCACCGCCTACCCCAAGGTCCTGATCCCGGAGATGAACCTGGGGCAGCTGGCGATGCTGATCCGTGCCAAGTTCCTGGTGGACGCACGGAGCTTCACGAAGGTCCAGGGACTCCCGATCTTCGCGGAAGACCTGGAGCACGAGATCGCGAGGGTGCTGGATGAGTGACACCACGACGCTGACGAAGAAGGACTTCGGCTCGGATCAGGAGGTGCGCTGGTGCCCGGGCTGCGGGGACTACGCGATCCTGTCCGCCGTGCAGAGCTTCATGCCTGAGCTGGGGATCGAGCCCCACAAGACCGTGTTCGTGAGCGGGATCGGGTGCAGCGGCCGGTTCACCTACTACATGGACACCTACGGGGTGCACGGGATCCACGGCCGGGCGCCGGCGATCGCCACCGGGATCGCCACCGCGAACCCGGATCTCAACGTGTTCGTGATCACTGGCGACGGCGACGGTCTGTCGATCGGCGGGAATCACCTGATCCACGCGCTCCGGCGCAATGTGAACATCAAGATCCTGCTGTTCAACAACCAGATCTATGGCCTGACGAAAGGCCAGTACTCGCCCACCAGCGAGGAGGGCAAGATCACGAAGTCGACACCGTTCGGCTCCGTGGATCACCCCTTCAATCCGATCGCCGTGGCCCTGGGCGCCGAGGCTTCGTTCGTAGCGCGAACGATCGACAACGACCGCCAGCACCTCACCGAGGTCCTGCGCAAAGCGGCGGCACACCGCGGGACGTCGTTCGTCGAGATCTACCAGAACTGCAACGTCTTCAACGACGGGGCCTTCGATCTGCTGCGTGAGAAGCCCGAAGGGGTTCACCATCAGATCCGGCTGGTCGACGGCGAGCCGATCATCTTCGACGAGGGGAACAAGTGCGTGATCGTGGGCGACAACGGCCGGCTGCAGGTGCATAACGTGGCCGACGTCCCCGCGGAACGGATCGTGGTGCACCAGGCCGGCGGTCGTCCGTCGCTCCCGTTCGGACTGGCGCACCTTTCCCTGGGGCCGCATGAAGCCACCTGCTTCGGGGTGTTCCGCGAGTTCGAGCGCCCCGTGTACGGGGAGGCGATGGCCGCCCAGCTCGTGAGCGCCACCGAGCGTCTGGGCAAGGGGAGCCTGGAGAAGCTCCTGCATGGCGGCGACATCTGGACGGTGGCCTAGCCGCCTCCGTCCGCCGGCGATCTGAACCGCGCCAGCGCTTCGTCGCCGGCGCGCTCCACCTCGCGCAGCTCCTCCACGAGCTCCGGCAGCGCGGCCAGCAGGGCATCGACATCCCCTCCGGTCGAGCCCAGGCCCAAACCGACGCGGAACCCCGAGGTCCGGGGGTAGCCGATCGCCTCCAGTACCGGCGAGGGGTCCTCGGGTCGGCCGCTGCACAGCGAGCCCGCGCCCAGGCGGTACCCGCGATCGTCCAGTGCCATCATCAGCGTCGAGGCGTCGACGCCGTCCACGCTGAAGCACACGAGGTGCGGGGTGCGGTGATTGGGATGCCCGTGCACGTGCGCTCCCGGAACCGTCTC
Source organism: uncultured Actinomycetes bacterium (assembly GCA_963826185.1). Taxonomy (GTDB): domain Bacteria; phylum Actinomycetota; class UBA4738; order UBA4738; family HRBIN12; genus JAOUEA01. Next base: position 285,135 of record CAWGVY010000004.1, on the reverse strand, counting down.
GGCGATGCGCTCGCGCAGCCGGGCGGTGAGTGCCCACTGCGCGGCCGCCCTATCACCCATGGTGGCCAGCGAGGCCGTGATCGCCGCGGCCATGCCGGCGATGCCGGGCGTGTTCTCCATGCCCGATCGGCGCTTCCGCTCGCGATCGTCCCCGCACGGATAGGCGGTGACGCCCACCCCCCTCCGCACGTACAAGGCCCCGACGCCCGGGGGGCCTCCGAACTTGTGTGCCGAGAGCGAGAGGAAGTCCACGTCCATCGCGCCAACATCCACGGGCAGGCGTCCCACGGTCTGGCACGCGTCGGTATGGAAGCGGACGTGCTGGGCGCGGGCCAGCCGCGCCGCCTCGGCGACAGGTTGGATCGTTCCGAGTTCGTGGTTCGCGTGCTGCACGCTCGCGAGCAGCGTGCCCGGTACCGCGACCTCCGCCGCGTAGCGATCCATATCGACCCGACCGTACGTGTCCACGGGGACGCGGATCAGTTCGAAGCCATCGCTCTCCAGCACGTTGGCCACGCCGCCCACCGACGGATGCTCGACCTCGCTCACCACCACCCGTGTGCCGAGCTCTCGGATCGCCCGAACGCCGCCCCAGATCGCAAGGGCGACGGCTTCCGTGCCGCCGGAGGTGAAGACGATCTCATCGGGCTGGGCGCCGATCGCGTCTGCCACGACGGCCCGCGCGTCGTCGAGGTCGCGGCGTGCGGCACGGCCCGGCTCGTGGATGTTGAGGGGATCGCCGAACGCATCGAGCGCGGCGACGCAGGCCTCGCGTGCTTCGGGCAGCACCGGGGTGGCCGAGGCGTTGTCGAGGTAGATGTCCTGGGTCATCGGGCGGACTCCGATCCGCTACGGGGTGGCCGGCTCCTTGCCCCGCAGGAACACCGTCCAGTACAGCACGCCGGCGATGATCCCGCCCGCGATGGGCCCCACGATCCAGACGTACCAGTTCGCCCAGTCGCCGGTGGCGAGGGCGGGCCCGAACCAGCGGGCCGGGTTGAAGGCGCCTCCCGTCCAGGGTCCGACAGCCAAGATCCCGAACGTGAGCGTGAGGCCGACCGTGAAGCCAGCCGTCTTGTTGAACGGACCGCGGTCATCCACGATCGTCGCGAAGACCGCCCATACCAGGAAGAAGGTGCCCACCGCTTCGAACAGGATGCCCTTGCCGGCGGCGAGACTCGGGAACAGGGCAACGCCGCCTCCCCCCGCCGCGTCGTAGGCCTCGCGCGGGACCAGGAACTTCAGCAGGAACGCGGCGGCGACGGCCCCCGCGAGCTGCGCGACGATGTAGATGACCGTGCGCCCCGACGGCATCTTGCCCGTGACCCACAGGGAGATCTGGATCGCCGGGTTGAACACGCCGCCCGATAGGTGCCCCATCTGGGACACCATGACCGCGATCACCAGACCATGGGCCAGCGCAACACCCACCAGATCGAGCTGTCCGTTCCCCGCCAGGATCACGGCACCGGCTCCGAAGAAGATCAGCGCGAAGGTGCCGATGAACTCCGCGACGACAGCCCTGTTGAGATCCTCCACGGTCCCTCCCGATCGCACCGTTCGGGTCGCCGTGACCGTGGACGACCCGCAGCGAGCCTAGTGGTTGGGACGATCCGCAGCAAAGACCGGAAGCCTTGCGTAGTAGCATGCTGAGCCGTGGAAGTGCTGCTCGTTTCCCCCGATCCCGCATCCCGCGACCTGATGGCCCTGGCCGTGCGCAGCATCGAGCGGCGGCTGGGCACCGAGCTCACGTTCCGGGCCGCGAGGAACGGCGAGCTCGGGATCCGAGCGGCGCTGCGGGAACGGCCCGAGATCGTCGTGGCGGACGAGATCGCCTCGCGCGCAGGAGCCTTCGCGTTGGCGAAGGCGCTGCGGGACGACAACCACCCATTCACCGGCGTCATCATCATCCTGTTGGAGCGCAAGCACGACGCCTGGCTGGCGAGGTGGTCGGGGGCCGACGCCTGGTACGTGAAGCCGGCGGATCCGTTCGAGGTGGCCGACCGGTTGCTGGAGCTCGTGAGCGAGAAGGAGAGCGCGTGAAGATCAAAGGAACCTGCAAGCGTGACGGCAGGGAGTTCATGGCCGAACAGGTGATCGCCACGGGCGGCGAGTGCCCATGGGACGGCGAGCCGTTCAACGCGGATTACGCCGTAACGCTCGTGAACGCCCTGCGGGACGCGGAGGAGGCGGGCACGAAGCTCGAGCTGGCGTTGGAGCAGGTGGCGGACCTGAACCCTGAGTTCACGCTCCACGACGACACCTTGTTGGCCTCGATACGGGGGTCGCTCGAACGCCTGCGGACGAACCTCGTGAAGCAGGGCTGAGGGCGGCCTCGATGGCGGCAACGGAGAACGGTTTCGGCGTCGAGATCCGCGAAGACGGAACGGGCTGGCAGGTAGTGGTCTTGGATCCGGCGGGGGCCGTGGTCGCCGAGCGGACCTGCATGGATGGATCCGACGCACGCACCTACGCCTCTACGGTGCGCCAGCACATCTACTGGCTGTCACCGCAGCGTTTCCGGGAGTACTACCGGATCTGAGGGGGAGGAACGTCCGTGGGCTTCAACGCGATGCAGCCCGGCAAGATCAAGAAGGGCGACCTCATCATGCTGGGGGCCGCGGTCGTCGTGCTCGTGGCGTTGATCCTGTGGGCGGTGTTGTGAACGGCGCTGCCGAGACGGCGCCGTTCGACTTCTGCTACCTCACCACCACGGGCCGGGTGACCGGCACACCTCACCGCATCGAGATCTGGTTCGCCGTGCACGACGACACGGTCTACCTGATGGCCGGCGATCGCGATCGCAGCGACTGGGTGCGCAACCTGATCGCTATCCCCGAGGTGGTCCTGGAGATCGGGGGTCGTGAGCGCACCAGCACCGCCCGCGTGGTCGCGCCCGATACGGAGGAGGACGCGTTGGCCCGCCGCCTGCTACTGGCGAAGTACGGCTCCGGTGGCACGGACCTCGCGAGCTGGGGCCGCACCGCCCTCCCGGTGGCCATCGGCTGGCCTCGAGAGCCAGATCGTCATCTAGTCTGAGATGGACTACCGGACTGTTCAGCCCTCGTCGAAGCCGATCGCGAACAGGCGCTCCAGGTCGTGCTTCGAGTAGACCTGGAAGCTGATGAGGGTCTCGGTGCGCTCGACGCCCTCGATCTTCGCGATACCGCCAGGGATCGTCCGCGCCAGATCGTCATGCTGGGGGACCCGAACGATCGCGATCAGATCGAACTCACCGGCCACCGAGTAGACCTCGGTGACGCCGTCGATCTCGGCGATCGCCTGCGCGGCCTCGGGGATCAGGTCGATCTCGCATTGGATCAGGACCACGGCATGGACGCTCACGGGTGACTCCTCCTCAGGCTCGTTCCAGCACGACCGCCAGGCCCTGTCCGCCACTGATGCACAGCGTCGCCAGGCCCAACCCGTGGCCGCCGGCTCGCATCTGGTACGCCAGGCTCAAGATGATGCGCGCGCCGCTCATCCCGATCGGATGACCGACCGAGATCCCCCCTCCCAGGAGGTTCAGCCGCTCGCGGTCGAACTTCAGCTCGCGCTCGCAGGCGATCACCTGCGCCGCGAACGCCTCGTTCACCTCGATCACATCCATGTCGCTCAGGGACAGCCCGGTCCGCTCCAGGACCTTGTGCGTGGCGGGTACCGGACCGATGCCCATGATCGAGGGATCCACACCGGCCCAGCTCATGCCGATGATGCGCGCGAGCGGCTCCCGGCCCTCGGCTCGCGCACGTGACGCCGACATCAAGACCATCGAGGCCGCTCCGTCGGTGATGCCCGCCGAGTTGCCTGCCGTGACGCTGCCGCCCTCACGGAACACGGGCGCGAGCTTGGCCAGAGCCTCCAGCGTCGTCTGCGGACGGACGTGCTCGTCCTGGTCCACCGTCACGGTGTCGCGTCCGAGCGTCACCTCCACGGGGAACATCTCGGCCCGGCGTGCCTCCGCCCCCTTCGCGGCCTTCTGCTGGGACTCGACCGCGAACACATCCTGCTCCTCGCGCGAGATGTCGTACATGTCGACGAGGTTCTCGGCGGTCTCACCCATGATCAGGCCGCACAGTGGGTCCAGCAGGCCGTCGCGGTACATCGCGTCGACCACATGGGTGTTGCCGAGTCGGTGGCCCATCCGCATGTCGGGAAGGAGGTAGGGCACCCGGGTCATGTTCTCCATGCCGCCCACCAAGACCGTCTCGGCGTCGCCGAGCATGATCTGCTGGGCCCCGAGCTGGGTGGCCTTCATGCCTGACCCGCAGGCGATGTTGACGTTGAAGGCGCTGACCTCCTGGGGGATCCCCGCCCGGATGGTGACCTGGCGGCCGGTGTTCGGGCCGTTACCGGCCTGACGCGCATGCCCCAGGATCGTCTGGTCGACCTGGTCGGGGCTCACGCCCGAGCGACGGAGGGCTTCGATCGCCGCGAGCTCACCCAGCTGCACGGCCGGGGTCTCCGCGTAGGAGCCCAGGAACTTCCCGATCGGGGTTCGGGCTCCGTCGAGGATGACCGCCGTCTCCATCGGGCCAGTCTAGCCGCGCAGGTGCGCCGAACCTCCGTCGGTCAGGCGGTACAGGTCACGCACCACCCCGATCTCGGCGCCGTGTTGCGCGTCGTGCGCTGTCATCTCCCAGAAGATCCGCCAGGCCGGCCAGCGCTCACCCCAGTTGGTCCTGACGGGAAGTGACAGATCGTGGTCGACGAGGCCCGCGAGGTCTTCGCTCAGCAGGGCATGTCCTTCCTGGAGCATCGTCATGCCGGAGGCCGCGTCGTGCGGGCACGCGATCGTGTCCCACGTGAGGCGCGCCGGCCCGAACGCCCACTCGTGGTACATCACCTTGCACAGGGCCAGATGGATCAGCCGCCAGCCGATCGTGGTGAACGGAGACGGCACCGGATCGGGGAGCTCGTAGTGGTAGGTCCAGGCGCCGGCGTCGTCACGGAACACGGTCCAGCACCCGGGCACCGGCTCCCAGAAGAACTCATCGTCGGTGAGCCCGTCCAGAGCGATGACCAGCCGTTCGAAGGTCGTCCGCATCTGGGCGCTGAGCAGGTCGACGCCGATCTCCACGCACGGACGAGGCTACCCCTACCGGGAGCGCGGCGGAAGCCGTACGTCCCGAACGCGTGTGCGGAGGCAGGTCAGCCTGCTTCACCCGCGCCAGGATCCGGGCGATCGCGGAGCCACCGTCCACGGGCTCGCTGGGAGGGGTGCCGAGGCAACGCGTGATCCTCACCGGATGACGGGAGAGCCACGAACGCACGGCCGCCAGCTCGTCGGCACGCTCACGTGGGCAGGGGAGCGAAAGGGGGGTCGCGGGAGCGGCCGGTTCCCCTGCCCACGTGAGCGTGCCGCGTTCGAATCGAAGCTCGGTGCGATCCTCGGTGAGCACGTCGAGGCTCCCGGACGCCACCAGCCAGGCGTCCTGCCGGGCTCGCCCCAGCGCCTCGGCGAGGGCCCGGAGCCGGTCGCGGACCGAGCCGGCCTCCTCGTAGCGCTCCTGCTCGGCCAATGCCGACATCCGCCGTTCGAGCGCTTCGAGGAGCCCGCCGGGGGAGGCGGTCAGGGAGGAGACGAGCCTCCCGACGAGCTCTCCGTAGCGCTCGGGATCGATCCGCCCGTCGCACGGGGCGGGGCAGCGGCCCATGTCTGCCAACGCGCACGGGGCGAACCGGGTCCGGGCACGCATGGCTGTGGTGCAGCGGCGTACCGGGTAGACGTCCTCCAGGCCCTCTTTCGCCAGGCGAGCTCTGGCGGAGGTCCCGAACGGTCCGAGGTACACGCATCCGTCGTCGGGCTTGGGCACATAGACGACCTTCAAGCGGGGGAACGCCTCGGACGGATCGAGCTTGAGGTAGGAGCTCCTGCGCCAGGTCTTCCCGTGCCGGTTGTACTTCGGTTCGTGTCTGCCGATGAGGCGAGCCTCCAACACCAGGGCCTCGAGCTCGCCTGTGCAGGCCAACCCTTCCACCGCCACGACCTCGCTCAGGAGGTTCTCGATCTTCTTGCGTGTGTCGCCGTAGAAGTAGGACCTCACGCGGGTCCGGACATCCTTGGACTTGCCGACGTAGAGCACCGATCCGTCGCGCCCCTTGAACAGGTAGACCCCCGGCCCGCGGGGGAGATGATCCGCCAGGCGGATCTTCCCGAAGTTCGGGCGCCCCCGAGCCCGGCATGCCTCGTGGAGGTCGCCGAGCGTGAGGATGCCGAGCCGACCACCCAGGTCGAGCAGGCCTTGAAGGACCTCCGCGCACGCCTGCGCGTCGTCCAGGGCCCGGTGGATGGGTTCCGTCCGCGTGCGGAAGTAGCGTGACAGCGTCCCCAGCCTCACGTTGGGGACCTCGGGCCACACCACGCGCTTCGCGAGCTTCGCGGTGCATACGGGCGGACCCGGCAACGGCGCGTAGTCCAGGCGATCCAGGTTCACGTTCAGGAAGGAGAAGTCGAAGTTCGCGTTGTGAGCCACGAAGACGGTGCCCCGGGCGAACTCCAGGAACGCGGGCAGGACCTCGTGGATCGCGGGTTCGCCGGTCACCAGGTGGTCGCTGATCCCCGTGAGCCGGGCGATGTAAGGCGGGATGGGCTCGCCCGGGTTCACCAGGGCCTGGAAGGTCCCGACCCGTTCCCCTCCCGCGTACTTCACCGCCCCCACCTCGGTGATCCGGGAGTCCGTGGGTGAACCGCCGGTGGTCTCCAGGTCCACCACGCAGAACGTCACGTCGCGCAGCGGGACGCCCTCGTCCAGCGTGGTCTGGATCGGTTCGGCGAGCACGAGCACCTCCGTCGGGTGGGGCCGGACGGGGTGGTGACGGTACCGAACACCTGTTCGAGTGTCAAGCCTCAGGCCGGGTCGCGCGGGTAGAGCTCGTCCTCGACCAGCGAGGCCAGCAGCTGTTCGACCGCCAGGTGGCATTCCTGGATGTGGGCCGTGACCGCGGACGGGACGCGGACGGCCACGTCGGCGAGCGGCGCCAGGGTCCCGCCCGACGATCCCGTGAGGGCGATGACCGCCAGTCCGCGCGCCCTCGCCTCCTCGGCGGCCCGAACGACATTCGCCGAGTTCCCGCTGGTCGAGATGGCGATCAGCACGTCCCCGGGCCGGCCGATCGATTCCACCTGCCTGGCGAACACCCCTTGAACCCCGAAGTCATTGGCGATCGCGGTGAGCAACGAGGTGTCGGTGGTGAGCGCCACGGCCGGGATCGACGGACGCGGGTTGTCGGTGGTGAGCGTGCTGACGAACTCGGTCGCCAGATGCTGCGCGTCGGCGGCGCTGCCGCCGTTGCCACAGATCAGGAGCTTCCCTCCGGCGCGAAGGGAGGTCACGAGCTGCTCGGCTGCTGCCGCGATGTCGTCCAGGCACTCGGTCCGCACGCCCTCCATCGTCAAGATCGTCGTGGACAGGTAGGAGCGGGAACGGGCGCGCACGTCGTCGGGGTTCAACCCGCTTCCTCCCTGGCGAGCCGTCCGACGATCGTGGCCGCGGCCGGCAGATCGACGGCGACGTGGTCGGCTCGCGTCCCCGCGGTGCGCGCTGCCTCGCCTTCACCGGTGAGCACCAGCACGGTCGTTGCTCCCACGCGGCGTCCCGCGAGGATGTCAGACTCCTTGTCGCCGATCACGAAGGCGTTCGCGGGATCGAACCCGTGATCGCGCCCCGCGCGGATCAGCAGGCCCGGCTCGGGCTTGCGACAGTCGCACGCGTCCGCATCGTCGTGGGGACAGCAGTAGACGCCGTCGACGCTCACGCCCTCATCCTGCAGCAGGTCCAGCATGCGGGCGTTGATCGCATCCAACTCGGACTCGTCGATCCATCCTCGAGCCACCGGCGCCTGGTTCGAGACCACGATCAATCCCGAACCCACCCCCGCCAGCATCCGCAGCCCCTGAGCCGCGCGCGGCAGGAGCGTCATCCGTTCGGGGGTCAACACGTACTCGTCGGTGACCTGGGCATTGATCGTGCCATCGCGGTCGACCAGCACGAACCGCCGGGTCACCGGGGCGCCCACACGTCGTCGCCGCGTCGCGCTCGGACACCCTCGGGCCAGAAGCCGAACGGCGCGAACCGCCCCCCGCTTGCCTCCATCGCCACACGGACCACGGGTTGTGCCTCGACCGGGCAGTACAGCATCAGGTAGCCGCCCCCGCCGGCCCCGCAGATCTTCCCGCCGGAGGCACCGTTGCGTTGGGCGAGCTCCAGCATGGCCTCGATCGGTGTTCCGTCCACGATGTGCGGGTTCATGCGCTTCTTCGCCTCGAACGCGTCGCGGAACATGGCGCCCATCCGATCCGGGTCTCCCGCCTCCAGGGCGTCGCGCATCGCGTAGGCCATCTCCTGGAGCTGTTTCAAGCCCAGCAGGGTGTCCTCACGCCCGCGGGCGTGCAGTTCGATCTGGGCGTCGATCAGCCCGGTGTGGGGACGCACCGCCCCCGTATAGCAGAGCATCAGATGGTCCTGGAGGCGGCTCAGCGTGGCGGGCTCGACGCGGACCGGGGTCATGCGCACCCCCGTCGTGGCGAACTCGAGCAGGTTGAGCCCACCCGCGGCGGCCGCGTACTGGTCCTGCCAGCCGCCGCTGATCCCCAGATCTTCTCGTTCCACGGCGTAGGCGACCCGCGCGAGCTCGTCGGCCGAGTAGCGATGGTCGCCGAGCATCGCGAGTCCGGCGACCATCGCGGTCACCAGCGCCGAAGAGCCCCCGAGCCCGCTACCCGCGGGGGCTTCCGAAGCGATCCCGACGTCGATCCCGGTCGGCACCCCGACGCGATCGATCGCCGCCTTCGCCAGATCCATCACGCCGTCGTACTCGGGGCCTTCGTCGAGGTGGTAGGCGACGAGCCGGCCGAGGTCCAAGGAGCGCACCTCCACTTGGCGGTCCGCGCGTGGCGCGATCGTGACGCGGACGAACCGGTCGATCGTGGAGGACAGGACCGCGCCGCCGTGCTCCTCGTACCAGTGGGGGAAGTCGGTGCCGCCGCCCACGAAGCTGATGCGCAAGGGTGCGACGGCGTGGATGGGTGTGCGGTCGGGGTCCATGGGCACCGAGGCCCAGTCTAGGGGAGCGGTCCCTGGGATCGGCTCAAGCGACCGCTGCGCGCTGGAGCCGTCGCCGCTGTTGCTCGGTGAGGCCACCCCAGACGCCGTAGCGCTCCCCGTTCTTCAGGGCCCACGACAGGCATTCTTCGCGGATCCGGCACGTGCCGCAGAAGGTCAGGGCCGGCCCGGCCTCTTCCTCGGAGATGGGGAAGAACACATCGGGATCGACGCCGAAGCATGCAGCTCGGTCCTGCCAGACGTCGGGGGGTGAGGGGTTCGCCGGGAGGAGGTCCATGTCGACATCCGGGAACCGGTCGATCCTCACGTTCCACCCTCCCCCTAGCCGCGGACGGTGGGCTCCGGCCCGCGGGAGACGATTCATAACAGAGGGACGGGCACGAACGGAAGGGGTCCAGGGCACCGAATCTCGGAACCCCCAGTGGTGGGACGGGAAATCACCCGAACGGGCTAGTCCGTCGACCCCACCCGGTGCAGCGACAGGCCCTCGCCCGCAGTCCATCCGGTGGCGGGCGCGGCCCGTCGGATCCGCGCGATCGCCACGGTGCCACTTCGCGAGCCCGCGGCGACGCTAGTGACGACACCGACCTCCTGGCCCAGCGCGTACACGGGAGCGTCCGCCGTGAGATCTCCGTCGGCACGCACGTGCTCGAGGCGGGTGGGGGGGCTCCCGAGGTTCCGGACCCTGGCCACGGACTCCTGTCCCAGGAAGCAGCCCTTCGTCGTGTCGATCGTCCACTCCAGGTCCGCCTCGGCCGGGAGGGCTTCCTGACCGAAGTCCACGCCCATCTTCGCCACGCCCCGACGGATCCGCCAGATCTCGAGGGCCTCGGGGCCGGCCTCGACCAGATCCTGCTTGATCAGGGCGTCCTCGATCCGCCAGGCGGGCTTCCCGGAGGGCCACACCAGATCCACGCCGGCGCCCAGCACCGACGGGGAGATCGCCGGATGTCCCACCAGCTCCGCCGCGTGTCCCGGCACGGCGAACAGTGAGAGGTCATGCGTGCTGTCGTGGAGGGAGACGTCCGAGGACAGCACGTAGGGGGCCAGCAGGAGTCCCACGTGATCGGGCTGGTCCGGAGCCTCGAGCAGGAGGAACCCGTCGTCGTCGAGCGCGACGGTGAAGTCGGCGCGGATGCGGCCGGTGGGCGTGAGCAGCAGCGAGCGCCGGGCACGCCCCGGAGTCAGGCTCGCCACGTCGCACGTCACCAGGTCGTTGAGCCAGCTACGCGCGTCCTCTCCCGTCACCCGAACCTTGCGATACGCGGACAGGTCGGCGAAGGCGCGCTCCTCCTCGAGAGCGGCGAGCTGATCGTGCACGGTGTCGAGCGATCCCATCTGACCCTACCCTCTCGTCTGAGAGCATCATCGGCATGGTGGATATCCCCAGAACACTCCTGGTGACGAATGACTTCCCGCCCCGGGTCGGGGGGATCCAGCGCACCTTGGATGCCCTCGTCAGCCAACTTCCACCCGATCGCGTGAGCGTGTTCTGCCCGGCCTGGGACGATGCGGATGCCTACGACGGATCGGCGCCGTTCCACGTGCTGCGTCAGCCCGAAGGGTTCCTGTGGCCCTCCCCCGACGTGGGCTCACGTGTCCGGTCCGCGGTGGAGGCCACGGATGCGGAGGTGGTGCTCTTCGGCGCGACCTATCCGTTGGCGCTCCTGGGACCGGCACTCGCGGCCGGCGGGACGCCCTACCTGTCCGCCGCCCACGGGTTCGAGTACTGGCTCTCGATCGTGCCGGGGGCCCACGCGCTGGTTCGGCGCGCCACGTCAAGGGCCTCCAGGGTTCCGGTCATGTGCAGCGCCTTCATCGCCAGGACGGTCCGAACGGCCGTGCCGCGGGACGTGCCGGTGAGCGTCCTGTACCCGGGGGCGGACACGCAGGTGTTCCGTCCCGGTCTGGAGACCGCCCACCTGCGGGAACGTCATGGCATCGGGGATCGCCCGCTGGTGGTCTGCGTGAGCCGGCTGGTGGCACGCAAGGGCCAGGACATGCTGATCCAAGGGATGGCGGAGGTCCGACGGCGCGTTCCCGGCGCGACCCTGCTGATCGTGGGGACAGGACCCTACGAGGCGACCTTGCGTCGCATGGCGGCGGACGCTCCCGCGGGATCGGTGTGCTTCGCCGGGCAGGTGTCCGAAGGCGACCTCCCCCGGTACTACGCCATGGGCGACGTCTTCGCGATGCCCTGTCGGACCCGTCTGGGGGGTCTGGAGGTCGAGGGCTGGGGCAACGTATTCATCGAGGCGGCGGCGTGTGGCCGACCGGTGGTGGTGGGCGATTCTGGCGGCGCCCGTGAAGCCCTGGTCGACGGCGAGACGGGGATCTTGGTGGACGGCGCCCGGGTGGACCGGGTGAGCGACGCCGTAGCCACCTTGCTGGGGGACTCCGGCCTGGCACGGCGCATGGGCGAGGCCGGCCGTCAGCGCGTGGAGCAAGCACACACGTGGCCCACGATCGCCCGCACCCTTGCGATGTGGCTGCGGGGTGCAGCTCACTGAGCTTCGTTCCCTCGGCCACGCACCGACGGTACGCTGGCGCGATGCAGACGCCTGCCGATCGCGGCGACGGCCAACGGTGCCCGACCTGCGGCGCGCTCGTGGGCGCGTCGGCCGAGTGGTGCGACCAGTGCTTCACCTCATTGGTGGGGAACCCGGGCGTCACAGCGAGGGCCCGGTCCGACGCCCCGGTTAGGCTCGACCCTGCGGAGCCGACGGCGGGGGAGCCCCAGGCGGCCCCGGCCTCCGCGGTCGCCACCACCCCCACCTGGCCCTGCTCGGTATGCGGGCACGCAAACCCGCTGGATCTGGATGTCTGCGCGGTGTGTGGGGCCTCGTTCGCACAGACGATGCGTACCGCGGAGCCGCGGCCGACCCTCGCCCCCCATGACGCGGTCGTTGCCTCGCTCAAGTGTCCCGGGCTCGCGCACGCCCGGATGGGTCGCACCGCCGACGGTGTCGCACGGGGTGTGTTGGTCCTCGTTCCTCTGGCGCTGTCGGTGTTGCTGTTCCTGTCGGGTGTCCACGGTGGGTTCCCGTTCGTGATGTTCGTGACGTTCGTGCTGCTGGCGATCGGCGCGTACGTCGCCACGGCGATCGAAGCCCGGCAGATGGCGTTGGGCGGCCAGCCGTTCGCCTCTCCCAGGACGGTGTTGTGGGCGACGGCGGCGCTGATCCTGGTGTCGATCGCGCTCCTGTCGTTCGCTCTGGTCTCGGGCGCCAAGCGGTAGGCTTCGGGTCACCCGCATGGAGCACGCTGAAGGATCCATCGTGATCGAAGCGCCCCTCGAGGACGTGATGGAGGTCATCGAGGACTACGAGGCCTATCCCGAGTGGGCGGACGTCCGATCCGTGGAGGTGAAGCGCCGCGGCGAGGGTGGTCGCGCCACCGAGGTGGCCTTCGAGGTGGACGTGCCGGTGCTGGGCAAGGCCTCCTACACCCTGGCCTATCAGTACGCTCCCGGCGACACCGGCCTGTCCTGGACCACGAAAGAGGCGCGCGGCGCGATCCGGGATATCCGCGGCGAGTATCTGTTGAACGAGTTGTCGGACGCGGAAACAACGGTGACCTACCGACTGGGCGTCGAGTTGGGGGTCCTGGTCCCGGGCTTCCTGCGCACCGAGGGCGCGAAGCGCGTCATCGAGAACGCGCTCGAGAAGCTGAAGCGTCGCGTAGAGATGGGATAGGCGCCCGTAGCCGTTGCTGCGCGTAAGCTGTGACGATGCGCGTGGTGCTGTTCACGGGGAAGGGTGGCGTCGGGAAGACGACGATCGCGGCCGCCACGGCTGCGCGCTCCGCCCGGTCTGGCAAGCGCACGCTCGTGATGTCCACCGATGCCGCCCACTCCCTGGGCGATTCCTTCGAGGTCGAGATCGGCTCCCAGCCCACCGAGCTGATGGACAACCTCTGGGCCCAGCAGATCGACGCGCAGGAGCGCCTGGAGGACAACTGGCGCGAGATCCAGGATTACTTCATCCAGGTGATGAACTGGGCCGGCACCGAGACGATCCAGGCCGAGGAACTCACGGTGCTCCCGGGGCTCGACGAGATCTTCGCGCTGATCGACGTGAAGACGCACGTGGAAAGCGGCAACTACGACATGCTGGTCGTCGACTGCGCGCCCACAGCCGAGACGCTCCGCCTCCTCAGCCTCCCCGAGATCATGAACTGGTACATCGAGCGGATCTTCCCCGTGGAGCGACGCATCGTGAAGACCGTGCGTCCGATGCTCACGAAGATGACCACGCTTCCGATCGCCGGCGACAAGGTGTTCGATTCGGTGGAGCGGCTGCACCGGAACCTGGACGCGGTCAAGACGATCCTCACGGACGAGAAGACCTCCAGCGTTCGACTCGTGGTGAACCCCGAGAAGATGGTGATCGCGGAGGCGCGCCGCACGTACACCTACCTGGGTTTGTTCGGCTACCGCGTGGACGCCGTGGTCGTGAACCGGATCATCCCGGACGAGGTGAACGACCCCTACTTCGGGAAGTGGAAGGACATCCAGGCCGAGCACCTGGTGACGGTGCGCGAGTCGTTCGAGCCGGTCCCGATCCTGGAGGCGCGGCTGTTCAACCGCGAGATGGTGGGGATCCCGCTGCTCTTGGAGATGGGCGACGAGGTCTACGGCGACCTCGAGGCCACCGACGTCCTCTACCACGACGATCCGATCCGGGTCCGCAAGCGCGGCACGGGCTACATCCTGTCCATGCGTCTGCCGTTCGTTTCACGCGATGAGATGGACATCCATCGCCGAGGTGACGAGTTGTTCGTTCGGGTGGGGTCCTACAAACGGAACCTGATCCTGCCGCAGACCCTCAAGCGCATGGTGGTTCGGGAGGCGAACTTCGCCGGGGACCATCTGGAGATCCTGTTCGCCCGCCCGCCGGCTCCGGCGAGCGTCTCCGGATCGGGCTGATCGTCCGTGGGTCTCACGGCATCGCAAGCGATCGGGATCGACGTCGGCGGCACGAAGACGGCTGCGCTGCGCGTCTCCTCGGAAGGGGAGATCCTGGCCCGCGAGGTCTTGGAGACCCCCGCCGAGGACATGCAGGCAACCCTGAACACGATGGTGGAGGCCGCCAAGGCGGTGCTGTCGCCCGAGGTCCGGGCGGTGGGGATCGGGGCGGCCGGTCTGGTGGAGGCAGGGACCGGCCGCCTCATCTTCGCCCCGAACCTCGCGTGGCGCAACGCACTGCTGGCCGACCACATCTGGGATTCCGTGGGTCTGCCGGCGTTCGCCGACAACGACAACAACGTTGCGGCGTGGGGCGAGTATCGCCACGGCGCCGGCCGGGGCTATCGGACGATGCTGTTCGTGGGTGTCGGCACGGGGATCGGCGGCGGGATCATCGTGGACGGCAAGTTGATGCGCGGTGCCCACGGCTTCGCCGCGGAGATCGGCCACATCATCGTGGAGCCGGGTGGCCCCCTGTGTGGGTGCGGGAACCACGGCTGCTGGGAGCAGGTGGCCAGCGGCCACGCGCTCACACGTGCCGGGCGCGACGCCGCGACGCAGCATCCACAATCGATGATCGCGCGCCGATGCGGCGGCGATCCCGCTCGCGTCACCGGACCGCTCGTCACGGAGGCGGCGCGCGCGGGCGACCCGGTGGCCAGGGGGATCCTGGCGCGCGTGGGCCGGCGATTGGGAGAGGGCATCGCGGGGTTGGTGAACGTGTTGGATCCGGAGGTCGTGGTGGTCGGCGGCGGCGTGGCGACGGCCGGTGAGCTGCTGCTCGGCTCGGCACGGATCGCCTTCGCCACCTCTGTCGAGGCCCCCGCGCACCGGCCGGAGGTCCCCATGCTCCCGGCCACGCTCGGCAACGACGCCGGCGCGGTGGGCGCCGCGGCCCTGGCCCTGGAGGAACTGGGCTGAAGCTCGGGATCTCCCTCCCGGTCTTCACCGACGACACCGCGAAGCCGCTCGCGGTTGCCGCTCGATGCGCCGACCTGGGCGTCGACGGCGTGTTCTCACCCGATCACCTCTTCCCGCCCGTGTTCTACCCACCCTCGGGACCGGACCGCCCCGCCCTCGAGCCCTTCACGCTGCTCGCCGCGGTATCGGCCCTCAACCCCACCCTGACGGTCGGAACGCTCGTGACCCGTGTCACGCTGCGGCCGCCGGGGCTGCTGGCGAAGGAGGGTGCCGCCCTGGACGCCATGGCGGCGGGTGGAGCGATCCTGGCCCTGGGCACCGGGGACCGGGCGTCGCTGCCGGAGCACGAAACGTTCGGGATCCCGTTCCCTCCCGTCGCCGAGCGCCTCACGATGCTCGAGGAGACCGTCCAGGCCCTGCGGTCGCTCTTCGAGGGCCGGCCGTGGACCGGCGGGACCCAGGTACCGGCGATGGCCGGTCCCCTCCTGCCGTCCGGATCGCCCGCGCTGTGGGTGGGGGGGTTGTCCGACGCGGTCGTGGGGATCGCGGCGCGCACGGCCGACGCGTGGAACGGATGGGGGCTCGACGTCGATGGCTTCGCGCGGAGGGTGTCCCTCCTCCGCGAGGGGGCGGAGGGCCGGGCGGTCGTGCCGACGTGGGGAGGGATCGCGCTGGTCGGAGAGGATCGTGACAATCTCGACCGCCTGCTGGCCGAGCGCGAGGCGAAGGGCCTGTCGATCGACGGGGTGTGGACGGGCACGGCGGCTGAACTCCGGATGTTCGCCAGCGCGCTGGAGGAGCTCGGCGCGGCCTGGCTCGTCGTGCTGCCGGCGGGTCCCGCCGACCGACTCGATCTGATCGCGTCTACGCTCCGCCCGTGAACAGCGCGGAGCTGAAGAGAGCCAAGAAGGAGATACGTCGGCGGGTGCTGGCGGCGCGCGATGCCATCCCGGGGCCGGCGCGTGAGCGGGCCGCCGCCGCCGTGGCTGAGCGGTTCCTGAGCCTGCCCGAGGTCGAGGGGGCGCAGACGGTGATGATGTTCTGGTCCTTCGGATCGGAGCTGCCGCTGGGAAGGCTGATCGAGGCCCTCGTGAACCGGGGGATCGAAGTGGCCCTGCCGCGGATCGTGGCCGGCGAGCTCGAACCGCGGAGCTGGCGACCCGGGGAGGCGATGAGCGATACGACCTTCGGGGCTCGAGAACCGGTGGGGGGACGCGTCGTGCCCGACGATGAGGTCGATGTCGTGGTGACGCCCGCCGTGGCCTTCGATCGATGGGGCCGCCGGATCGGCTACGGAGGCGGTTTCTACGATCGGTTCCTCCCACGCACGCGGAGCGACGCCCTTCGGGCGGGTGTCGGCTACGGCATCCAGCTCCTGGACGAGCCCCTCCCCGCGGGCCATTTCGATCTCGGCGTCGACGTGCTGATCACGGAGGCGGAGGTGATCCGGTGCGCGTCGTAGTTCGGGCTCCCCTTCGCAGGCGCCGGACGCCGTGGCGTGACGCGCGGTTCGCCGCGCTCGACTTCGAGACGACGGGTCTCGACTACGGATCCGACGTGGTCGTCTCCTTCGGGGTGGTGCCGGTCGACCGGGGGCGGGTGACCATGCGCGGCGCCGTGCATCAGTTGATCGAGCCGGAGATCCCTCCATCACCGCGATCCCAGACGATCCACGAGCTGCGGCCCCAAGATCTTGCCGGAGCCCCGAAGATCGCCGAGGCTCGAGCGCAGCTGTCGGCGGCGTTGGCGGGCCGAACGTTGCTGGTGTGGTTCGCCGATGTGGAGATGCACTTCCTCCGCTCGATCTTCGGAGGCGGCGAGCGGCAATGGCGACGCCGCATGATCGACGTGCGGAACCTGGCCATCGCGGCCGACGGGTCCCCCACCTCGGAGGCGGATCATCCGGGCTATTCGCTCACCGGGACCGCTGAGAGGTACGGGGTGCCGGTGGCTAACCCCCACGAGGCGCTCGACGACGCCCTGGTGACGGCGCAGCTCTTCCTGGTGCTGGTGACGAAGCTCCAGGGGCCCGACCCGACCCTCAGGGCGCTGCTGCGGATCGGTGAGCCACGGCGAGCGAGTTGAACCGCCGTTCAGTTCCGTAGGATGATGGCGTCGCGGCCCGGGGTCAGGGCACGCGAGGGAGGCGGGAACCGGTGAGCGGGTCGATCGAGAGCGCGTTCCACGAGATCCACCGAGCGAAGGGCGCCACCTTCGTGGAGGAGGGTGGCTGGTGGTGGGTCGACTCCTATGGAGACCTGGATCGCGAGTACCGGGCGGTGCGTGAGGGCGTCGGCATGTGGGACCTCTCGCCCTTGAACAAGTGGGAGTTCCGCGGTCCTGACGCTGTCGAGGCCGTCCAGCGCGTGCACAGCAACGACATCTTCGGGATGGTCGCGGGCCAGGTCCGCTACGGGGGGTTCCTGGACGAGGACGGCCTCCTGATCGACGACGGGACCGTGTTCCGGTTCGCCGATGACCGCCTCTGGGTGATGACCAACGTGATGGAGCGCGAGGAGTACTTCGCCGACGCCACGAAAGGTTTGGACGTGGGGTTCGCCTACCTGGGAACTGAGCTCCCCAGCATCCAGGTGCAGGGACCCCGATCGCGCGAGCTGATCCAGGGGCTCACCGATGCCGACGTGGGGGCGCTGCGGTACTTCCGGTTCGTCCCGCAGGAGGTCCAGGTGGGGGGCGCTCCGGTCATCGTGTCGCGAACGGGGTTCAGCGGAGAGCTGGGGTACGAGCTGTTCCTGGCCCCCCGCCACGCGTCCCAGGTCTGGGAGGCCGTCGAAGGGGCGGGCGCCGTGCCGTACGGTGTGGGCATCATCGAACCGATCCGCATCGAGGTGGGGATGATCGTCACGGGCTACGACTACGACGAGCACCGTCGCACGCCCTACGACATGGGGATGGACCGCATGGTGGCGCTTGACGCCGAGGGCGAGTTCATGGGCAAAGAACGGCTCCGCGAGGTGGCCGAGGACCCGCCCAACCGCTTCAAGTCCGTTCGGCTGCAGGGGCCCGATCTGCCCGACTACGGTGCCTTGGTGACGGTCGGCGGGCAGGAGGTCGGTGTGCTCACCAGCCCGGCGTCCAGTCCGATCCTGGGGAACCTGGGCCTCGCGGTCCTGCGCGCCGACGTGGCCGCCGACGGCCAGGAGGTGGAGGTGGCGACCGACGATGGTCCGATAGCGGGTACGGTCGCCGAGCTCGCGTTGTACGACCCGCAGAAGCGCCGGCCGCGGAGTTGAGCCGGCCGATCCGAACGGAAGGGGAAGGCAGATGACGGAGGAACACCGCTCGCCGCTGGCCGACTGGCACGAGGCCCACGGCGCCGAGGTCCTGGTGGAGGACGGCTGGCCCTGGTACATGCACGAGGGGACGGATCCGTCTTCGGAGTACGAAGCCGTGCGCACCGGCACCGGTGTGTGGGACCTGTTCTCGACGTGCAAGTACGAGGTAACCGGCCCCGATGCCGGTCGGTTGATCCAACGGCGCTTCACGAACTCGCTGTCAGGCATGGAGCCTGGGCAGGTGCGCTATGGGGCCTTCGTGAACGCCAACGGGCTGATGGTCGACGACGGCAACGTGTACAAGTTCGCCGACGGCAAGTACTGGGTGATGATCAACACGGCGGACCTGGAGGATTGGTTCAACGAAACCGCCGAAGGACTCGATGCGCAGGTCGCCCACCGCACCGAGGACTTCGCGATGATCGCGGTGCAGGGACCCACGTCGAAGGCCACCTTGCAGGGTCTCACCGAACGCGATCTGGGCGAGTTGCGGTACTTCCGGTTCTGGCCCGAGACCACGAAGGTGGCGGGCGTGGACGCGCGCGTGCTGCGCACCGGGTTCTCCGGCGAGCACGGGTACGAGGTCGTGGTGGCGCCCGGCGATGCGCGGACCGTGTGGGACGCGTTGATCGCCGCGGGCGGCACCCCGTTCGGCCTCACGGCGATCGACCTGGCGCGCACCGAGGTCGGCCTTATCATCATCGCCGTGGACTACAACCCGAAGGAGATCTCGCCCTACGACCTGTCGATGGATCGGTTCATCAAGACCGACACAGAGGTGGTGGCGGCGGACGCGCTGAAGGCGTACGGGGCGAAGCCGCCCAAGCGGTTCAAGTCGCTGCGGATCGAAGGTGACGCGGTGCCCGACTACGGCGCGGCGGTGACGAAGGACGGGGTGCAGGTGGGCGTGGTGACGTCCCCGGCTGCCTCGCCCCGCCTGGGCACGATCGCGCTGGCGATCCTGGACGTCGGCGTCGCCACCGACGGTGAGAAGGTGGAGGTCGCCGTCGAGGGCGGCACCGCACCCGCCACGGTGGACGTGCAGAGCCCGTACGACCCGGAGAAGACCAAACCTCGCGGATAGCGCCCGCGGCGGGCCCTCCGTCAGCCCGTATCCTCTGCGGTCATGGGGGACGGGCAGATCGTCGGCGTCGTGCCGAACTTCAGTGAGGGCCGGCGGGCACCGGTGATCGACGCGATCGTGGAAGCCTTGGACGTGTCCGGCGCCCGCGTCGTCTACGCCGAGGCCGACGCCGACCACAACCGGCTGGACACGACGGTCCTGGGTGACGCGGACGCCGTGCGCCGTTCCGCGATGGCGGGGGCGAGGGTGGCGATCGATCGCATCGACCTGCGCGAACACGCAGGCGGGCACCCGCGGATGGGCGCTGTGGACGTGGTGCCCTTCATGCCGGTTCGGGGCATCACGATGAGCGAGTGCATCGGGTTGGCGCGGTCCTTCGGTCGGGAGTTGGCGGACGAGCTCGGGGTGCCCGTCTACCTGTACGACCGGGCCGCTCTGAGCCCGGATCGATCGTCGCTCGCCGAGGTGCGCAAGGGCGAGTTCGAAGGGCTCCGCGCGGCCGTGGCCGAGGGGCGGCGCCTGCCTGACTTCGGCCCGCACGAGCTCGGGTCGGCCGGGGCCACCGCCGTGGGTGCCCGCAAACCGCTCGTCGCGTTCAACGTGTACCTGGAGGGGACCGATGAGGACGCGGCGAAGGCGATCGCCAGGAGCGTCCGCGAGTCCAGCGGCGGTCTGCCCGCCGTCCGCGCTATCGGCTTCACCGTCCCCGAGCGCGGCGGCGTGGTCACGGTATCGATGAACCTGGTCGATCATGAGGTGACGGGCCTGCGCGAAGCCTTCGACAGGGTCAGCGAGCTGGCGTCAGAAGCAGGGATGCCCGTCACCGATTCCGAGATCGTGGGGCTGGTGCCTGCGACGGCCCTCGGCGAGGGCGATGCGCTGTACCTCCGGTTGGAGGGCTTCGATCCCGATCGGCAGATCCTGGAACGGCTCGTGGAGCCGGCAGAGGGAGGAGCGAGCACGTGAGCGACGATGGACGGCTGGCGGCGAAGACCATCGAGAGGTTCCTGGAGGTGCTCGGATCAGACGCTCCCACGCCGGGCGGGGGAGCGGTGGCCGGCATCGCGGGAGCCACGGGCGCCGCGCTGATCGCGATGGTGGGGCGGCTCACGGTGGACAAGTCGGGGTTCGAGGATCTGAACGACCGGATGCGCACACTGATCGCGAAGGCCGAGACCGCGTGTGCGGAGTTCACCGAGCTGGCCGACCGCGACGCCCACGCCTTCGACGCCGTGATGGTCGCCTTCAGGATGCCGAAGGGCACCGAGGAAGAGAAGGCCGCCCGCTCCGCCGCGATCCAGGCCGGATACCTGGGGGCCGCCTCGGTGCCACAGGAGGTCGCCCGCAAGGCGGTCGACCTGATGGAACTGGCGGAGGACGCCACCGCCATGGGCAACCCGCAAGCGGCATCGGACGGCCTCTCCGCCGCCGCCTCGTTCTACTGCGCCACCCTGTGCGCGATCGCCAACGTGGAGATCAACGCGAGTTCCCTGAAGGACGAGGCGACGCGGATCGGGATGCTGGACGAGCTCGCGACGTTGAAAGGCCGTGCCGATCAGCTGCTGAAGGAGTCTCAGACGGCCTTCCAACTCCGCCTGTCATCCTGAACGGACCTCAGAACAGGCCGACCGTGCGCCCGTCCTGGTCGATGTCGACCTGGTGGAAGGCAGGGGTCCTGCCGAGCCCGGGCATGCGTTGCATGTCACCGCACAGCACCACCACGAAGCCCGCTCCGGCGCTCGGCACGACGCTGCGCACCGGGAGGCGGAAGCCCGTCGGTCGATTCAGCAGGAGGGGGTCGTGGCTGAGGGACAGATGGGTCTTCGCCATGCAGACCGGGAGCGTGCCGAAGCCGAGCTCGTCCATCCGGACGATGTCCTTCTCGGCCTGCGGGAGATAGTCGACCCCCTCGGCGCCGTAGAGCGTGGTGGCGATCGCCTGGATCTGTTCCTTCAGGGGTGTCTCGTCCGGCGTGAGGAGATGGAAGTCGTTCGGCTCGTCGCAGGCCTTCACCACGGCGTTGGCCAGATCGATGGCTCCCTCGCCACCTTCGGAGAAGGCGCGGTTCACCACGACGGTCTCAGCGCCCGCCTTCACCACCAGGTCCTCGATCAGCGCGATCTCGGCGTCGGTGTCGCTGGGGAAGTTGTTGATCGACACGACACACGGGAGACCGTACGCCTTCACGATCTCGACGTGGGCGCTGAGGTTGTCGATCCCGCGTCGCAACGCGTCCAGATCCTCGTTCGCCAGGTCGCCGAAGGCCATCCCCCCATGGGACTTCGTCGCCCGCACGGTGGTGACCAACACCGCGGCGCTGGGCGCGAACCCGCCGAACCGGCACACGATGTCACAGAACTTCTGGAACCCCAGGTCCGACGCGAAGCCGGCCTCGGTGACGACGTAGTCCGCGAGCTTGAGTGCCACGCGATCCTCGATGATCGAGTTGTTGGCGTGGGCGATGTTGCCGAAGGGCCCGGCGTGGGCCAGGACCGGCTGCCCCTCCAGCGTCTGGACCAGGTTCGGTTTGATCGCGTCCTTCATGATGACGGTCATGGCCCCGGCGGCCCGCAGGTCGTCCGCGGTCACCGGTTGGCCGTCGTGGGTCGAGGCGACCACGATCCGCCCGAGGCGCGTTCGCAGGTCCTGCAGATCGCTCGCCAGCGCGAACACCGCCATCACCTCGGAGGCCGCCGTGATCACGAACCCGTCCTGCCGCGGGTACCCGTGGGCGCGCCCGCCGAGCCCCACGACGATGTTGCGAAGCTCGCGGTCGTTCATGTCCATCGTGCGGGGCCAGGTGATGGACTGCGGGTCGATGTTCAGGGGGTTGCCGTGGTAGATCGAGGCATCGAGGGCTGCCGCCAAGAGGTTGTGGGCCGTGGTGACCGCGTGGAAGTCGCCGTTGAAATGGAGGTTGAACTCCTCCATGGGCACCACCTGCGCGTAGCCGCCTCCGTTGCCTCCGCCCTTGATCCCGAACACCGGGCCCATGGACGGCTCCCGCAGACACAGCATCACGTCCTTGCCGATGGCTCCCAATCCCTGGGTCAGGGACACCGACGTCGTGGTCTTGCCCTCGCCCGCCTTGGTGGGGGTGATGGCCGTGGTGATGATCAGTTTGCCATCGGGGGCCTGGGCGAGCCGGTCCAGCACCGACAGCTCGATCTTGGCGCGGTAGGTGCCGTATCGCTCGAGCTCGTCGTCTTCGATCCCGGCGGCGGCGGCGACCTCGGTGATGGGCTTCAGGGTGGCTTCCTGGGCGATCTCCAATCCGGACTTCACGCGCTTCCCTTCGGTTGACCGGTCGTTCAGGTTCCGGACGATACGACATCGCCGAAGTCGTGTGCCTCGGTCGATGCGCCGGGCCACATGGACATCCCAACGGAGGAGCCCGGATCTCTCGCCGGTGCTCTCCCTAGAAGAGCGACAGGTACGTATCCACCTCCCAATCGCTCACGCGGTCGTGGTAGTCCTTCCATTCCCTCTGCTTCACGTCCACGAAGTAGTCCAGGTAGTCCTCGCTGCGCCCCTGCCCCAGCGCCTCCCGCAGGACCTCGTCCTGTTGGAGGTTGCGGGTGGCGTCGAGCAGGTTGTCGGGCAGCACCTCGATGCCGCGCTCGCGCCGTTCCTCGGCCGTGGTCTCGTACATGTTGCCCTCGTTCGGCTCTCCCGGATCGATCTTGTTGTCGATCCCGTCCAGGCCCGAGGCCAGCAACACCGTGGCCGCGAGGTACGGGTTGGCGGCGCCGTCGATCGTACGGTCCTCGAACCGACCGCCCTCGGGAACGCGGATCATCTGGGTGCGATTGTTCCGCCCGTAGGTGATGAACGAAGGAGACCACGTGGCGCCGGAGGTGGGGGCACCCACGATCAACCGCTTGTACGAGTTCACCGTTGGAGCCGTAACCCCGATGTACGCGTTCGCGTGGGTGAGCAGTCCACCCAGGAAGTGGTAGGCCATATCGGACAGGCCCAGCCCTCGGGGGTCGTCGGCGTCGTCGAACAGGTTGGTATCCGTTTCCTTGTCCCACAGGCTCATATGGCAGTGCAGCCCGTTGCCCGTGAGGTTCGCGAACGGCTTGGGCATGAACGTCGCCTGCAGGCCCTTGGCCTGGGCCATGGAATGCACCATGTATCGGAAGAAGATCACGCGGTCGGCTGTGGTGACGGCGTCGCTGAACCGGAAGTTGGACTCGAACTGCCCGTTGGCGTCCTCATGATCGTTGGCGTAGTTGTCCCACCCCAGCTGCGTCTGGTACGAGGACAGGGCGGAGATGAAGTCGAACTGTCGGGTGAGCGCCCGCATGTCATAGCAGGGCCGATCGAGGGTGTCGAGCGGGTCGGCGACCTCGATCCTGCCGTCCTCGGTCCGCCTGGTCAGGAAGAACTCGCATTCCATCCCGATCTTGAAGACCAGGCCGCGCTCGGCAGCCTTCGCCATCTGGCGTTTCAGGATCGTGCGGGGACAATAGGGCCACGGTTCGCCCTCCACGAACACGTCGCAGGCGAAGCGCGCCAGGTTCGGCTGCCACGGGATGGGGGTGAAGCTCGTGGGATCGGGCATGGCTGCGATGTCGGGGTCGTTCGGCCCCTGGCCCAGCTCGCCGGTAGCGAACCCAGCGAACCCCGCTCCGTCCCGGAACACGTCCTCTAGGTGCGTGGTGGGCACGAGCTTCGCGTTCGGTTTGCCGTTCATCTCCACGAACTGCGCGAACACGAACTCGATCCCCATCGAGTCCACGAACGCTCGGACCTCCTCCACGGACTGCGGACGATCAGTCATCGTGCCCCCCCCTCACGCTCGAGCGAACCACGCATCAAGCGCAGCTTCACCACTTTCAACGCGACCGCGAGCGACAACCAGTCGTCACGCTCCAGATCGATCCCCGCTTCGCGCTCGACGCGCTCTAGGCGCTGACGAAGCGTGTTTGGATGGATGAACAGCGCACGGGCGGTTCCCACGACGTTGCCTCGACGATCGAGATAGGCCTCCAGCGTGTTGAGCAGCTCCGTGCCGCGCCGCCGGTCGTAGGCCACCAGCCGCTCGAGCCGACGCTGGTCGCGATCCTGCGCCTCCGCCGATGCCCCCAGGATGTACCGATAGGCGCCGAGGTCGTCGTACACGGTCACGCCGGGGGCTCCACGAAGCATCCCCCCGATCTCCGCAGCCGCCTCGGCCTGTCCGAGAGCTGCCGGATAGGCGCGGGATCCACGGCATGATGGGGACACGCCGATCCAGCAGCCCAGGCTGCTGTTCGCCTCGCCGGCGATGACGGCGAGCTCCTCCAGGATGAGCCCTGGGTCGGCTTGGGGGAGGGGCACCAACGCCCGGACGGCGTCATCGGGCCGATCGAGCAACGCCCCGGGGAAGCGAGCGACCAGCTGGCTCTCCACACGCGCCGAAACGTCGTGCCACGAGGCGGGATCGCCGGGCGGCGATCCGGGGTCGGCCCGGGCGACGACGTGAACCACCGCGTGCGGAGCGTCCAGGTCGAACCCGAGCTTGGCCGCCGACGTGGCCAAGATCTCACCGCCGTCCGCGGCGGCCAGGTCTTGGAAGAAGTCCCGAACCAGATTCTTCTCCAGGAGGCGCTCCACCAGCTGCTGCTGACGGATCGCGACCGCGGTGTGCGCCGCGATCGCCTGGAGCGTCATCGCGGCCCCAGGGGGTGGTGCTGGGCTCATGACCGCCAGCAACCCGATCCGCTCGTCCCCAGCGGCCACAGGCGTCAGCAGCGAGGATCCCGCCTCGTCCACCCAGAGCTCTTGGTCGAAGACGCTTCCGGTCGCATCGATGCGGGGAGGAGAGGCTGCCGCGAGGCGGAGGCTCCCGTCCCGATCGGTCATGTAGATCTCACAACGCTCAGCGGTGAGCAGGTTACGGGTCCCTTGGGTGACGGCCCGCAGCAGGTCCTCGGTCGTCCCCGCAGCCGCCACCCGCTGCGACAGCCGGGAGAGGTCGGTGAGCAGGTCCACACGGGCCGCGCTCTCCTCGAACAGACGGGCGTTCTCGATCGCTCCCGCCATCAGGGTGCCGGTGTGTTCGAGCAGGTCCACGTCCATCCGCGCGAATTCGTGGGGCGCTTCGGCGTGCAGCGAGATGACGGCCATCACGGCGCCGTCGCGACCGAACACCGGGACCGCCACGAGGGATTGGAAGTCCTCCTCATCGAACTCCGGCACGTACTTGACGCGGGGATCCTCGAGCGCGCGATCGCGGATATATGCCGCCTGCCGCGTCTTGGCGACCCACCCCACGAGACCTTCGCCCGCCGCCATCTCGATCGTTCCCCCGAGGTGGTCGTAGGGAGCGCTCGCGACCCGCAGCACGCTTCGGTGCTCATCCAGGAACCAGATCAGGCAGGCGTGGCAGTGCGTGGCCTCCGTGGCCAGCCGCACCACCCCTTCCAGGATCGTGTCCAGGTCGGGACCCGCCCCGATCGCCCGGATGATCTCGTAGAGGTGGGCGCGCTCGTCGTCCATCGGGGACACCGACCGCAACGGCTCCCCAGCCGACCGCCGGGTCGTCACGGATCCAGCCGTGCTGGGTCGCCGCCTGGAGTTGTCGTGTGTCCGATACCCATATACGTTCGCGGACGCTACGCTCCGACCTCACATCGGTCAAACCCACATGAATGCTTCGTATGGAGCATCTGGACATAGCTTCATCCGGGAAAGAGTGCGGACGTGGCTCGGTGCTCGGCCGACCACGCGCTAGGCTCGCACCTACCGCCTGCCGGTGGCGTCGTCCGAGGGCCGGGCGTACCATCGGGCCCGGGTCGCGCTTCAACGGATGTCGGATCGCGCTCCCGAAGGTCGCCTCCCGTGGTGGACGGGGGCGCGGATTGAGGGGAGGACTCCTTGGCCACAGACCTCGAGGCGTTCGTCGACCAGGACGGTCGCGAGGAAGCCATCGCGGAGGTCCGTAAGCGGATCGACGACGAGGGCGTCACCTACATGTACTACCAGTTCGTCTCGGTCACGGGCCGGATCATGGGCAAGGGCATCCCCGCGACCCACTGGGAGCGCATCGCGAACGCCGGGGCTTCCAACTGGTCTACGGGTCCACGGCGAACCTGTTCATCGACCGCCACGGCAACTACATCGGCTATGGGCCGGAAGCGCGCGAGCTGGTCGGGCTCCCCGACGTCGAGACGTTCAACGTCTTGCCGTGGGACCCGAAGACGGCTCGCGTGTTCTGCTCGCTGTTCCGCGGACGCGAGGAGGAGGTCGACGGGGGCGCGTTCCTCGACGTCGGACTGTCGCGGGAACCTCAAGCGCATCCACGCGAGCTTCACCGACGACACCGGACTGCACCTACGCGCTGGCAGCCGAGCCCGAGATGATGTGGCTGAAGGTCGACGCCGACGGAACCCCGTCGGTGGAGGGCAAGACGAAGCCGTACTGCTACCACATCGATCAGTTCTCCGAGCTGCAGCCGATCATCCACAAGGTCATGGAGTACGGCAAGGCGATGGACCTGGACATGATCCAGGGCGATCACGAGGACGCGCCGGGCCAGCTCGAGCTGAACTTCAACTTCGACAAGGCTGACAAGACGGCGGACCGGCTCACGACCTACCGCCAGATCTGCCGTCAGGTCGGCCGTGAGATGGAGGCGTTCGCCTGCTTCATGCCGAAGCCGTTCATGGGCGTCTCCGCCAACGGATGCCACCACAACATCTCACTCTGGGAGGGCGACACCAACATGTTCCTGCCCGACGGCGACGATCCGCAGATGCCGGGCCAGATCGGCCTGCAGGCGATCGGCGGAGTCATCGAGCATCTGCGGGCACTGACGTGCATCACCTCGCCAACCGTCAACTCGTATCGACGCTTCGCCGACGCCGGCTTCTGGGCGCCGATCTTCGCCGACTGGGGGTTCCAGAACCGCACGACCGCGTTGCGGATCTCGGCGCCCGGTCGCTTCGAGTATCGCTCGGTCGACTCGGCCGTGAACCCGTACCTATCGTTCGCCGCTCTACTGGTGGCGATGCAGGACGGACTCGATCGCAACATGGATCCCGGTCCCCCGGAGGAGCGCAACATCTACGAGGCGATCGACGACGGCAAGGAAGTCGTCCGGATCCCCGAGACGCTCGGCGAGGCGCTCGACGCGCTCGAGGCCGACGACGTGGTGAGGGGAGCGCTGCCCGGCGACATGGAGCGCGTGTTCATGCACTACAAGCGAGACGAGTGGAAGCGCTTCATCTCTACCGTCTCCGACTGGGACGTCGAGGAGTACCTGGACATCCTCCCCTAGATCACGGAAGGAGCCACGAACCTTGTGTGGCATCGCAGGCATCATCCATCGAGACACCGAGTCCGACGTGGGGTCGGAGATGACCCGCATGCTTCAGTCGATGAAGCATCGAGGACCCGACTCCACCGGCTTCGCCTTGTTCGGCCCACCGACCGAGATGGTCGTGATCCGTTTCAAGCTGGCCGATGCGAACGACCCTCGGGACTTCGACTTCCAGGAACGCCTGGAGCGACATCGGATGGAGGTCGAGTCGCGGCTGGGCAAGATCGGCGCCCACATCGACCGGGTCGAGAGCGAGACCGAGTACGCCTACCGGGCGCTCGTGCGATACGACGGCGACCTGAAGGCGCTCGCCGACTACGTCGAGGATGTGCCGGGGTGCGAGGTGCTGTCCCTCGGGCATTCGCTGGAGATCGTGAAGGACCTGGGCGACGCCGCCGAGGTGTCCGACGATGTACGACCTCGGCCGTTCCGAGGCACCCACGCGATCGGTCACTGCCGCATGGCGACCGAGTCCGACGTCGACATCTCCGGCGCCCACCCCTACTGGGCCTATCCGTTCTCCGACGTCGCGGTGGTGCACAACGGGCAGCTCACGAACTACTTCCAGTGGCGACGCCGACTGGAGGCATCGGGGCACCGGTTCCAGTCCGAGTGCGACTCGGAGATCATCGCCGTGTACCTGGCCGAGCTCATGTCGGACGGCGACTCGTTGCAAGACGCCATGAAGCGCAGCCTCGACGATCTCGACGGGGTCTTCACGTACATGGCCGTGACCGGCGATTCCCTGGGCGTCGCCAAGGACGAGATGGCTGCCAAGCCGCTTGGTGTTGTACGAGACCGATGAGCTGGTGGTTATGGCGTCGGAGGAGATCGCGATCCGGGCCGTGTTGGATCGCGAGATCGATACCTACGACCCGTACGAGAGACAGGTGTTGGTATGGAGCAGGTAGCCGCCGGCGAACGCCCGATCAACTACGACGTCCGTGGGCTCTCCGAGCCGGACGCGAAGGCCCCGAACGTCGCGCAGGTGCAGGACGGCATGGCGATCTTCGATGCCGACGATCTCATCGACACGCCAGATCAACCTCGAACTGCGCAGGCTGATCTACGAGGAGGGCATCGGCGACGTCACCGTGCAGAATCCCGGAGCGAAGCACTCGATCGGCGTCGGCATCCTCCAGCGATGCCGCATCACGTTCGAGGGCAGCCTCGGCTACTTCGGCGTCGGGCTGATCGATGGTCCCGAGGTCACGATCACCGGCCGCGTGGGCTGGTCGGTCGCCGAGAACATGATGTCGGGCGTCGTCGTGATCGAGAAGGTCGCCGGCTCGCTGGCCGGCGCCGCGATCCGCGGCGGTGACCTGGTGGTCAAGGGCAACGTCGGCGCGCGGACCGGCATCGATCAGAAGGGCGGCACGATCATCGTGGGCGGAGACGCCGGCACGATGACCGCGTTCATGATGCAGCGTGGCCGCCAGATCATCTGCGGCGACGTGGGTCCCGGGTCTGGGCGACTCGATGTACGACGGGGAGATCTACGTCGGCGGCGTCGGTGAAGTCGCTGGGCATCGACTGCGTCGAGGCAGAGATGACCGACGCCGACGACCGAGATGATCGACCGGAAGTTCACGACGTACGGCATGGACCAGCCCGACAGCTTCACCAAGTTCGTGTGCGGCAAGATGCTCTACAACTACGACAACCTCGAGCCTTCCGAGAAGAAGCTCGTGATCCACTGATGAGCGCTTCCCAGATGGCTGAAGAGATCGACGTTTCCTCCGCCAAGGAAGTGCTCGGCCGCAGCCCGATCTTCACGGAGGACGTCATCAACGACATCCACGTGAAGTCCGAGCTCGGCCGCTACCGCATGCGCGGGTTCTCGATGTTCAAACCGATCCCGCATTGGGACGAGCTGATGTTCATGCCGGGCACGCTGACGCGCTTCGTGATCGAGGGCTACCGCGAGAAGTGCGACACGAAGACGGTGATCGGCGCGCGCTTCGCGAAGAACCCGCTGGAGCTCGACATCCCGATCTACATCACCGGGATGAGCTTCGGGGCGCTCTCGCTGGAAGCCAAGATGGCCCTGGCCAAGGGCGCCTCGATGGCCGGCACCGCCACCTGCTCGGGTGAGGGCGGCATGATCCCGCCGGAGCGGGACCTGTCGACCAAGTGGTTCTACCAGGTGATCCAGTCCAGGTACGGGTTCAACCCGCACCACATGATGCTGGCCGACGCGATCGAGTTCTTCATCGGACAGGGCTGCAAGGTGGGTGTCGGGGGCCACCTGATGGGTCAGAAGGTCACCGAGCAGGTCGCCGAGATGCGTTCACTCCCGGCGGGCATCGACCAGCGCTCGCCGGCGCGTCATCCCGACTGGCTCGGGCCCGACGATCTGTCGCTCAAGATCCAGGAGATCCGAGAGGCCACCGACTATCATGTCCCGATCCAGCTGAAGCTGGGGGCGGCGCGCGTGTACGACGACGTCCGCATGGCCGCGAAGTGCGGCCCGGACACGATCTACCTCGACGGCGCCGAGGGCGGCACCGGCGCCGGCCCGCATATCGCCGCGGAGGAGACCGGCATTCCCCTGATGGCGGCGATCCCCGAGGCGCGCCGCGCCCTGGAGGACGTGGGGCTAGCCGACGAGATCGACCTGGTCGTTGCGGGCGGTATCCGCAACGGCGGGGACGTCGCGAAATGTATCGCCCTGGGGGCCAAGGCCGTCGCGATCGGCCACTCGTCCCTGATGGCGCTCAACTGCAACAAGGAGATCCCCGGGGTCACCGACTACGAGGGCACGATCGGCGTGCCCGCCGGTCAGTGCTACCACTGCCACACCGGCCGGTGTCCGGTGGGGATGGCCACGCAGGACCCGGAGTTGCGTAAGAGGCTCGAGGTCGAAGCGGCCGCGACCCGCGTGTACAACTTCCTGACGGCGATGACGATGGAGCTGCAGATGCTGGCGCGTGCCTGCGGCAAGACCGACGTCCACAGCCTGGAGCCCGAGGACCTCTGTGCCCTCACGGTGGAGGCCTCCGCGATGGCGAAGGTGCCGCTGGCCGGGACCGACTACATCCCAGGCGTCACGGAGCAGGACACGCTGGACGAGATCAAGTCGATGATGCAGAAATACCTGGCCGACACCGGCCAGATGCCCACCACCTAGGGGAGCCAACGATGACCGAACATCACCTCAGCACGAAGATCGGCATCGACGCCGAGGAACTGGCCGGTCACCGGTTCCCCTACCAAGAGGATCACCTCGCTCCTCGACGATGTCGACCTGGACGCCCTGACCCCGGGCGAGGACCTCAACTGGTTGGAGGACATCCATCTGCTGGTGGAGGACGACGTGCCCGCCGTCTTCGACCGCTGCTCCAACTCCTTCATCAAGATCTACTTCCCGATCCTTCAGGGGCATGAGGACGAGATCGCACGCAAGGTCCTGATGAAGCACCTGATCTCGGGCAACTCGTACGGGATCCAGCTCAAGGCCGAGCACGTGAAGTTCCCGCAGCCGGAGTTGGGCTCGTGGATCGAGGGCTCCCCGATCGTGGGCACCGACTACCACCGCCGGTCCTCGAAGGCTGGGAGAAGCCGGCCGGTCACTGAGGGCGTCGGGCGTGACGCGGGAACCCTCGACCGCTCGTCCTCATCTCAGAGGGGTTCGCGGACTACGGCGACTACTACGGAGTGGGGTATCCACGACCCGTGCTCGCCGCCGGTGGGTTCCCCGTGCTCTTGCCCTACCTCGAGCAACCGCGCGACCGGCGCGAGGCGATCGACCGAGCCGACGGCCTGGTGCTCGCGGGCGGCCGGGACATCGACCCGACCGGTACGGGCGCGACGATCCTCACCCCGGACAACTGGATCCAGCTTGGTTGCTCGACGAGATCGAGCTCGATCTAGCGCGGCAGGCTGTCGAACGCGGGGTCCCGCTCCTCGGGATCTGCCGTGGCGCGCAGATCCTCAACGTCGCCTTCGGGGGCACGCTATTCGGTGACCTCGAGGAGTTCCCAGGTGGAGGGGCTGACCATCCAGGCGCGAAGTGGGAGGAGTGGCAGGCGCTCGTCGCGGCGACCCTGGAGGGAGATGCTCGGCCACCGCATCCGTCGCACCCCGTCGACATCGCAACTGGGTCGATCCTGGCGGCACACCTCGGTGAACGAGCGATCGTGGACAGCTACCATCATCAAGCGATCCGCGATGTGGGGGAGGGGTTGGTGGCGACGGCCTTCGCGCCCCACGGGACAGTCGAGGCCATCGAGATGCCGGAGGCGACATCGTTCGTGCTGGGGGTTCAATGGGAACTCCACGAGGAGTGGCAGGACGACGATGCCGAGCCTGGAGATCTGGAGATCGTTCGTCGACGCGGCCGGTGCCCGACGCGACGGCCGAACCCAGGTTGCGGTGCCGTGACCTCCGATCGAGATCACGATGGACGCCGCTGGACGTCGAACGTGTGGCGGCCTGGTGGTCGGCGGCTCTCGGCTATCACCGGCTGATCCGAACGCCCGCCCTTCATCGTGCTGGAATCACCCGAACGTGATGGGCAACCCAAGCTGGTGGTGCAACACGTCCCGGTCGTCAACGCTGGGAAATCGCCGGTGCACCTGGATCTGCGTGTCGATGACCCCGACGCCGAGGTCGAGCGCCTGGGCGTCCTCGGAGCCTCGATCGAATGGATCGTCGACGACACGGATCGAAGCTTCCGTCGGATGGACCGCCATGTCCGACCCGTGGGGCACCGTCTTCTGCGTCTGCTCAGCTCGGACCGATCCGTGAGGAGATGAACGCACACCATGAGTGTGCCTGAGTCCGCCCGCCTACGTCGTGATCGGTGCCGGCGTCCACGGTCTGTCCACGGCGTGGCATCTGGCAGAGGGTCTCGGAGCGTCGGGCCGTGGCTCCGGAGCGGATGTGATCGTCCTGGACAAGACCGGTGTCGGCGCCGGCCCGTCGGGCATCGCGTGCGGCGTGATCCGCAACAACTACTTCCAGCCCGCGATGCGCGAGCTGATGGCGCATTCGGTGGCGGTCTGGGAGTCTGACCCGGAGGCGTTCCACTACCACCCGATCGGCTACCTGCAGCTCGCGCCCGACGTGATGGCCGACGACGTCGCGCAGATCTACACCGAGCAGCAGATCGATCGGCTACCGCTCCGACCTGATCCAGGGCGAGGACGACTGCTCGCCGCTACATG
Organism: uncultured Actinomycetes bacterium; assembly: GCA_963826185.1. Classification (GTDB taxonomy): domain Bacteria; phylum Actinomycetota; class UBA4738; order UBA4738; family HRBIN12; genus JAOUEA01. Next base: position 252,327 of record CAWGVY010000004.1, on the reverse strand, counting down.
GAGGGCATCTTCTCGGACTGGCAGGCCGAGGAACGTGTCGATCGTGCTGCACGAACGGCAAGGGCGGCTACGCCGAGAACATGCCGTCGATGCTCGGTCTGCGCGCGAAGTCCGAGGCCCTTGGGGTGCGCATTGCTGGCCCCGGTCACCGTCACCGGCCTTGCACGACCGACGGGGTGGGCGCCGTCACGCATGTCGCGCACCGACCAGGGCGATGATCGCGTGTGACGCGGTCATCGTGGCGCCGAGGTCCATGGGTGCGTGACCTCTGGCACATGCTCGACCTTCCGTCCACGACGACCGTGCGTGGTGCCGATGGCACCGACCACGAGTGGCCCACCTGGACGTACTGGTGCCTGCAGGAAGGCACGCTCGGTGTCGACCCCAACGTCTCTGGTCGACAACGAGGGGCTCGATGCCGCCGGTCGTGCACATCGACACCGACGCGCCGCTGATCGACGACACGACGGTTCTCTGGTCACCGACGAGCTCTGGGGCGTCTACTACAAGCCCGACTTCAACTTCGGTGGGGTGCAGGGCGGCGCGATGCCGTGGGTGGTGCAGCAACCTGCCGACGACGTGGCGGTCGATCCCTACGGCGAGCACTCGACCGAGTACGTCGTGACGCCGGAGTTCGAGCGCATGTGGACCTCGGCGCTGGCCCACTGCCACAAGCGGTTCGAGGGCAAGCGCGACGTGTATCGCAAGGCGCCGACCGGCGGCATCGGGGCGTTCACCCCCGACAGCTTCCCGGTCTTCGACACCTTCAGTGAGAACGTGTACGTGGTCGCCGACTCCAACCACGGCTACAAGATGATCGGCGTCGGTGCCCTGGTGGCGAAGGAGGTCCTCGGGATGGCCGCAGTCGCTGCTCGAACCGTTCCGCTACTCGCGGTTCGCGCGCGGGCCGGCTGCATCCCGTCAGCAACTCGCCGTACCCCTGGAGCTAAGGGACCCTGGAGCAGCCGGGCGCCGAGAACGAGGCCGGTCTCTGCGCCTCGGCCCCCATCGAGTTCGACCTGCGCCTTCCGGCGATCAGCGGCATGCCCGATGGCATCGGGGCGGCGTTCCTGCGATGACCTCCGACGAGGAGTCGATCGAGATCGAAGGCGAACCCGGCCAGGACCCCGCGGTGCGCGTTCCGGCGAACGCTGGGCATGTTCGCGACCGGCGTCACGATCATCACGACGCTCGCCGGCGACAAGGTGCACGGCATGACGGCGAACGCGTTCATGTCGGTGTCGCTCGCGCCGCCGCTGGTGGTCATCTCGGTCGATCGACGAGCGCCGGATGCATCAGCTGCTCAACGAGGGCCGTCGGTACGGGATCAACGTGCTCGCCGACGACCAACGCGTGCTGTCCGACCACTTCGCCGGACGTCGCGCGCCCGAGGGTGCCGATGAACCGGCGTTCGTCACGGTGCGTGACACCCCGTTGGTCGACGGTGCCCTCGCGCACCTGGTGGCTCGGGTCGTGCGATCGTACTGGGGGGGCGACCACTCGCTGTTCATCGGTCGGGTGGAGTACGCGAGGTACGGCGAAGGTCAGCCGCTGCTGTTCCACGGCGGGCGGTACGAGCGGATGGTGGGCGCGACGCCGGTGTTCTCGGCGCTGCCGCCCGAGCTGCTCGATCCCATCCTGGACGCCGGTCGAGGAGCGCGCGTACGAGGCGGATGACGTGGTCGTGCGGACCGGGGACGCACGGCGGAGAGCTCTTCGTCGTGATGCGAGGGGAGATGGCGGTGCATGCGCGACGGCCGAGAGGTCGCACGCATCGAAGCAGGGTCGGTTCTTCGGCGAGATCTCGGTCCTCGACGGTGGGCCTCGCACGGCCGACGTCGTCGCGCGTGGAGCCGTCGCGGTGCCTCGCGATCCCGCGCGACGTGATCAGCGAAGCGTTGGCCGACGCAGCCCGGCGCCGCGTGGGCGATGCTCGAGATCCTGGCGAACCGGCTCCGGCGCGACTAGTCCATCATGGACTACCGGTCGATGTCGGGGAGTTCGGCGAGCCACGGCGTTCGGTAGCCGCTGCGATCCCACAGGACCGGGAAGAACGACTCGTCCATCGATAGGTCGCCGCGGCGCCGGTACCGCGAATAGTTCACGTCAACGTTCGTCTCGTGGAATCGAGCCTGTGCCGGCAGCAGGTGGGAGACCAGGCCCATCCGGGCGACGGTGGCGCTGCGGTTGGGTTCGGACCCGTGCCACGTGGCGTTGTGGTGGAAGGCTCCACCGCCGGCGCGTCACGACGACGGGGACGACCTCGAGCTCGCCCGTCCGTCGGGCGCGGCCGCTCGGGCGCCCGGCGAGCCAGTCGTCCGGTGCGTGGAACCCGGTTCGCGTCGGCGGCGAGATCCCCCAGTGGTTGGAACCTCGAACGTACGCGATCGGACCGGCGTCGGCGCGCCGTGTCGTGCAGCGTCATCCAGCACGTCACCATCTCGGGCGGCACCAGGTAGTCCGCGTAGGAACCGTCCTGGTGGAACCCGACCGCCTTCGCGCCCGGAGGCTTCCACAGCACGTTGTCCTGCAGGATGCGGACGCCGTCGTAGTTCATCAGCTGGGCCGCGAGCTCGCCGATCCGGGCCGAGAGCACCTGCGCCGCGATCACCGTGTCGGACTTCCACGCGTTGCACAGCTGGCGGGTCCGGTCCTCGGGATCACGGCCGGGTTTCCAGTTGACCTCGTCGGGCGCGATGCCGGTCTCGTACGCGCCCGGCGAACAGCCCTTCGTAGCGTTCGCGCAGCCGGTCGAGCGCGGCGCTCGGAGATCAGGCCTTCCTCGACGATCAAGAACCCGTCGCGGTGGAACGCCTCGATCTGTTCGGACGTGAAGGACTCGACGACGTCGCGCTCACGCACGCGCGGACGGGTCTTGTCCGGATCGTAGAACGGGAACCGCACGACCTCGGCGGCGATGCGCTTCTGCATGCCGTCGAGCTTGCCGACCTCCAGCGTGGGTCCCGAGTTCGGCATGCTGCACCGCGACCCTCGCCATCGCGATGTTGCTCCCGCAGGATCGGCGAGCGGGTGCCGCTGGTCGATCGATCCCGACCTGTTGGCGGCCCACGTACACCGGGTCGCCGTGCTCGCCGGTCTCGTTGCCGTCGAGCCGCAACCCGACGAGCATCCGTTGCGGATGTGCCTGGCCCGCTCGCTCGAGCGCCGCAGCGACCGACGAAGTCTTCGTCGCCCCGAAGGTCCACGGTGAACCCGATGCCCGCTTCGAACGGGTCGATCTGGTCGTCGTACTCGTTGCCCACCGCGATCAGCCCGGATTCGATCCGCAGGATGTCGAGCGCGTCCAGGCCCAGCGGCGCGAGACCCTGATCGCCACCCGCTTCCCAGACCGCCTCCCACACGGTGACGGCATCGCTTGGATGGCAGAAGATCTCGTAGCCCAGCTCGCCCGTGTAGCCCGTGCTCGACACCACGATCGGCACGCCCTGCGCCTCGCCGACCCGACCCACCAGGAACCGGAACCACCCGAGTTCGTCGATCGACGGCTGGGTCGCGGGCGTCCAGACGAACCGTCGGAGGATCTCCCGGCTGTTCGGCCCTTGGACCGCGACGTTGTGCAGTTGGTCGATCGACGGCTTTCACGTGCACCTTGGCCGAGTCCGAGTCGCTCGGCCTGCTCCCGGAGCCAGATGCCGACAGCCGTCGTGGCCCACCACGAACCGGAAGTTGTCCTGGCCCAGCCGGAACACCGTGCACTCGTCGACCATGCCGCCCTGGTCGTTGCACATGGCCGTGTAGACGACCTGTCCCGTCGACAGCCGGCGGGCGTCACGCGTGATCGCGGCCTGCGTCAGCGTCTCCGCGTCGGGTCCCAAGCACCTCGAACTTTCGCAGCGGCGACAGATCCATGACCGCCGCTTGCTCGCGGCACGCCCAGTACTCGGCGACGGCTCCTTCGTCGTTGAAGTGGCTGGGCAGCCAGTAGCCCGCGTACTCCACGACGTTGCGGGTCAAGGGCTGCCCAGCACGGCCCGAAGCCGGTCTTCTCGGTGAGCACGGCTCGGACTCCGGCGTCACCCGACGGGCGATCGCGGTGGAGAAGCGATGCTCCGGCGCTGTACACCCGGACGTGCACGTCGGTGGGATCCCAGGCGTTCGCGGGATCGACGTCGTCGGGGCACGCGGAGGATGCGCAGACGAGGTCGGTCATGGCGCGCATCAGCACGTAGTCGCCCGGGCGCGACCAGGGTTCGTCGCTGACCAGGATGTTGTCGGCGCGGAGAACCCGGTGTTGAAGAACAGGTTGAGCGCGGGCCAACCCTTGCCCGAGCCGCGATCGCGTACGGGGCGATCTGCACGTTGAAGTTGTCGGTGCAGTTGATGTGGCCGAAGTAGCCCATGTCCTCGTAGTACTTCGAGTTGCACGCCAGCGCGAAGGTGTCGTGACGGCCCACCGTGTCGCGCACGACCTCGACCAGCGGATCCATGTCGGCGTCGTAGAACTTGCCCGTGAGTCCCGGGGTGGGGTAGGCCTGCCCATCAGCGTGCGGGTGACCGTGGCATCGAGACCCCGCTCGACACCGTCATCCAGCTTGTGACGATGGAACGCCAGGAAGTCCGAACACTGCCGGCCTTCGACATCGATGATCTGGATGTACTCGCCGGCCTTCACTTCGTAGGAACGCGCGGTCGACCTGTCGACCCGGAAGTCCAACCGAGGCTCGGCCAGCGGCGCGCGGCAGTTCCATCTCCTCGTGGGTGCGCGCGATGGTTCGACGCACCTCGACGAGCAGGTCCGAGGGCGGGGGAGCGCCATCGAGCAGACGCCCGCTGGGGCGGCGACGATCAGCACCAGATCGCGATTCGGCGACCATGGTGACGTAGGCACCGGCGGTCCCCACCCGTCGAACAGTCGCGCCGCCATCGCCTCGGTCGGATCGAGGCCCGCGACTCGGAGAGATCGGCGACGACGTCGGAGGCACCGTCGGCGAGCGAAGCGACCAGGGCTCGCAGCACGGTGGCGGGTGCGTCCGCGATCATCCCGATCGCCTCCGGCACCTCGGCACCGTCGGGATCGAGAACCGTGACCTCGGCCGCCTGCCCCCCGTCCACGTCGATGACCGTCACCCGATCGTCCGGTGCCAGGATCACGACGGTTGCTCCACCGGGGCGCACCCAGTACGTCTCCAGGAACGGGTCGATCGGGCGGAGTCCGCCGATCAGCATGTTCGACGTGCGCGTGTCGATCGCCATGCGTCTGCCCGTCTCTCCTAGGTCCCCGCGGGTTCCTTCGCCTCTTGTTCATCGGCTTGGGTCACGAGTTGCTGAGCCAGCTCCCGCTTGGCGGCCGCGTCCAGCTTCTTCACCTCGTTCTCGACCGCGCGACGGTTGTAGGACTGGTTCCAGTAGTCGAGCGAATCGAAGCCCAACAGGACCGCCTTGCCGACGAACTGCCGCAGCACCTCGTTCGTGGGCCCCATCACCCATCCCGCCTTCGCGTCGCGGAGGTACCGCTCGAGCTCCATATCTCGCTTGTATCCCGACCCTCCGCAGGCATGGAGCATCTTGTCCACCACATGCGCCACGTTCTTCGCGGCTTCGAACTTGATCTGCCACGCCCAATGCAAGAAGTTCCCCCGCGCCAATTCTCCGGGCCCCGGGTTCTTCGTGTTGCCGTCCGTGGCGCCGTCCATCGCCTGCGCCACCGAGAGCACGAACAGCCGCGCTGCGTTGGTGTCCATCAGCGCTTCACCGACGTAGTCCTGGATCGTCGGGTAGTCCGCCACCCGAAGGCCCACGTCCACGTGCTTCTTGCGTGTGGTGTGACGTTTGGCGATGTCGATCGCGCCCAAGGCGAGCCCGTTCCACACCGACGAGGACCCGATCAGGAACCACGGGTCGACCGATTCGTCGTTCGACGTCGCCCCGTCGCCGGTGGGTCCCACCAGCTGCTCGCCCGGGATCTCGACGTCCATCTCGATGGGGCCGGATTGATTGCCACGCAGGCCCAAGGCATCCCACAGAGACGGTTGCGACTTCACGTGTTCCCCGTCCACGACGAACACGGACAGATCGTCGTAGCCGGTGAAGTCGGGACTGGTGGTCTGCACGACGTAGAAGTCCGCGAACCCACCCGAAGTGGTCCACGAGGCCTTCTTCCGGACCTGGAACCCGCCGTTGGACCGTGAGGCGCCCGAGGAGATCGGGTACCAGAAGTGCGATCCGGTCTCCGGGTCCGAGTACGAGAGGGTGCCGATCTTGCCGCTGTTCAGCGGTCGGATGTACTTGTCGATCAGAGCCGGTGTGGCGCGGAGCATGATCGCGTTCACGGCCCCCATGTGCATCACGTAACACATCGCCGTGGAGGCGCAGCCGTAGCGTGCGATCGTCTCGCACACCATCGAGTAGGCGACGTGGTTCTCACCGAGCCCGCCGTACTCCTCGGGCACCGTGAGCGCCAGGAATCCGTGCTCGCCCAGGATCTCGAGGTTCCGCCGGGGGAAGGTCAACTCGTCATCGAAGCGCTTCGCGTTGGCCCGCAGCTCCTGCTCGCAGAGCTCGATCAAGGTCGCCCGGAGTTCCTTCTGCCGGTCCGTGTAGACCCAGTCGGGATCCCATTCGAACCCCAATCCCCAGAAGGGCTCGGCGCCCCACGTCTTCTCACTCAACGTGACCTCCGATGCTCGCGACCGTTCACCATCTGGCCTCCCGATGGTACTCCCGACGACCGAAGGGCGGGCACGGCCCGCCCTTCGGGGTTCGACGGTTCGCCGTCCCGCTACGCCGGGGACTCCTCCTCCCGCAGCAGGGCCATCTGCTCCTCGTTCGGCATCGTGGGCACGTCGCGGTCGCGGAAGGTGATCTTCGCGCCGTCCTGCACAGCGCGACGGTAGAGGAAGAGCAACACGGAGATGACCAGGACGGCCAGTCCCACGTAGAACGGACCGCTGAAGTCGTAGCCGCCGATCGTGGACGCCAGCTCCCGTTGGGTCACGCCCCAGATGACGAGCACCAGGTTGAAGACCGCCAGGAGCGCAGCCACCGCTGGCCACGCCCCACCCACCTTGATCGGACGGGGCCAGTCCGGTCGATCCCTCCGCAGCAGGAGGAATCCGCTCAGCGCCAGGACGTGTGCGAAGACGTAGCCGATGTTGGACGCGTACAGCAGCGCCAGGTTGTTGGCGATGAACAGGACGAACAGGATGTTCACGACCATGTCCACGGTCATCGCACGGCCGGGCACGTGGAACCTGTTCAGGTGGAACAGCTGCTTGATGGTCATATCGTCGCGGGCGATCCCGTAGAGGGCGCGGCCCCCGTCGGCGGTGGCCGTGTTCATCGACAGGACCAAGCTGGCGATCAGGCAGATGAGCCCGATGGTCCCCATCGTGGGACCCGCGATCGCCTTGAAGGCAGCCACGTAGAAGGGGCCGTAGTCGCCGTTCGTGCCCACCACGCCGCCCAGACCCAGCGGCATCATGATGTACACGAACAACGAGAACACGCCAGCCGATCGCAGGGCGAGCCTGGTGTCGCGCTTGGTGTCGTGGTACTCGGGGGCGAAGCTCGCACAGACCTCGACGCCGTAGGCGGACCAGCACATCAGGAAGAGCCACATCAACGCTACGCCGAGGTTGCTGAACCCCTCGACGTGGGCGTACTCCAGGTTGGAACTGTGCCAGTCGCCCGTGAAGTACGGCAGTACGATGAAGATGAACAGGGGGACGATCAGCAAGATGCCGGTGATGTACCCGAGCATGAGGGACGGCTTCACGCCGTACACGTTGAACAACCAGACGAGGATGATCAGCCCGATCGCGATCAGCTGGGGGAGGCCGATCGAGACCTGCCCGGTGCTGAAATATCCCTTCACCCCCGCTGCGCCGGCTTCGCCGCCTGCCTTCGCGTTGGGCCACCACTCCGCGACGGCGAGTCCGCCGATCAGGTTGCCGAACAGCGACAGCACGACCGACCAACCGATCCAGTACCCGAACGCCGCGATCGGGCCGAACAGGTTGAAGCGGCTGCGCCAGCCCTCGTGGGCGTACATCGCGATGCCCCCCGGCTTGTCGGGGAACATGGTCGCGGTCTCGGTGTAGATCCAGTTCTGCAGCAGGGCGACCACGGCTGAGATGCCCCACAGGACGATAGAGCCGATGGCTCCGACCGTTGCGAGCGAGAAGCCGAGCGATGCGATCAGGAACCCCGGGTTCGCGAGCGCGATGACGAACCCGTCCCACCAGTGCAGCGATTTGAGAAGCTGCCTCTCCTCGATGACGGCCTCAGCCACGCGACCCCTCCTTCGTGTGAGAAGGACCCCCCTCGGGTGCCCGCCACGGTATAGCACGCCCCAGGGAGCCCGTTCAATGTGCTTTTCGCTCCCTTGCCGCACCCGAGGGTGGGGTGTCTCTCCGCCTGCAGGGACGGCCCGGGATATGATCGGCTCGTGAACCCACCGATCACCGTGCGATGCGACTGCGGCCGGGTCGAGCGCGTGCCCTACGGCGACCGGTGGCGATGCCCGGATTGCGAGCAGCAGTGGAACACCAACCAGATCCCGGCGGAGGACTACTACGGCATCATGACCCAGATGAAGCGGTATCGCCTCCAGGCCATCGGCATCGCCCTGTGTTTCGGGCTCGCCTTCCTCGTCGGAGCGCTGGTGATGGGCCAACGGGTCATGATGCTCGCTCCCGTGGTGATGGGGGCGTGGTTCTTCCTGTACATGCCCCAGTGGCGCAGGAAGGTGCGCGCCGCGACCCGGGATCTGCCCACCTGGCAGCTGCACCCGGAGTGATCCATCGGTGCCGAGCATCACCCGCCCTGACCTCGTCGATCTCGATCGTGTCCGGGGGGCGATGGCGCGTGGACGACCGGTCGTCCTGACCACCCTGGGGGTCCCGTTGGACCCCGACGCTGCCGTGTTCGCGGTGGACACCGCGGTCGAGTTGGGGCAGCCGTTGGTCGTCGCGAACGTCACGAAGCTGGAACCGCTCCCCCTTTCGGTCAGGATGGGGTACGACGCCCTCGAGGAGTACACGCCAGAGGTCTCGGCGTCCGTCCGCCGGACGGTGGAACTGGCGGCATCCCTCGGGATCAAGGTCGAGCGCCTCAGGATCCGCAGTCCCCGGCCCCTTCAGGCCATCATCGCCTTGCTGGAGGAGCGGGCGCCGGGTGTGTTGGTCTTCGGCCCGGACCGAGGAGCGGTATCCGGCCGGCGATATCGGCGGGCGCTGGCGTTCCTGCTGGGCCGTGCTCCGTGTCTCGTGTGGGCGCCGTAATGAGCGCGGCATGTGCACGGCGACCGTGTCGGAGGGCCAGGGTGGCCACACGGCCGGGGGTTGGGCGGACCCGGACATGTGCGATCCCCCCATGATCGACGGTCCGATGGGTCACGCGGCGATGGTGTGGCTGCCCACCGCCCGACAGTAGGGTTACGCGTCGTGACGTTCCTGATCGACTGCCCCACCTGCGGTCCCCGCGAGGCGCTGGAGTTCGCCTACGGGGGCGAGACGACACGACGGCCGCTCCCCGATGCGTCCGATCGGGAGCTGGCCTCGTACCTGTTCTTCCGCGAGAACGTCGATGGATGGCAGACCGAGTGGTGGCTCCATCGTGACGGGTGCCGTGAGTGGCTCCTCGCCGAGCGTCACACCATGACGAACGAGGTGCGTCGCACCTACCGACCCCAGGATCAGGAGGCGTCGCCCGCGTGAGCCCACGCCTGCCGGAGGGTCCCGGGGAGGCGATCCACCGCGACCGTCCCGTGAAGATCCGGTTCGAGGGCCATGCCGTGCCCGCCTTCGAGGGCGACACCGTGGGCTCGGCGTTGGCCGCGGCGGGGGTGACGATCACGGGACGCTCCTTCAAGTACCACCGTCCGCGTGGGCTGATGTGCATGACCGGGTCGTGCCCGAACTGCCTGATGCAGGTCGACGGCGTCCCGAACGTCCGGACCTGCGTCGAGCCCGTGCGCGACGGCATGCGGGTGCACCGCCAGAACGCATGGCCCAGCGTCGACCGGGACATCCACGGATGGCTGAACACCTTCTCGTTCATGATGCCCCCCGGCTTCTACTACAAGGTCTTCCAGCATCCTCGGTGGGCATGGCGCGCCGTCGAGCCCTTCATCCGGTCGAAGGCCGGTCTGGGCACCGTGCCGCGCCGACCGGAGTACGACCCGCGGGAGTGCGTGGACCTCCACGCCGACGTGCTGGTGGTTGGGGCTGGCCCCTCGGGACTGGCCGCCGCCGCTGAGGCGGGCCGTGCCGGTGCGTCCACGATCGTCCTGGAACAGCGTGATGAACCCGGCGGCCATCTCCAAGCGTCCGCCGATCCGAAGATCCGAGACACCCTCCTGGCGGAGGCCCGTTCGACGGGCGCCCGGATCCTGGTGGGCACGACAGCCTTCGGCGTGTTCGAGGGTCCGCTGGTGGCCGCGTCGGATCCCGACCGCCTCTATCGATTCCACGCCCGTCATCTGATCTTCGCGACGGGGGCCGTGGAGCAACCGGTGGTGTTCCCGAACAACGACCTCCCCGGCGTGATGCTCTCCTCGGCCGCGGAGCTGTTGGTGAACCGGTTCCGGGTCAAGCCGGGCAGGCGAGCGGTCGTGCTGACCTCCAGCGACGCGGGCCACGCCACCGCCAGGACCTTGCTGCAGGCGGGCCTGGAGGTGATCGTGGCCGACCTCCGGCCCGACGCTCGCGGGCCCGACGGCCTGACCGTGCGAGCCGGCGTCACGGTCCTGTCGGCCTCTGGTCGGCGTCGTGTGTCTTCGGTCGTCCTGGGGTCGCCCGGCGGTTCTTCGGGGGAGAAGATCGCGTGCGACCTCGTCGTAGTAGCCGGTTTCTCGACCCCGTCCACCAATCTGCTGTCGATGTCTGGCGCCGAGGTCGAGTTCGATGAGCGAGTGCAGGCGTTCATGCCCGTGCGCCTGCCTCCGAACGTCCACGCCGTCGGGGGCGCGGTTGCCGCTTCCTCCGCCGAGGTCGCGGTCGCGCAGGGCCGGATCGCGGGAGCCGAGGCCGCCTCGTCCACCGGACACGATGTGACGGAGGCCCACGTCGAGTCGCTGCGAGCCCGAGCCGCCCAGGGTGGAGACCCGGTCGTGCTGCCGCCGGCCCTGGGTTCCGGACCCGGGAAGCAATTCGCGTGCCTGTGCATGGACGTGACGAACAAAGAGCTCAAGACGGCCGTGGCCGAGGGGTTCTCATCGATGGAGCTCCTGAAGCGGTACACGACCATCACGATGGGTCCCTGTCAGGGCAAGGCCTGCATGCTGTCCTCGCAGCGCCTGTGCGGGCAGGCCACCGGACACGCGCTGGCCGAGACCAAGCCCACCACGGCCCGCCCGCCCTGGGCGCCCGTCGAGCTCGGAGCCCTAGCGGGTGCTCGACGCACCCCGCGCAAACAGACCCCGATGCACGAGCGGAGCGTCGAGGCGGGTGCGACCTTCATGTGGGCCGGCGATTGGCGGCGCGCGCACCACTACACCTCGCCGGAGGCCGAGGTCCGTGCCGTCCGCAACGCCGTCGGCGTGATCGACGTGAGTTCGCTGGGCAAGTTCCGGATCGCCGGCGCGGGCGCCGTCGATCTCCTGGAGCGCCTGTACCCGAACCGCTTCGCCGATCTTGCGGTCGGCAAGGTGCGATACGGGGTCATGCTGAACGACGAGGGCGTGATCGTGGACGACGGCACGGTCTGCCGGATGGGCGACGACGAGTTCTTCGTGACGGTCACCACCGGCAACACCGCGGCCATCGAACGGTGGATCACGTGGTGGCTGGCCGACTGGCGGTACGACGTGCGCGTGCTGAACGTTACGGGGGCGTTCGCCGCGGTCAACCTGGCAGGGCCCCTGGCCCGCTCGGTCATGGAGCGCCTCACGGACGCCGATGTCTCGGGTGAGGCGGTTCCCTATCTGTCGGCCACACGGATGGAGGTGGCCACCGTGCCGTCGATCGTGTTGCGGGTGGGGTTCGTCGGCGAACTGGGTTACGAGCTGCACGTTCCGTCGATGCTCGGCGAGCCTGTGTGGGACGCCGTGATGGAGGCGGGCGCGGACCACGGCATCGTCCCGTTCGGCCTGGAGGCCCAGCGCGTGCTCCGGTTGGAGAAGCACCACATCCTGGTGGGGCAGGACACCGATGCCGAGTCCGATCCGTACGAAGCCGGACTCGGGTGGATGGTGAAGGACGACAAGGCGGACTTCCTGGGGAAGCGCTCGTTGGAGGACCTGCATCGCGCCGGTCCCGCCGAGCGGCTCGTGGGGTTCACCAGCAGCGATGGATGGCTGCCGCCCGAGGGCGCCTCGATCGTCCACGAGGGTGTGTGGGTCGGCCGGGTCACGTCCGCGCGCCGGAGCGAAGCGGCCGGTTGCGTCGTAGGCCTCGCCTGGGTGCCGTCGGGGTGGGCGGTGGACGGAACCGCCTTCGAGGTGCAGTTCGCGGAGCACCGCGCTCAGGCGCGCGTGGCGCTGGCACCTGCCTACGACCCGGAAGGGACGCGGTTGCGATCGTGAGCCTCGCCGTCTGTCGGTCTCCCATGTCCCACGTCCACCAGGACATGGGTGCGCGGTTCGAGACCCGTGCGGGGTGGGAGATCGTCGCGTCCTACGGTGATCCGGGGGCGGAGTCGACGGCCATCGACCAGGCGGTGGGACTGGCCGACATCACGCCGCGCGGCAAGGTGGACCTCAGGGGGGCGCTCGAGATCCCGCTGCGAGCGGCCGCAGGGTCGACCGTCGCCCGCATCTCGGATATCTGGGCCTTGGTGCTCACGGAGCCGGGTGGGGAGTCCGCCGTCATAGATCGGGTCGACGAACAGGCCGGACCTGCCGCCATGGTCACCGACGTGACCCACCTGTACGCGGGGATGGCCGTGGCGGGACCCGCCCTCCCGGAGGTGTGCGCCCGTCTCACCGCGTGGAACCCCGCCTCCCTGGAGCCGGGAGCGGCCACCGGAACGTCGATCGGCGAGGTCCGGGCGATCGTGGTCCGACCCTCGGGGGATCGGCCGATGCTAGAGCTCTACGTGGCCTCGGAGCTCGGCCGGTATGCGTGGGGAACCGTCGGCACGGCGGTCACCCGACTCGGTGGCCGCCCGGTGGGTTGGGAAGCCCTCCAGGCTGGAGGCTGGCGCTGATGCATCCGATCCGATACTTCAAGCCGTGGCGGATGTGGCGTCAGCACGAGCTGAAGAAGACCTACGACGTGGTGATCGTTGGAGGAGGTGCGCACGGACTGGCGATCGCCTACGAGTTGGCGAAACGCGGGTCCAAGAAGATCGCGGTTCTCGAGCGCGGCTACATCGGCGCCGGGGGGAGTGGCCGCAACACCACCATCATCCGGGCCAACTATCGGACCCCGGAGGGGGTAGCGTTCTACAAGGAGAGCCTCCGCTTGTACGAACAGCTGGCGCAGGAACTCGACTACAACCTGCTGCTGTCCCAGCAGGGACACCTCACCCTCGCCCACGCGGAACGCGCGGTGAACGTTGCCCACGAGCGCGCGGAGGTCAACCGGCTCCTGGGCGTGGATTCGCGGGTGATCTATCCCGACGAGATCGCGAAGCTCTGTCCGGTGCTGGATCTGACGGATCGTCCCGACTTCCCCATCATGGCCGCCTTGTATCACCCGCCCGGAGGAGTGATCCGACACGACGCCGTGGTCTGGGCGTACGCGCGGATGGCCGATCGCCTGGGCGTCGAGATCCATCAGGGGGTGGACGTCACGGGCATCGACGTGACGGACGGCAAGGTGACGGGGGTCCGCACGAGCCGGGGCGACATCAGCACCCCGACGGTGGTGTCAGCCGTGGCGGGCTGGACCAGCGAGGTGGCACGGATGGCCGGGGTGCAGATGCCGATCACGACCCACCCCCTGCAGGCGTTCGTGACGGAGCCGCTGAAACCGTTCCTGCACGTGATCCTGGTGTCGGCGACCCTGCATGTGTACATCTCGCAGACCGACCGCGGCGAGGTGTTGATCGGTTCGGAGATCGAGCCGTACTCGTCCTACAGCCAGGGGTCGACGCTGAACTTCCTGGAGGTCACCGCGGCCCATGCCCTGGACCTGCTCCCGATCCTGGGTCGCGTCCGGCTGATGCGCGCCTGGGGAGGGTTGTGCGACGTCACCCCGGACTACTCGCCGATCATGGGACGCACCGAGGTTGAGGGCTTCCTGGTCGACGGGGGCTGGGGGACCTACGGATTCAAAGCCACGCCGATCTGCGGGGTGACGATGGCGGACCTGATCACCACCGGGCAGGTTCCGGATCTGATCCGGCCATTCGCGGTCTCACGGTTCTGGGATCGGGAGCTGGTGTCTGAGATCGCGGCCGCCGCCGTCTCCCACTGAGCCGTCCGATAGGGTGGCGCAACGTCTTCCGTTCTGGGCGCCCGAGCATGGAAGGGAGTACCGATGCCGCTGCATCGAACACACGCCAAGGACCCGCAGGCCGGAACCGTCTCGCTGCCGTGGGACTACAGCGAAGCCCCGAAGTCGACGTTCCCGAAGGAGATCATGGATGCCGACGCCGCCTACGAACTGGTGCACGACGAGCTGATGCTCGATGGCAACGCGCGCCTGAACCTGGCTACGTTCGTCACCACGTGGATGGAACCCCAGGCCGACAAGCTGATGGCCGAGTGCTTCGACAAGAACATGATCGACAAGGACGAGTATCCGCAGACCGCCGAGCTGGAGCGCCGATGCGTGAACATGCTTGCCGATCTGTGGAACGCGCCCTCCCGCGACGCGGCGGTGGGGTGTTCGACGACGGGGTCGAGCGAGGCATGCATGCTCGGCGGACTGGCTCTCAAGCGGCGCTGGCAGCATCGGCGTGACGCCGAGAACAAGCCTGCCGACAAGCCCAACCTGGTGATGGGGATCAACGTCCAGGTCTGTTGGGACAAGTTCTGCAACTTCTTCGAGGTGGAGCCGCGGCTGGTGCCGATGGACGGGGAACGCTTCCACCTGGGCGTCGAGGAGGCGGTCGCGCTCTGTGACGAGAACACGATCGGGGTGGTTGGGATCCTCGGGTCCACCTTCGACGGGAGCTACGAACCGATCTCGAAACTCTCCGCGGCGCTGGACGAACTACAGGCGCGGACAGGGCACGACATCCCGATCCACGTCGACGGGGCCTCGGGGGCGATGGTGGCGCCGTTCCTTGACCCCGATCTGGAGTGGGATTTCCGCGTCCCGCGCGTGGCATCGATCAACACGTCCGGCCACAAGTTCGGCAAGGTCTACCCGGGGGTGGGTTGGGTCGTGTGGCGCGATGGAACGGGCCTCCCCGACGACCTGGTGATGCGCGTGAACTACCTGGGAGGGAACATGCCCACGTTCGCCCTCAACTTCTCCCGTCCAGGCGCGCAGGTAGCCGCGCAGTACTACAACTTCGTCCGGCTGGGCAGGGAGGGTTACGCCCTGGAACACGGCAAGGCCCGTGCCGTGGCCTTGGGGGCTTCGAAGGCGATCGCGGAGTTGGGCCCGTTCGACCTCATCACCGACGGGAGCGAGCTCCCGGTCTTCGCCTTCACCACGAAGCCGGATGTCACGTCGTTCGACGTCTTCGATGTCTCGCGCCGGATGCGCGAGGGAGGATGGTTGGTGCCCGCCTACACCTTCCCGGCCAACCGCGAGGACCTGGCGGCCCTGCGAGTGGTCGTGCGCCGCGGCGGTAAGGATCTGGCGGAGATCTTCCTGGAGGATCTGCAGCGCTTGATCCCCGAGCTGGAGCGGCAGCCCGGACCGCTCGACACCGAGTCGAAGGAGACCTTCCACCACTGACCGGGTGAGGGCTCGCCGGCTCCGGGGGCGGACGAACGTCTGGTGGACCTCGGTCCTGTTCAGCATCGGCTCCGCGTGCTTCGCGTTGGGATCGGTGCCCGGCTACGCGTCGCTGGTGGGAGTGACCCCGGACGCCGTTACGTTCTTCGTGGGATCCATCTTCTTCACCAGCGCCGGCTACCTGCAGTACGCGGGGAGCGGGGGACCGGCATCTGACCCACCCCGGTTCCGCCCGCCGCTTCACCCGCCCGGCGCGGTGGGCTGGGCCGCCTTGATCCAGCTGGCCGGAACCTTGTGGTTCAACGTGAGCACGTTCCACGCGATCGTGTCGAACCTCAGCGCGGCCCAGGCCGACCAGCTCGTGTGGCGACCCGACGTGGAGGGCTCGATCTGTTTCCTGGTGGCCAGCACCATCGTGCTGGCCGTCATCAGCCGGTCGACGGGCCGTTGGCGGCCCCGTTCCCGCGACTGGTCGGCGGCGGCGCTCAACATGGCGGGCTCGGTGGCATTCGGCATCTCGGCGATCGCCGCCTACGTCGTGCCCGACTCCGGCCAGATGCGCAACGCCGCCTTGGTGAACCTGGGCACGTTCGTCGGAGCGCTCTGCTTCCTGGTGGCGGCCCTGATCCTGCTTCCCCGCCGCTCGTCCGCGTGACCCGGGCGCCGGAACCGCCGATACTGGAGCCATGGCCACTACCGAGCCGCTGCGGCGCAACGTGACACCGGTCCGCGTCACCGCCGTGAACGCGGGGGTGCGATCGGAGCGTCCCGACACCCTGGCGACCGAGGAGCCGATGGAGATCCGCGTCGGCGGCCCGGGCCAGGAGGCGCGCTCGGTAGCGGTCACGATGCGCACGCCCGGCGGTGACTACCAGCTGGCGGTCGGGTTCCTGTTCACGGAGGGCTTGATCCAACCCCAGGACGTGACACGGGTCGCGTACTGCGACGACCTCGGTGATGAGGAACAGCGCTACAACGTGGTGACGGTGACCCTGAACCGCGCGTTCGACCAGGAGGACCTCCACCGTAACTTCTTCGCGACCTCCTCGTGCGGGATCTGCGGCAAGGCGGCCCTGGACGACGTGCAGGTTCGATGTGCCCCCGTGGCAGCGGGGCCCGTCGTCTCGACGTCGCTCTTGCTTTCACTCCCTGATGCCCTGCGCCGCAAGCAGCGTGTGTTCGACAGGACCGGAGGTCTCCACGCCGCCGCTCTCTTCACCGTGGACGGAACCGTGATCGGGATGCGGGAGGACGTCGGTCGGCACAACGCCGTGGACAAGGTGATCGGTGAGCAGGTGCTGGCGGGCGGTGTGCCGCTCTCGGAGCACATCCTGCAGGTGAGCGGCCGAGCGAGCTTCGAGATCGTGCAGAAGGCCGCCGTGGCTGGCATCCCCATCGTGAGTGCGGTGAGCGCGCCGTCGTCCCTGGCCGTCGAGGCAGGGGAGCGTTTCGGGATGACGATCGTGGGGTTCGTCCGTGGCGACCGCTGCAACGTGTACACGCACCCGGAGCGGGTACCGAGCGACTGAGCCCTAGCTGGGTTTGCGGCTCCGCCAGTCGTAGATCACGGAGGTTCGGCAGATCAGATCCTGGACCGAAGCGTTCCGGCCGCTGACCGCCGACCAAAGCAATCCTACGGGGAAGAACACGCACAACGCCGCTCGCAGGAGCGCGACCGGGACCCCCGGCGGCTGCCCGCCCGAACCGAGGAGGCGCAGTCCCAGGATCCGCTTCCCCCAGGTCTTCCCCGTCGAGGACCAGCCGACGGTGAGGTAAACGATCGCCAGGACCGAGCCGATCGCGACCGCCGCGGGCCAGGAGATCTGCGGCCACTGGAACCGGGCCGGACGCCAGACGAACCGAGCCGAGGCGAGGGCCACGTAGGCGATCACCATCGCCGCGGCCACGATCGCCGCGTCCAGCACCATGACCGCGATCCGCGAGGCGACGCCCGCGCGCGTGCGCTGCCGGGCCAGGGCCTCGGGCGGCAGCATCGAGTCGATCGTGTGCTCGGCGACGCTCATCGTGTCGAGGGTTCTTCCGGTTCCACGTCGAAGGCGAGAGCACGATCCCGCTTGCGGAACAGGACCCGGTCGACCACGTGGGCCACCCAGGTGTCGGCGCGCATACCGCCCACCCGGAGCGTCTGCACCGTCTCGCTGGCCATCGCGCCCGAGGACTCACGGATGATGTCGGTCAGCCCGATCTCGTCGATCACATCCTGCGCCAGCTTCGGCATGTCCAGACGCTGGATGAGCGCCTCCATGTCGACGCTGGCCACGATCTCGTTCACATCGACCCGGTCCATCACCGCGTCGATGGGGAGCTTCGCGACGAGTCGTTCCATGTCCAGACGGTCGACGATGGCGTTGATGTCGACCCGGCCAACGATCGCGTCGATATCCAGGTCCTGGACGACCTCGTTCAGGTCCACGTGTTCCCGCACGATCGCCGTGAGATCGATCTGCTCGAGGGCTGAGGCGGTGATCTGCGGCACCAGGGACTTCACGAACGCCGAGGCCGCGCGCTCTGCATCGGCGTCGGCGGCCTTCCATCGCCCGTCCATCAACCCCAGGGCTCCGCCCAGGGTGTCCGTCGCCCCCCGCATGAAGGGGGGGTTCGTGACCCACGACGTCAGCGGCTCCGCCGATCGAGCCGCCGCGTTCACGGCCTTGGCACCCAGTTCGGCTGCCGTCACCGTGGCGCCCAGGGCCGCCCCCGCCACCTTGGTGAGCGGCTCTGACGGCTCGGGTGCGGGCTCGGTGGTCGGGGTCGGTTCCTCTTCCGAAGTGGAGCGGACCGCCTCGCTCACCGCGGAGGCGGCTGAGGAGATCAGCCCCACCAGCACCTGGGTCCCCTGCTCGATCAACTTCAGGAACTCGGCGTTGGCTGGCGCGGTGGTGGGAGCGTCATCCTCGACGGACGGAGCGTCCCGGGCCAAGGCCTCCTCGTAGCTGAGGTCTTCCTCGGCGTCCGACTCGGATACCTCTTCCTGGCCGCCGGTCTCCGATGTCTTCGAGGCCTCGTCCGACGGGAGCTCTGCGCCCGGGAGGAGGAATACGTTGCGGGCGGTCTCGTCCTCCGACTCGGCCGGCTTGTCCCCGATCGGGATGCTCTCCATCCGCACATCATGGACCTCGGCGACTGCGGTGACCACCCGACCGCCTGTGGGTCGCCGGCGGAGCCCGGCAGCGGATCCGCCGACGCGTCTCAGGTCGAGCGGCCGAGCCCGGGTATGCGGGGATCGCGGCTCGGTCGTAGGCTCAGGGATACCTCCGCACGCGAGATGCGGGAACTATATGGGTTCGTCGACGACGAGCCCGGAAGGGAGGGCACATGACCGACAACGACATGCTGCTGGTCCTGGCAGCGTCGTACGACAGCGTCACCGACGCTGAGGTCGACTACGAGGCGGTGAAGGCCCTGTACTACGAGGTCGAAGCCTCGCATGACTTCGACGCCGCGGTGATCGATCGCGACGCCGAGGGCAAGGTCCGCGTCGTGAGGAAGCACGAGCAGCCGACGCGGCACGGCGCCGCCAAGGGCCTGGGGTGGGGCCTCGCCATCGGGGCGGTGTGCGCCATCTTCCCGCCGGTCGCGCTCGCGGGCGGCCTGGTCGCCGGTGGCACCGCAGGGGCGGCGATCGGAGCGGTCACGGGCCACGTCAAGGGGGGCATGGACGACGCTGACCTCAAGCAGCTCGGCACCGTGCTGGACAAGGGCCAGGCCGGTCTGCTGGTGGTGTACGCCACGAACATGGCTGATCAGGTCGCGGCCGGCATCAAGGCCGAGAACCGCTTCATCTCCAAGGAGATCGACGCGAACGCCGACGAGCTGGCCAAACAGATCAAGGCCGCGGAGGCGTGAGCTCCTCCGACCCTGCGCGAACGTCCTGACCGTATGGTCGAGGGCACGGGCATGACGGGCCCGACGGTGGACATCGTCGATGCCGCCGGGCCCGTCCTGACCGTGCCGCACGCGCCACTGGCCTTCCACCTGATGGCCAAGCCCACCGGCGCGGTGTGCAACCTCGACTGCGAGTACTGCTTCTTCCTATCGAAGGAGATGCTCTACCCCGGCAGCCGCTTCCGCATGGCCGCAGAGATCCACGAGACCTACATCCGCCAGCTGCTGGAGGCCCATCCCGATCACCACGAGGTCGTCGTGGCCTGGCAGGGCGGGGAGCCCACGATGATGGGCCTGGACTTCTTCCGCCGTTCGATCGAGCTCGAGCAGAAGTACGCGAAGCCCGGCCAGCACGTCCTCAACACGATGCAGACGAACGGGACCCTCCTGGATGAAGAGTGGGGCGCCTTCCTGAAGGAACACGACTTCCTGGTCGGCATCTCGATCGACGGGCCGCGCGAGATGCACGATGCCTACCGCGTCGACAAGGGTGGCAAACCCACCTTCGACCGGGTGATGGCGGGGCTCGAGGTCCTGAAACACCACGAGGTCGACTGGAACGTCCTCACCACCATCCACGCTGTCAACGGCGACCACGGCCGGGAGGTGTACACGTTCTTCCGCGACGAGCTGGGAGCCACCTTCATCCAATTCATCCCGATCATCGAGCGCGCCACGAAGGAGAACTTCGCCATCACCGACTCGGGGTGGGGCGAGGGCGTGAAGGGCCGCCCGCTCTACACCCAGGAGGGGACGCTCGTCACCCATCGCTCGGTCGGACCGGAACAGTACGGGCGGTTCATGATCGACGTGTTCGAGGAATGGGTCCGCCACGACATCGGCAGCGTCTACGTCCAGATGTTCGACACGGCCCTCGCCAACTTCTACGGCGAGCCCGGCGGGATGTGCGTGCACGCGGAGACCTGCGGCCTCCAGCTGGCCATCGAGCACACCGGCGACCTGTACTCCTGCGATCACTACGTCGAGCCGGACTACCTGCTGGGAAATATCGCCGACAAGCACATGCTGGAGCTGATCGTCTCGCCCCAGCAGCAGAAGTTCGGCCAGGACAAGTTCGACACCCTCACCCGGTTCTGTCTGGACTGCGACGTGCGGTTCGCCTGCAACGGCGGGTGTCCCAAGGACCGCTTCGCCACCTCGCCCTACGGCGAGGAGGGCCAGCACTACCTGTGCCCCAGCTACAAGGCGTTCTTCCATCACATCCAACGGCCTATGGGGATGATGAGCGAGCTCCTGCGGGCGGGGAGGGCGCCGGCCGAGGTGATGGCGGTCTATGCGACCGAGGACGCGAAACGAGGTCGGAACGACCCCTGCCCCTGCGGCAGCGGGCTGAAGTGGAAGCGCTGCCACGGCGGCGAGCCGAGCCTGACCCGCGTTTGATCCGGGGGCTTCTGCAGGGCTCCCCCGGGATGGGTCACGACCGGCATGGCCCGGACGTACAATCCTGCTCAGGAACCATCATCCGAGAGGAGCCGCTCGATGAAGGACGGGCTCACGCGACTCACCGAGCCGATGGTCCGCGACAACGGCGAACTACGCGTCGCCACCTGGGAAGAGGCCCTCGATCGGGCCGCTCAGGGGCTACGCGCCGCCACGGAGCGGAACGGCGGCAACGGGGTCGGCCTGTTCAGCTGCAGCAAAGCCACCAACGAGATGAACTTCGTTGCTCAGAAGTTCGCCCGTCAGGTCCTGCTCAGCAACAACATCGACTCGTGTAACCGCACCTGACACGCTCCTTCCGTGGTCGGTCTGGCCACCGTGTTCGGAGCAGGCGGGGGAACGAGTTCATACGAAGAGGTCGCGCAGACCGACCTCATGCTGCTGTGGGGCTCGAACGCGCGCGCTGCCCACCCCATCTTCTTCCACCACGTCCTGAAGGGGATCCGCTCGGGGATGCGGCTGATCGTGGTCGACCCCCGCCGCACCGAATCGGCCGAGTGGGGCGACCTCTGGCTGGGTATCGACGTCGGCACCGATATCGCCCTGTCCAACACGATGGCGCGCGAGATCATCGTGAACGACCTGCACCACCGGACCTTCATCGAGCACGCCACGGTGGGCTTCGACGAGTACCGCGACTCGGTGATGGACTGGACCCTGGAGCGCGGCTCGGAGGTCACGGGCGTGCCGCCTGAGGTGATCGCCGAGGTCGCCCAGGCCTACGCGAAGGCCGACCGGGCCATGATCTGCTGGACGCTCGGGATCACGGAGCACCACAACGCGGTTGACAACGTGCTCTCGCTGATCAACCTCGGGTTGCTCACGGGGCACGTGGGGACCTACGGCAGCGGCCTCAACCCGCTGCGCGGACAGAACAACGTGCAGGGCGGGGGCGACATGGGCGCCATCCCGAACAAGCTTCCGGGCTTCCAGGACATCGAGAAGGACGCCGATGCGCGGGCGCGGTTCGAGGCCGCCTGGGGGGTGCCCATCACGCCGAAGTACGGGTTCACCCTGACGCAGATGTTCGAGGCGATGGAGCGTGGCGAACTCCGGGCGGCGTACGTGATCGGCGAGAACCCGGCATCGTCGGAAGCCGACAAGCAACACACGGTCCAGCTTCTGGAGGACCTGGACTGCCTGATCGTGCAGGATCTGTTCATGACCCGGACCGCCGAGCTGGCCGATGTGGTGTTCCCGGCATCCAATGCGGCGTTCGAGTCGGAGGGCACGGTGACCAACTCGGAGCGGCGCGTGCAGCGGGTGCGCAGGGCGCTGGATCCGCCGGGCAACGCCAGAGATGACATCTGGATCATCGTGCAGCTGGCGGCACGGCTCGGCCAGGACTGGGGTGAGGTGGGGCCGCATGACGCCTGGGAGGAGCTGAGGACGCTGTCGCCGATGCACGCCGGGATGTCGTGGGAACGGCTCGAGGCGCTCGGTGGCATCCAGTGGCCGTGTCCCGACGACGACCATCCGGGCACCCAGTTCCTGCACGCCCGGCTGTGGGACGAGGGCGAGGCCCAGGGAACCAAGGCCCCGTTCTCGATCGTGATCGACGACCCTCCGGTGGACGAACTCGACGACGAGTTTCCGCTGCGGCTCACCACAGGTCGTCGCCTGGACTCCTACAACACCGGGGTGCAGACGGGTGGATACACGTCGCCGCTGCGGCGCGGCGAGACGATCGACGTGTCGCCCGAAGACGCCGAACGCATGAGCGTAGACGAAGGAGAGTGCGTACTGGTCTCCTCCCGCCGGGGAGCCTTGGAGGTGCCCGTGCACGTCGATCCGGCGCTCAGGCCCGGCTTGGTGTTCATGACGTTCCACTTCCCGGACCAGGTGGACACGAACATCCTCACCATCGAGGCGACCGACCCGAAGTCGGGCACCGCCGAGTTCAAGGCCACGGCGGTGCGGATCGACAAGCTCCCCGAGACCGCCCCGGTTCCAGGAGGCGGCGGAGCGTGATCATGCCGGGCCGTGTGGAGGTGCATTGGATCTCCACCTGACGCAGGCGGCGCCCACCGCTGGGGAACGGGCGGCCGTCGACGAGCTGCTCGGACCCCCGGAGTCTGGGTGGTACGGCGCCGAACGTGACGACGAGACCCATCGCGTCGCACGCGGCGGTCGTGAGTCCGGGGACGAACGACACCTTCTCCTCCCGGTCTTGCACGCGCTCCAGGCGCACGCGGGTTGGATCAGCGAAGGAGGGTTGAACTACGCCTGCCAGCGCCTCCTCGTTCCACCTGCCGAGGCCTACGGGGTGGCGACCTTCTACGCGATGTTCAGCGTCCAGCCTCGCCCCACCACGGTGCTGCACATCTGCGACGACATCGCCTGCCGCCTGAAGGGGGCGAACCACCTGTGCGAGGGGGCTGCCGACCAGCACGGCGCGGCTGGGTCGGGTGAAGGAACCACCTGGGTCAGGAGCCCGTGCCTCGGTCTGTGCGAGCAGGCTCCTGCCGTCCTGGTGCAGGCCGGGGGCGCCGAAGCCCGAGACCATGCCTTCGGCGCCGTGTCCACCGTCGAGGTGGATCAGGTCCTGTCGGGGGCCGTCGGCGGCACCGCGCTCTCGCGTCCCACCGACCCGGCCGTTGCCTCGGCGCCCCAGACCTGGTCCGAGGTCGAGCGCTCGGAGCTCCGCCTGTTGCGCCGTGTGGGCAAGGTCGATCCGTCGTCGTTCGACGATCACCACGCTCACGCCGGCTACCAGGCCCTGCGACGGGCCGTGGAGCTCGGCCCCGAGGGCGTGATCCGCGAGGTCACCGATGCCAAGCTGATGGGCCGAGGGGGCGCCGCGTTCCCCACGGGGGTGAAGTGGAAGGCCGTGGCCGAACAACCCGTCCGCCCTCACTACTTCATCTGCAACGCCGATGAGTCCGAGCCCGGCACCTTCAAGGACCGCGTCCTGATGGAGCAGGACCCCTACGCGCTGATCGAGGCACTCACGATCGCGGGGTACGCGACAGGTTCGGCGCAGGGATATCTCTACATCCGTGGCGAGTATCCGCTGGCCACCGAGCGCCTGCAGCAGGCGATCTCCGCGTGCCGACATCACGGCTACCTGGGCGAGGACGTGATGGGCGAGGGATTCGCGTTCGACATCGAGCTCCGTCGCGGCGCGGGCGCCTACATCTGCGGCGAGGAAACGGCGCTGTTCAACTCGCTGGAGGGCAAGCGCGGCGAGCCCAGGAACAAGCCGCCGTTCCCGGTGCAGCGGGGACTCTTCGGCAAGCCGACCGGTATCAACAACGTGGAGACGCTCGTCAACGTGCTCGAGATCCTGCGGATCGGCGGCGCCGCCTACGCACAGATCGGGACCGAGGGCTCCACCGGACCGAGGCTGTTCTGCCTGAGCGGCAACGTGGCGCGGCCGGGGCTCTACGAGGCTGAGTTCGGGATCACCGTGCGTGAGGTGCTGGAGCTTGCCGGCGGCGTCACGGGCAGGCTGAAGGCCATCCTGTTGGGTGGGGCGGCGGGCGGCTTCATCACACCGGATGACCTGGACGCCCGGCTCACGTTCGAGGACTCGCGGGCGGGTGGCTACACGCTGGGCTCCGGCGTCGTCATGGTCTTCAACCAGGACGCAGATCTGGTGGACACGGTGCTGCGGATCGCTCGATTCTTCCGCGACGAGTCCTGTGGCCAGTGCGTACCGTGCCGAGTCGGGACCGTCCGGCAGGAGGAAGCGTTGCATCGGCTCGTGGGAGGTCGAACGTTTGGATCGAGTGCTGATGAGCTGTCGCTGCTGGACGACATCGCGGCCGTGATGCGGGATGCGTCGATCTGCGGCCTCGGCCAGACCGCCGCCGCCGCCGTGCAGTCCGCGATCTCGCGCCTCCACCTGTTCGACGGAGCGTCGGCATGAGCGCGCTCCCGCTCGACCCGCCGCGCCGGTTGATCGACCTCGAGATCGACGGCGAGGCTGCGCGCGTGCCCGAGGGGTCCACGATCCTGGATGCATGCCAGGCCCTTGGGGTGGACACGCCCACCCTGTGTTTCGCGGAGAACCTGACACCCGTGAACGCCTGTCGCGTCTGTGTGGTCGAGGTCGAAGGCGCCCGGACGTTGGTCCCGGCGTGTAGCCGCCCGGCCGAGGACGGGATGAAGGTCGCTACGGACACCGAGCGCGTGCAGCGGTCTCGCAAGCTGGTGATGGAGTTCCTGGCCAGTAGCGTGGAGATGAACCTCACGAACGCGGACGTCCACCGATGGATGGACGAGTACGGGGCGCACCCGGATCGGTTCGGCGCCCTGATGGAGCCGACGGCGGGGGGGGAGCGGGACGCCCGGGAACCAGGCCACCACCATGAGCTCACCGATCCCACGGTCGCCGAGGGGGTCCACCAGCCCGTGAAGATCGACAACGAGCTCTACGTGCGGGACTACTCGCGATGCATCCTCTGCTACAAGTGCGTGGAGGCGTGCGGCGTAGATGCCCAGAACACCTTCGCGATCGCGGTCGCAGGGCGAGGCTTCGATGCGCGCATCTCGACCGAGTACGCGGTGCCGCTTGACGAGTCGGCGTGCGTGTACTGCGGCAACTGCATCGGGGTATGTCCCACCGGCGCGCTGATGTTCACCTCGGAGCACACGATGCGGGAGGCGGGCACCTGGAACGAAGACGAGCAGACGATGACGAACACGATCTGCCCCTACTGCGGCGTGGGGTGCGAGTTGGAGGTCCACGTCCAGGACAACCAAATCGTCAAGGTCACGAGCCCAGCGGATCACTCCGTCACGAACGGCCACCTGTGTGTGAAGGGCCGGTTCGGGTTCCAGTACGTGCAACGGCGGAAGCCTCGCCGCGAAGAACGAGCCGCAACGGAGACGTAGTCTGGATCAGACGACAGCTCGCGTGACCGGGATCGTGCTTGCAGGTGGACGGTCCACGCGGTTCGGCTCCGACAAACTTGCTGTGCGTTACCTGGGGATGCCGCTGCTCCATCACGCCGTGCTGCGGCTGGGCGAGATCACGGAGCGACTCGTGGTGGTGGTGGCGCCGGGAGCCGAGCCGCCGCCGTTGCCCCCCGGGGTGAGGGCCGACGTGGTCCATGACGCGATGGACGGACAGGGACCGCTGGCGGGGCTCGCCGCCGGGCTGGGGGCGGTATCAACCGGGCTGGCCGTCGCGGCTGGAGGCGACATGCCGGATCTGTCGACCGCCGTCCTGGTCGAGATGCTGCGGGTGGCCGGCGAAGCTTCCGCGGAGGCGGTGGCCCTCGCCGACGGCGATCGGTTCCGTCCCCTTCCTCTGGTCGTCCGCGTCGCCCCCGCACGCGAAGCGGCCCACGTCCTGCTGCACGAAGGCGAGCGCCGCCTCCACACCCTCCCACAGGCGTTGCGCACGGCCGTGATCGACGAAACCACATGGAGGGATCTGGATCCCGGCGGCGGCACCTTGCGCGACGTCGATGTTCCCGCCGACCTGCCGCCGGAGTAGGCTCCAACGCCATGTCGCATGTGGAGCCGTTCCGGATCGGCGACGTCGAGGTGTCCGTGGTGTGCCAGGGTTTCGCCCCGATGTCTCTGAACGACGAATGTCCTGACGGCGATGTCGACTGGGACGCTGAGCGAGGGCTCCATCCGTGGGCGTTCGTCGGCGCGAACGCATGGCCGTGGCACGTGCACGCGTTCGCCCTGCGTTCGCCTGCCGGGCTGGTGATGGTGGACACGGGGCTCGGGGCCTATCCGCCCTACAGGCCCTGGGGCGAACACCGGCCGGCGGCTCGTGCCTACGCCACCGAGGGGATCGATCCCGCCGACGTCCAGGACGTCGTCCTCACGCATCTGCATGCCGATCATGCGGGCGGTTCCGTCCTGGCCGACGGCGCGCCACGGTTCCGCAACGCGGTCTACCACGTCCACCCGGCCGACTGGTCGTTCTTCGCGCGGAGCGACGATCCCGATGACTACCATGCGCGCCGATCCCTCCTGCGCATCGCGGAGCTCGGGATGCTTGACCTGGACCCGACCGACCGCGAAGTGACCCCGGGCGTCCGGCTGATACACACGCCGGGCCACACCCCGGGGCACCGCAGCGTGGTCATCAGCGACGGCGATGAGACGCTGCTCGTCACGGGAGACCTGCTCCACCTCCCGTTCCAGGTGGCACACCCCGATCGGCATTCGACCCACGACGAGGATCCCGCTCAGGGCTCCGCCTCACGCAAGCGGGAACTCGCGCACGCGCGTGACGGGATGTGGCACGTCGCGGTCCCGCACTTCGCGCGCCCGTTCGGCCGGGTCGACGCGTGGGGCTGGCAGGCCTACTGAGGCGAAGGGGGATCCCTCGCGCCGGGGCGATGGGGTAGGCTCCGCGATGAAGAGCGGGCCTGGCGCGTTCGCCGCCCGCGCATCACACCTCTTCCGAAAGGACCTCATCATGCGTCGTGTCCTGATCATGGGAGCCGCCGGCCGCGACTTCCACAACTTCAACACCGTGTTCCGCGACGACGCCCAGACGCACGTGGTGGCGTTCACGGCGACCCAGATCCCGTTCATCAACGACCGGAAGTACCCGGCGGCGCTCGCGGGGCCGAACTACCCCGACGGCATCCAGATCTACGACGAGTCGGAGCTGGGCCGCTTGATCCGTGAGCTCGAGGTCGACGAGGTCGTGTTCGCGTACTCCGACGTGGCCCACGAATACGTGATGCACAAGGCCAGCCAGGTCCTGGCGGCCGGGGCGAACTTCTCCCTGCTGGGCCCGGACGCCACGATGATCCGCGCCACGATCGCCACCGTCGCGGTGACGGCGGTGCGCACGGGCGTGGGGAAGAGCCAGACCACCCGCGCGATCGCGGGTGCGTTGCGGGACGCGGGCAAGACGGTGGTGGCCGTGCGCCACCCGATGCCCTACGGGGATCTGGCCGCGCAGCGTGTCCAGCGCTACGCGGAGCTCGCGGACCTGGACCGCTACGACTGCACGATCGAGGAGCGTGAGGAGTACGAGCCGCATATCACCTCGGGCACGGTGATCTACGCGGGTGTCGATTACGGGGCGATCCTGGAGCAGGCGCAGCAGGAGGCCGACGTGCTGCTGTGGGACGGGGGCAACAACGACCTGCCCTTCTACACCCCCGACGTGTGGATCGCGCTGGTCGACCCGTTGCGCGTGGGGCACGAGCTCCGGTACCACCCGGGCGAGGCGAACCTGCGCGCGGCCGACGTGATCATCGTCAACAAGATGGATTCGGCGACGGCGGAGCAGGTGGCGCAGTTGGACGCCACGATCGCCGAGGCCAACCCGGGCGCCACCGTGGTCAAGGCGAACTCGCGCGTCAGCGTGGACGACCCGGGATCCATCGCCGGCAAGCGGGTGTTGGTGGTCGAGGACGGCCCCACGCTCACGCACGGGGAGATGAAGATCGGTGCCGGGGTCGTGGCCGCCCAGCGGAACGGAGCCGCCGAGATCGTGGATCCACGACCGTGGGCGTTCGGCTCGATCGCCGAGACGTTCCAGAAGTACGACGTGGGTGCGGTCCTCCCCGCGATGGGCTACAGCGACGGGCAACTGGCGGAGATGGAGAAGATCATCGACGCTGCCGACGTGGACCTGGTGATCATCGGGACGCCCATCGACCTGCGCCGGGTGATCGACATCCGCAAGCCGGCCCTGCGGGTGCGGTACGACCTGGAGGTTCTAGCGGATTCGCCGCAGCTGACCGACATCCTCGCTCCAGTGCTGGGCTGAGATCCGCGCGGGCGAGTCCCGAGCTTCGAGGAGGCACGGACGATGGAGCGGGTCGTGGTCGCGTTGGGCGGCAACGCCCTGCTCCGGCGTGGCGCCGAGGACACGTTCGACGAGATGTACAGGGCCGCGCGAACGGCCGCCGAGCGGATCGCGGACATCGCCGCCGCGGGGTGGGAGGTCGTCGTCACCCACGGCAACGGCCCGCAGGTGGGGCGGATCCTCCTGCAACAGGAGGCCGCCGTCGACGTGGTGCATCCGATGCCGCTGGATGTGTGTGGTGCCGAGTCGCAGGGCCAGATCGGCTACCTGTTGCAGGTCACCGTGGGCGACGTCTTCTTCGAACGTGGCATGGAGCGGCCTGTTGCCACGGTCCTCACGCTCACCCGGGTGCGACCCGACGACCCGGCGTTCGCGAACCCTACGAAGTTCGTGGGGCCCTTCTACGAGGAAGCCGAGGCGCGAGCACTGGAGTCAGACCGTGGCTACGTGATGAAGGCGGATCCGCACGGAGGTTGGCGCCGCGTGGTGCCCTCGCCCGATCCGTATTCGATCGTGGAGACGCCGATCGTGAAGCAGCTCGTGGCCGACGGCGTGGTCGTGATCTCCGGCGGGGGCGGCGGGGTGCCGGTGATCGAGGAGGGCCCCCGTCTGGTTGGGAAGGAGGGCGTGGTGGACAAGGACCTGGCCGCCGCGATCCTGGCGAAGGAGGTCGGGGCCACCGTGCTGCTGATCCTCACCGACGTGAAGAAGGTCCAACGCGGCTATGGCTCCTTCATGCCTGAGGATCTGGACAGGCTCACGATGAAGGAGGCGAACGCCCTTCTGAAGAAGGGGGAGTTCGGCGCCGGCTCCATGGGCCCGAAGGTGGCGGCGGCCGCGAGATTCGTCGGAGGAGGGGGCACCCGGGCGGTCATCGCCGACCTCGACGATGCGTCATTGGCCCTGGCCGGACAAGCGGGGACGGAGATCGTCCGCGACGCCTAGCGCTGGGTGCGTGGCGGGCGACCCGGGTTGCGCAGGAGCTGCGCTGCCACGTACACGAAGAACACGCCGACGATGCCGACGAGCATCACCAGCAATCCCACGAAGAAGTATTGGAGGAATCCGCTGAGGTGGGGGAGGAGACCGGCGAGCATGCCCTCATCCTACCGAAGGGCCGCGCGCCTACCGGGAGTGGCGGGGTCCCCGTCGTAGGCTCCCGGACATGAAGATCGGCATCCTCACCGGTGGTGGCGACGTCCCCGGGCTGAACGCGGCGATCAAGGCCGTGGTCACGCGCGCGGCCTCGGAGGGCCACGAGGTCCTGGGCGTGCGTCGGGGCTGGGGCGGTCTGCTCGACACCGATCCCGACGACGCCGTCTCCGTCGCAGTGAACACCGCCCACCTGGACCCTCGGGTGGTCCGAACGATCGACCGCACCGGCGGCACGTTCCTCCACACGTCCCGGACGAACCCCGCGAAGGTCAAGCGTGCGGACGAGCCGGACTTCCTCCAGGAGGGGCGGATCGACGACGGCCCGCGCGATCACACGGCCCACGTGATGCGGGTGGTGAGCGCGCTGGGCATCGACGCCCTGATCCCGATCGGCGGCGACGACACCCTCTCCTTCGCCCTGCGGCTTCACGATGAAGGCGTCCCGGTCGTGGCGATCCCCAAGACGATGGACAACGACGTGCACGGGACGGACTACTGCATCGGGTTCTCCACCGCGGTCTCGCGGACCGTTCATTTCGTCCACCAGCTCCGCACGAGCGCAGGATCGCACGAGCGGCTCACGGTGGTCGAGGTGTTCGGACGCTACAGCGGCGAGACCTCCCTGGTCTCGGCCTACCTGGCGGGGGTAGACCGCGCGATCATCTCCGAGGTGCCCTTCGACGTGGATCGGCTTGCGGAGCTGCTGATGCGCGACAAACGTGACAACCCCAGCAACTACGCGATGATGACGATCTCCGAGGGTGCGACCATCACGGGGGGGCAGATGGTGCAGGAGGGAGCGGAGGATCCCTACGGACACCGGAAGCTGGGCGGGGTCGGACAGCTCACGAGCGCCCTGCTGAAGGAGCGCACCGGCTCGGACATGATCTACCAACAGCTCGGTTACCTGATGCGCTCGGGCAGCCCGGATTCCCTCGATCTGATGGTCGCCATCAACTACGCAGTGATGGCCGCGGATCTGGCGATCGGGGGTGTCTCGGGGCGGCTGATGGCGCTGCGTGACGGCAACTACGCGAACGTGCCGCTGGAGGTCACGCGCGAGGGGGAGCGCCGGGTGGACGTCGACGCCCTCTACGACGCCGAGGAGTACCGCCCCAAGGTCCGCCACGTCGACGGCAAGCCGATGTTCCTGTACTGAGGCCATCCGACCCGCAAGCGCCGAGTCACCCCAGGCTAGACTGCTCGGCATGAGCGAGCTTCGGGTGGACCTGCGATCTGACACGGTGACGAAGCCCTCCGCGGCGATGCGGCGCGCCATGGCCGATGCGGAGGTAGGCGACGCATGGTACGGCGACGATCCCACGGCGAACCGCCTGCAGGACCTGGCTGCGGAGGCCACGGGCAAGGAGGCCGCCCTCTACGTGCCCACCGGCACGATGGGCAACCAGATCGCGCTCGCGTTGCACGTCCGGACAGGCGGTCACCTGGTGGCCGGTTCAGCCGTCTCGCACGTCGCGACCACCGAGGTGATGACGTCCGCGGCGTTATCAGGCATCGCGTTCCGAGGCATCGACGCTGGGCCCACGGGATGGATCACCGCCGATCACGCCCGGATCCTCCTGGAGCCCGACACCTTCTACGACGTGGAGGTCGTCGATCTGCTCAGCGTGGAGAACACCGTGGGCGGTGCGGGAGGGCGGGTCATGCCGATCGAGGAGCTGCAGGCGGTCCGCAAAGTGGCGCAGGATGCGGGCGTGCCGGTCCATCTGGACGGTGCCCGGATGTTCAACGCGGCGGCCGCAGCTGAGGTGGCGGTCACGGAGTGGACCCGTGAGGTTGATACGGTCATGTTCTGCGTGTCGAAGGGTCTGGGCGCGCCTATCGGCTCGTTGATCTGCGGTCCGAGGGAGATGATCCGCGAGGCACGGCGTCTCTGGGTGCTGTTCGGTGGCGCCTGGCGGCAAGCGGGGATCATGGCGGCAGCGGGCATCATCGCCCTGCGGGAGGGTCCCGGGAGGCTGCGCGAGGATCACATACGCGCGCGCAGGCTGGCCGAAGGTATGGCGGAGATGATGCCGGACGCGGTGGATCTCACGCAGGTCGAGACGAACATGGTCTTCGTCGACACGGAGGCTGCGGGTCTGCCCGCGCTGGATGCGCTCCAGCGGCTGCACGCTCTGGGCGTGGGGGTGACGCACGGGCCGGGCATCGTCCGGATGGTGACCCACGTCGACGTCGACGACGATGGGGTGACGTTCGCGCTGGACGCCTGGCGATCCATCGTGCGCGAGGTCGCCTGAGGAAGCACCGATGAGCCGCGCGCAGCCGTACCCGCCCGAGATCGCGCGCCGGATCCCCCCCGGCCAGCGCCTAGTGAAGACCTGGCCGGTGCTGCACTACGGCTCGATCCCGGCGTTCGATGGCACGACCTGGGACCTCACCGTCTCCGGTGAGGTCGCAACGCCGTTCACGCTGTCCTATGAGCAACTCCGCTCGCTCCCGACGGTCACGGTCGAAGCCGACATGCATTGCGTGACGGGATGGACGACCCTGGACAACACTTGGGAGGGCGTGGCGTTCCGGACCCTTCGGGAGATGGCGGATCCCGCGCCGGAGGTCCGCTGGGTGATCGCCCAGGGGGCGCACGGCTACTCGTCCAACCTGTCCCTGGAGGCGATGGACGCCGATGACGTGCTGGTCGCGTGGCGCAACCACGGTGAGGACCTGACGCCCGAGCACGGCTGGCCCTTGCGCCTGGTGGTGCCGGAGCGGTACGCGTGGAAGAGCGCGAAGTGGCTCACGGGCCTGGAGTTCACCCCGAAGAACCGCCGTGGCTTCTGGGAGGTCCGCGGCTATCACGTCCACGGTGAGCCCTTCGCCGAGGAACGTTACGCGCACCAGGAGGGTGCTCGCGCCGAGATGCAGCCCTAGCCGACGGTCACTTGTAGTACACGGTGACGGCGGCCCCGAACTTGATCCTGGCCCCGGCCGAAGGCAATTGCGTCACGACCGTGTTCCCCGTGGAGAACGGGACGGGGTAGGCCACCAGCGACAGGCCGTACTGCTTCGCCAGCGCTCGTGCGGCGTCCACGCTCAGGCCGCGGAAGTCCGGGCAGGGGAACTGTTCGGGCCCCTGGGAGACCATGATCGTCACGGACGAGCCATAGGGCGCGTCGACGCCGGATGATGGGGAGCTGCTGATCACGTCGCCGCGTTCCACGGAGTCGCTGAAGTCGGTGGTGACCGACACCGTGAAGCCGGCGTGCTCCAGACGCGATGTGGCGACATCCTGGGTCTTGCCGACCACGGAGGGGATCGGGCGGGGCGGGGGGCCCTTGCTGATGACCAGGGCAACCGGGCTTCCCTCCGGCGCCTTCCCGGCCGCGGGGTCCTGGCTGAGGACGAGGCCGGCATCCACCGTGTCGTCGAACCGCTCCGTGGTCGTACCGACCGTCAGGCCCGCCTTGTCGAGCATCGCTCTCGCCCGGCTCAGCGTCTTGCCCTTCACGGAGGGAACCGGGACCGGGGGCGGCCCCAGGGAGGGCACCAGGGTCACGGTCTCTCCCTGCTCGACCACGGTGCCTGCCGCCGGCAGGACCCGAAGGACGTGGTCGGCCGCTGTGACGGGCGAGTACTGGCCGTCGGCGATCCGAACGGCGAACCCCGCATCGGCGAGGCGCGCGCGGGCCGACTCCACGGTGGCGCCCGCGACCGCCGGGACCGGAGCGTGGTGAGGCACCAAGTAGGTCCACACGCCCCACGCAGCCGCGGCGAGCGCGGCGAGGATCACGAGCCATCCACCCAGGCGGCGCCAGCGGCGGCGGCGGGTCCGCACCGTTCGGGTGATCGTCTGGGTCTGGGTGGTGGGGGCGGCGGGCAAGGCCACGACCTGGGTGATGTCGCCTCCGGGGTCCCCATCTGGGACCACCGTGGGCAGGTCGCCCACCAACGCGGCCAGGGAGCGAGCGGAGGGCAGGGTCTCCTGGATGTCCTGAACGTCCCGGAGCATCGCGACGGCGGACTCCGGCCGCAGCTCGCGGTCTCGGTCGGTGGCGCTGGCCACGAACCCGTCGAGCTCGGGGGGGATCGCGGGCACCCGGGCCGACGGTTTGGGGACGCGCCCGGATAGATGCTTGTAGGCGATCGCCATGGCGGTCTCGCCCGTGAAGGGCAGTTGGCCCGTGAGGAGCTCGTATGTGACGACCCCGAGCGAGTACAGGTCGCTCCGCGGATCGGCCGGCTCGCCTCGGATCTGCTCCGGTGCCAGGTACTGGACGGTCCCGGTGACCGATCCCGCTTGGGTCTGGCGGCCGTCGGCGTAAGCGCGGGCCAGGCCGAAGTCCGCCACCTTCACGACCCCCTCCGCGGTCACCAGGATGTTCTCGGGTTTGATGTCGCGGTGAACGATCCCTTGCGCGTGCGCGTGACCGAGCGCCTGCAGGGTCTGACGGACGATCTCGGCGGCCTGCGCAGGCTCGAGCTTCCCGGCCTCGTTCAGCAGTTCCCGGGAGGCGCGGCCCCGCACGTACTCCATGACCATGTAGTAGATGCCGTCGACCGCGCCCCAGTCGTAGACCGCCACGATGTTGGGATGCGTGATCCCGGCGGCGGCGCGGGCCTCACGACGGAACCGGTCCACGAAGGCCTGGTCGCCGGCGAGCGACCGGTGCAAGACCTTGATCGCCACCTCACGGTCGAGGACGGCGTCGCGAGCCCGGAAGACCTCACCCATCCCTCCCGACGCGATGCGCTCCACGATGTGGTAGCGCCCATCGAGGGTGACGAGGACATGGCCCCCGGATCCATCCGGAGGCGCCGGCTGGGTCATACTCTTGGACGTGGTGTTCCTCCCTAGGGGGAAGCGCTCAGCAAGGAAGCGCGTCCGGGCGCGATTGTACGGTCGGGAAGGGGCAGATCCGTGGAGGTTGAGGCAACTGCGTCGGACCAGATCCGGGCCGAGCTGGACCGGGTCGAGACCGCCGTGGAGGCCGGCAGCGCCGACCTGAAGGCTTTGGGCTTCTGGGGCATCGTCAACCGGGTCAAGCCCGATCGCCTCCTGGTGGAAGAGCACGCGGACCAGATCGGGCGGATCGACACCCGGGCCTTCCGCGCCGGGGTGAAGTTCCGGATCCCCGTCTGGGCCGGCAACCTCCTCATGCTGGTGGGGGTCCTGGTGGGCGCCGCGGGTGTGTGGGTCGCGTTCGACGCCGACACCTCATGGATCAAGGGCCTGGCGCTGGTGGTGGCGGGGTGCGCCTGGTCCGTGGCCTTCCACTGTCCGGCACATTGGCTAGTGGGTCGGGCCATCGGGATCCGGTTCACCGACTACTTCTTGGGTGGACCACCTCCACCCCGCCCGGCGCTGAAGACGGACTACGCCAGCTACCTGCGGGCCGACCCTTTCAGCCGCTCCTGGTTCCATGCAGCAGGCGCCATCGTGACGAAGATCGCGCCGTTCCTGGCGCTGGCCTTCTGGCCCGCATCGGGTGCGCCCGGGTGGAGCGCCATCGTCCTGGCGGTGCTCGGCGTGGGACAGATCCTCACGGACCTGCGCTTCTCCACGAAGACCAGCGACTGGATGCGCTTCGCACGCGAACGCCGACTGGCGCGGGCGATGGAGCCTTCGGCCGGGACCGAGCCTCTCCCTGCGAACACCGCGACGTGAGCCTGGGGATGCGGGCGGAGGGAGCCACGTTCGACCCTCGGTGCTTGGGCGTGTACGTGATCACGTCCGGGACCCTGGTGCCCGGGCGCGGTCATCGGGAGGTGGCCGAGGCGGCGATCGAGGGTGGGGCCACCGCGATCCAGCTGCGTGCACCGGAACTGCTGGACGAGCAGCTCCTCCCGTTGGCGCGCGACCTCGCCGTCCGGTGCCGTGAGGCGGGAGTGCTGTTCGTGATCAACGATCGCCCATGGATCGCCGTGGCGGCGGACGCGGACGGCGCCCATGTGGGACTGGATCAGGATCTCCGGGAGGCACGTGAGCGTTTGGGCCCTGAGCGGGTGCTCGGGGCGAGCGTGGCCGACCTCGGGCAGGCGCGCGACGCGACCCGGGCCGGGGTGGACTACCTGGGGGTGACGGTGTGGCCCACGGCGACCAAGCCCGATGCTGTGCCGCGGGGACTGGACGTCCTCAAGGAGATCGCATCCGCTTCCGGATCGCCGGTGGTCGGCATCGGCGGTATCACTGCGACCAACGCCCGTGCGGTGATGGAGGCGGGCGCTGCCGGCGTGGCGGTGATCTCCGCGGTCGTGGCGGCCGCCGATCCTGTGACGGCCACGCGGGCGCTCCGTAAGGTCGTCGACGACCACCGGGTGGAACGGAGTGCGGGCGGGCGATGAGCGAACAACGCACGGGCAAGGCGACGGCCGAGCTGTTCGAGCAGGTGATCCTGCGCAAGCTCGGAGCGGAGGATCCCGATGTCGTGGTGGGGCCTAAGCACGGGGTGGACGTGGGGGTGGTGCGGGTGGCCGAGGGGGTCGCGATGGCCTTGACCACCGACCCCGTGTTCGTGGTGCCCGCCTACGGTTGGGAGCGAGCCGCGTGGTTCGCGGTCCACATCCTGGCCTCCGATGCCGCCACCAGCGGTCTGCCCCTGCGCTGGATGTCGGTGGATCTCAACCTGCCGCCAGCGATCTCCGACGCAGACCTGGGCGCCCTGTGGGACGCGTTCCATCGCGCGTGCCGGGATCTGGGCATCGCGGTGGTCACCGGCCACACCGCCCGCTATGACGGGTGCGCGTGGCCCATGGTGGGCGGCGCCACGTGCATGGCCATCGGCGACGCCGACCGCTTCGTGACGCCCGCCATGGCGCGGCCTGGGGATCGCGTGGTGGTGACGAAGGGAGCGGCGATAGAGGCCACCGCGCTGTTCGCCGCCACGTTCCCCGAGCGCCTGGCGACGGGCGTGGGGGAGGACGTCGTGCGGCGCGCGGATGCACTGTTCGAGCAGATGACCGTGGTGCCCGAGGCCCGCGTGGCCGCGGCGTTCGGACTGCGCGACGCCGGCGTGACCTCGATGCACGACGCCACGGAGGGAGGTGTCGTGGGCGGGCTGCTCGAGGTGGCCATCGCGTCGGGCGCCGGGATGCGGATCGATAGGGACGCGATCCCGGTCCGGCCCGAGGTCCGTGCGGTGTGCGAGTACGTGGGGATCGACCCGTTCATCTCCATCAGCGAGGGGACCTTGATCGCGACCACGGTGGGTGACCGGGCCGATGCCTTCGTGGCGGCGCTCGCCGCCGAGGGGATCGAGGCAGCGGTGGTGGGGGAGGTCACTGAGCCGGAGGCGGGCAGGACGCTGGTGGAGGACGGCGCGGAGCAGCCGCTCGTGCATCCGGGCCTCGACCCGTTCTGGGGCGCGTTCGGGTCGTGGGCCGCCGACGCGGCCGGCTGACGCGAGCGTGATCATCTCTTGAGGCGCGCCTGGGCCGCCGGCGTGGCCGGGCCCCTCGGGTTCCTTCTGGTGTCGTTCACGATGGCGACGCTCCGTCCTGAGGCGATCCGGGTACAGGGGTGGGCGAGCTGGCCCAGCAGCATGGCCCTGGGCGGCCCGCCCGCAGCGATCCCCCAGATCCTGGCGTTCCTCTGGTTGGGCGCGTGCTATGCGGTGTTCGCGTGGGGGGCGCTACGGCCGGCCCTCGGCAGCCGCCTCACCACCGGGGCGTTCCTGGCGATCGCGGCCTTCGACGTATGTCTGGCGTTCCCCACCGACGCTCCGGGCGCGGACCCCAGCTGGCATGGGACGCTCCACCTGATCGGTGTCCTCGGTGCGACGATCGCCACCCTGGTCGGCGCGGCCGCCTCGGTCCGAGCCACGCGGGATCGTCCGGGTTGGCGTCCCTGGCGAGCCGCCGCTGGGATCCTGTTCGCGGCGGCCGGCGTGGGGTTGGTGGCAGGCTTCGACGAAGGCTGGGCGAAGGTCCTCTACGTGCTAGGGATCACCCTTCCCGTCGTCGTCCTCGCCCTCAGCGTGCGACGTGAGCTTCGCCGGCAGGAAGGGTCGGTGGTCACCTGAGCCAGGTCTGGACGATCACCTTGGAGAAGTAGTAGCCGTACTTCAGCGACTTGGGCTTCTTGGACTTCCCGCCCTTGCGCGTCTCGATCGTGACGGGCACCTCGGTGACCCGTGCCTTGTGCCGAAGGGCCTCGATCAGGATCTCGCTGGTCCAGAACTGATCCTGCTCCAGGACCAAGCGTTGAAGAAGATCCGCGCGGGCGGCCCGGTAGCCGCTGGACGGATCGGTGATGCGCCGGCCCGTCAGCACCGTCACGACGCGGGAGAAGAAATGCACGCCGACGTGGCGGATCGTGCTCTCGCTCTCGAAGGTGCCCAGGAGTCGCGAGCCGTTCACGTAGTCGGCCTCACCACGGACGATCGGTCCGATCATCACGCCGAGTTCCTCAGGCTGGTGTTGGCCGTCGGCATCGATCGTGACCACGATATCGGCGCCCATCTTCAGCGCGATGTCGTAGCCGACGCGCAGGGCGAGCCCACCTCCGCGGCGGATCGGCAGCTCCGCCACGAACGCCCCAGCGTCCCGGGCCACCGCGGCCGTGCGGTCCTCAGAGCCGTCGCTCACCACCACGGGCACCACGCGGTAGCCCTCGAGCTCTTCGGGGATCTTGTGGATCACGGACGCGACGTTCTCAGCCTCGTTGTAGGCGGGGGAGACCGTGACGAGCCGCGGCCCCTCCGGGAGCGCGGCGACGCGCGCCCAATCGAACCGCTCCTGGCCCATCGCCTCCACCAGCAAACGGATGCTCCGCTCGTTCACGTCCGACGCCGACTGGGCCCGAAGGACCAGGAAGAACAGCACCAGGACCGCCACCAACAGCACGAAGATGAGGCGTGTGCGCGCCTCCGACTCCGCTTTGTTCGCGGGCGGGTTGAAGTTGAAGGTCCGGAAGACCGGGTTGAACGCCTCGGGTGCCACCGCCAGCAGGATCACCACGATGCACAGTCCCGAGGAGATGATGAGGTTGAGCCGGCTGACCTGCCGGCGGCGATACCGGCGGATCTGGACGACGAAGAACGCGAACGCCGCGATCCCGACGATGATCCGGAGAGCGGGCATCCCCTAGCCGGTCGGCGAGCTCACGCCCGGGCGCCAGCGGTCGCGGGGGAGGATGTGGTCAACGATCACCCGGTCCCGGTAGCGCTCGATCGTGGCGAACATCGACTCGATCAGCGTCTCCGACAGCAGGTGCGGCTTCAGGCCAAGCTCCAACAGTTTCGTGTGGACCGGTCGGTAGTAGTGCTCTTCCAACTCCACCCGGGGGTTGTCGATCGGATCGACCGCGACGTCGATCCCCACCTCCGCCCCTGCCACGCGGACCAACTCGGCCAGCTGTCGCACCGAGAACTCCTCGGTGAACTGATTGAACACGCGGAACTCCCCACCCTCCGCCGGGTTCGCGACGGCCAGTTCCACGCATTGCAGCGTGTCGACGATGTTGAGGTAGCCGCGCGTCTGGCCGCCGGCGCCGTACACCGTGAGTGGGTGACCGATCACGGCCTGGAGGCAGAACCGGTTCAGGGCGGTGCCGAACACGTCGTCGTAGTCGAACCGCGTGAGCAGCCGTTCGTCGAGCGCTGTCTCCTCCGTGTCGATCCCGTACACCACGCCTTGGTTCAGGTCCGTGGCGCGCAGCCCCCACACGCGGCAGGCGAAATGGATGTTGTGGGAGTCGTGCACCTTCGACAGGTGATAGAAGCTCCCGGGAAGCTTCGGGAAGGGCAACGTGTCGGCGCGGCCCTTGTGCTCGATCGTGATGTATCCCTCCTCGATGTCGATGTTCGGCGTCCCGTACTCGCCCATCGTTCCCAGCTTCACCAGATGGCACTGCGGGACGAACGTCTCGATCGCGAAGAGCACGTTGAGCGTGTTGATCACGTTGTTGTGCTGGGTGAAGACCGCGTGTGCCCGGTCCTTCATGGAATACGGGGCCGAGGGCATCTCGCCGTAGTGCACGACGGCATCGGGCCGGAACTCCCGGAACACCTGTTCGGTGACCGCCCAATCCACCAGGTCACCTTCGGTGTAACCGATGTCGAGCCCGGTGAGCTCCTTCCAGGCGGCGACGCGCTCGGGCAGTCCGGCGGCGATCGGCGTCAGGGAATCGGTGCCGGCCTCCAGGTGCGCGCGGCGGCGCAGGTAATCGTCGACCACATGAACCTCGTGGCCACGGTTGGAGAAGCGCATGGCTGTGGGCCAGCCCAGGTAACCGTCGCCGCCAAGGATGAGGATGCGCATGGGTGTCCTTTCCGATGGAACCTCCCGCTCAGGAGGCCCCGAAGGGTCGGAACATCCTAGCGAACCCGGGCCCCAGCGGCCGAGGGTCCCCGCTCAGCTGAGGTCGGCCAAGGCCTGCAGCACGCGGTCCACCTCGTCGGCGGTGTGGTAGTGACAGAAACCGATCCGCACGGCCCCGCCCGAGTCCAGCAAGCCCAGGCGCTCCATCACGGCGATGGCGTAGTAGTGGCCGTCCCAGACGAAGATGCCGCGGTCTCCCAAGGCCTCGGCGGTCTTGGCCGGGTCCTGATCCGCGATGCGCAGCGCGAAGGTGGGCGTGCGCTCCTCGAGCCGCTCGGGGTCCCCGACCCCCCATAGCCGGGTCGAGGGCAGGGCCGCGAGCCCGTCCAAGAAGCGAGCGGTGAGGCCACGTTCGTGCTCACCGATCGCCCGGTAGGCGGCCGTGATCGCTTGGCGCCGCGCATCCCCGGCCGGCGTCCCGAAGGTGCGGCCCACCTCCGCCAGGTAGTCCACCGCCGCGATCAGGCCGGCCAGGCCCTCG
This sequence comes from uncultured Actinomycetes bacterium, assembly GCA_963826185.1. Lineage (GTDB taxonomy): Bacteria > Actinomycetota > UBA4738 > UBA4738 > HRBIN12 > JAOUEA01. The sequence goes on along the minus strand of CAWGVY010000004.1, from coordinate 211,550 downwards.
TGGTTCTGGGTGCCCGTCTCCCAGCTGGCCGGAGGCTCGTCGTCGGCGGGGCGAAGTTTGTACGGGGTCCAGCTCTCCAGCAGTTCCTCACGCACGGCGAGCATCCCTAGATGAGGGCCGAAGACCTTGTAGGGAGAGCACGCGAGGACGTCGGCACCCAGCGCATGCAGGTCCATCAGCCGATGCTGGGCGAAGTGGACCGCGTCCACCGCCACGAGCGCGCTCCTCGCCTTGGCTCGCGCCACCAGGTCGGCGGCGGGGGTGATCGTGCCTACGGCGTTCGACGCGAGGGTGAACGCCACCAGTCGCGTCCGGTCCGAGAGCTGCGCCTCGAACGAGTCCAGGTCCAGGGTCACGTCGTCATCGCGGATGTCCACCCATCGCACCGTGGCACCGGCATCCGCGGCCGCCAGCATCCATGGGCGCACGTTGGCGTCGTGGTCCAGGGTGGTGACCACGACCTCGTCCCCGGGCCCCAGGGTGCGTCCGACGGACCGGGACAGGTGGAGCAGCAGCGTCGTAGCGTTGGGACCGAACACGATCTGGCCGGGGTCGGCTCCGATGAGGTCTGCGCCTGCGACACGCGCTCGTTCGATCAGGGCATCGGTCTCGTGGCTGGCGGCGAAGGCCCCGTGGGTGTTGGAGATCCCGGAGCGCAGATGCCCCGCGATCGCGTCGATCACCGTGTCGGGGACCTGAGAGCCCCCGGGGGCGTCCGCGTAGATCACGGGGATCCCGTCCTGGACCCGATCCAACGCGGGGAATCGCGAACGCACGGACGAGAGGTCAGCTGCCATCATGGCCATACATTCCCGGTTGATGGCCTCCGGCGACAACCGGATCCGGCGATGGAGGGAGCGTGGCGTGCGGTACGGACTGGACATCTCGCAGCATCAGCAGACCTGGGACCAGATCGTGGAGCGCGCGCGGCTGGCAGAGGACGCGGGCCTCGACGGGGTGTGGGTGTTCGATCACTTCAAGGCGTTGTACGCCGATCCCATGGGACCCAGCCTCGAGGCGTGGACCCTGCTGGCCGGGCTGGCGCGCGAGACCGAGCGCGTGCGCCTGGGCACCCTGGTCACGGGCATGACCCACCGGTGGCCTTCGGTGCTGGCGGCCGAGGTCGTGACGGTGGATCACCTCTCCAACGGCCGCGTGGAGTGCGCGGTGGGTGCCGCCTGGAACGAGACCGAGCACCGCGAGCTGGGGATCGCCTTCCCACCGGTGGCCGAGCGCATGGACCGCCTCGAGGAGGGGGTCCAGGTATTACGTCGGCTCTTCACCGAAGACCACGTGACGTTCGAGGGTCGCCACTACACCCTCTCGGACGCCACCTACCATCCGCGCCCCGTGCAGCGGCCCCACCCGCCCATCTGGATCGGGGGGACGGGCCGCCGCCGCACCCTCCCCATCGCGGGGCGCTACGCCGATGCCTGGCACGGATGGGCCGAGGGGCCACAGGAGTACCGCGAGATGAAGGCGATCATCGACCGGGCCGCCGAGGAGGCGGGGCGGGATCCCGCGTCCATCCTTCGGGCCTCCAGCCTCTCGATCAGCGAGGACTGGGATCAGATCAAGGCCCAGCACGAGTGGATGGCCGCGGAGGGGATCGGGTACCTCGTGATCGACTGGCCCGGTGAGGGCGCGGACCGCGTCCGAACCTGCCTCGAGGACGTGCTGCCCTCGCTGAGCTAGGTGCCTACGCCGGCACCGCGTCCCAGCGAGCGGGGAGCTCGGTCGTGCTCCATGCCGGATCGGGCTCCCATGCCTCCCACGGCTCGTCGAAGGGAGGCTCCCGGAGCAAGAGCCGCTCGACCGCTCGCTCTCCCGCCGCCCGAGCGCGGGCGACGTCTTCGTGGCTGAGCAGCCCGCGCTCCAGCGCCAACTCGACCTCGCCCTCGTCCTTCCACTCCCAGCTGGTCCGGTCGGGCGGGATCACCACGTCCAGCACGACGTCACGGGTGTCGAACCCGATCGTCGTCCGCTGCACGGGATCCTGGAGGTTCACGTACCACCCCGTGAACCGGTCGGTGGTGCGATCCCAGAACGCCAGGATCGCGTAGGGGGTCTCGGGGAAGGTGAAGGACAGCACGCGGCCATGGTCGAACGGCTGGTCCTGCAGCTCCCACTCCCGGTCGGGAAGGCGCATGGGCGAGCCGTCATCGGCGGCGGGTCTGCGCACGTGTGCGTCGGAGGGAACGAAGAACACCGTGCGGTCCTCACGGTCCTCCACGACGCGCGCGGGGGTGGCCGCCCAGACGCGCCCATCCCACACCTCGCGCAGGGCCACCTCGTCTCCCGGGCTCCATCGCGGTTCCATACCTCCACCATACGACCGGCGTCAGGTCGTCAGGTCCGGATCCGGTGGAGGTTCCGTGAAGTCCGGGATGAACAGCGCCTCGAACGACGAAGGGCGCCCGTAGGGCGCCCTTCGCGCATCGTTGAAGGATGGATCAGACGCCCGAGCTGCTGAGCTCTCCTCGGAGCCCGTCGGGGGTCAGGTTCTCGTGCCGGGCGCGCAGATCCACGTACAGGACCACGCCCACGAGCGCCACGAATGGAGAGACGATGATCTGGGCGATCGCGCCGAAGATCCAGCTGAGGAAGAAGCTCGTTCCCCCGATGGCGCCCAGGATCCCGCTCACCACCGCGGCCAGCAGACCGGCCACGAAGATGACGCCAAGCACGTGCCAGAAGCTGCCGCGCACCAGGTTCCAGGACCGGGACAGCGCCTCTGTGCCCTTCCGATGCTCGATCACGAACGCGGGGATCGCGACGGAGAAGAACACCGCGAAGATGAGGCCCGGGATGATGAGGAGGATCAACCCCACGCCCACCGCGAGCGCGATCAAGATCGCCACGAGGATCAGGCCGGCGAGCCGCTTGAACGCGTATCGGTAGCTCTCGCCCACGTCGATCTTCATGCCCACCAGCGAACCGGCCGCGGAGCGGGTGATGGCCCCCGTGACCAGGTACTGGATCAGGTAGCCGATCACGCCGGCGACGATCAAGATCAAGATCCCGCGGCCGAAACTGCTGCCTCCGCTGATCTCTCCGGTCTCCTGGTTGATGGTGAGGGACGCCGTGTTCTTGAAGGCGACGTCGGTCAGCAGGTACTGAACGAAGGTCAGCGGTATCACGACGATCGCCACGATCTGCAGGAACGTGGCCGCGTTGGCCTTGTACAGGTCGAACGCCGTGGAGAGCACATCGCCCAGGGTCTTGGGCGTGAAGCCCCCTCCGGCTCCTCCGCCGCCTCCTCCGCCTTCGGGGGGCGGGGGTGGCGGGGGCGGCGCGGGTGTGAATCCACCCGAGTTGTCCATAACGAACCCCCCTGTTCCGTAAACGGTCGGTGCGAATCCTACGTCCGGGGTTCCGACAAGTGTGGGAGTTCAGACCCGTTCGGCGAGGGCGGCGAGGATGCGTACGGCCGCCCAGTTCAGGTCCTCGGCACTGACGCAGAGCGGGGGAGCCAGACGCACGGTGGTCTCGTGCGTGTCCTTCGCCAGGACCCCCATGTCCAGCAGGCGTTCGCATATCGCCCGTGCCGGAGCGGCCTCCGGGGTCAGCTCGATGCCGATCCACAGACCCCTGCCGCGCACCTCGACCACCGAGCTGGGAGCCTCGGCGCGCAGGCGCTCGATCAACGCGGTCCCCAGCTCGTCGGCCCGCCGCTGATACTCGCCGGTGTTCAGGAGCCGAATGACCTCCAGACCGACGTTGCAGGCCAGCGGGTTCCCCCCGAACGTGCTGCCGTGCTCGCCGGGACGGAACACCCCCAGGATCTCCCGGTCGGAGACCACCGCGCTGACCGGCACGATGCCGCCACCCAGGGCCTTGCCCAGCACGTACAGGTCCGGCTGCACGCCCTCCAGCTCACACGCGAAGGTCCGCCCGGTGCGACCCAAGCCCGACTGGATCTCATCGGCGATCAGCAAGACGTTGCGTTCGGTGCAGAGCTCCCGGGCGCGGCGGAGGTATCCCTCGGGCGGGACGATGACCCCCGCCTCTCCCTGGATCGGCTCGACCAAGAACCCCACCACGTTGGGGTCGGCGAGCGCCGCCTCCAACGCGTCGCCATCGCCGTAGGGCACCTCGACGAACCCCGGCGTGAACGGTCCGAAGCCACCGCGAGCAGCTGGGTCCGAGCTGAAGCTCACGATCGTGATCGTCCGGCCGTGGAAGTTCCCGCTGCAGGTGATGATCGTCGCCCGGTCCTCCGCGACGCCCTTCACGTCGTAGCCCCAGCGCCGAGCTGTCTTGAGCGCGGTCTCGATGGCCTCGGCTCCCGTGTTCATCAGTAGGGCCATCTCCATACCGCACAGCTCGACCAGATCCCGGCAGAAGGGGCCAAGCTTGTCGTTGTGGAACGCCCGGCTGGTGAGGGTGACGTGATCGAGCTGCTCGCGGGCGGCCCGCACCAGATCGGGGTGGCGGTGCCCGAAGTTCAGGGCCGAATAGGCGGCCAGCATGTCCAGGTAGCGCTTGCCCTCGACGTCGGTGACCCACGCGCCCTCGGCGTCGGCCACCACCACCGGCAGCGGGTGGTAGTTGTGCGCGCTGTAGCGCTCCACCAGCTCGATCTGGTGGTTCGTGGAGGTGGAGGAGAGCGGCTCGTTCGGATCGGCCACCGTGGTCATCGGGGGGCATGATACGGCTCCGCCGGAGGACCCGTTCGAAGCCCGTTCGCGGTCTTGACGGATATCACAGCGGGGGCGTACATTCACCCTCCCACCCGAACATATGTTCGATTATGTCTGTGAGGTCCATCACGGTGAGGCTACGGTGACGAAGCGGTTCGACGAACAGATCCGGGTCGAACGTGAAGCCGGGATGCCCTCGTCGTTCGAGTGGCGGGATCATCGTTACGACGTGATCGACGTGATCGGGAAGTGGCGGATCGAGGGGCGGTGGTGGTCGGACGGCCGTGACCGCGAGTACTGGCGGGTGGAGGCCCGCGGCGGCTCCGTCTGGGACCTCTACTTCGACCGCCAGCGAGACCTGTGGCACATGGAACGGCTCTGGGACTGACCGGGTGCCGTTCGTCCATCTCGACGTGCGGTCGTGCTTCTCCCTGAAGGAGGGCGCGTTCACGCCCGAGCAGCTGGCGCGTCGTGCGGCCCAACTGGAGATGCCCGGTGTCGCTCTGACCGACCGCGACGCCCTCTACGGCGCCGCCAGGTTCGTCCGGGCGTGCGAGACCGAGGGCGTCAAGCCGCTGCTAGGGGCGTCCCTGACGACGGTGCGGCGCGGGACGGGAGGTCCCCGTCCGCAGCGTCATCGAGGCGGCGAGCGCAGCGAAGCCGTCCGAGCAGCGAGGAACGGAGCCGACCGAGCCCACTACAGACGCCCCACTGACCCTCCTCGCCACCGACGAAGCCGGATACGCGAACCTGTGCCGCCTGATCACCGACGCGCACATGGTGGGGGAGCGCGGCGATCCGTGGCTCGATCCGCTCCAGATCTGTGCTCACGCGAAGGGGTTGATCGCGCTGGCGGGCCCCCGATCGCATCCGGGACGCCTGGCCGTCCGAGGGGGAACGGACGCGGCCGCGCAAGCCCTGGCGTCATTCCGGGAGGCCTTCGGGCCCGAGCGGCTGTTCGTGGCGGTCGAGCATCGGATGGAGGTGGGCTCCCACGACGAGGTACGCGCGATGCTGCGCCTGGCCGAGCGCGCCGAGGTTCGGGCGGTGGCCACGAATCCGGTCCGCTACCTGGCGCCGCAGGACGCCTTCCTGGCCGATGCGCTTGAGTGCATGCGCCGGATCGTGCCGGTGGCCGCCACCAACGTCACCCGGGTGAACGCCGAGGGTTCCCTGAAGGCCCCCGCCGACATGCGGGCGCTGTTCGCCGAGCGTCCCGACCTGTGCGACGCCACGCTGGACATCGCGGAGGCCTGCACCTTCGATCTGGGGCTGGGCAGGGTCCACTTCCCGGACTTCCCCACGCCCGGGGGCCGCAGCGCCGACGCCGTGCTGGTCGAGCGCTGCTGGCGCGGGGTCCATGACCGGGGCGTGAAGGAGACGGAGCAGCTCCGCGACCGCCTCCATCTGGAGCTCTCGATGATCCGGCAGATGGGCTACGCCGCCTACTTCCTGACGGTGGCCGACATCGCGGCGGACATCCGCTCCATGGGGATCCGCGCCGCGTGCCGTGGGAGCGCTGCCGGGTCCTTGGTCTGCTACCTCACGCGGATCTCCGACGTGGATGCGCTCAAGCACGATCTCGCCTTCGAGCGGTTCATGAACCCGATGCGGACGGACCTGCCCGACATCGACATCGACGTCGAATCGGCGCGGCGCGAGGACGTCTACGACATGATCCTGTCGCGCCACGGCACCGAACGTGCCGGCTGCGTCGCCATGATCGACACCTACCGCGCCCGCTCGTCGATCCGGGAGGTGGGCAAGGCCCTGGGCCTGCCCGAGGTGGAGGTTGGCCAGATCGCGAAGTCCTTCCCCCATATCGCGGCGCGGAACCTCCGCACCGCGATGGAGAAGCTCCCCGAGCTCCAGGGCATCAACCTGAAGTTCGAGCAGATGGAGCGGCTGTTCGCCGTTGCCGAGCGGCTGGACGGGTTCCCACGGCACATCGCGCTGCACCCGTGCGGGATCGTGCTTGCTTCCCATGACCTGGTGGAGCGGGTTCCCCTGGAGCGCAGCGCGAACGGTCACCGCATGATCCAGGCGGACAAGGACGATGTGGAGCTGCTGGGCTACCTGAAGCTCGACATCCTGGGTGTGCGGATGCTCAGCTCCATGCGCCACGCCCTGAACGAGATCGCCCGCACCACCGGCGAGAAGGTCGACCTGGACCGTATCGCTCTGGACGACGCCGCCACGTTCGAGCTGATCCGTGACTCCGACACGCTGGGCTGTTTCCAGATCGAATCACCGGGCCAGCGGGAACTGCTCCAGAAGCTCCAGCCCCAGCGCTGGGAGGACCTGATCGTCGACATCTCCCTGTTCCGCCCGGGCCCGGTGAAGTCCGACATGATCCGCCCGTTCCTGGCCCGCCGCGCCGGACGCGAACGCCCCACCTACGCCCATCCCGACCTGCGTCCGGCTCTGCAAGAGACCCACGGCGTGATCGTCTACCACGAGCAGGTGATCCGAACGCTCGCCGCCCTGGCCGGCTACACCCTCACCGAGGCCGATGACATCCGCCGCCACCTCGACCACGAAGACCTCCTTCCTGGATTCAAAGCCGACTTCCTCGAGAAAGCGCAAGCCCGGGGCGTCGACCCCGGAACCGCCGAGAAGACTTGGAACGCCGTGGCGGAGTTCGCCAGCTTCGGCTTCTGCAAGGCCCACGCCGCCGCCTTCGCCGTCCCCACCTACCAATCCGCCTGGCTCAAAGCCCACTACCCTGCCCACCTGATCGCCGGCCTATTGACCCACGACCCCGGCATGTATCCCCGACGCCTCATCCTCGAAGACGCCCGACACCACGACATCCCGATCCTCCCCCTGGACATCAACCTGAGCGAGCCCGAGTACGTGGTGGAGAAGGTGGTGGTTTCTGGTGGGGACCGTGGTTCGGTCGGGCCCTCGTCCGAGCTGCTCGTCTCCGCTCGTTCCACTCGCTCCGCTCGACGACGCTCGGACGAGACCCTCCCTCTTCCTGGCCCGACCGAGCAACGGTCCCACACCCCCACGTACGGCATCAGGCTGGCTCTGCAGGATGTGCATGGGATCAGCGATGGGGAGATCCGATCGATCTTGCAGGCACGGGCGGAGCGTCCGTTCGTGGATGTGGGGGACCTCCTGCGTCGCACGACGGTGGCGCGGCCGGTCGTGGAGGCGATCGCGCATGCGGGGGGGTTCGACGGGTTGATGGGGAAGCGGCGGAACCATCTGTTCGCGGCGATGACGACCGAGGCGGCGCGGGAGGGAGACCAGTTGACGCTCACGGATGCTGCCGTCACCGATGGTGCGTTCAAGGACTACTCGGATGCGGAGGTCGTCGGGGCGGAGCTGGAGGTGCTGGGGTTGGATGCCACACGCCACATCGTGAGCTTCTTCGAGCCGTTGTTGGCAGATCTGGGGGTGATCCGGACGAGGGATCTCCGGGGGTGTCGTGGCGGGACGAAGGTGATGGTGGCCGGCGTGAAGGTGGCGTCGCAGACCCCGGCGATCCGGAGTGGGCAGCGGATCATCTTCCTAACGCTGGACGATGCCACGGGACCGGTGGAGATCACGGTGTTCGAGTCCGTTCAGCCGAAGGTGGCCAAGACGGTGTTCCACGCCTACGCGATGGTCGTCTGGGGCGAGCTGCGGCGCACCGGCGTGGGGGGCGTCAGCGTGATCGCCGAGGAGGTGTGGGACCTGCTGGCGTTGCACCGGGCGCGCGGCGAGGGTCGGCTCCGGGAGGCCATGGCCGAGAGCGTCGAGGGACGGGCGCGTTTCCAGCCGGCCGTTCACGCCCGCACCCTGTGGCACGCGAGTCCCGGGTCCGCGGGATGATGGAGACCGTGACCAGTCGCCCGCTCGAGCCGATCCTGCACGTGGATCTGGACGCGTTCTACGCGGGCGTGGAGGTCTTGAAGGATCCGGGGTTGCAGGGGCTCCCGGTGGTCGTGGGCGGCACGGGCGGCCGCGGAGTGGTGTCCTCGGCCTCCTACGAAGCGCGAGCGTTCGGCGTGCGCTCGGCGATGCCCACCGTTCGTGCCCGGCGCCTGTGTCCCGATGCCGTCTTCCTCCCGCCCGACTTCGAGGCCTACCGGGCCCACTCGAACCGCTTCCGCGAGATCCTGCTGGCCCACACGCCCCTTGTGGAACCGATCTCGCTCGACGAGGCCTTCCTGGACGTGGGGGGGGCCACCACGCTCTTCGGGTCCCCGGAGGTCATCGGGGCGAAGATCCGGCGCGAGGTGGCCTCCGAGGTCGGCGTGACCTGCTCGGTTGGCGTGGCGCCCACGAAGTTCGTGGCCAAGCTCGCCTCCGATGAGCGCAAGCCCGACGGCATGCAGGTGGTGCCCGTGGACGGTGTGGCGGCGTACCTGGAACCCCTTCCCGTGGGACGCCTGTGGGGCGTGGGGGAGAAGACGGGCGAGACCCTGGGACGCATGGCCATCCGCACGATCGGTGACCTCGGCCGCACGCCGGAGACGATCCTGGCCCGGCTCCTGGGAGAACAGAGCGCCCGTCACCTGTCCTCGCTCGCTCGAGGCATCGACGATCGGTCGGTGATCCCCTACGAGGCACCCAAGTCGATCGGTCACGAGGAGACCTTCGAGCACGACCTGGATGACGACCAGGAGATCCTGCGCGAACTGCTCCTGCTGTCGGGTCGGGTGGGGTCTCGACTCCGCAAGGATGGCTACCGCGCCCGCACGGTCGTGCTGAAGGTCCGGCTGGCCACCTTCACCACCCTCACCCGCACCCGCACCCTCGCGGACCCCACGGAGGTCGGGGCCGAGCTGTACCACACGGTCTCCGAGCTCTACCACGCCTTGCCGGGCCAACGTAGGCGGATCCGTCTCCTGGGGGTCCAGGCCTCGGGCCTGGTGAGCGCCGGTGCCGAACAGCTGGCCCTGCTCCGCGGCGAGCGATGGGGGGACGTGGAACGCGTCGTCGACCGGATCGAACTGCGCTTCGGAGACGGCGCCGCGAGGCCCGCGTCACTCCTGGATCGAGGTCGCCGCGGGCCCTAGATCGTCCGAGCGCACCGTTCTTCCTTCCGGATGTCGGCGGAGGGTCCCTATAATCGAAGTGTCGGTCGTGAACCGGACCGGAAGGTTGTTGCCCCCATGCCCCTCAGTGAGCACGAACAACGGATCCTCGAGGAGATCGAACGCCGCCTCGCGGAGGAAGATCCCAAGCTCGTCGAACAGGTCGGTCGCACCGACCTGTACTCGCACCTGTCGCGCCGCATCCGCCTCGCAGCCCTCGCCTTCCTCGCGGGCCTGGTGCTGCTCTTGCTCTTCGTCGTGAATCCATGGATCGGTGCGGTCGGCTTCGTGGTGATGGTGCTGTCGGCGCTGTTGATCTATCGCTACATCGGGCAGCTGGGTCGCGACCAGATCCGGGCGATGCAGTCGGAGGGGCGGATGTCGATCACCGGCGTGTTGGGCCGCATGGCGGCTCGCTTCCGGCCGCCGACGCCACCGCCTGGCGACGTCTGAGCCCGTCCGGCCGACGAGCCTCGTAGCCCGTTCGGGTGGTTCTGCGCCCAACGTGACCTCTCGGCTTGCCGCTGTCTCGCGCGCTGGTGTACAACGGTGGTCCCCTTCCCCGGGGTGCGTGACCGTCGACCGGAGGTTCACCCTTCGATCCGAGGGCGTGCCGCAACGTGGAACACGTGAACGAGGATCGGCGAAAGGGCGCACGTCCGCATGGAGGGATTCACCACTCACCAGGCATGTAAGTTCACCGATTGCACCCCCCGCCAGCTCAGGTATTGGGACCAAGTCGGCCTGGTTCATCCCTCGGTGCAAGGCACGGGAGGACGTCCGGGGGTCCCCCGCCTCTATGCCTTCCGCGACCTGGTCGCGTTGCGCGTCGTGAAGTCGCTGATCGACGGCGGCATGTCCCTGCAACGGGTGCGCCGGTCGTGGGACTACCTGAACCGCAAGGCCGGCCTCGACCGCCACCTCTCGGAGGTGAAGCTCGTCACCGACGGACAGAGCATCTTCAAGATCTGCCGTCGCGACGGCGAGGTGATGGATGCGTTGCGCGAGGGCCAGATGGCGTTCTTCGTGGCGATCGACGACATCGCCACCGGCGTGCAGGCCGATGTCACCCAGTTCCGTGACGACCGGGAGCGGTTCGTCCGGGCGCTCCGCGAGGCAGCCGCGCAGACCGCGACCGGCAGCTGATCAGTCTTCCCGCCGGTAGCGGCCCATCACCCGTTGGGTGAACGGGGTGCGGCTGCGCAGATCGCGCAGCGTCGTGTCGGCCGCCTCGGTGGCGACCCGCACGTCGTCCTCCTCCGGTTGGTCGGGACCGTAGGCGGCGCCCCCCGTCACCCGCGTGAGGCGCTCGAGGTCGCCGTTGCTCAGGGCGCCGGAGGCCCGCATCCGCCGCTGGTACTCCTGCAACGTCTCCCCCCGTTCCTTCCGGAACCCCAGCTCACCGGCGCGCTCCGTGAACACGTCGTAGGTGGTCAGGATCAACCGGCGTGGCTCTCCGGCGGCGTGGCGCAATCGCCGCCGGCGCCGGAGCTCGCGGGCCGGCGGGATCGAGAGCAGGAACAGGATCAGCAGACCCAGCCCGATCACCAGGAGCTTGCGAGCCGTGAACCAGCGCTCGTTCCGAGCCAGATCGCTTCCCACCGGCGCGCTCGGGCGGCCCAGCAACGTCGGCTCCCGACCCTCGACGCCACCGAATCGCCCACCGCCTTGGTACAGCGGGGTGATGGCCTTCGTTGGCGGGCCCCCTCTTGGCCCCCTTCGGCACCCCTTCCCGACACACGGTTGGACGGAGTCCGCTGGGCTCGTGTAGGCGAGCGCGACGGGGTTCTCGCGGTGAGGCGTGGGCTCGAACGCCAGCCATCCGTAGGTGGGGAACAGGACCTCGACCCAGGCGTGCGCCTCCTCGGTCGTGACCAGGTACGTGTGGTTCGTCGGGTCGATCTCGGTGCCGGGTGTGAACCCAACCGCCACCCGCGAGGGGATCCCCAGCACGCGCAGCAGGGCGGCCATGGCTCCGGCGAACTGCTGGCAGAAGCCGCGCTGCTTGCTGGGGATCAGGAGGAAGTCCGCGAGCGCCGTGCTGTCGTCACGTCGGGGAACGCTCTTGTCGTACTGGAATCCGCCGTTCGCGAGGTGGTCCTGGATCGCGATGATCTTGTCGTAGGTGTTGTCGATGCCCTCGGTCCAGTCGTTCGCCACCGTGATGATCCGAGGATCGAGGCCGGGTGCGCTTGGGACCTGGGTGTAGGACCAGCCGTCGGGTGGCCGCGGGAACACCACGTGCCGGAGTTGCTCGGGCGTGGGCGAGATCGCGAGCGAGGTCACCCCGTACTCCGTTCCTTCGTCCACACCGTCCTCCGGGGACGCCAGGGTGAAGGCGCCCGAACTCGCGTCCCAGCCCACCCCGTCCAGGGAGGTATCGACCGTCAGGGGCTGGGTCGCGGCGGGGAGGAACGGCACCGCGGAATCGGTGGCGATCCGGAACCGCTGATCGATCCGCGGCGCCGTGTCGATGACCGATGGAGCGATGTAGGGGTCGGACAGAGGGGCATCGGGCTGCAGGTCGGTGAGCTCGGGCCGCTCGGTCTCCGGCTCCCACCCGGAACCGTCGAATCGGGTCAGGACGGCCAGGCGATAATAGGCTGGCCGGGAGGTCTGGACCGTGAAGACGTCGACCGGCTCCCGCTGGTTGAGTGCGTTCGCCACGTTCACCAACAGGTCGATGTGGACGCGATCGTCGTGGTCGGTGCTGAAGTCCACGACGGCTTTCGATCCGAAGCCCGGCAGCAGGATCGGGGCCACGAGCGCCAGGCCCACGGCGGTCGCGGCGACCCGGCGGGCGCCCCGGCCGGTCGTGGCGGTGATCCGAGCTGCCCGGCCGGGCCCGGTCCACACGGGCCCCCATCCTTGGACGCGCCGCAGGCCGTCGGCGAAGATCACGACCAGCGCGGCGGCCAGGAACATCACCCCGTAGATCGGCTTCACGAACTCCTCCAAGACGGTGTCCGCGAACGCGATCAACGCGATGGGGGGGAGGAGGGCCAGCAACGGGCTTCCGGCGCGGAAGGCCAGCGCGTGCGCCGAGAAGATGGCGGCCCAGGTCGCGGTGAGTGCCGCCAGCATCAGCGGGGTGAGGGGTGCGGTCGGGGCAACCTCCAGCCTCGCCTGTTGACCGACCAGCCCCGCGGCATGACCGATGGCCCGCAGGGTGTCGAGCGTGGGCAGGCCGTGCCACGTGGTCCAGGGGAAGACCAAGATCCCCACCGCCACGATCAGGGCCACGGCGCTCACTAGCGTGGCCACCAGCAGGTTGCGGCGCTCCATGAGACACGCGATCGCTGCCGAGGCGAGCGCGACCATCATGAGCCGCCAGGTAGGGGCCCGGCCGTCGAACACCCGTCCCAGCGCATAGGCGGTGGTCACCCCCAGCAGGCAGGTGGCGACCAGCGCGATCAGACGCTGTGTGCGAGCGGTCGTTCCTGAGGTGTGTGCCATCGGTCCTTCAGCTTCATGGAGGGGGCCAGGACGATGCAGTCCCAACCGGCTCTGACCAGGGCCAGACGCGCCTGGGTCGCCCGCCCCTCGAACTGCGCCTGGCGATCAGGCGGCAAGGCGTCCAGGTCCACGGGGTAGATCAGGATCGCCAGGCGGGGCCCGAACCCGCCGGCGCTGCGGATCAGTGACGTCAGCTCACGAGGTTCGGGCGGAGCGGAGACGAAGATCAGGGTGGTGTCGGCCGAGGAGCCCGCGCGCAGGTTCGCCAGGACCGGGCCCATCGAGTGGATGTTCCCGTGCCCCACCGCGGCCAGGGCGTCGAGGAATCGATCCTGGCTGACCGTCACCGGGGGGGCGTCGGCGGTCGCGAACCGCAGCGCGAACCCCCGAGTCGCCAACAGCATGCCCAGCGTGGCGGCCACCGAGACGCCTCGTTCGAACGCGGGGCTGCGGATCTGTCCCAGGGCGGAGGAGCGGTTGTCCAGGAACACGAGGCCGCTCGCCCGGCGGGAGGATTCGTCCTGACGGATCATCAGATCGCCCGTCCGGGCGACCGACGGCCAGTGGATCCGCCGCAGGTCGTCGCCCTCTTGGTACTGGCGCATCGTGTAGTACTCCTCGCCGGTCCGGAAGAGCTGTCGGGCCCGCGTGGCGCCGAAGCTGGGCCCCGCTCCAGGGCCGCCGGAGCCCATCAGGTCCTCGATCTCAGGCGTCACCAGGAGCTCGTCGCGCTGGGGGAACTCCATGTGTTGTCGGGTCAGCGCGAACGGGTCGGCCACGTCGACACTCATGGGTCCCAGTTGGTACCGACCTCGGGCCTGCGGGAGCACGGTGTAGGACACGCGCTGTGTCGCATGGGCGGGCACCCCCGACACCACCAACCTGGCCGGGCGGCCCAGTGCCACGGGCAGACGGTCTTCGACGAGCAGGAACGATGAGGCGCACCGCGGCGCGGTTCTCGACATCGACGTTGACCGTCACCCGCGTGCCGGGCTCGACCCGGACGTCGGACAAGCGTCGGTGCATCTCGATGCGTTGGCGGCTCCAGCGCGCGAACACGGCGGCGAGGAACGGCAGCGAACCCAGGCCGATCGCCACCACTTCCATGCCGGGTGAGCCCACGATGCGTGCGGCGACCCACATCGCCAGACCGGCTCCGAACACCGTCATGCCGCGTCCCGAGAGCATCAGCCCTCCGCCAGCGGCACGGCGACCTCCGCCAGGATCTCCCTCACGATGACCCCGGGCGAGCGGCCGCTCATCACGGCGTCGGCCGTGACGATGATGCGGTGACCCAGGACCGGCACCCCCAACGCCTTCACGTCGTCGGGGATCACGTAGTCACGCTCGTCGGCGGCCGCCATCGCGCGTGAAGCACGCAGGAGCATGATCGACGCGCGCGGGCTTGCGCCCAGGTAGACGTCCCCGTGAGCCCTGGTGGCCTCGACCAGCGACACGATGTACCGGCGGATCGCGGGTGCGACGTGCACCTCCCGAGCCTGCTCGATCATCCCCGCCACGCTGGGGGCGTCGGTCACGGGCTCTATGTCGCCGAGGGGTTGGCCGGCGGTATGCGTGTCCAGGATCTCGGTCTCGATCTCCGCGCTGGGGTACCCGATCGAAAGCCGGAGCATGAACCGGTCCAGCTGGGCCTCCGGGAGCGGATACGTGCCCTCATGCTCGATCGGGTTCTGCGTCGCGATCACCATGAAGGGCGTGCCCAGAGGATGGGTCTCGGTGTCGACCGTGACCTGACGCTCCTCCATGCACTCGAGCAGCGCCGACTGGGTCTTGGGGGAGGCTCGGTTGATCTCGTCGCCAAGGACGATATTGGCGAACACCGCGCCGGGTCGGAACTCGAAGTCCCGCTGCTCTTGGTTGAAGACGTTGACCCCCGTGATGTCGGTGGGCAGCAGGTCGGGCGTGAATTGGATGCGCCGGAACGAGCAGTCGATCGAGCGGGCGATGGCCTTGGCCAACATCGTCTTGCCAACCCCGGGCACGTCTTCGATCAGCAGATGGCCCTCGGCGATCAGGCCGACGAGCGCCAGTCGGATCTCGAGATGCTTGCCCCTCACCACGCGCTCGACGTTGGTCTCGATCTGGTGGAACTGCGCGGCGAAGCGCTGCCAATCTCGTGGGCGTTCCCGTACCTCCACCGATCACCTCCGCGCGACTGGCCCATACTACGCCGCACCGTGCATGCGGCCCAAGGGGACAGGGCTACCACCTAGCGATACGCACGGCCGGGTCAGTGAGGCTGAACGATGGGTGAGGCGGATGGGATGCGGGGGCCGGCCCGATACCGCGGAACGCCCCGCGCGGCCCCTGTTCGCAACTCCAGGCATCTCGCGTGGGCCGACCCACCGCTTCCACCCGAAAGATTACACGCTTGTGATTCCCGTGTCGGGAGCCCGCCACCCGCCTTCGGCCCGCTAGACTTTCCGCCATGGGACGGGCGCTCGTCCTCAACGCTTCTGACGCACCGCTGGCCGTGGTGCCTGCTCGCCGCGCCGTGGTATTGGTGTTGAAGGACAAGGCGGAGGTCGTGCAGTCCAACGGGATGGTCTTCCACTCCGAGCGGCTGATCATGGAGGCGCCCTCGGTCGTCCGCCTCCGCCGCTACGTCCGCGTGCCCTTCCGCGCGCACGCGCCCCTTACCCGACGGGCGGTCTTCGCCCGGGACGCCTGGTCCTGCCAGTACTGCGGCGGGTCGGCGGAGAACCTGGATCACGTGATCCCGAGGAGCCGGGGGGGCCAACACGTGTGGGACAACGTGGTGGCGGCGTGCCGGCGGTGCAACGCGAAGAAGGAGGACCGCACGCCGGCCGAGGCCGGATTCCACCTGGCCCGCCCACCCTTCGCACCTCGCGACGGGTTTCACCTCACGCTGGGGCAGCCCGAGCCGGGGTGGGAGCCCTACCTCCTCGTGACGTACCACTCGTAGTGCGCCCTTGGATCTCGCGAGTCGCCTGACGGGGGCGCTTGCTCGAGGCTGATCGGCGGGCGGTCCCACGACTGGCTCGTCTTTGCTCGACTGGCGTCGTGGGACCGCCCGCCTCTGGGCAACTCCGAACCCCGCGTGCGGTTGACGACGCACATCTCCTTCCGAGTCGGGGCAACCTGACCCCCTCGCGTTCGAACAGGAGTTCGGGGGGTTTTCGTGTTGACGGGGTGGAGTGCTAGTGGCATAAACGGGGGGCAAAGTGGAGGAAAGGGGAGGAGGCGTGGCCGAACTGCTCGGCACGCACAGCTACCAGCTCGACCCCAAGGGCAGGGTGTCGTTGCCGGCGAAGTTCCGAGCCGCCTTCGTGGACGGCTGCTGGATCACCGTGGGCCAGGATCACTGCCTCTACGTCTTCCCCAGGGCCGAGTGGCAGCGGCGTTCCGATGAGGTCGCGTCCTCCCCTCTTTCCGACAACGACGGCCGGGCGTTCTCGCGCATCTTCTTCGGGTCATCCGATGAGACGCGGGTCGACGGCCAGGGACGCGTGACGATCCCGCAGCGACTGAGAGAACTCGTCGGCATCGACAAGGACGTGGTGGTGCTCGGGGTGCGCGACCGGATGGAGATCTGGGATCGCGCCACCTACGAGGACTACGTCGCCGGGTTCGCGGACGCGTACCGCTCCGGCTCACTCGACCCCAGGGGGTAAGAACACATGGCAGTCGTTCCCAACAAACTCGGTCGAGAGGTCCGCCAGAGCCTCTGGCTGATCGGCGTGACCGCGCTCACGCTCCTGACGTCGATCGGGGTCGGCATCCTGGCCGGTCATCTCGGGTGACGGTGGGGGAGGGACGGCCGCACGAGCCCGTGATGGTAAACGAGGTCACCGATCTTCTGGGCGAGCGACACACGGTGATGGACATGACCGTGGGTGCGGGCGGCCATGCCGAGGCCCTCCTGGAGGCCGGGGTCGAGCGGATCGTGGGCGTCGACCGCGACCCCGAGGCGCTTTCCCTGGCCGCCGACCGGTTGGCGGGGTTCGGCGAGCGGGTCCGGCTCATCGAAGGACGGTTCTCCGAGGTGGAAGAGGGGACCGTGGGCGAGACCGTCGACGGCTTCCTCTACGACCTCGGTGTGTCCTCCATGCAGCTGGCAGGAGCCGATAGAGGCTTCGGCTACCGCACCGACGGGCCGCTGGACATGCGGATGGGCGACCGGAACGACCCGGACGCCCCCTCGGCCGCGGACCTCGTCAACGAGCTTCCCGAGCAGGAGCTCGCCACCATCATCTTCGAGTTCGGGCAAGAACATCGGTCTCGCCGTATCGCGCACGCCATCGTGCGCAACCGGCCGATCACCACGACCGACCAACTCGCCCGAGTGGTCGCAGGCGCACTGGGACGACGTCCTGGGGGCCCCCACCCCGCACGTCGCACGTTCCAGGCGCTGCGCATCGCGGTCAACCGGGAACTCGAGGAGCTCGCCGCCTCCCTGCCTCAGGCGGTCGATCTCCTCGAGCCCGGTGGCCGTGTGGTCGTGATCGCGTACCACTCACTCGAGGACCGCATCGTGAAGTTCGGCTTCCGCGACGACGACAGGCTGATCGTGCTGACGAAGAAGCCGATGCGTCCAACCCAGGCCGAGATCGAGCGGAACCCTCGCGCGCGCAGCGCGATGCTGCGAGCGGCCGAGCGGGTGGGTGAAGCCGCATGAGTCTGCCCGCGCAGGAACTCCTGCCGGAGCTTCAGCGTCGACCCGCCGTACCCGTGGCGCGCCCCCGGACCTCCATTCCTCCCCAGAAGAGCACGGGGGCGCGCCGCGGGTCCCACACCGCGTTCTGGTTCTTCTCGGCCGGCGTCGTGTCGGTGCTGATCTTCGCCGTGGTCGCCCTGAACGCCCTGCTGGTCCAGACCACCTACCGGATGCAGTCGGTGCAGCAGGAGGTCCGAGATCGAGACGATGATCTGGCCACGTTGAGCGACGAGGTCGCTCGACTCTCCTCGCCTGAACGGATCGCGGTCTGGGCGAAGGACAACCAGATGGTGATGCCCGGATCCGGTGCCGTCGTCGTGCTCTCCGTGCCGGGGATCGGATCGACCCACCAGAACGCGGGCGCGGGATCCGGCCGGTGAGGCGACCGCCGGTCCACCGTCTCTTGATCGTGTTCACGGCCCTCGTGATCGCGTTCGCGGGTATCGTGGTTCGATTGGCGTTCCTCCAGGTGCGTGACCAGGGTGGGTACGCACAGCTGGGCGTCGAGCAGCGCATGAGCACGCTCGAGCTGCCCGCGCGCCGCGGCGAGATCTTGGATCGCCAAGGCACGCCCCTGGCGATCACCCTCGAAGCTCGCGATGTCTACGCGAACCCGTCGCTCGTTACGGACCCGATCGGTGAGGCGGCCGCGATCGCGCCGATCCTTCAGCAGAAGCCCCGAGACGTGGAGCAGGCCCTGCGCTCCGAGGGGACGTTCGTGTTCTTGGACCGGCAGGTCGATCTGGCCGTGGCCGATCAGCTGGAAGCGATGCACCTGCCGGGCATCGGCTTCCTGCCGGTGCCGAAGCGCTACTACCCGGCGGGTTCACTCGCAGCTCAGGTGCTGGGGTTCGTCGGCGTGGACGGCGACGGGCAGGCCGGGCTCGAGGACCAGTACGACACCGCCCTCAAGGGGATCGCGGGGGAGCGCACGCAGGAACTGTCCCCGGCAGGCGTCCCGATCACCACCGGTCTCGACACCACGAAGGAACCGATCCCCGGCGTCGACCTGATCACCACGATCGATCGCCAGATGCAGTACCAGGTCCAGGTGGCCCTCGAACGGGCCGTCCTCGCGAACGGCGCGAAAGGCGGGACCGTGGTGGTGATGGATCCGGCGACCGGCGACATCTACGCGATGGCGACCTACCCCTCGTTCGATCCCAACCACGTCAGCGTGGGTGATCAGGACCTGTGGCGCAACCGCGCGGTGGTCGACGCGTTCGAGCCGGGATCGGTGAGCAAGATCATCACCGCGGCGGCCGCGCTGGAGACGCGGTCCGTCTCGCTCAACCAGGTCTTTCGGGTTCCGGCCTCGATGCAGGTCGGCCCGTTCTTGATCCATGACTCCCACGTGCATCCGATCGAGCCCATGACCCTCGGTGACATCATCTCCGAGTCCAGCAACATCGGCGCGGCGATGGTGGCCGATCGCGTGGGGAACCGTCCGATGGCCGACTACATGGACCGGTTCGGCTACGGCCAGCCGACGGGCCTGGGGTTCCCCGGCGAGGCCGCGGGTGTGATACCGGGCCCGCCTTCGACCTGGGACGTCGTGATCCGTTCCACCGCAGCCTACGGACAGGGACTCGCCGTCACGCCACTCCAGATGGCGGATGTGTACGCAACGATCGCGAACGACGGTCGGTGGGTGCAGCCTCGTCTCGTGCGCGGCACCCGGGGTCCGGGAGGAACGTTCCGGCCGGCGCCGAAGGCTCCCACGCATCAGGTGATCCGGTCCGACACCGCCGAGATCCTCACTCGCATGCTGGCCGAGGTCGTGCAGGACGGGACCGGGGTCGAGGCGTCGATCCCCGGCTACCAGGTGGCCGGCAAGACCGGAACCGCCCGGAAGCTGGATGCAAGTGGCACCTACATCGACCGATACATGGCGTCGTTCGTCGGGTTCCTTCCCGCCCGACGACCGCGCGTCGTGATCGGCGTCTCGATCGATGAACCGAGCACCGTCTACGGCGGTGTGGCCGCAGCTCCGCTCTTCTCCGAGATCGCGCGGTACGCGATCCAACGCCTGGCGATCCCCGCCGCCGCCCCGGTCCCGCTCCCGCCCTCCGCCCGACTCAGGTCATGAGCTCGGGGACCTCGTCGCCGACGGCGAGGGTAAGCTCGGGCCCGGTGGTCCCCTCGCTTCCCCCGCCGCACGTACGACCTCGCCCCCTGTCCGAGATCGTGGCGACCGTTCCGGGTTCTCGGATCGACGGCGACGGGGCGACGGCTGTCCTCGATGTCGCCTTCGACTCGCGTGATGTCCCCCGGGGAAGCCTCTTCTTCTGTATCCCGGGACGCTCGTTCGACGGGCATGATTTCGCCCGCGCGGCCCTGGCATCGGGAGCTGCCGCGGTGGTCGTGCAGCGGCGGCTGGAGGGCGTGGACGCTCCGCAGGTGATCGTGCCGTCCGTCCGCGACGCGATGGGCCCGATGTCAGCGGCGGTGTTCGGATCGCCGGCGGCCTCGATGCGGACCGTGGCGGTGACCGGGACCAACGGGAAGACGACGACGACCTTCCTCTTGGAGTCGATCTTCCGTGCCGCGGGGAGCCGCGGCGCCGCCGTCGGCACCACGGGTGTGCGTCTCGACGGGGACGCGATCCCCATGGCGCGCACGACCCCGGAGGCGCCTGAGCTGCACCGGTTGCTCGGTTCCCTGCTCGGCGCCGGCGTCGACGCGGTCGCGGTGGAGGTGTCCTCGCACGCCCTGGATCAACATCGCGTGGACGGCATCGTGTTCGACGTGGCCGGGTTCACGAACCTGTCCCAGGACCACCTGGACCACCATGGGTCGATGGAGTCCTACTTCGACGCGAAGCAGCGGCTGTTCGACCCGCGTCACGCGGTGGTCGGCGTGGTGGGCGTGGACGATGCATGGGGACGCCGACTGGCGGAACACGGCTCCATCCCGATCACGACGTACGCGCTGGATGCCGCCGCCGATGTCCTGGCGACCGACGTCCGGGTCGGCCCGCTCGGCTCCTCGTTCCGCCTGGACGGACTTGAGATCCGCACGCGATTGCTCGGCCGGTTCAACGTGGTGAACGCGCTGGGCGCCGCTACGATCGCGCGCACGATCGGGATCGACCCTTCCGCGGTCGCGGCGGGTATCGCCGCCGTCGAGCACGTGCCAGGGAGGTTCGAGCCGGTCGACGCGGGCCAGAAGTTCCTGGTGGTGGTGGACTACGCGCATACGCCGGATAGCATCCAGAGCGTGCTGCAGGCTTCGCGCCCGCTCGCGTCGGGCCGGCTCATCGTCGTGTTCGGTTGCGGGGGGGATCGCGACCGCGCGAAGCGACCCCGGATGGGGAAGGTGGCCACCGAGCTGGCGGACCTGACCGTCGTCACCACCGACAACCCGCGTTCGGAGGATCCGGCCGGGATCATCGCGCAGATCGAGACGGGGGCCCACGAAGGAGGCGGCGCCTTCGTCGTGGAGCCCGACCGGCGGGCCGCGATCCGGCTGGCCGTCGCCGAGGCTCGCGAAGGCGATGTGGTCGTCATAGCCGGGAAGGGTCACGAGTCCTACCAGGAGGTGGCGGGGCGGGTCGTGCCGTTCGATGACCGGCAGGTGGCCGACGAGGCTCTGCGCGCACCGGGGGCCGGGTCGTGAAGCCGAGGCGGATGTCGGATCTGGCTCGAGCCGTTGACGGCCTGTTCCTCGGCGAGGACGTCGAGGTGAGTTCCATCTCGATCGACTCGAGGAAGGTACGCAGGGGTGGGCTGTTCGTGGCGTTGCCAGGGGAGCGGACGGACGGTGGCAGGTTCGTGCCGGAAGCCTTCGAACGCGGCGCGGCCGGCGTCCTGGTCCGGGACGGTCTGACCGTCGACGGCCCGGCGGTGTGTGTCCGATCCACGAACGAGGCGTTGTTGCGCCTGGCGGACGACGAGCGCAAACGTATCGACGCCCGGGTGATCGCCGTGACGGGGGCGAACGGCAAGACCTCGACGAAAGACATGACGGCCGCCGTCGCGGCCATGCGGTTCCGTACCCATGCGAGTCCTGGCTCCTTCAACAACGAGATCGGACTTCCCATGACGGTGTTGGGAGCGCCTCCCGACACGGAGGTGCTGGTGGCTGAGATGGGAGCCCGTCGCGCCGGGGACGTCGCGATGCTGTGCCGGGTCGCCAGGCCGCACATCGCGATCGTCACGAACGTGGGCGTGGCCCATCTGGAGATCTTCGGATCGTGGGAGCGGATCGTGGAGGCGTCGGCCGAGCCCGTCGACGGTCTGGGAGCGGACGGCGTCGCGGTCTTGAACCTGGATGATCCCGTCGTCGCGGGGTATGTGGAGCGCTGCACGGGACAGGTGGTCACCTTCGGAACCTCGCCGGGTGCGGACGTGCGCGCCGAACAGATCGAGTTGGACGGCGATGGGCGAGCCACCTTCCAACTGGTGCAGGGCGACGAACGCGGGCTGGTGACGCTCGCCGTCCCCGGCGAACACATGGTGTCGAATGCGCTCGCCGCCTCCGCCACGGGCTCTGTGCTCGGTGTCCCGATGGATGCCGCCCGGGAGGCCCTGAGCCGAGCAGCGATCTCTCGATGGCGGATGGAGACGTTCACCACGCAGGACGGGGTCCGGGTGGTCAACGACGCCTACAACGCCAACCCCGAGTCCATGGCGGCGGCGCTGCGAACGGCTCGGTGGATGGCGGGGGAGGGGCAATTGATCGCCGTCCTCGGGACCATGGCCGAGCTCGGTCCCATCTCGATGGTCGAGCACGAGCGCGTGGGAGAGCTGGCAGCCCGTCTCCGTGTCGATCGCCTGATCGCCGTTGGGCCGTCCGCTCGTCCGATCGCGGCCGCCGGCGCGCGAGAAGGTGTCGAGCCCGATCGGGTCGTCGCCTACGACGAGCCGGAGGAGGCCCTGGAGGACGTACGCCGCTGGGCCCGACCGGGAGACGTGGTGCTGTTCAAGGGCTCGCGCGTCGCCGGGCTCGAAGAGATGGCGGAGGCCCTCCGGTGATCTCGATCCTGGTGGCGGGCGGCGTTGGCCTGGCGGTGACCCTGCTGATCACCCCCGTAGCGATCCGAGCCTTCAGCGTCTGGGGATGGGGTCAGCGGATCCGGGAAGACGGGCCGCACACGCACTTCGAGAAGATGGGCACCCCCACCATGGGCGGCCTGGTGATGATCCTCGGCCTCGCCCTCAGCTATCTGGCGACCAGGGTCACCGCCGGATGGGGCACGGCCGCCGGGGTGGCGCTGTTGTTCGCGGCGATCGGCTTCGGCGCGGTCGGCTTCATGGATGACTTCTTGAAGGTGCGCAACCGCCGGTCTCTCGGACTGACGAAGTCTCAGAAGTTCCTGGGCACCGCGATCGTCTCCGTGGTGTTCGGGGTGATCGTCGCCCACTACGCAGGCAACACGGGGGCCGTGACGAACCTGTCGTTCATCCGCGACACGGGCCTGCGGCTCGGCGCGTTCTTCCTGGTGTGGTGCTTCCTGATGCTCACGGCATCTTCCCATGCCGTCAACCTCACCGACGGGCTCGACGGGCTGGCGGCGGGCTCGTCGATCCTGGTGCTCGCCGCCTACGTCTTCATCGCGTTCTGGCAGTTCCGTCACCCCTGCGGCGGGATCAACGTCCCCGACGCCGGCTGCTACGACGTGAACGCCAGGGCGATGCTCGACAACGCCATCGTCGCCGCAGGCATGATGGGAGCCGCCACCGGGTTCCTCTGGTGGAACGCCGCGCCCGCCAGGATCTTCATGGGAGACACGGGGGCGCTCGCGCTCGGAGGACTCTTCGGCGCCCTGGCCATCACCACCAACACCCAGCTCCTGCTGGTGATCCTCGGCGGGCTGTTCGTGATGGAGACGCTGTCGGTGATCCTGCAGGTGATCTCGTTCCGAGGCTTCCACCGGCGCATCTTCCGCATGTCGCCGATCCACCATCACTTCGAGCTGGCGGGATGGCCGGAGTTCACCGTCATCGTGCGGTTCTGGATCATCGCCGGCCTCTGCGTCAGCGGTGGGCCTGGGTCTGTACTACGCCGACTTCCTCCGGCAGGGGGGCGCGGGATGAGCGGGCGGTTCGCGGGTGAGCGAGCGGTGGTGGTGGGCGCGGGCGTGGCCGGAACGGCGGCCGCCCGCGTACTGGCCGACGAAGGTGCCTCCGTCCGTGTCACCGACGCCCGGCCCCTCGATGAGCTGGCATCGGCTCCCGAGCTGGAGGCCGCCGGGGTGGAGGTGCTGGCGGGAGGCCACGACGCCGCGCACCTGGACGATGCGACGTTGGTGGTGGCCGGGCCCGGCGTTCCCGAGGACGCGCCGATCCTCAGGCGGGCGCGAGAACGGGGCGTACCGGTGTGGGGGGAACTGGAGCTGGGGGCTCGACTCTGCGAGGTGCCGTACGTGGCGGTGACGGGGACGAACGGCAAGACGACCACGACGGGCATGATCGCAGCCTGTCTGCAGACGGCCGGGATGGACGCCGCCGCGTGCGGGAACATCGGTCACCCGTTCCCCACGGCCGCGCGTGAGGACCATCAGGTGTTGGTGGTGGAGTGCTCTTCCTTCCAGCTCCAACTCCAGGATTCGTTCCACCCGAAGGTATCGGTGCTGGTGAACCTGGCCCCGGATCATCTGGACTGGCACGGTTCCTACGCCGCATACACGGCGGCGAAGGCGAAGATCTTCGCCCGCCAGGGCACTAAGGACCGGCACATCGGCAACCGCGATGACGCGACGAGCGCGGGAGTCTCGGCCACGGCTCCGTGCCCGGTCGTCTGGTTCGGGACGGATCCCCCACAGGAAGGAGCGATCGGCTATGACCCTTCCGGCCAGCTCGTGAGCCGGTTCGGGCCAAGGTCGGAGCTTGGGATCATCGATGACACCCGGGCCGGGTACCGCGAGGACGCGGCCGCCGCCGCGGCTGCCGCGTTGACCTTCGGCGCCGGTGCCGACGCCGTGGCTACCGGGCTGGCCGGCTTCACGCCGGCGAGCCACCGGGGCGAGATCGTGGCGGACGTGGGCGGCGTGCGGTTCGTCGACAACTCCAAGGCGACCAACGTGCACGCGGCGCTCGCCGCGATCAGGGGGTGGGACGACACCGTGCTCATCGCCGGTGGTCGGGCGAAGGGCGCGGACCTGGCTCCCTTGGCGCGGGAGGTCGCCCGACTCCGGGCGGTGGTCGCGATCGGCGAGGCCGCCCCTGCGGTGGTGCGGGTGTTCGATGAGCTCCTACCGGTGAGCGTGGTCGAACCGATCGAGGAGGCGGTGGCGGCTGCGTTCCGCCTCGCGCGTCCCCACGGCGTCGTGCTGCTCGCGCCCGCCTGCGCGAGCTGGGATCAGTTCTCCGGATACGCCGAACGCGGCGACCGGTTCGCGGCGGCGGCGCGTGCGCTGGGGGAGGCGATGGTGGATGGCTGATCGCCAGACCGCCCGCCGGCCTCCGCAACGTGTGCACCGGAGGGCATCCCGCACCGAGCCTCGGGCGCCGCGGCTGCGGCTCGTGGAGGCCGAAGGAAGGACGCGATCGCGGCGCGATGCCGCGGCCGCCTCACGGACAAACCTCTGGCTGCTCCTGATCGCCACCGCCGTGCTGACCGTGATCGGTCTCACGATGGTGCTGTCCGCAGGCTCGATCTCGGCGGTGGAAGGCTACGGGGGGAACGGCTTCTGGTACTTCCAGCGCCAGTCGATGTACGCGGTCGCCGGATGCGTCGCACTGGTGGTGTGCTGGCGGATCCCGTATCAGGCCTGGCAACGATTGGCCGTGCCCATGATGTTGGCGATCCTGCCGCTGATGGTGATCGCGCTTCACCCGGCCTCCGGGACCGCTTTCTCGGGGGCCTCCCGCTGGATCGACCTCGGTCCGGTGACGTTGCAGCCGGCGGAGTTCATGAAGCTCGCGCTGATCGCCTTCACCGCCACGCTCGTCACGAAGAAATGGAAGAAGCTCAACGACCCCGCTCACCTCCTCCTGCCGTTGGCTCCCGTCGTGCTGGGGATCGCCTTGCTCACGATCCTTCAACGCGACCTGGGCACCACGGTCATCTTGTGCGGCTCGGTGTTCCTGATGTTGTTCGTAGCCGGGGTGCGGATGCGCTACCTGGCGATCGGCGGCGGCGTCGGTTTGGTGGCCGGCCTGCTGCTGATCTTCGGGGAGAGCTATCGGCGGTCGCGGTTCATCGATTCCTGGCTGAACCCGGGAGCGGCGCCGAAGACAGCTGGGTACCAGTTGATCCAGGGCCTGATCGCGCTCAGCTCGGGAGGGTGGTTCGGCGTCGGGTTGGGCAACAGTCGTCAGAAGTGGGACTACCTCCCGAACGCGCACAGCGACTTCATCTTCGCGATCATCGGTGAAGAGCTCGGCCTGATCGGAGCGATCGTGGTGCTCCTCACCTTCGGCATGCTGCTGTGGGCGGGGATCAGGATCGCGGTCCGCGCGCCGGACACGTTCGGCCGACTGCTGGCGGCGGGCATCACGGGATGGATCGGGCTGCAGACCGTGATCAACCTGGGCGCGGTGACCGGGTTGTTGCCCATCACGGGGGTGCCGCTGCCGTTCGTGTCCTTCGGAGGGACGGCCCTGGTCGCCACGCTCGCCGGGATCGGGGTCCTCGCCAGCGTGGCGCGGTGCACCGGCCAGGCGGCCCGCCGACCTGTGGGGAACGGAGCCTCGGCGCGGAAGGTGACGTGATGCGGGTCGTGATCGCGGGCGGTGGCACCGGGGGCCACGTGTTCCCCGCCCTCGCGCTGGCCGATCGACTCGTGGGGGACCACGGAGCCGAGGTGTCGTTCATCGGCGCGTCCTCGGGACCCGAAGCCCGATTGGTCCCCGAGGCCGGATACGTGTTCCACCCCGTCGAAGCCGCCCCGCTGTATCGGGAGCTCTCGCTGCGTGCCCTCCGCGCGCCTCTGGTCGCGATGCGATCGGTCCGCGCCGCCCGTCCTCTCGTCAAGGGCGCCGACGTGGTGGTGGGCGTGGGCGGCTACGTGAGCGTCCCCCCGGGACTGGCAGCGCGGCGGGTGCGCGTCCCGCTGGTGATCCACGAGCAGAACGCCGTCCCGAGTCTGGCGAATCGCCTGCTGGGTCGACGAGCGCGGGCGATCGGCCTCACGTTCGAGGACGCCGCGCGACGGATATCGGCACGTGCCGAGATCACCGTCACTGGCAACCCGGTACGCGCGTCCATCTTGGAGGTGGTCGCTCACCGAGGCGAGCTGGCTGCCGAAGCTCGCGAGCTGTTCGGGTTCGAGGAGCACCGTGCCACGGTGGTCGTGTTCGGAGGCAGTCAGGGAGCCCTGCACCTGGATGAGACCGTGGCAGCGGCCTTCCCTTTGCTCGCCGACCGGGGGGATGTGCAGATGCTCGTGATGACGGGACAAGAGCATCTCGAGGTGGTGGCAGCACCGGCGGCATCGACGATGGACCTGCGCGTGCACGTCCTGTCGTTCCTCGACCGCATGGAGCTGGCGTACGCGGTGGCCGATCTGGCGGTGTCCCGCGCGGGGGCCACGAGCATCGCCGAGATGACGGTGTGCGGGATCCCGATGGTCCTGGTGCCGTACCCGTTCGCGACGGAGAACCACCAGGAGGCGAACGCCCGCGAACTGGAGCGAGCGGGGGCGCGCCGTCGTGGAACTGGACCCCGATCTGTCTCCCCAGGGGCTGGCTCGAACGATCACCGGGATCGTGGACGACCCGGTCCGACGGCAGCGCATGGCTGTCGCCTCCTCGGCCTGGGGCAAGCCGGACGCGGACCGGCGGCTGGCGTCGCTGGTGATGAGGGTGGCCGAGCCATGAGCACCTACACACCCCCTCCAGGAAGCATCCCCACCCTGCCGGTGCCCTCCCTGACGGGTGTCGACTCGGTGCACCTGATCGGCGTCGGCGGCGCGGGGATGCGCAACCTCGCCCGCCTGCTCCTGGCGCGGAAGGTGGCGGTCACCGGCTCGGATCTGAAGGATTCCCGCGGTCTGGACGAACTCCGGTCACTGGGTGCGTCCGTCTGGGTCGGCCACGACGCCTCGCGCCTGGGAACGCCCGACGTGGTGATCATCTCCTCGGCGATCCGTGAGACGAACCCGGAACTCGCCCGGGCCCGGAGCGCGGGCATCCCGATCTGGGCTCGCCAACAGGCCCTCGCGGCCCTCGCGTTCGGTCTGCAGGCGATCGCGGTTGCCGGCACGCACGGGAAGACCACCACCACCTCCATGGTGGCCATCATCCTGGAACGCGCGGGGATGGATCCCAGCTATCTGATCGGCGGTGACCTCAACGAGAGCGGAAGCGGAGCGAGGTCCGGGCGAGGGTGAGGTGTTCGTGTTCGAGGCCGACGAGAGCGACGGATCCTTCCTGCTGGTCCGTCCGTCGATCGGGATCATCACCAACGTCGACGTGGATCACGTGGATTTCTATCCCGGGGGTCGCGATGAGATCGAGCGAGCGTTCGCGGCGTTCGCCCACCGGTGCGAACACGTCGTCGCGTGCGGAGACGACGACGGGCACGCTGGCCGCGCTCACATTGTCGGGTGCCGTCAATGTGGTCACGTACGGGCTGGGAGAGCGCAACGACGTCGATGTTCGGGTCGGTGGCCTTGGACCCGATGGAGCGAGCGGGGTCATGCGGATGCCGGACGGAGACGAGGTGGCGCTCCATCTTCGCGTGGACGGTGCCCATAACCTCCTTGACGCCGCCGCCGCGGTCCTCGCCACCCACCACGTGGGCGTCGATCCGGGTATTGCGGCGGGCGCCCTGGCTTCCTTCGACGGGGTGCATCGACGGTTCGAGTACCGGGGGTCGGCGCGCGGAGCGGAGTTCTTCGACGACTACGGGCACGTTCCGGCGGAGATGGCGGTGACGTTGCAGTCGGCTCGCCGCCGATCTCCTCGCCGGTTGATCGCCCTGGTGCAGCCCCATCGCTACTCACGCGTGCAGGCCATGTGGCGGGAGTTGGGGGCCAGCGTCGCCGAGGCCGACCTGGTCCTGGTGACCGACGTGTACGGAGCCGACCAGGACCCGATCCCCGGGGTCACCGGTGAGATGGTCGTGGACGGGGTTCACGCCGCATCCCCGGGCACGTCGGTCGTCTACCTCCAGCACCGGCAGGACGTGGTCGAGTACCTCGCGCGCGAGGTCCGTGCGGGAGACCTCGTCGTCACGATGGGATGTGGGGACGTGTGGATGCTGGGAGATGCGGCGTTGTCACGGATCGAGGAGGTCGATCGGTGAGCGAAGCCCTCGATCGCGCCGAGGCCATCCTCCGTGCGGGATGCGGCGACCGGCTGCGCTCCGCCTTCCCGATGGCGCCTCTGACGACGTTCCGGATCGGCGGACCCGCTGCGCTCTACCTCGAGCCCGAGGATGAGGGCGATCTGGAGGTCGCGGGCGACGCCGTTCGCGAGACCGGCGTGCCGTTCACCGTCATCGGGAAAGGTTCCAACGTCCTGATCGCCGACGACGGATTCCCCGGGTTGGCGCTCCGGCTCGGCCGTGGGTTCCGCTGGGCCGCGAGGCAGGGTCCCCGTGTCACCGCGGGGGCCGCGATGCCGCTGCCGGCGCTCGCTGGGGTGGGCCTCCATCACGGGCTGGCCGGGCTCGAGTTCGGCGTGGCGATACCCGCCACCGTGGGAGGGGCGGTCAAGATGAACGCGGGCGCCCATGGACAGTCGATGTCCGACGTCGTGGAACGTGTCGAGCTCTTCCGACTCATGGAGGGTCGGTCCATCCAGGTGAGAGCCGCGGAGGCCGGGTTCGACTATCGCCGTTCCGCCTTCCCGGGCGACGGGGTCGTGATCGCGGCCACGGTGGGGCTGACGCCAGGCCCTTCCGAGGCGATCCGTGCCGCGATGGACGAGGCCAGGGAGTGGCGTCGGCGCACCCAGCCCCTCGCTGAGCCGAACTGCGGCAGCGTGTTCACGAATCCCCCCGGCCACCACGCCGCGCGCCTGATCGAGGAAGCCGGTGGGAAGGCCCTGCGGATCGGGGGCGCCTCCGTGTCGTCGAAGCACGCGAACTTCATCGTGGCCGAGCCCGGCGCCCGCGCGGCAGACGTGATGAGCCTCATCGAACGCATCCAGAGCGTGGTGGAGGCGAGGTCCGGGATCCGCTTGGAGCCCGAGGTCCGACTGATCGGAGGACTCGAGCATGTCGCAGGTTGAACGGCGTCCGCCGGAGGAGATCGTCACGATCGAAGAGGTCGCCGAGGAGGAAGCGCCCACGCACGGGCCCGATCCGGCCGATCCTTCGCCGTCAACGTCGCCATCTCCCGAGGAGATCCCGGTCGATATCCCCGATGGGCCGCCGTGGCCCCCGCTCGTAGATCCTGCCCGACGGCGACAGGTGATGCCGTGGGCGATCGCCGCCGGCCTGGCTCTGATCCTGGGTGTCGGGGGTGTGACCGCCTCCTACGGGCCGTGGTTCCGGGCCACCACGGTGACCGTGGGTGGTGAGCACCGGTTCTCGGAGCGGCGGGTCCTGCGGATCGCCGGCGTCGGACCAGGGACCAATCTCCTGCATGTCGATCTGGCTCGAGCCGAGCGCCGCCTCGAGCGCAACCGATGGATCGCGGATGCCTCCGTGAGCCGAGACCTGCCGCACGGACTCAGCGTCACCGTGGTCGAGAGGACCGGGATTGCGGTGGTGGGGGGAGGTTCGGCCGTGACCCTGATCGCCGGAGACGGGACATCGCTGGGCAGGGCCGGCGCGAGGACCGACGTGCTGCCGACGATCAGCTCCGGCGACGGCTCCACGGAGCCGACCGCCGCGGTCCTTCGTCTGGGTGCGGGTGTGGTTGCCGCGCTCCCCCGCTCGCTCACCCCGCAGGTGCAGGGAGTCGACGTGGGCGACGACGGATCGATCCTGCTGCAGATGCGCTCGGGTGTGATGGTGACCTACGGTGACGACCGGGATCTGCGAGCGAAGGGCCAGGACCTGGAGGCGGTGTTGCGCTGGGCGTCTGGGCATGGATCACCGGTCGCATGGGTCGATGTGAGCGTCCCGGGCTCGCCCGCGATGTGGGCGACATCGCGCACCGAAGGAACGCCGGTGACCGTCCACTGAACTGTTAGTGCGGTGCGCAGTGGTGCGCGCGCGGCAACTTGACGGACCTGGGCTTTCCTAGTACGTTCCCTTGCTCAACGTACAGTAGATATAACAATCACCGTGCAGTTGATGGTTATGGTTCGACCGAGGGTACGGCGTTTCCCCAGGTGACCGGGCCGGGGCCCGGGGTTCGGAGGAAGGCAAGCGGATGGATGCTCCCCAGAACTACCTCGCCGTGATCAAGGTGATCGGGATCGGCGGCGGCGGCGTGAACGCGGTGAACCGGATGATCGAGGCGGGGCTGCGAGGCGTGGAGTTCATCGCCGTGAACACCGACGCACAGACCCTCCTGATGTCCGACGCCGAGGTCAAGATGGACATCGGCCGGGAGACCACGCGGGGCCTGGGAGCCGGATCCGATCCGGACGTGGGCAAGGGCGCGGCCTCGGAGCATGCCGACGAGATCGAGGAGATCCTCAAGGGCGCGGACATGGTGTTCATCACCGCCGGAGAGGGCGGTGGAACCGGCACGGGTGGAGCCCCGGTCGTGGCCGAGATCGCCCGAGGCCTTGGAGCCCTCACGATCGGTGTGGTGACGCGCCCCTTCGGTTTCGAGGGGCGCAAGCGTGCCACCCAGGCGGATGTGGGGATCACCGAACTCAAGAAGGCGGTCGATACGCTCATCGTCGTGCCGAACGATCGACTTCTGCAGGTCGCCGAGCCCAACACCCCTATGGTCGAGGCCTTCCGGATGGCGGATCAGGTCCTGTTCCAAGGTGTCGATGGGATCACGTCGCTGATCACGACACCGGGGCTGATCAACCTGGACTTCGCGGATGTGAAGTCGGTGATGGCGGGCGCCGGTTCGGCCCTGATGGGCATCGGCATCGGCGCCGGCGCTGACCGGGCGACCGAGGCTGCGAAGGCGGCGATCAGCTCGCCGCTGCTGGAGTCGTCGATCGACGGAGCCAAGGGTGTCCTGCTCTCCATCGCCGGTCCCACCGATCTCACTCTGCACGAGGTGAACCAGGCGGCCGATGCGATCACCAAGGTCGCCCATCCCGACGCCAACATCATCTTCGGGGCGGTCGTGGACGACGCATTGGGCGAAGAGGTTCGGGTCACCGTGGTCGCGGCCGGCTTCGACAAGGTGACGCCCGCCGCTGCGGGATCGAACCAGTTCGAGAGCCGGCTGTCGCGCCTGCTCGAGGAGCCGGTCCGCTCGGGCGAGGGCGAACGCGAATCGCTCCCGTCGATCCTGGCCGAGGAGGGCGACGAGGAGACGGACGTGTTCATCACCGGGGAGCACGAACCGCAGACCGTGTCGTTCGACGCCGAGGAGGACCTGGACATCCCGGATTTCTTGAAGAGCTGACGCGGTCCCAACCGCTCCGTGCGGCCCCGCACGATGTGGGGGCGGGGAGGTACCCGAAGCGAGGAGGCGCCCTTCCCCCGCCTCTTGGCCGAGAGGACCTCCCCGCCCCTTCTTCATGAGACGAGCCCTCTGGAAGATCGGCCGATCCCCGGCGCTAGGCTGCTCGTTCATGTGGGGGAGACGGCGGTGAGCGTCGGCAGCCGGGACGAGATCCTGGAGAACCTGGCCGCGATCCAGGTTGGGATGCGGCGGGGCGCCGCCAGAGCTGATCGGGACCCTGCTGAGATCATGCTCGTAGCCGCGGCGAAGACGGTGCCCGCGGAGGCGATCGGCTGGGTGGTGGAGGCGGGGGTCGTCGCCGTAGGAGAGAACTACATCCAGGAGCTCCGAGCGAAGCACGATCACGTGCCCGGGGCGGAATGGCACTTCATCGGGACCCTGCAGGCGAGCTCCGCCCATCACGTGGCGGCGTTGGCCGACGTCGTGGAGACGGTCACGGGAGACCACGCCACGGAACGGATGGCGCGAAGGGCGGCCGAGGCCGGACGGACCATCGATGTGCTCATCGAGGTGGATCTCACGGGGGAGCGCACGGGCGTGGTGGCCCAGGACGTGGGTGACGTGGCGGATCGGCTGGTCGCTATGGAAGGGGTCCATCTCCGCGGGCTGATGACCCTCCCACCCATCCCGGCGACCCCGGAGGATGCCCGTCCCTGGTTCGTGACGTTGCGCGAACTGCGCGATCGGGTGCGCGAGCGGCACCAGGAGGTGCTGGAATTGTCGATGGGGATGTCGTTGGATTACGAGGTCGCGGTCGAGGAAGGCGCTACCATGGTGCGCGTCGGAACGGCGTTGTTCGGTCCCCGGACGCCGTGATGTAGGGAGGACGTGGATGGCGGGCGTGTGGAAGAAGACCCTGAACTACCTCGGTCTGGTCGAGGATGACGAGGAGTTCGTCGAAGAGATGCCCGAGGGCGATCCTGCCCCGGTGCGACGCATGCGCCCGCAGGCCGTCCGCGACGTGCCGTCCGACTCCGACGGCGTCGTTCGAACGATCGCGTCCCCGCGTGCCGCGGCCACCGGCGCGATCCACAAGTCCGAGCCCAAGCGCTTCAACGAAGCCCGCGAGGTCGCCGACCACTTCAAGGAAGGCACCGCGGTGATCATGAACCTGCAGGCGACGGACGACGCGATCGCTCGCAGGCTCGTCGATTTCGCGAGCGGGCTCGTCTACGGGCTGGATGGCAAGATCGAGTTGGTGGCGAACCGCGTGTACCTGCTCACGCCGGTGGATGTCGAGGTCTCGGCCGAAGAACGCGAGCGCCTGGCGGGCGGCGGGTTCTATAACCAGTTCTAGGCGCTGGGCCGGACGTGCGTCTCGCCCTGACTGTTAGCCTCTCCCGCGATGTTCGGCGCGTCGAATCCGGTGCTCAGGCTGGTGTGCCTGGCCCTCCTGGTGTTCGAGCTGATCCTGCTCATCCGGGTCCTGGTGAGCTGGCTCGAGTTCTTCGGTGTGAGGCTCCCGGCCACCGGCCCCATCCGGTCGGCGCACGAGCTGCTGATCGACGTCACCGAGCCGGCCCTGCGTCCGCTCCGCAAGATCGTGCCACCGGCCGGGATGTTCGATCTGTCGATGTTGGTGTTGTTCGTGATCGTGATCGTGCTCAGGCAGGCCCTGTGCTGATCGAGGAAGGAAGCCCCCCATGAAGAAGAAAGAGAAGGAACTCGCCGATGCAGGCTTCACCGCCGCCGAGCCGGTGGCTCCACCACCCCCCTCGACCTCCTCGAGGCTGCTGACGCCGTTGGATGTGCAGCAGAAGGAGTTCGGCGTGGCCCGCCTCGGTCGCGGGTACAGCATGCGCGATGTCGATGAGTTCTTGGACCAGGTGACCGAGGCCATGTCCGCCATGACGGAGGAGAACAAGCGTCTGCGCGGCGGCGTCTCGCCCGTGGTCGGCACCTCCGACCTCGACGACGTGAACCGTCAGGCCGACGAGATCATCCGGCGTGCTCGGGCTGAGGCCGCCACGATCCTGGCCGGGGCGCGAGGCCAAGCCATGGGCACCGGCGCTGAGCGCGCCCCGTTCAATGCCTTGCTCGCGCACGAGAAGGAGTTCCTCCAGGAGTTGGCTCTGCTGGTGCAAGAGCACGCGGAGTCGGTGAAGG
This sequence comes from uncultured Actinomycetes bacterium, assembly GCA_963826185.1. Lineage (GTDB taxonomy): Bacteria > Actinomycetota > UBA4738 > UBA4738 > HRBIN12 > JAOUEA01. The sequence continues at coordinate 177,176 of CAWGVY010000004.1, read as the reverse complement.
CCATGGCGAAGTCGGCACGAGCGTCGGCGACACAGACCCCGCCACCTCCGGCCCCGGTCGCCGAGGCAGCGACGAAGCCATCGACGGCGTCGAAGGCCTCCCCGCCGGCCAAGAGCCCGTCCGCGATGCCCGTCAGCGATCCCGCGAAGGACCGGTCGGCAGCGCCCGAGGCCAAGTCCGCGAGCGCCGAGCGAGGGACCCAGGAAGCGCCGGTGGCGTCCGCCCCGGGCGCCGGCTCCACCGTCGAGCTCCCCAAAGCGGAAGAACCGGTCAGGGTCTCCGAGCCCGAGCCCGCGTCGGTCGGGCGATCGGATGGCGACGACGACAAGGGCTCGGGGAGCGCCTCCGACGATTCGCTTCGCGAGCTGTTCTGGGGAGAGGACTGAGCCGGGTCGCCGGGCGATCGGTCCGGCGGCATCTCACGCGCGCGGCACGGCCATCCGGACCGTCACCACGACCGTCGTGCCGTCGATGACCGTTTCCTGCCGCTCGGCGCCGGCCAGCGATTCGGGCTCCACCGATAGCGCCAGCGTCTCAGCCGCGATCTCGTCACGGTGGGCGTGAAGCGCCTCCGCGACAGGGCCGCGCGCTTCGACCCCCAGATCGATCCGGTCGCTCACATGGAGGTCGGCGGCCTTCCGCGCATCCTGGACCGCCCGGATCACCTCCCTGGCCAGACCCTCGCGTCGAAGGTCGTCGGTCAGTTCGAGCGCCAGGGCCACGGTGATGCCACCGTCCGAGGCAACGCCGTAGCCCTGGGTGACCTCCTGGACCAACTCGACGTCGTCGGGTTCCAGGGTCACCGGCTCCCCCTCGACGTCCAGGGTCACCGCCTCCCCTTGAGCCAACCGTCCCGCCACGGACCCCTCGTCGCCGGCCAGGAGCGTGGCCAGCGCCTTGACGCGAGGACCCAGCCGCGGGCCTAACACCTTGAAGTTGGGTCGAGCGCGCCATCGGCCGAGCTCGTCGGCGCTCGCTGCGAACCCGATCCGTTTCACGTTCAGCTCATCTCGGACCAGATCCAAGACGGAGCCCAGGACGTCGCGATCGCCGGCGTAGTGGACCACCGCCCCGGAAAGCGGCTGGCGCGTCTTGACCTTGTGCTCGACGCGGATCCTCCTCCCCAGATCCACCATCCCCCGCGCCGCCTCCATGACCTCATCCAGTGCCGGGTCCAGGGCGCCGGGATCCGGGGGTGGGTAGTCAGCCAGATGGACCGAGTCGGGGAGATCGCCGCGTCCAGCCGCGAGGTTGCGCCACAGGGCCTCAGCCACGAACGGCGTGAAAGGAGCCAACAGGGTGGCGACCGTCACGAGACACTCATGGAGCGTGTGGAAGGCCGTGGCCGCGTCGGCGGCCGCGTCGCCACCCGGGTTCCAGAAGCGGCGACGTGACCTCCTGACGTACCAGTTCGACAGGTCGTCCACGAACGATTGGATCCGTCGTCCGGCGCCCGTGGCGTCGTAGACCTCCAAGCCATCGCGAGCCACGGACACCGTCTGCGAGAGCTGCGAAAGGATCCATCTGTCCATCACGGTTCGGTCAGCTGGAGCCGGTGCGGGGGTCTGTGGGTCGAACCCGTCGGCGTTGGCGTAGGTGACGAAGAAGGAGTAGACGTTCCACAGCGTCAACAGGAACTGACGCAGGACCTCGTCCAGCACTTCATGACCGATCCGCCGGGGAGCCCACGGCGATCCCGACGTCACCATGAACCACCGCAGAGCGTCAGCTCCCTGGCGATCCAGCGCCTCCCACGGGTCGAAGGTGTTCCCCAGGGACTTCGACATCTTCCTGCCGTCGGCCGCCACGAGGTGTCCGAGGCAGACGACGTTGCGGTACGCCGTCTCGTCGAACTGCAGCACCCCTTCGGCCATCAACGTGTAGAACCAGCCGCGGGTCTGGTCGATCGCCTCGGAGATGAAGTCCGCGGGGAACCGCTCGGCGAACAGCTCCTCGCCGCGTCCCAGCTCGGGATGGTAGGACCATTGAGCGAACGGCATCGCGCCGGAGTCGTACCAGGCGTCGATCACCTCGGGGACCCGCGTCATCAAGCTCCCGCACGACTCGCAAGCAAACGCGACCTCATCGATCGCCGGTCGGTGTGGATCGATGTCGGCGAGGTCGCGCCCGGCGAGAGCTCCGAGTTCCTGCAACGATCCCACCGCCCGCTCGTGTCCGGACGCGCAGATCCAGATCGGAAGTGGCGTCCCCCAATACCGCTCGCGGGACAGCGCCCAATCGACGTTGTTCTCGAGCCAGTTGCCGAATCGACCCTCTTTGATGTGTTCGGGATACCAGGCGACATCGTCGTTGACCGCCAGGAGCCGCTCCTTCACGGCGGTGGTGCGGACGTACCAGGAAGTGCGCGCGTAGTAGAGGAGCGGGGTCCGGCACCGCCAACAGAAGGGGTAGCTGTGCTCGATCGTGCCCGCGCGCACCACCACGCCGCGATCGCGGAGATCCTCGATGATCAGGGGATCGGCGTCCTTAACGAACATCCCTCGAACGAACGCCGGCGCTTGCTCGGTGAACCGCCCCGTGTCGTCGACGGGCTTGAACACCTCCCAGCCCTGTTCGCGCCCGACCGCCAGGTCCGCCGCACCGAACGCGGGCGCCATGTGAACGATCCCCGAGCCGTCCTCCATGGAGACGAAGGAGCCACCGACGACGGTGTGCGCTTCCTCGACGTTGCGATACGGAGGCTCGTAGCGGGCACCCACCAGAGCCTCGCCGCGCACCGTGGCCACGACGGTGCCGCGATCACCCATGACGGCTTCGCGCCTGGCTGCCCCCAGGACCAGCCGCTCCTCGCCCGTGTCCACCACCACGTACTCCGCCTCCGGGTCAACGGCCGACCCGGTGTTGGCCGGCAGCGTCCACGGCGTCGTCGTCCACACGATCATCGATGAACCTGAGAGGGCGGGATCGGGGGTCTCGACCAGCGGGAAGCGCACGAACACGCTGGGGTCCTCAACGGTCCGGTACCCGAGGGCGACCTCGGCGTCGGACAGCCCTGTGCCGCATCGCGGGCAGTAGGGCGTGATCCGGTCGGACCGCACCAGCAGTCCCCGTTCGTGCAGGCGCTTGAGTGACCACCACACGCTCTCGATGTAAGCGGGGGACATCGTCCAGTAGGCCTCGGACATATCCACCCAGTAGCCGATCCGCTCCGTGAGACGTTCGAACTCGCCGACGTACCGCTTCACAGACTCGCGGCAGCGCTCGTTGAACGCGGCGATCCCGAACGCCTCGATGTCACGTTTGCCGGTGGTGCCGATCTCCTTCTCGACCTCCAACTCCACCGGGAGCCCGTGGCAGTCCCACCCGCCCTTGCGGGGGACGTAGTGACCGGTCATCGTCTTGTAGCGGGGGAACACGTCCTTGAAGGTGCGGGGCTCCACGTGATGCACCCCCGGTTTCCCGTTGGCGGTGGGGGGGCCCTCGTAGAAGACCCATAGCGGCCCGCCCTCACGCTGGGCCAGGGAGCGGCTGAAGACGTCCGCCTCCTTCCAGAAGGCGAGGATCTGGTGTTCAAGCTCGGGGAAACTCACCTTCGGGTCCACCGGTTCGAACCGCGCCATCGTTCCTCCTCCGAACAACGGGAAACGCCCCGTCCCTGACGTGCCGGGACGAGGCGTGTCGTTGCCCCGCGGTACCACCCCGCGTTGCCGGGCGTCTCTCGACGTCCGACCCCTCACGGCCGCCATCACGGCCCTCCCCTGTCACGGGCGGAACCCGGCTGCGCCTACTGCGTGGGGTGGGCCTTCCACCCCCGGTTCGGGCAGCGGCTCGGGGAGGATGCTCGCGGGAAGTCGGGCGCCGGACTCTCACCATCTCCGGCTCGCTTCTGCCTCAACCGACCCCGCGACCGCGTTCCCGTCGTCGCCGTTGCTTGCATGCTACACCGGCCGAGCACCGCTGGGGCTCGAACGACCCGACATGCCCTCTGAGCTGCAGGAACGAGGTCTCACAGCCCCCATCTGCTACCCTTCGCCGACCATGGCCGGGACCAAGTTGACCACCAAAGAGGTCGAGGACCTGCGGGTCCGTCTCCAGGAGGAGAAGGTCGAGCTGGCGACGCAGCTGTCGACCATCGAAGAGGACTCCTTCGCGGCCACGCAGTCGGATCTGGCCGGCGACGTCGGCCTGGACGACGAATCAGCCGACGCCGGCACGGCCACGTTCGAGCGCGAGAAGGATCTGTCGATCGAGAACAACGTGCGGGATCTCCTTCAGAAGATCGACCGCGCGTTGAAGCGGATCGAGGAGGGCACCTACGGCGCCTGCGAGCGATGCGGGAAGCCGATCGAGAAGGCCAGGATCAAGGCGCTTCCCTACGTCGACCTCTGCATCAAGGACGCGCAGGCGCAGTCCCGAAGGTAGTCGTTGTGGACCGCGTCGGGCGACGGGGCGCGGGCATCCTGTTCGGGACCGCCACCGCCGTCTACGTCCTGGATCGCCTCTCGAAGCTGTGGGCCGAGGCGACCCTGCCCGACCATCCGATCGACCTGATCCCCGGCGTGCTATCCCTCCGGTACACCACGAACTCCGGGGGGGCGTTCAGCCTGGGGCAGAGCGCCCCGTGGCTCTTCGTCGGGGCTTCGGTCACGGTCGCGGTTGTGATCGTGGCGACGTCCACGCGTCATCGGAGCATGGTGACCGCGTTCGCGCTCGGACTCGTCCTGGGTGGCGCGCTCGGCAATCTCACCGATCGGATCGCTCGCGGGTCAGGTCTGCGGGGGCGGGTGATCGACTTCATCGATCTGCATGTCTGGCCCGTGTTCAACCTGGCCGATAGCGCCATCGTGGTGGGGGCCATCCTCCTCGCGTGGGCCTCGCTTCGCGCCGACCGCGAGGTCCGCCAGACGCGGGAGGCGAGCGGTGGCGACCCGTAAGCCGCTCGTGGCGACGCCCGGGCGTCTGGATGCCGTGCTCGCCGAGCTCGCCCGGGTTCCACGCGCCGACGCCCAGCGCGCGATCGCGTCGGGCCGCGTCAGGGTCGACGGGCAGGTGCGGCCGAAGTCCTTCCGCCTGAGCGGGGGCGAGCGGATCGAGGCCGACATTGAGGACCGGGACGAGCTCGAGGGTGAGGGGCCGCCGGTGCCCGTCCGATACCGGGGCGGTGACCTCCTGGTGGTGGCGAAGCCCGCGGGGATGGTGACCCACCCGACGCTCGACCGGCGCGGTGGCACCCTGGTGAACCGACTCGTGGGGATGGGAGAGCGGCTTTCGACGGTGGGCGGTCCGCTGCGACCCGGGATCGTCCATCGGCTTGACGCCGGGACGAGCGGCCTGATCGTGGTGGCCCAGAGCGATCCGGCACATGAGGCGATCGCGGAGCTGTTCCGCCGTCACGAGGTCGATCGCCGCTACCTCGCCTTGGTCCGTGGCGTGGTCGATCACGACACGTTCGAGGTTGAGGCCCCGCTCGGTCGCCACGACGCCCGTGTGGTGGTCGATCGCTCGCAGGGGCGTCCCGCCCAGACCCGCTTCGAGGTCCGGGACCGCTTCGAACACGCCACACTGCTCGAGGCGATCCCACGGACCGGGCGCACCCACCAGATCCGCGTCCATCTGCAGGCGATCGGCCACCCCATCCTCGGGGACCGCCGCTATGGGGGAGGGGGTCCTGACGCGCAGGCGCTTGGACTCGACCGTCCCTTCCTGCACTCCTGGTGGATCGCGTTCGTCCATCCGCTGACCGGTGACCTGGTCGAGGTCGAGGAGCCACTGCCCCCAGATCTCTCGGCCGCGCTCGCCGCGCTCGAGCCCGAGGTTCCGGGGGGTTGACGTGAGTGGTAGCGTGAGCATCTCCCCGCGAATCACACCGTTGTAGTTCTCCACAGCTGGCCGAGCCCGTTGTGGATAACCTCCCGCAGGAGGTCCGGACCACGCAGATGACGCACACCGACGACGCCAGCTTCGTCCACCTCCACGTGCACTCGGAGTATTCGTTGCTGGACGGCGCTGCCCGGATCGAGCCGCCGACCTCGAACCCGTCCGCGCCCACCATCTTCACCGAGGTCCAACGCCTGGGGATGCCCGCGGTCGCCGTGACCGATCACGGGGTGATGTTCGGGACCCTGCGCTTCCTCGACGCGGCTCGCGCGGCGGGCGTCACCCCGATCATCGGCGTCGAGGCCTACGTGGCCCCCGGCTCTCGGTTCGACCGCAACCCGGGTGAGAGCGAGGAGAAGTACTACCACCTCACCCTGCTGGCGGAGAACGAGGTCGGCTACCGGAACCTGCTGCGGTTGGTGTCGGCAGCGCATCTGGAAGGCTTCTACCACCGGCCGCGGATGGACAAGCAACTGATGGCCGAGCACGCCGAGGGCGTGATCTGCCTCTCCGGGTGTCTCTCCTCGGAGATCGGTGTTTCGCTGCTGGCCGGCAACGAGCGTCCGGGCCCGCGACGCCGCGGCCGAGTATCGCGACATCTTCGGCCCCGCGAACTACTTCATCGAGGTCCAGGACCACGGACTCGCCGATCAGCATGCCATCTTGCGCCGGCAGTTCGAGCTGGGCGACGAGCTCGGGATCCCGGTCGTGGCCACGAACGACCTCCACTACACCGTCAGGGAAGACGCGAAGCCGCACGACGTCCTCCTGTGCATCCAGCAGCAGAAGCTGCAGACCGACACGAAGCGGCTGCGGTTCGACTCGGAGGAGTTCTACCTGAAGAGCCCGCAGGAGATGCGGCAGCTGTTCGCGGAGCGACCCGACGCCTGCGACCAGACGTTGCGGATCGCCGAGCGGGTCCGTCTGGATATCGCCTACGGTGACCGGGCGCCGGCGGAAGAGCGCTACCACCTTCCTCGGTTCGAGACGCCCGAGGGCATGGACCGCGACGGGTACCTGCGTTCGCTGGTGGAGGAGGGAGCGGCCGCGCGGTACGGAACCCTCAGCCCCGAGATCAAAGGGCGGATCGATCACGAGCTCGGGGTCATCACCTCGATGGGGTTCGGGGGGTACTTCCTGATCGTCTGGGACCTGATCCGCTATGCGCGCGAGAGCGGGATCCGGGTCGGGCCCGGTCGCGGGTCGGCGGCCGGCTCCGTCGTGTCGTACTGCCTGCGCATCACGGACCTGGACCCACTTCGCTACGGCTTGCTCTTCGAACGCTTCCTCAACCCAGAGCGGATCCAGATGCCCGACATCGACATGGACTTCGACGAGCGACGTCGCGACGAGGTGATCCGCTACGCGACCCAGAAGTACGGTGCCGACCACGTCGCCCAGATCGTCACGTTCCAGACGATCAAGGGGAAGCAGGGGATCCGCGACGCCGCGCGGGTGCTGGGCTTCCCGCCCGCGGTGGGGGACCGTCTCTGCAAGATGTACCCGCCCGCGGTGATGGGGCGCGACTACCCGCTCGACGACGCGCTGAAGCTCTCGCCCGATCTCGCCACGGCCTACGAGCGCGAGCCGGAGGCCAAGGAGATCATCGAGACGGCGCGGGCCCTCGAGGGGCTCCGCCGCGAGGACTCGGTTCACGCTGCGGGCGTGGTGATCGGCGACGCCCCGCTCGTCAACTACCTCCCGCTGAAACTCTCGAAGGACTCCCGAGACGACTCCAAGAAGGTCGTGACGCAGTTCGACATGAACGGCGTCGAGGCGCTCGGGTTGCTGAAGATGGACTTCCTCGGTCTGCGGAACCTGTCGGTGATCGAGGATACCCTGCGGCATCTGCGTGCCCGCGGCATCGAGCTCGACATCGATCACGTCCCGTTGGACGACGCCGAAACCTATCGGATGCTGCAGCGCGCGGACACCACCGGGGTGTTCCAGATGGAGTCACCCGGCATGCGAAACCTGATCAAGCTGCTCGAGCCGGACCGGTTCGAAGACATGATGGCGTTGGTGGCGTTGTACCGCCCGGGCCCCTTGAACAACGGCCTGCACACCGAGTACGCCGAACGCAAACACGGCCGTCGCAAGGTGACGTATCCCCACCCGGATCTCGAGACCGCGCTCGGCTCGACCTACGGCGTCATGGTCTACCAGGAGCAGATCATGCAGATCGCGGTCACGATCGCGGGCTACACGATGGGCCAGGCCGACACGTTGCGGAAGGTCATGGCGAAGAAGAAGCGCGAGCTCGTGGGGGCCGAGCGCGAGAAGTTCGTGGCGGGGTGCCGCGAGCAGGGCCATCCGGAGCGCCTGGCCAAAGAGTTGTTCGATCTGATCGAGCCGTTCGCCGACTACGGATTCCCGGCTGCCCACGCGTGTGCCTACGGCTTCATCGCCTACCAGACCGCCTACCTGATGGCGCACCATCCCGTGGAGTACATGTCGGCGATCCTCACCTCCGTGAAGGACGACAAGGATCGCAAGCCGTACTACCTGTACGCGTGCCGCGGCATGGACATCGAGGTCCTCCCGCCCGACGTGAACGAGTCGGAGACGGATTTCGCGCCGGCCGCCGGCGACCAGATCGCCATCCGCTACGGACTGTCGGCGGTGCGCAACGTGGGGGAGGGTGCCGTCTCGCACATCATCGAGGCACGACGGTCGGAAGGAACGTTCACCTCGTTCGCGGACTTCTGCCGCAAGGTGGAACCCAGCGTCCTCACGAAGCGGGTGTTGGAGTCCTTGATCCTGGCGGGAGCGTTCGACTCGCTGGGCTACGCGCGCCGCGCACTGCTGGAGCATCAAGAGATGGTGTCGGCGCCCATCGTGGCTGAGCGCAAGGCCGAGGCCGCGGGCCAGTTCTCCCTGTTCGGGGGCGACGACGGTGCGGTGGGTCAGATCGACGAGTCGGTGCTTCAGGGGGCGGAGTTCGACAAGAACGAGCGGCTCCGTTACGAGAAGGAGATGCTCGGCCAGTTCGTGACCGACCACCCGCTGCTGGAGGTAGGCCCGGCGCTCGAAGCGAAGACCACGCACGCCATCGTCGATCTGGAGTCCCTGGGCGACGGTGACCTGGTGACGATCGGCGGGATCATCGGGGCGGTGGCCCGCAAGTACACGAAGCGTGGTGGCGAGCCCTACGCCCAGTTCCGGCTGGAGGGTCTAGCGGGCGGCGTCGAGGTCCTTGCCTTCCCGTCCGTGTACGAGTCCGTACCGGGGTTGATCGAGACCGATCGCATCGTGGTGGTGACCGGTCGCATCGACCTGCGGGGCCGGGAGCTCCAGATCCGGGCCAACGACGTCCACGAGCCAGACCTGGGGGGAGCGGGGATGCCCGTCGACCCGCCCTCGCTCGTGGTCGACCTTCCTGCCGCCGCCTGCACACCCGCGGTCCTGGCGAAGATGAAGGACCTGTTCGAGGCCCACCCCGGGGAGGCGCAGGTGCGGGTGCGGTTCGTCTCATCGACCGGCATCACCCCCCTGGAGGTCGGCCCGCACCGGGTGAACGTCACGGGCGCGCTCCTGGGCGAGTTGCGAGGGCTCCTGGGCACCAGCGCCGCCCGGGTTGAGCGCGATCCCGCCCTGGTCACCGCGGGCTGACCCCCCGTCGGGTGCAACCCGGGAAGGCACCGGTGAAGGGATGAAGATGCCGGGGGAGCTCTGATGGGCGTGCGCTGGGTCGACGCCGACGAGCTGCGAAGGCTCGTGCCCTGTGAGGCGGCGGTCGACGCGTTGGAGATCGCGTTCCGCGACCAAGATCCCGCGGCCACGCCCCCTAGATCCTCCTTAGAGACGGCCAATGGATCCCTGCTGCTGATGCCGGCCTTCGACGCCAACACGGTGGGGGTGAAGCTGCTGACGCTGACCCCGGACAACGTTGCTCGTGGTGTCCCGTACATCCAGGCCGTGTACGTCGTGTTCGACACGGAGACCCAAGCGCCCGCCGCGGTGATCGAAGGGAGCGCGCTCACCGCCATCCGGACGGCGGCGGTATCGGCGCTGGCCACGCGCTGGCTCGCCCCCTCCGACGCTCGGCGGTTGGTGATCTTCGGGGCGGGGGTGCAGGCGGCCGCGCACCTCGAGTCGATGCGTGCCGTGCGCCCGATCGAGGACCTGATGGTCGTCTCGCGCACGGCTGCATCCGCGGACGCTCTCGCCGGAGCCGCACGCGCAGTGGGGATCACCGCAGCCGTCGGGGATCCCGACGCCGTCTCCGATGCCGACATCGTGTGCGTGTGCACGACCAGTAGCACGCCCGTGTTCGACGGCCGGCGCCTGCGGGAAGGCTGCCACGTCAACGCCGTCGGCGCGTTCCGCGCGGACGCGCGCGAGCTGGACGAGGAGGCGGTGCGCGAGGCCGGCATCGTGGTTGAGACACGCGATGCGGCTGTGTCGGAGGCCGGCGACCTGGTGATGGCGTTCGGGGCCGACACCCGCGCGCGGATCGACGCCGACCTGCAGGAGCTGGTCCGGGGGGCGAGCATCGAGGGGCGCCACACCGTCTTCAAGTCCGTCGGGCTGGCGTTCGAGGACCTGGTGATCGCTCGGGCGGCCTTGGATCGGACCCCGGCGTAGGCTTTCACCGATGTTCCACGTGATCCCCGCCATCGACGTGGCCGGCGGCCGTCTCGCCGCCTACACGCCTCAGGGCCCGCGTCCGGTGGAGGCGTTCGGCGGGAGTCCCATGGCGGCCGCGGAAGCCTTCGTGACGGCGGGCGCCCGGTGGCTGCACGTCGTCGACATGGATCTGGCGTTCACCGGGAACGCGCTCAACATGAACACCGTGATGGCCGTCCGTCGGGCCGCGCTGTTCGTGGGGGCCAAGATCCAGGTGAGTGGGGGCGTGGTCGACGATGCGGACATCGCCTACCTGGTGGACGTGGGCGCGGACCGGATCGTGCTCGCCTCCGGCGCCCTCGGGGATCCGGAGCGGGTAGCGCGCCTGGTGGCCGAGCTGGGGGATCGTCTCGCCGTGGGGATCGAGGTCGACGGCGACCGGGTGCGCTCGCGGGGGCACCGGTCGATCGATCTGCCGTTGGACGAGACCCTGAGGGCGCTCCGCGGCCTGCCCGCTGCGCGTTTCGTGGTGACGGCCGTGCCGCGCGTCTCTGAGCTGGGAGGTCCCGACCTGGGCGCTCTGCGTGCGGTGGCGGAGCTGGGCCGTCCCGTGATCGCCGCGGGTGGGATCGCGTCGGTGGCCGATCTCCGGGCGGCGCGGGATGCCGGGGCCGAGGCGGCCATCGTGGGACGGGCCGCCATCGAAGGTGGTCTCGACCTGGCGACGGCGCTCGGCCTCGGGGACGGGTGACGTCCGGCCCTCGGGGTCACATCACGCCTAGAATCCGGGCCGCATGGGCTTCCTCACCGATCTCACGGACCGCATCCGCCGCGACCTGCTCGCTCAGCCGCTCGACGCCTCAGCCCTGCTCGCGCGGACGATGGCGATGCCGCCCCCCCGGGATCTGGAGGGCTGCCTGCGGGCCCGCACCCCATCCGTCATCGCAGAGGTGAAGCGCGCGTCTCCGTCGGCGGGAGCGATCGCGGATCGCGATCCCATCACCCAGGCCGCCGCGTACGAGGTCGGCGGAGCGGCCGCCATCTCGGTCCTGACCGAGCCGCGTCATTTCCACGGCTCGCTGCTGGATCTGCAGGCCGTGCGGACGGCCGTGCGCCTTCCGTTGCTGCGCAAGGATTTCCTGGTCGACCCCGTCCAGGTGATCGAGTCTCGTGCCCACGGTGCCGACGCGGTGCTGGTGATCGTGGCGTGCCTCACGGACGCCGAGCTCGACGCCATGCTCGCCACGGTAGGCGACATGGGGATGCAGCCGCTCGTGGAGGCGCACTCCGACGAGGACCTCGATCGCGCCCTCGCAACGGGCGCGGTCGTGATCGGGGTGAACGCCCGTGATCTGGAGACCCTGGACGTGGACGTGGACGCGGCGCTGGCGCGCCTCGGGCGCGTCCCAGGGGACCGGCTGGCCGTGATGGAGAGCGGGATCGGGTCCCGCGCCCAGGTGGTGCAGGCCGTCGAGGCCGGCGCGTCTGGCATCCTGGTGGGGGAGGCCCTGATGCGGGCCTCGGACCCCGCCGCGATGCTGCGGGATCTCACGGGGGAGGACAGCGGATGAGCATGACCGTCGGGACCACCGATGCGGCCAGGCCCGACGACCGGGGACGCTTCGGCACGTACGGTGGCCGCTACGTGCCCGAGGTCCTGATCCCCGCCCTCGATGAGCTGGCCGAGGCGTGGAGCGCGTTGAAGCACGATCCCGGGTTCAGGGGAGAGCTCTCGGCGCTCTCTCGGGATTTCGTCGGTCGCCCGACCCCCGTCACCCGGGCCGTTCGGCTGTCGGACCAGCTCGGATACGACATCTGGCTCAAACGCGAGGACCTGGCCCACACGGGCGCCCACAAGATCAACAACGCTCTCGGCCAGGCGTTGCTCGCCACGCGCCTGGGCAAGGAGCGCATCATCGCCGAGACGGGAGCCGGCCAGCACGGGGTGGCGGCCGCAACCGCCTGCGCGCTGCTCGGCCTGCCGTGCGTCGTGTACATGGGCGAGGAGGACACCCATCGCCAGGCGCCCAACGTGGCCCGGATGAAGCTCTTGGGAGCCTCGGTGGTTCCGGTGATGGCGGGCACACGGACATTGAAGGAAGCCGTGAACGAAGCCCTGCGCGATTGGGCCGCGACCGTGGCCGACACCCACTACATCATCGGGTCCGTCGTGGGACCGCACCCGTTCCCCGAGCTGGTGCGTGATCTGCAGCGCGTGATCGGCGACGAAGCCCGGGTCCAATACGCCGAGGCCATGGGGGCGGATCCGGAGTACGTGGTGGCCTGCGTCGGCGGGGGCTCGAACGCGATCGGGATGTTCACGGCCTTCGTCGGCGCACCGGGGGTCAGCCTGATCGGCGTGGAAGCGGGGGGACGCGGCATGAACCTCGGGGAGCACTGTGCGTCCATCACGCAGGGGCAGCCGGGGATCCTCCACGGTGCCTTGAGCTACCTCCTCCAGGACCCCGACGGTCAGGTCGTGGAGACGCACTCGATCTCCGCCGGCCTCGACTACCCGGGTGTGGGGCCCGAGCATGCGTGGCTGAACGACGAAGGGCTCGCTCGGTACGTGAGTGCCGACGATGACCAGGCGCTGGCGGGGTTCCAGGCCCTCGCCCGGACGGAGGGCATCCTCCCTGCGCTGGAGCCCGCTCACGTGATCGGATGGCTGTTGGATCGGCCCCTGCCCGCCGGATCGCGCGTCTTGGTCTGCCTGTCGGGCCGCGGTGACAAGGATCTGGACACGGTCCTGGCCGCGCTGGGGGAGGCCCCCGTCAGTGGGTGAGCTTGAGAGGACCCTCCGGTCGCGGCGCGCCTCCGGGGGGCGCGCGTTCGTGCCGTACGTGACGGGCGGATTCCCCGGGGTCGACGCCGATCTGCTCCGAGCGATCCAGGGGACCGGGGCCGACGCCCTCGAGGTGGGGATCCCCTTCTCCGATCCGGTGATGGACGGCGGGGTGATCCAAGAGGCCTCACGGGCGGCCCTCCTGGCCGGAGCGCGACCTCAGACCATCTTCCAGACGATCCGGGAGGCGGCCCTGGCGATCCCTGTGGCGGTGATGACTTACGTGAACCCCGTGGTGCGTCGGGGGATCCCCGCGTTCCTGGACGAGGCCGCGGAGGCGGGGGTCGCAGGCATCATCGTGCCGGACCTGCCCGTGGACGAGGCCCACGACGTGGAGGAGGCGGCGGGGGAGCGCGGTCTCGATACCGTGCTGCTGGCCGCACCCGGCACCAGGCCGGCACGGTTGCGGGAGATCGCCGATCGCGCACGCGGGTTCGTCTACTGCGTCGCCACCTACGGTGTCACCGGTGCCCGCGAGGAGCTCTCGGGCACGGCCCAGCAGCTGGTGGCGACCCTCCGACCCCTTACGGACCTTCCACTGCTGGTGGGGGTGGGGATCGGGACCCCCAAGCAGGCGGCGGAGGCCTGCGGGTTCGCCGACGGCGTGATCGTGGGGACGGCCCTGATGGCCCGGATGCTCGAGGGTGATCGGGCCGGGTTCTTGGCGCTCGCCGCCGACTTCCGGGGCGCCATCGAGCGCGAGCCGTGAGCCGCCCCCGACGCCGGCTCCTGACGGTCGCGGCGGTCGCGGCGGCGGTCCTGGCCGCGTGCACGGACCCTCCGGCGACCCCGGGGCCCACCACGCCGTCGGCCGACCCCCTGGGCTCGATCACGGTGGCGCCGGACGCACCGATCGAGCTGGGCACCCTCCTGCCCACCAGCGGCGTGGCCTCGGTCGAAGGCGTCGACACGCTCCGCGGCGTCCAGCTCGCGGTCGACTTCCTCGACGGCAAGTTCGACGAGCGGCCGGGTAAGTTCCTGGACCACCCGATCCAGCTGGTCAACGTCGACGAGACGTGCACGCCCGAGGGCGGGGTTGCGGGCGCCAGGATCCTGGGCGCCGACCCGAAGATCACCGGCGTCATCGGCACGGGGTGCTCCGCCGCCGCCGTGGATGCCGCGGATCGGGTCCTGTCTGCCGAGGGCATCGTGACGATCTCGCCCTCGGCCGGAGATCCCCGGCTCACGGCGGAGGGCACCCATCAGCCGTTCTTCCTGAGCCTCGCGCCCAACGGCAACCTCGCGGCGGCGGTGACGGCCGACTTCGCGTACGAACGGTTGCAGGCGCGCACCGCCTTGGTGTTCGAGGATGCGGGAACCGCTGCCGGCGGTCCCCCCGATACGTTCCGATCACGGTTCGTTGCGCTGGGCGGCGCCATGCCTCAGGTGGTGACCATCACCACCCATCGCGCGTTGAAGGCCTCGATCGAGCGGATCTCGGAGGATCCGCCCGCGCTCCTGTACTACGACTCGGCCGACCCGAGCTCGACCTGCGCACTGATCGCGCGGATCGTGGCCGGGACCCCGGCCCTGAACGCGATCGCGCTGGCGGAGTCGGGTGGATGCATGAGCGCCTCCTACCTGGAGGAGGCCGGTGTCGCGGCCAACGGTACCTACCTGACCGGGCCAGATCCGGCCGTGTTCCGGACGTCGGACTTCTATTCATCGTTGCTACCCGCCTACGAAGAGCAGTTCGGGGACGCGCCGGTGACCCCGTACCACGCTTATGCGTTCGATGCCGTGAGCGTCCTGTTCGATGCGCTCCAACGATCGACCACGGTGAACGATGACGGGTCGCTCACGATCGATCGGGCGGCGCTGCAGGAGGCGGCGTTCTCCACGAGCGAGTACTCCGGGCTCACGGGGACGATCTCGTGCAGCGAACTGGGCGAGTGCGCCGCGGAGGTGGCGATCGCGGTCTACCGGGCGCCGGACGTGCCGCTGATCGGGGCGGATCTCCCGGCCGAACCCGTGTATCGGGAGACGCTCGCTCCCGCGGACCTGGTTCCCTGAGCGGCGCCGGAAGCGCGGTGGTGCCGGGAGCGGGGGTCGAACCCGCACGGGCCGAAGCCCACGGGATATTGAGTCCCCGCCCGTACGTCCTGGCCGATCCCGCGTCTTCAGGTGTCATCCTGTTTCTGCAGGTCAGACGCCACCGGCCATCCCCAGCCGTCGTGCAGCGCCGCAGAGGCACGCACGCCGCGCCAGCTAGCCTTAGCCTCAGACCCGGAGCTGTTGTGGCTCCCCAAGACGTGCTCACATTCGACGGGCCGCCAGTCCTCCCGGCGCTACCCGGGGAGTACTGGCGGTCCGTCGCTTACCTCAACCTGGGTTCTTCCCTCGCCTCAGGCTGCCGTCATCACATGACGGTCCGGTACGACATACGCCACGATCAGCGCGGCCGGGAAGAAGAACAAGCTGAAGATGAAGTACCCGACGAAGCTATGCCCCTTGCGACCCGCGACACGCGCGGGCCAGAACGCGAGCGCGATCCAGATGATGATCGCGACCGTCCACCAGAGCAACGAAGCTGCTGTCATGGCAAGCATCCTGTCCATCCCCTCCGCGGCAGGAAATCCATGATTGGGAGCGGCCTGCCGCCTCCCCTCTATCTCCTACTCCGAGTCTGCCCGTTGCGGGCGTTGTAATGGGGGGTCGAACGGCCCTCAGATCGTGTGCCATCGAGCGTCTGCGCCGCCATCCGTGGCCCGGTATCGTCAGGCGCTGACGTGGTTCGCGCGAGCGCGATCAGAGGGGGCGGTGCGGGAGCATGAACGTCACGGGGGGAGCGCGGGGCGATGCCCAACAACCGGCAGCAGCCTCCGGGGAGCCGCAGCCTGATCCCGAGTCATTGATCCGAAGCAGGGAGTTCCGACGTCTGCTCATCCTGTCGGCCCTG
Organism: uncultured Actinomycetes bacterium; assembly: GCA_963826185.1. GTDB lineage: Bacteria > Actinomycetota > UBA4738 > UBA4738 > HRBIN12 > JAOUEA01. The sequence goes on along the minus strand of CAWGVY010000004.1, from coordinate 161,025 downwards.
ATCGGCATCGTCGTGTCGGTGGCCTGCTGGGGTTTCCTCGAGATCATCCATGCGGTGCAGGAGTGGGTGTACGTGAACCTCCCGAGCGACCTCGGGTTCGATCAGGTACCGACGTGGTGGCCCCTGCCCGTGCTCGGCATCGCTGGCCTGGTCATCGCATTCGCGGTTGAGCGCTTGCCGGGCCGTGGCGGCCACGTCCCGGCGGACGGCCTGAAGACCGGGCCGCCGACCAGGCCCGTCGAACTTCCGGGGGTCCTGCTAGCTGCGCTCGCGTCGATCGCCCTCGGCTTCGTGCTTGGCCCGGAGGCCCCGCTCATCGCTCTGGGGACGGGACTCGCGCTCCTGGCCGTGCAACAGTCGAAGCGGGACGTGCCCGATCGCGCCAAGCTCGTCCTCGCGGCCGCCGCGAGCTTCGCCGCGCTCGCCACGATCTTCGGCTCACCCGTCATCGGCGCCGTCATCATCATCGAGGCGGCGGGGTTGGGCGGGCCGACGCTGCCGCTCGTGTTGCTCCCAGGTCTGGTCGCGGCCGGGATCGGCTCGCTGGTCTTCGTCGGTGTCGGCAACCTGACCGGACTCAGCTCCAGCGACTACGCCATCTCCCCACTCACCCTCCCTGCGTACACCAGCCCCAAGGTGAGTGACTTTCTCTGGACGGTGGCGCTCGGGATCGCGGCGGCGATCGTGTCGTGGACGATCATCGAGATCGGCCGGCGGACGAATCACCTCGTGACCCGGCGGGCGTTCCTGGTCATCCCGGTGGCCGCGCTCGTAGTGGCGGGACTGGCGATCGCATTCGCGCAGATCACCGACCTGCCCGCGAACGTGATCCTCTTCTCCGGGCAAGAGGCGATGAATACCGTCGTCAAGGATGCAGCTGCGCTGGCGATCGGCACGATCGCGCTGATCGTCGTCTTCAAGGGTTTCGCATGGGCGGTCTCGCTCGGCGCGGCCCGAGGTGGGCCGACGTTCCCGGCTATCTTCATGGGGATCGTCGGGGGGCTACTGGCCTCGCACCTGCCGGGACTCAGCGAGACACCGGCGGTGGGCGTCCTGGTGGGGGCGATGGTCGTGTCGGTCCTCCGTCTCCCGCTGTCTGCCATCGTCATCGCCCTGATCGTGTCGCGGGCGGGCGCCGGCGTGTCACCGCTGATCATCGTGGGGGTCGTCGTGGCCTACATCACCGTGCTGTTGATCGACGCGCGTCGGCCTCAGTCCTCATCGAACGACCCCGGGGACGTCCAACCCGCAACACCCACCGATCGGTAGTCCCGGAGCAGCTCAGTCGCGTCATCGTCGGGGACTCAGGGGACACTGACCACAACGTCTGGGGAGCCTTGTCGGTGCCTCGCTCGTCTGGTCTAGTGGCAGCAAGGGCTCTTGTCTGCCAGAGTCGCTCGACTACGCGGCATACGTCTTCGCAGGTGGCTGCTAGTGCCGGGAGCGGGGGTCGAACCCGCACGGGCCGAAGCCCACGGGATTTTGAGTCCCGCGCGTCTGCCAGTTCCGCCATCCCGGCCTTGTGTGCCATAGAGTAGCGGGCACGTTGGGCGCCCCGGTCAGGGTTCGGGGCATTGGATTGTGGCGAGGCCACTTGTGGTTCACAATCGAGCACCTATCGGATCGGTCAAAGCATGGGAGGGGTCCCGTTGAGGAAGAGAGCCGCATCGATCGCCGTCCTGTTCGCGACGTTGGCGCTGGTGAGCGCCGCGTGCGCGAGCAGCTCGTCCGAGGACGAGGGGACCACCCCTCCGCCCACCAGCGCCTCGGGGGCCGCCTCGTTCGAGACCATCGACCCAGGTTTCATCACGGTGGGGTCCTGCCTCGACTACCCGCCCTTCGAGACGGTGAAGGGTGACAACCCGGTCGGGTTCGACATCGATCTCACCACGCGATCGCCGCCAAGCTCGGGTACGAGGGCAAGGTGAAATGGGTGAAGGCGAACTTCAACACGATCTTCACCGCGGTGGCCGACGGCCAGTTCGACGTGGTGGCCGCGGCCGTGACCGCCACCGGGAAGACGGGCAAGGAGCGCGCTCAGAAGGTCGCCTTCTCGAACTACTACTACAACTCCCAGCAGGCCCTGTCCGTCAACACGAAAGAGTCTCCGGACATCACCTCGCCCGATCAACTCGTCTCCGGGGACACCGTGGGTGCGCAGAAGGGGACGACGGGCGCCGACTGGGCCATCGAGAACCTGGAGCCCAAGGGCGTCACCATCAGACCTTCACGACCGGTCCGGACGCGTTCCGCGATCTGAGCGCGGGCAACCTCACCGCCGTGGTGGTCGACGAGCCGGCCTCCTACGCCATCGCGGACACGATGAGCGATGTGGCGGTCGTGGCGCCGATCGACACGAACGAGAAGTACGCGTTCGCGTTCGCGCCCACGAGCACCGCGCTCGTGGCGGCGTGGAACGACGGCCTGCAGCAGGTGATCGACGACGGTCAGTTCGCGACGATCTACGACAAGTGGTTCCCTGGGACCCCGGTGCCCAAGGAGTATCAGCCGGCGAGCTGACGAGCAGGACACGGAGCTGACCGACGCGGTCTGAACGAGGTCTGATCGATCGGCCGGCCGAGGGTGATCCACACGTGAGCGAGCATCGAACCGCCGAGGTGGATGCTCAGGAGCTGAGCGCCCCTGACACCGCGGGCGCCACCTCGCCGCTCGCACTCGCGATCTTCATCGTGGGGGCGACGGCCGTGATCTTGGTGCTGGCCGGCACGTTGGTGATCCAGCTCGACTATGCGGTCAACGGAGGCCCCGTGACCCAGTCGTGCGTCGACCAGGGCATCATCCCGTTCACGCCGGGCACCGATACCAGTCCGCCCACCGGGAGCGAGGGCGCCCTGGGCGTGTGCCACATCGTCGAGGGGTTCACGTCCACCGAGCAAGCCGTGGTGCTCGTCGTCTCGTTCGCGCTAGGACTGGGCGCCGCGATCACCGGGTGGGCCCGGTATCGCTCCATGGACACGCGGCGCAAGCGGGATCACACGATCACGGGCGCCGTGCTGGGTCTGCAGGCGGTGATGGTGTCGATCGTGCTATGGGTGTTCGCCTCCGGCACGCCCGAGAAGTTCGTGTCGCAGTTCATGGACTTCGAGTCCTTGAAGTCGGATGGGTACCGGCTCGTGCGAGGGGTCAAGTACACGCTCCTGTTGGCGTTCGGCGGCGAGATCGGGGGGATCGTGATCGGACTCGTGCTGTCGATGCTCATCATCTCCAAGCGACGCGCGGTGCGGGCCCCGGCCTCCGCCTATATCAACGTCTTCCGGGGCACCCCGCTGTTGGTGCAGCTGTCGATCGGCTACTTCGGCGTGAACCTCGGCCTGGGACTCCATCTGGGGGTGTTCACCGTGGCCATCGCGGTCCTGGCGCTCAACATGGGCGCGTACTCCGCGGAGGTCTTCAGGGCCGGGATCCAGTCCATCGACCGCGGCCAGATGGAAGCCGCCCGGTCCGTCGGGATGACGTACCTCCAAGCGATGCGGTTCGCGATCGTCCCCCAGGCGGTCCGGCGCGTGATCCCTCCGCTGTTGAACGAGTTCGTGATCCTGATCAAGGACACCTCGCTGGTGGTGATCCTGGGGCTCCCACTCCAAGAGCTGGATCTGTTCGGCGCCGCCCAGCAGGGCTACTCGCGTACGTTCAGCGCCACGTATTTCCTCGCCGTGTCCGCGGGATACCTGATCATCACGCTCCCGATGATCTGGATCGTGAACCGTGTGGAGCGCCACCTCAGATCCGGGCTCGTGTCCGTCACAGGCGGAGCGTGATGCCGAACAGCGACGGCTCCATCGTCCGTCTCGAGGCGGTGCACAAGTGGTTCGGGGACAACCATGTGCTTCGCGGGATCGACTTCGCGCTCAACGAGGGCGACGTCCAGGTGGTGGTCGGGCCATCGGGGGCGGGAAGTCGACGCTCCTTCGATGCGTGAACCTCCTGGAGCTCCCGAGCCATGGCCACGTCTGGTTCGATGGACAGGACATCACGGACGTGCGCGCGAACCTGAACGAGGTCCGGACCCACATCGGGATGGTCTTCCAGTCCTTCAACCTGTTCCCGCACAAGACCGCGCTGCAGAACATCACCCTGCCACTTGAGAAGGTCCTGAAGCTGAAGGCGTCCGACGCCGAGGCCAGGGCACGGGATCAGCTCGTGCGCGTCAAACTGGAGGAGAAGGCCGACGCCCACCCCGGCTCCCTGTCGGGCGGCCAGCAGCAACGGGTCGCCATCGCTCGCGCGCTGGCGATGCGGCCGCGGCTCATGCTCTTCGACGAGGTGACGAGTGCTCTGGATCCGGAGCTGGTGGGGGAGGTCCTGCAGGTGATGAAGGACCTTGCCGCCGAAGGGATGACGATGATGGTGGTGACCCACGAGATGGGGTTCGCCCGGGAGGTCGGCACCCAGATGGTCTTCATGGACGAGGGGGTGATCGCGGAGTCGGGCGATCCACGGGAGGTCTTCGCGAACCCCCAGTCAGCAGCGCCTGCAGCGGTTCTTCGCGGAGATCCTGTGAGGGCCGCCCGCGCCGCGCTCGTCGTGAGCCTGATGCTGGTCGTGACCGGGTGCACGTCCAACCCTGGAAGTGCGCCATCCGACGGCGGGTTCCCGATCATCGTCCAGCAGTCGGACGATCCGTCCATCCCCTACGGGATCACGGCGATCGACTACCACTTCCACGACGCGCATCCCTCTCTCCCGCTCTCGCAAACGCGCACCGTCACGTTCGTGAACGAGGGACGGGTGAGGCACAACGTCACGTTCCCGCAGCTCGGGTTCTCCGAGGACCTGCGCAAGGGCGGCGTGATCCAGATCAAGGATCTCGGCCGCAAGCTGGGAGGCCCCGGGGTCTACACGTTCTTCTGCGCGTACCACGGCGCGATGGGCATGACCGGGACGATCGTGATCGCGGGTGGATAGGCAACCTCAACCCGGACTCTAGGGTCGTCCTGCAGGGTTGCGATACGAATGACGGGCCGTGTCGCCGATGCGGTTCGCTCACGCCTTCCCCATACGCGAGCGTTCCGTTCCGAACGACACGGCCCGTCAAACCGTGGTCCCACGCGACCTGGTCAGTGGCGGTTTCCCGCTGCTTCCCGTGGCCGCACGGGACCGAAGCGAAAGATAGACGTGAGGTTGAGACCCTGTCAACTCGCGGCCCACCCCTCGCACGCTGCGGACTTGTCGAAGAGCTGCAGGTCAGCGGCCTGCGCCGATGTGGAGAACCTGTCGGTGTTCCACGCCCTCGGCTGTGCGGGCCGGCTACGTTACCTTCAGCGTCGCGTGCATCCCTTGCGCATAGTGCTCGGGGAGGTTGCACACGACCGCGTAGGTGCCGGGCTCTAGATCGACGTCGAGGCTCGCGGTGGATCCCGGAAGGACGTCCTCGAGCTCGTCGACCAGCGTGAGACCGTCCGTCACCGCCACATCGTCCTCCACCGGCAGGTCGTTGGCGTCCACGCCGTCTGCGACGGAGAACACCTCGAACTCGTGGGTGCTGGGGCCCGCGTTGGTGGCGGCCAGGGTGACCTGCCCGGCAGGCACGTCGGTGGGAGAGACGGTGAGGTCGAAGTCCTTCAGCGAGACCTGGACATCACCTTCCGCGCTGCCGTTGCTGCTGCAGGCGACACCGGTCAGCAGGAGGACGCTCACGATGGCGATCACGGCCGTGCGGAACTCTCTGGTCATCGATCCTCTCTTTCGTCGGTGTGGGTGGCTCAGGCGGCGGATTGCGGGACGGGGGCGCGGTCATCCTTGGGCACGGGGGAGGTGGGGCGGCGTTGGGGCCACAGGACGTAAAGACCCATGGGGATCGCATAGGCGAGCCACACGAGCACCTCGGCGGTGGTGGGGACGGGCTGCAGGCCCAGCATCCCCGTGATCAGGGATGCCCGCACCGAGTTCGGGGCGATGAGCCAGGTCAGGTCCAAGGCATGGGACTGCCAGGTGTTGACGATGCCCGCCTCCGCGAAGGAATGGACCGACTTGGCCAACAGGCCCGCGGCCACCAGGACCAGCACGAAGCCGGTGATCCGGAAGAACCGCGCGAGGTTGATCCTGACGCCGCCGCGGTAGATCCCGTAGCCCAGGGCGACCGCCACCGCCACCCCCAGGGTGGCGCCGAACCCGGCGGCGACGGGGCTGAGGGAGGTCTGGAAGGCGGCCACCATGAAGATGGCGGTCTCGAGCCCTTCACGGAGCACCGCGAAGAACGCCATGCCGGCCAGGGCCAGCACCGAGCCCGTGACCAGGGCGTTCGCCGCATGCGCCTCCAGCGTGACCTTGAGTTCCCGCGCATGTCGGCGCATCCACACGATCATGTAGGTGACGCCCGCCACGGCCACCAGGCCCAAGACGCCCTCCATGATCTCCCGCTGCTTGAACGGGAGGGACCGGCCCACGACCTGCAGCACCACGGCGACCACCACGCACAGACCCAAGGCCACCGCGACGCCGACCCACATGGGGCGCAGCGCCTTCGGCTCCCCCCGCTGGATCAGGAACGCCGCGATGATGCCGACGATCAAGGCGGCCTCGAGTCCTTCGCGGAGCCCGATCACGAACGTGGGCAACATCGGTGCCGAACCCTTCCTCGGTCTGTTCGGTATCCCGAACAAGATGCATTCGGATAGGCGAAATCCTATCCAGAGGGTGGGATTCGCGTCAAGGTCGTTCGGGGGCGAACGATGTGACTGCGGTTCAGCGTGCTGAAGGGGCGGGATCGACCCAGAGGTGGTCGGCGAGGTTGGCGCCGAGGGCGGCCGGCTTGTCGCCCACACGCAGGCTCATCGTGCCGTCGGGACCGATGTCGTCAACGACGAGCTCGGCGCCGGGCATCAGCCCGCTGGACTCCAGGAATCGCATCACGTCGAGTTCGAGCTCGAGGTCCTCGGTGAGGCGCCGAAGGGTGGCGGTCGTCCCGGGGACGACGGCGTTGAGCGCCACGAGTCTCGAGACGTCGGCCTCGTTCGACGAGCCTGGGATCGGGTTGCCGTGGGGGCAGGCGCCGGGGTCGTGCAGGATCGCCACGAGGCGCGCCTCCACCTGGTCGGAGATCACGCGTTCCCACACCTCCGCCTCCTCGTGCGCCTGGTGCCAGGGAAGGCCGATCACGTCGATCAGGAGATGCTCGGCGAGGCGATGGCGTCGGACGAGCGTCACCGCCATCTCGCGTCCGGCGCGCGTGAACCGGAGCGTGCGTCCGTCCACGGCCAGGAGCCCGTCACCGATCAGCCGCTTCACGTGCTCGGACACCGACGCGCGGCTCACGCCCATCCAGCGGCTCAGCTCGGCCTGCACGGTCGGGATCCCCTCCTCCTCGAGCTCGAACAGTGCTTCGAGGTAGTCGGCGGACGGATGCCGGGCGTCGGACGTCATGGTCGGAGACTACGATACGGACGTGACGGCCTCGAACGGCGACGCCCCCTCCGCACGCCTCTTCCTGTTGGACGGGCACAGCCTCGCCTACCGCGCCTTCTTCGCCCTCCCGCCGACGCTCGCCACCACCACCGGCCAGGTCACGAACGCGGTCTACGGGTTCACCTCGATGCTGATCAAGCTCCTGGCGGAGGAGCAGCCGGACCTGATCGCCGTGGCCTTCGATTCGGGGGCTCCCACCGTCCGGCTCGCGAAGGACGCCGACTACAAGGCGGGGCGCAAGGAGGCCCCCGGGGACTTCACGCCCCAACTCGGATTGATCGAAGAGGTGTTGGAGGCCCTGCGGATCCCGGTCATCCGGGTCGACGACGGGAACGAAGCGGACGACGTCTTGGGCACGCTCGCGGTCCGGGCCGCGGAAAGGGGGATCGATGCCACGATCGTCACCGCGGATCGCGACTTCTTCCAGCTGGTGAGCCCGGAGATCCGGGTGATGTTCAACCGCAAGGGCATCAGCGACATCGTGGTGTACGACGAGGCGGCCGTGGAGGATCGCTTCGGGATCCCGCCCACGAAGTACCTGGACTTCGTGGCCCTGAAGGGTGACACCTCGGACAACATCCCCGGGGTGCCTGGCGTGGGGGACAAGACCGCGGCCAAGCTCGTGACCGAGTACGGCTCGGTCGAGGCGCTGATCGAGCACGTCGACGAGCTGAAGGGCAAGCTGAAGGAGAACGTGTCGGCCTCCCTGGACCGCCTGGTCCTCAACAAGGACCTCGCCCGGATCGATACCGATGTGCCTGTCAGGGTGGAGCCGCAGGAATGCGTGATGGGCCCGTGGGACGCCGACGAGGTCCGTCGCCTGTTCAATTCGCTCGAGTTCCGTTCCCTGTTCGACCGCCTGCTGGACGTGGGCCACGGTGTGAAGCCCAAGGTCGAGGTCGCCGACCTCGATCTGCGCGAATCCTCCGTCCAGGACCTGGGGGAGCTGATGAGCGGCGCCGGGCCCGTCGGGGTGCGCCTGGACGTCGAGTCGTCGGCGGTACGAGGGCTGGCGCTGTCGGCCGGCGGCGCCCAGGCGGCCTACGCCCGGCTGACCTCCCTGGAGCCGGTCGCTGCATTCGTTGGCGACCCCGATGCGCGCAAGTGGACGCACGACGCGAAAGCCTTCGAACGAACCATCAGGCGTGGAGGAGCCCAGGTCGCGGGGATCGCGTTCGACACGATGCTGGCCGGCTACCTGTTGGATCCGGCCTCGGCCGACTACCCGCTCCCTGACCTGTGCGAGCAGCATCTGGGCGCGGACGTGCTTGGGACGGTCGAGGAGGAGGACGAAGGCCAGCTGTTCACCGAGGACCCGTGGCGTCCCGTCGCGGCCGAGGCAGCCGCCGTCGCGCTGCTGACACCGGTGATGGAGGAGTCGATCGACAAGCAGGGGCTGCGGTCGCTCCTGGAAGACGTGGAGCTCCCCCTCGCCTCGGTGCTCGCCGGGATGGAGGCGCGCGGGGTTCGGTTGGATGTGGACTACCTGGAGGGGATGGGCGCGGAGGTGCGTGATCGCATGGCCGGCCTGAAGGCCGAGGTCTACGTCCAGGCGGGAGAGGAGTTCAACCTGAACTCGCCTCCGCAGCTCCGCGCGATCCTCTACGACAAGCTCGGTTTGCAGCCTGGGAAGAAGACCCCCAAAGGGGAGCTTTCCACGGACGCGAGCGTGCTCGAGAAGCTTCGCGAGGCTCATCCCATCGTGGACGCGCTGCTGCGCTGGCGCGAGCTCGACAAGCTGAACTCCACCTACCTGGAGGCGCTGCCTCGGCTGGTCGATCCGGCCGACGGCCGTGTGCACACGACGTTCCTTCAGACGTCCGCGGCCACCGGGCGGCTCTCCTCGGCGAACCCCAACCTGCAGAACGTCCCGATCCGCACCGAGCTGGGCCGGCAGATCCGCCGGGCGTTCGTTCCGGGAGGTCCGGGCCAGGTGCTGCTGGTCCTGGATTACTCGCAGATCGAGCTGCGCGTGCTGGCGCACCTCTCGGGTGATGAGGGGCTGCGGACGGCGTTCGCATCCGGGGAGGACATCCACACCGCCACCGCCGCCCGGGTCTTCGGACTGCCTCTGGATGCGGTCGACCCGGGGTCGCGGTCGCGGGCCAAGATGGTGAACTACGGGCTCGCGTACGGCATGAACGCCTGGGGACTCGCGCAGCGCCTGGACATCGCACCCGACGAGGCGCAGGAGATCATGGACGCCTACTTCACCTCGTTCCCCGCGATACGCGAGTACCTGGACAACCAGGTGGGGCGGGCCACGGTTGAGGGATTCACCGAGACGATCCTGGGACGCCGCCGGTACATCCCCGAGCTGCAGGCGGCGAACCCCCGCGTCCGCGACCTGGGACGCCGCCAGGCGCTGAACGCCCCGATCCAGGGAAGCGCCAGCGATGTCTTCAAGGTGGCGATGATCAAGGTGGACCAGGCGCTGCGGGAGCGCCCCGAGATGGACTGTCACATGCTCCTGACGGTGCACGACGAGCTCGTGTTCGAGGTCTCCGAGGACGACGTCGAGCAGGCCGCCGACGTGGTGAGGGACCGGATGGAGCACGCGGTCGACCTCGAGGTGCCGCTGCAGGCGGACGTTGGCTGGGGCCCTAACTGGTCCGACGCCGCGCCGGCGGGCCACTGACCTGCGGGTTCGATTGACGCCCGCTCGCGGGCGCCACTACCATCCGTCTTGGCCGCAGGGCTCCTGCGCCGCTCGCAAATCCCAAGCCGCGAGTCGGTGAGCCCGGCGCGCCAGGAGGAGAACCACCGCATGAGCGAGAACGAGACGTCGGTCGCGGACGCGACCGAGAGCACCGAGAGCACCGAGAGCGATCCGAGCCCAGAGCCGACCGCGGCGGCCGTTGCGCCGACCCCGGCATCCCCCGCCGCCCCCGAGCGAGACCTCACCCCCGAAGAGCTGATCGTGGCCATGGAGGCCTCGTTCCGCGACTTCAACGACGGTGACATCGTGGATGGCGAGGTCGTGAAGATCGACCGCGACGAGGTCCTGCTGGACATCGGCTACAAGTCCGAAGGCGTGATCCCGTCCAAGGAACTGTCGATCCGCCACGACGTAGACCCCAACGAGGTGGTGAAGGTCGGCGACCACATCGAGGCCCTGGTCCTGCAGAAGGAGGACAAGGAGGGCCGGCTGATCCTGTCGAAGAAGCGCGCGCAGTACGAGCGCGCCTGGGGCCGGATCGAGGAGGTCATGCAGTCGGGCCAGACGATCAAGGGGCCGGTGATCGAGGTCGTCAAGGGCGGATTGATCCTGGATATCGGGCTCCGTGGATTCCTGCCCGCGTCGCTCGTCGACCTCCGCCGCGTGCGCGATCTGCATCCGTTCGTGGGAACCGAGCTCGAGGCCAAGATCATCGAGCTCGATCGCAACCGCAACAACGTCGTCCTTTCTCGCCGGGCGTTCCTGGAGGAATCCCAGAGCGAGGGACGCAAGAAGTTCCTGGAAGGGCTGCAGAAGGGCGAACGGCGCAAGGGCACAGTGAGCAGCATCGTGAACTTCGGCGCGTTCGTGGACCTGGGCGGGGTCGACGGCCTGGTGCACGTCTCCGAGCTGTCGTGGAAGCATGTCGACCACCCCGGCGAGGTCGTCGCCGTGGGCCAGGAGGTGGAGGTCGAGGTCCTCGACGTCGACCTGGAGCGGGAGCGCGTGTCGCTCTCGTTGAAGGCTACGCAGGAGGACCCCTGGAAGGAGTTCGAGCGGACGTCCACGGCCGGATCGGTCATCGGCGGGCAGGTGACGAAGCTGGTGCCGTTCGGTGCATTCATCCGCGTGGCCCCCGGCATCGAGGGCCTGGTCCACATCTCGGAGCTCTCGCACGAGCACGTGGACACGCCGGAGTCCGTGCTCTCGGTGGGAGACGAGGTCCAGGTGAAGGTGATCGACGTCGACGTCACGCGCAGACGCGTGAGCCTGTCGATGCGTCAGGTGACCGCCGCTCCGCCACGCGAACCCGAGATCAAAGCCGAGCCCGAGCCGCGCCGAGAGGCCCAGCCGGAGATGACCTCCACGATCCAGATCCCCGACGACATCCTGGCTGCCGTGGCAGAAGCCGAGGCCGCCGGGGGCGGGGAGGGGTCGGCTGCGCCCGCGGTGATCGAGGCCGCGCCGGCGGAGGTCGCCGACATGGAGCCGGCGGTGGCCGAAGGCGCAGTCGAGGAAGCCGCAGTTGAAGAAGCCGCGGTCGAGGAGGCGGTGGCGGATGCCGTCGTCGAGGACCCGGTCGAGGTGGCTGCGGACGAGGAGATCGTCGAGGCCGCGGTGGACGACGCGATCGTGGCGGAGGCCGCGGGGGACACCGAGGCGGTCGCTGAGGACGCCGCCGTGGCGGAGGCTGCCGCGGAAGACGCGGCGAGCACCGTCGACGAGGAAGTCTCGCTCGAGTCGATCCTGGAGGACCTGAAGCGGCGCGAGGGTCGGTCGGAGTAGCGACTGCCCCGTGCTCTTCGTCGGTCTGACGGGCGGGATCGGATCGGGCAAGTCGACCACGGCCGGCCTCCTGGCCGCGCGAGGCGCCGTGGTGATCGACGCCGACCGCCTGGCCCGAGAAGCGGTGGAGCCGGGCAGCCCCGGCTTCGATCGCGTGGTGGAGCGCTTCGGCCCGTCCGTGGTCACGGCCGGCGGGGACCTGGATCGCGCGGCCCTGGCGGCGATCGTCTTCAACGACGACCGGCGTCGGGTCGAACTCGAGGGCATCGTCCATCCAGCGGTCAGGCAGCGGATCGCCGAGATCGTGACCGCGCACGCGGAGTCGGATGAGGTGGTGGTCCTGGATTCGCCGCTGCTGATCGAGACGGGAGCGCATCGAGATTGCGGATACGTGATCGTGGTGAGCGCGTCTCCCGAGACCCAGATCGTCCGGTCGTTGGCCCGTGGGATGGACGAGGCCGACGCCCGCGCTCGCCTGGCCGCCCAGTTGCCGCTGGCCGAGAAGGTTGCCGTCGCCGACGCCGTGGTGGATAACGACGGGTCGCTCGCGCATCTGACCGCTCAAGTGGATGCGCTGTGGCCCGACCTGCTGTCGCGAGCGGAGGCGAGCGTTGGATGACCTCGCGGCTATCATCGCGCGCGTGACGGTTCGCGCGGTCTTCTTCGATGCGGGAGAGACGCTGGTGCACCCGGCGCCCACGTTCCCCGACCTGTTCGCCGCGATCGTGACGCGGGAGGGGCATCCCCGTGAGCCGGTCGATATCCGTCACGGCCTCACGATGGTCTCCGATGCGTTCGTCAGGGCGGCGGAGGACAACGAGCTGTGGACGACCAGTCCCGACCGGTCTCGGCGGTTCTGGACGGTGGTCTACGACCGGTTCCTGGAGGTCCTCGACATCCCGACGGGGAACGGGCTCACCGAGACCCTCTACGCCGAGTTCAGCGACGTCGGGAACTACGACGCGTTCGAGGATGTGCGGCCCGTGGTGGATGCCCTTGAGGGGGCGGGAGTCCAGCTCGGCGTGATCTCCAACTTCGAACCATGGCTCGAGGACCTGCTCGCCCAGCTGGACCTCGCCCGCAGCTTCCCGGTCCGTGTGGTGTCCGGGCTCGAAGGGGTGGAGAAGCCCGATCCCGCGATCTTCCTCCTGGCCCTTGCTCGGGCCGGCCTGGAGCCGCACGAGGCGGCGTACGTGGGCGACGTGCCGGAGTTCGACGTGGAACCCGCCGCCGCCCTGGGCATGTTCCCGGTCTTGATTGACCGACGTGAGCGATACCCTGATCATGGCGGGGCCAGAGCGACGGACCTTCGTGAGCTGCCTGCGATCCTGGGGCTGGCGTGACCGAGCGGCGGTTCACGGTGGATGAGGCGAACGCGGAGCTTCCGGAGCTGCGCGACCGGCTCCCAAGGCTCCACGACGCGCGCGCGCAGCTGATCGGAGCCAGCCGGCGGATCAGCGACGCCGTCGCCGCCGACGGCGGTGGCGTGGCCGGCACCGATTGGTTCGAAGCTCAGCAAACGCTGAAGGCCGAGGTCACCTACCTGGCGGACCGGGGCATCCTGCTCCGCGATCCCGAATCCGGGCTCGTCGACTTCCCCGCCGTGCGGGAGGGTGAGCCCGTGTTCCTCTGCTGGCGCCTGGGCGAGGACGAGGTGGGGCACTTCCACGGGGAGACGATGGGGTACCGGGGGCGCAAGCCGCTTTGACCTCCCGTCCCGTCGTGCTGGTCGTGGGGGCTGAGGCCGACGACCCCCCGCCCGGCCTCGATCGAGCCGCCGACGCGGTGGAGCTCCGGTGGGCGTCGTGGGACGAGCTCCCGGACGCGATCGTTGAGGCCGACGGGATGTTCCTCCTGCGGGTGGAGGCACCTCAGCTCCGCTCAGCGTGGCCCTCGGCCGGACGGATGCGGTGGATCCAGTCGGCTTCCGACGGTGTGAACGCGGTGCTGTTCCCCGAGCTCGTGAACAGCGACGTGCAGGTCACGAACGCACGCGGCGTCTTCGAGGATGCCATCGCCGAGTGGGTGATCGGGGCGATGCTCGCGTTCTGCGCCCGGATCCTGGATCAACGGGACGCGCAGCTCCGACGCGAGTGGGCGTACGGCACCACCGAGCGCCTGGCGGGGCAGCACCTGCTCGCGGTGGGTCCCGGACCGATCGGACGCGCGGTCGGTGTACGGGCCGGCCATCTCGGCATGCGGGTGGGGGCGGCCGGGCGATCGGCCCGACCCGACGATCTGTTCGGCCAGATCGTCCCCACGAACGACCTGGCGGCGTTCGACGCGGCTCTGGGCGACGCCGACTTCGTGCTGGATGCTCTCCCGCTCACCACCGAAACGACCGGCCTGTTCTCCGCCGAGCGTTTCCGCGCGATGAAGGGGACCGCACGGTTCATCAACGTGGGCCGCGGCGACACCGTGGACGAGCCCGCCATGGTCGCCGCGCTCGCCGACGGGGAGATCGGCGGAGCGGCGCTCGATGTGTTCGTCGAGGAGCCGCTGCCGCAGCCGAGCCCGTTATGGACGATGCCGAACGTCCTGCTGTCGCCTCACATGTGCGGCGACTTCGACGGCTGGCACGCCCGGGTGGTGGACGTGTTCGTGGACAACGCCGGGCGCTTCGCCCGGGGGGAGCCGTTGCGGAACCTCGTGGACAAACGGGCGGGCTTCGGCATCGGCTGAGTCGGTTGCCGAAAAGGGCGTGCCGGCCATAGCCTCGAACCCATGGCGGAGCACGTCATCGAGGTCGAAGGGCTGAAGAAGTCCTACGCGGACGTGGAGGCGGTGCGCGGGATCGACTTCCACGTCGATCACGGCGAGGTGTTCGCGATGCTCGGCCCGAACGGGGCGGGCAAGACCACGACCACCGAGATCCTCGAAGGGTTCCGGGAGCGGTCCGCCGGGCAGATCAGCGTCCTGGGGTTCGACCCGGCGAAGCACGAGTTGGCCTTCCGGCGGCGGGTCGGGATCGTGCTGCAGTCGACCGGCGTGGATCCCTACCTCACCGTCCGCGAGACGATCGATCAATACGGCGGCTACTTCCCCTCACCACGCCCGACCGCCGAGGTGATCGACCTGGTGGGTTTGTCGGAGAAGACGAACACCAGGGTCGACAAGTTGTCGGGTGGCCAACAACGTCGCCTCGACGTGGCCATCGCCCTGGCGGGCGATCCCGAGCTGCTGTTCTTGGACGAACCCACCACCGGGTTCGACCCCAACGCCAGGCGCAACGCGTGGGACATCGTGAAGAACCTCACCACGCTCGGGAAGACGGTGTTCCTCACCACCCACTTCATGGATGAAGCGCAGTACCTCGCGAACCGCGTGGCGGTCATCGCGAAGGGCGAGATCGTGGCTGAGGGTCCGCCCGAGACGCTCGCCGGTCGCGACACCATGAAGGCACGGGTCCGCTTCCGCGTGGACGACGGCGTCCAGATCCCGCCGCTCGGCCAGATCCGGCTCGACGACGGCCGGTGGGAGATCGTGGAGGACGACCCGACCCAGGTGCTCCATCAGCTCACCGGTTGGGCGATGGAGCACGCCCAGCGTTTGCCGGGACTCGAAGTCACACGACCCTCGCTCGAAGATGTCTACCTGGAGATCACCGGAAACGAGGCCGACCAGGAGGCAGAGGCGTGAGCGATCTCGGCCTGTCCCTGCGTCAGGTGAAGTACACGAACAAGGCCTTCTGGCGCAACCCCGCCTCCGCGTTCTTCACGTTCGCGTTCCCGCTGATGTTCCTGGTGATCTTCACGGCTCTCTTCGGAGGCGGCACGGCGGACATCCCCGGGATCGGTGAGATCTCGCAAGCGACCCTCTACGTGCCCGCCATGGCCGCGTTCTCGGTCATCACCGCGTGCTACACGAACATCGCCATCGGCGTGTCGTTCTCGCGCGATGCGGGGGTGCTGAAACGTATCCGTGGGACCCCGTTGCCCGGGTGGTCGTACCTCACGGCCCGGGTGATCCACGCGGTGATCGTGTCATGCATCCTCGTGGCGATCGTGGCGGCGTTCGGGAGGATCTTCTACGACGTGACCCTGCCGACGGGGATCACGCTCTTCCGGTTCATCGTCGCGCTGATCGTGGGGGCGGCCAGCTTCGCGGCGATGGGACTGGCCATCACCGCCGTGATCCCGAACGCCGACGCCTCACCGGCCATCGTCAACGCCACGGTGCTCCCGCTGTTGTTCCTCTCCGGTGTCTTCATCCCCACGACGGCGGACACCCCCAAGTGGGTCGACGTCGTCGGGAGGATCTTCCCGATCCGCCACTTCGTGGACGCGATGAACGCGGGGTTCCTGGGCACGCCCTTCCGATGGTGGGACGTGATCTACGTCGCGCTGTGGGGACTCGCCGGGCTGCTGCTGGCCTCCCGCTACTTCAGTTGGGAACCTCGGAAGTAAAGGTGGTCTGCTAGGCTCCGGACCTCCGGCGGAGGCTGGGATCGACGGGGTACGCGGGGAGCTCAGGGGGTCGAAGACGATGCGGAAGTCCATCCTTCTCGTTGCGGTCGTGTCGCTCGTCGCGGTGGCCTGTGCCGAGAGCACCGTCACCAGCGACGGCGGCCCAACGTCGGCTGCCACCGGCAGCACCTCGGCCGACCCGGCAACCTGCGCGCAGGCCGCCACCCTCCTGAAGCCCGGCACGCTCACCGCGGGCACCGACAATCCGGCCTACGGGCCGTATTTCGAGCCCCCGGCGCCGAAGGATTCGGTGTGGAAGCTCGGTTACCCGCCCAGCGGGAAGGGCTTCGAGAGCGCGGTGACGTATGCCGTCGCGAACGAGATGGGGTTCAGCCCGAGCGATGTCGGCTGGATCTCCCTGCCCTACACACAGTCGTACGCACCCGGGGAGAAGGACTTCGACGTTTACCTGTCCCAGGTGTCGTACAAGCCTGCCAGGACCCAAGCGGCGGACTTCAGCGTGGGCTACTACGACGTCACGCAGGCGCTGGTTGCCACCAAAGGTACGCCCATCACGTCGGCCACATCGATGGCCGACCTCAAGGACTACACGATCGCGGCGCCACTGGGATCCACCAGCTACGACTTCATCGTTGACACGATCCAGCCCACCCCGAACCCGGGAACGTACAAGACCCTCTCCGACACCGTTGCGGCCCTGAACGCGGGTCAGGTCGACGGGATCGTCGTCGACTACCCCACGGCCCTGTACCTCGCGGATCCGTACGTGCAGGAGGTGAAGGACGGTGTGGTGGTGGCGCAGTTCACCAACCCCGAGGGAGCCGAACCGGAGCATTTCAGCTTCGTTCTACCGAAGGGCAGTTCCTTGACACCCTGCGTGGATGCTGCCCTCGAGGCGCTCAGCTCCAACGGTGACCTCCAGGCGATCACCAAGAAGTGGCTCTCGGAGAAGACGAATGTCGGCGAGGTGCCGGTCTTCGAATCCTAGGCGGCGGCCCGCCTTCCGATGACCCCGTGACATGAGCTACGGCGGTCCAGGACCCAGCACGTTCGGTCCAGGAGATCCGCGCGCCCCATCCGGTGACCGCAGTTCGAAAGTGCTGGCGCCCATGCGAGCGGAGGGCGCGAAGGGCGTGGCTGTCGCGGTCGTGAGCACCGTCGTGGTGTTGGGCTTGATGGTCGTCATCGTCGTGCGATCCCCGAACTGGCCCGTCGTGAAGGAAGCGTTCTTCGACGGGCAGATCCTCCGGGAGACGCTGCCAGACATCCTTCGCGCCTTCCGCAACAACATCGAGTGGTTCCTGATCGCCGAGCCGATCGTGCTGGTGATCGCGCTCATCGTCGCCGTGATGCGGTCTCTTCCGGGCTCGGTGTTCTTCCCGATCCGGGTGATGGCCATCCTGTACGTCGATGTGCTGCGTGGGATACCGACGATCCTGGTGATCTACCTGTTGGGGTTCGGCGTTCCCGCGTTGCAGATCCCCGGATTGCCCACGTCCGCCGTCTTCTGGGGCATGACCGGGCTGATCCTGAGCTATTCGGCCTACGTGGCCGAGGTGTATCGCGCGGGCATCGAATCGATCCACCCCAGCCAGGTCGCGGCCGCACGGTCGTTGGGGCTCAACCGCGTGCAAACGCTGCGCCACGTGGTGGTGCCCCAGGCGATCCGCCGCGTGATCCCACCTCTCATGAATGATTTCATCGCGCTGCAGAAGGACACGGCTCTGGTTTCCGTGGTGGCCGGGACGGTGCCCGAGGCGTTCCTGCAGGGGCAGATCTATCAGAGCGCCACCTTCAACTTCACACCCATCGTGGGGGTGGCGCTGTGCTTCTTGGTCATCACGCTCCCGCAGACGCGACTGGTTGACTGGCTGGTGCAACGCCAGCGCGCGAAACAGCAGACCGGGACCGGACTGTGACAGAGGCGCTGGTGCTTCGAGGGGTCCGTAAACGATTCGGGGACAACGAGGTGCTGAGAGGCGTCGACCTCTCGGTGGCCGACCACGAGGTGATCTGCCTCATCGGCGCGAGCGGATCCGGCAAGTCGACACTGCTTCGGTGTGTGAATCTGGTGGAGCCCGTCGACGCAGGAATGATCGTGGTGCACGGTAACGAGATCACGGCCCCAGGCGTGGACGTGAACGCGGTTCGACGACAGATCGGGATCGTGTTCCAGTCTTTCAACCTCTTCCCGCACATGACGGTGCTGCAGAACATCGTGCTGGCACCCACGAAGGTGCTCAAGACGTCGCGAGTGGAGGCGCAACGCTCTGCCCACGAGCTCCTGGACCGGTTCGGCCTGGCGGACCGGGCCGACGAGTATCCCGATCGCCTCTCCGGCGGTCAGCAGCAGCGGGTCGCCATCGCGCGAGCGCTGGCGATGGATCCAGACATCATGCTCCTGGACGAGGTCACGAGTGCGCTGGACCCTGAGCTCGTCGCCGAGGTGCTCGATGTGATCCGGGAGCTCGCCGCAGCCGGCATGACGATGCTGATCGCCACCCACGAGATGGGCTTCGCGAAGGACATCGCCACGCGCGTGTGTTTCCTGGACGAGGGCGTCATCCTGGAGCAGGGCTCTTCGCAGCAGATCTTCCACGACCCTCAGGAAGAGCGGACGAAGCAGTTCCTCCAGCGGATCGTGGCCGCCGGGCGGTTGGAGGGCCTTTAGGGATCGGGTGCTGCGAGGCCGTCGAACGCGGCGGAGGGGATCCGATCCGCCAACGCGATCGCGGCGTCCATCACCATCGTGACCTGATCGGGATCGCGACGGTGGGTGAAGCTCAACAGCCACGCCCCGGCGATCTCGAAGCAGAGGGCACGGTCGGGGAGCTCCTCGAGGAACCAACGCTCCATCGGGTCGTCGAACACGACCGCGGCGAAGGCAGGATCGGTGGTCGTGATCCGGAACCCGCGGGCGAAGTCCGGGCGCTCATGAGCGAACACTTCGTGGTGCGTGGGGTGAGCGAGCCAGTGGCCGGTGGTCTCGTGACTCACCATGAGCTCGGGGCAGACGACGGAGAGCGCGACCACCGCACACGAGGTGTCGAACGTCATCGGCGCTTGGAACGTTCCCATCGTGATGCTGCGGTACTCGTAGTCGAAGGCCACCACGTCCCGGCCGCGCCGATCGGCTTCGATGACATCGGTCACACCGTGGGCGACGCCATCGGTGAAGAACCGGAACGGCAGGGAGATCAGGTCGTCGTGATCCTCGATCGAGAAAGACCATCCGTTGGTGCTGGCGAGGGCTTCCAGGTCGTCTTCGCGGGTCACGAAAACTGCTCCGATCGTTCCGGGGTCAGCGCGCAGGATACCGCCCCTCGAGGCTCCAGCCGAACCTCATGTCGGAGCGGACGCCTAGACTCCCAGGGTGCCCCCGTTCAAGATCACGTCCGAGTTCCGTCCTGCCGGTGACCAGCCTCAGGCGATCCAGGAGCTCACCGCCGCCGTGGCGGCGGGCGATCGCTACACCACGCTGCTGGGGGCTACCGGCACGGGCAAGACCTTCACGATCGCCCACGTGATCGAGGAGCTGCAGCGCCCCACCCTGGTGATCGCGCCCAACAAATCCCTGGGCGCCCAGCTCGCGAACGAGTTCCGCGAGGTCTTCCCGGACAACGCCGTGGAGTACTTCGTCAGCTACTACGACTACTACCAACCCGAGGCGTACATCCCCACCACGGACACCTACATCGAGAAGGACTCGTCGGTCAACGACGAGATCGAACGGCTCCGCCATGCCGCCACCGCGGCACTGCTCTCGCGGCGCGACGTCTTGATCGTGGCCAGCGTCTCCTGCATCTACGGTCTGGGTTCGCCCGAGGAGTACCAGGGCCAGATCCTCCGTCCGTTCAAGGGGACGGAGCTGCCCCAGGAGTTCGCGATGCAGCGCCTGGTTGACATCCAGTACCAGCGCAACAACGTGAGCCGCGCCCGCGGCACGTTCAGGGTGCAAGGTGACACGCTCGAGGTCTTCCCGCCCTACGAGCAGGTCGGGTTCCGGATCGAGTGGTGGGGCGACAGCGTGGAGCGGATCATGCGGTTCGATCCTGTCACCGGCGAGCTGATCGACGAGCTGACGGAGACCACCATCTTCCCCGCAACCCACTACGTGGCCTCCGAGGAGCGGATGAAGCGGGCCTTGGTCTCGATCGAGTCGGAGCTGCAGGAACGGCTGGCATCGCTCGAGGGCCAGGGCAAGCTCCTGGAGGCAGAACGGCTGCGGATGCGCACCTCCTACGACCTGGAGATGATGCGCGAGGTCGGGTTCTGCAGCGGGATCGAGAACTACTCGCGCCACATCGACGGACGGAGCGCCGGCACGGCGCCCTACACGCTGCTGGACTACTTCCCCGACGACTACCTGGTCGTGATCGACGAATCGCACGTCACCGTTCCGCAGCTGCACGGCATGTACGAGGGCGACCTCTCGCGCAAGTCCACGCTGGTGGACTTCGGGTTCCGGCTGCCCTCCGCGATCGACAACCGGCCACTGCGGTTCGAGGAGTTCACCGAGCGCGTGCACCAGGTGGTGTTCATGTCGGCCACGCCCGGCCCCTACGAGCTGCGGGTGACCGGGCAGACCGTCGAGCAGATCGTGCGACCCACCGGGCTGGTCGACCCCGAGATCGAGGTCCGTTCCACCAAGGGCCAGGTCGACGATCTGATCGAGGAGATCCGCCGGCGATCCGAAGCCGACCAGCGGGTCCTGGTCACCACGCTCACGAAGAAGATGGCCGAGGACCTCACCGACTACCTGGTGGAGATGGGGATCCGGGTGCGCTACCTGCACTCGGAGGTCGACACCCTCCAGCGGATCGAGATCGTCCGCGATCTGCGGTTGGGGGAGTTCGACGTGCTGGTCGGGATCAACCTGCTCCGCGAGGGCCTGGACCTGCCCGAGGTCTCGCTGGTGGCCATCCTCGACGCGGACAAGGAGGGGTTCCTCCGTTCCCAGACCTCCCTGATCCAGACGATCGGTCGCGCCGCGCGCAACGTGGACGGCACGGTGCTGATGTATGCCGATGCCGTCACCGACTCCATGACGTCGGCCATCAGCGAGACGCAGCGGCGGCGGAAGATCCAGCTGGCGTACAACGTCGACCACGGGATCGATCCGCAGACGGTGCGTCGCCGGGTCACGGACATCCTGTTGACCCTCCGGGGGGAGGACGGTGACGGCGGGTCCACCACGCCGAGGCGCCAGCGCCGCCCGAAGGCCTCCCATCGAGAGATGCCCACCGACGAGCTCGAGCGCCTGATCGAGAGCCTCGAGGAGGAGATGCACCAGGCCGCGAAGGATCTCCGGTTCGAATACGCGGCCCGGCTCCGGGACGAGGTCCAGGATCTGCGGAAAGAGCTACGGGCGATGCGCGAGGCCGGCGTCGGGGTCTGAGACGAACCGACGCACCACCACCCGCTAGGGTTGCCGCCATGACCCGCCTGAGCGTCCGCGCGCCCACCGCGTGGCTGGGACCCGGTCGGGTCACGCCCGATGTGCAGGTGGACTGCGTGGGGGACCGGATCGCGGCGGTCGGGCGCGTCCATCCGATCCCTGAAGACGTCGAGGTGGTCGCGGCGGGCGGGTTCCTGATGCCGGCTGCCGCCGACCGCCATGTGCACGTCGGGCTGGCCGATCCCGCCGCGATCCTGCTGCGGGGGGTCACGGCGGTACGGGACCTCGCGTGGCCCGCGGACCGGATCTTCCCGCTAGCCGATGCCTCCGAATTCGACTCGTTCAACGGGCCGCTGATCCGCGCCGTGGGTCCGATGCTGACGGCGCCGGGCGGATACCCCACGTCGGATCCGTGGGCCCCCCCAGGGACCGGACGAGAACTGGCGGGTCCCGACGACGCCACCCGCGCCGTGGAGGAACTAGCGGCGCTGGGCGCCACGGCGATCAAGGTGTCGCTCAACACCGACACTGGTCCCACCCCCAGCGATGCCGAGTTGATGGCCATCTGCGACTCTGCTCACCACGCCGACCTTCCGGTCACGGCCCACGCGCAAGGATCCGGCCAGGTCGAGCGGGCGCTGGGAGCCGGTGTCGATGAGCTGGCGCACACGCCTTGGACCCACCTGTCGGACGACGTGATCGGGGCCGCCGCACAGCGGATGCGGATCGTCTCGACGCTGGACATCCTGTCCCACGGCGCCGACACGCCCGAGCTGCGGATCGGGCTAGAGAACCTCCGGCGGTTCCACGCGGCCGGGGGCGCGGTGATCTACGGCACCGACCTGGGCAACGGCGCCATCCCGCCGGGGATCCACACCCGCGAGCTGCAGCTCTTGGCGGAGGCAGGCCTGACCCCCGACCAGATCGTGGGCGCCCTGACCCGGGCCCCGCTGGAGGTGGGCGCTCCCGCGGATCTGGTGGCCCTGGCGGAGGATCCGATCGCGAGGCTCGATGCCTTCGATCGCATCCAACTCGTGGTGCGTGGGGGCCGGGTGGTCCTCGCACGCTGAGGGAGAGAGACTTGCGCGGCCGGATCCGCGAGGCGTAAGAGAGAGTGACGCAGGCCCCAGGGTAGGAGGTTCCCGGAATGGACCCGACGCAGGCCGCCGCGGGAATCGCGACGTCGGATGAGATCACGATGGAGGAGCTGCAGCTGGCAGCCCGCAACCACGGGATGCCGCTCGAAGGGCTCCGCTATGACGTCACCCCCATCGGGATGCATTACCTCCTGACCCATTTCGATATCCCCGACACACGTGCCGAAGGCTGGGCGGTGGCCGTTGACGGACTGGTCGAGCGACCCCTGCAGCTGTCGATCGACGCCCTGCGGCGGCGGCCCGCGGTCACCCTGCGGGTGACGATGGAGTGCGCGGGGAACGGCCGAGCCCGGCTGCATCCCCGCCCGATCTCGCAGCCGTGGCTGCAGGAGGCCGTGGGCACCGCCGAGTGGACCGGCACGCCGCTGGCGCCGATCCTGACGGAGGCGGGGATCTCGGCCGGAGCCGTGGAGGTCGTCTTCACCGGCGCTGACCGCGGCACCCAGGGCGGCGCGGAGCAGGACTACCAGCGGAGCCTCACCGTGGCCGAGGCCATGGGTGAAGACGTCCTCCTGGCGTACCGGATCAACGGGGTGCCGCTGCCCCCCCAGCACGGGGCCCCGATCCGGCTGGTGGTCCCCGGTTGGTACGGCATGACCAGCGTCAAATGGCTCCGCTCGATCGAGGCGGTCGCCGAGCCGTTCGAAGGGTTCCAGATGGACGCGTACCGGCTCCGCGATCGGCCCGAGGACGTCGGCGTCCCGGTGACGCGGATGCTGCCGCGCGCCCTGATGATCCCTCCCGGGGATCCCGACTTCCTCACGCGGGTCAGGACGATGGACGCGGGGCGCGTGGAGATCCGGGGCCGGGCGTGGTCGGGCGGCGGAGCGGTCGCGCAGGTCCGGGTCAGCACCGACGGAGGGGCCACGTGGGCGGCCGCCGACGTGGAGCCGCAACCGTCGCCGCTGGCCTGGGCGGGATGGTCGTTCAGCTGGGACGCCGAGCCAGGCGAGCACGAGCTACTCGCGCGTGCCACCGACGTCACGGGAGCGGACCAGCCGGTCGACCAGCCATGGAACCATCATGGCCTGGCCAACAACATGGTGCAGCGCGTGCCGGTGATCGTCCGCTGAGGGAAACTAGTCCATCTCAGACTAGTGGTGCGAGCTCGTCGAAACACCGCTCGACATCGGCTTCGGTGTTGAAGAAGTGCGGACTGATCCTGAGCCCGTCGCCTCGGAAGTCTGTGCAGACGTTGCGCTGTAACAAGCCGTGGCAGATGCGCTCCGCATGAGGCCCCACTCCCACGTTCACGACCCCGCCCCGGTCCGGGGCGGCTCGGGGCGTTCGTACCGGCAGGCCCATCGCGTCGGCGCGCGCGATCACGTGATCGGTCAGGGTCCCCTGCCGCTCCCGGATCCGCTCCACGCCGACCTCCGCGATGATGTCCATCCCGCCCTGAGCGATGAAGAACACCGGAGCGGGGGGCGTTCCGTGTTCCAGCCTGCGCGCCGTGGGGTGGTACGTCAGATGCTCGGTGTCGAAGGAGAACGGTTCCTGCGCGGCGAACCACCCCGTCACCGCGGGCTCCAGCGTCGGCAGGAGGTCGCGCCGCGCGAACAAGAAGACCATGCCCGGCCCCCCGCACAGCCACTTCAGCGTCCCCGCCGCGTACAGGTCGCAGCCAAGGTCATGGAGATCCAAGGGGAGGATGCCGATGCCGTGATAGTCGTCCACGAAGGACATCGCGCCGCGATCGCGCGCCATGGCGCATACGGCCTTCGCGTCCACGATCGCGCTGGATCGGTAGAGGACCCGGTTCACCATCACCACCGCGGTGCGCTCGTCGATCGCTCCGTCGTAAGCGTCCAAGGGGATCGTGAGCCCGTCGGGGCTCCGCAACCACACGACCTCGGCCCCCGTCCTCCGGGCCCACGCCAGCCACACGTGGCCATCGGTGGGGAAGTCCAGCTCCGACAACACGATCCGGTTCCGCTCACCCGACAGATCCAGCGCCGAGGCGATCGTCGACAGCGCCACCGAGATGTTCGTGGTGATCGCCAGCTCATCCGCGTCGCATCCCGCGAGTGCGGCGAACGTGGCTTTGAGCGTGCGCATCCGCGGGAAGATGTCCTCGAACCACACGTGGTCGGGCGCGCCTTTGGCCGCCCACGCATCCATGTACGTTTCCAGGTACGCCCGTGAGCGTCGGGATACGGGCCCCAGCGAGGCACTGATCAGGTAGGTCTTGTGCTGCAGCACCGGGAACTCGCTCCGGTAGTCGGTGAGCTCCCGCAGCCGGCCCATGTCATCGAGCCTAGCGGTCAACGGATCAGGACGTAGAGGAGCCCCGCGACGGCGCATGCCAACGCCACCAGCGCCGGATTGAGCTTGAAGCGCCGGATCGCCACGAACGAGGCCAGGGCCACCGCGAGGGCGAGGACGTCCAGGGTTCCCGGCTGCGGGACGGGGATGGGTGTCCTGAACGGCTGGATCTGGTCGACGACTTCGAACAAGACGCTGATCCCGAACGTCAGGGCGAGGCCGGCGATCACCCCGACCACCGCGGCGGTGACGGCCCCCAGCGCCGCCCCCAAACGCCGGTTCTTCCGGAGGCGCTCCACGTAGGGCGCGCCCAGGAAGATCCACAGGAAGCACGGTGCGAACGTGGCCCACACCGTCACGATGGCTCCCAGCACGCCGGCCGTCAGAGGCGTGAGGTCGGCGTGGAAGCGGTAGGCGGCGAGGAACCCCACGAACTCCACGACCATGATCAACGGTCCGGGTGTGGATTCCGCCAGGCCCAACCCGGCCACCACGTCCTGCGGGGTCATCCACCCGAACCGATAGACGGCTGCCTGGTTCACGTAGGCCAGGACCGCGTAGGCCCCTCCGAAGGTCACCATGGCCGCTCCGCTGAAGAACAGAGCCTCCTGGGTGAGCACATCGCCCGGCCCGCGCCAGGCGATGATGGCCAGCAGGGGGAGCCACCACACGGTGAGCCCCACCACCAGGACGCGCATCGCCCGCCGCGTGGACGGTTGCGCATGCGGCGCCTGCGCGGCCGCGTCGTCGATGGCGGCCGAGGCGGCTTCGGCTCCCAGCTCGGCGGGAACGGACACCAGGTCCGGCCGCAGGCGGGATGCGACGTAGCCGGCGAGCCCGGCTCCGAAGATGACCAGAGGGAACGGCACACCGACCACGAAGATGGCCGCGAACGACACCCCGGCGATCGTCGCTGCGAACGCGTTCGCGAGGGCGCGGGAGCCGAGTCGGAGCAGGGCTGCCAGCACCATCCCCAGGACCCCCGCCGATAGGCCCGCGAACACGCCCGCCACCCAGTCGACGGATCCGTGGGCGGCGTAGACCCAGGACAGGACCAGGATCAGGAAGAAGCTCGGGAGCACGAAGAAGACCCCCGCCGCGATCCCGCCCCGCACCTTGTGGAGGAGCCAGCCGACGTAGATCGCCAGCTGCTGCGCCTCGGGACCGGGCAGCAGCATGCAGAACGCGAGCGCATGCAGGAAGCGACCCTCGCCGATCCATCGGCGACGCTCCACCAGCTCTTCGTGCATCAACGAGATCTGACCGCTCGGCCCGCCGAAGTTGATGAAGCCGAGCTTCACCCAGAACCGGAAGGCATCACGGAAAGGCACCCCGTGGAGGGGGTCGGCTGCGTCGCCGGAGCTCAGCGAGCGTGCTCCGCGAGGTAGTCCACGTAGAGCGGTCTGAGGGCTTCGCCCAGGTCGCCCTCGCCCGCGTCGTAGAAGTCGTTGATCAGGGCGAGTGGGCGAACGATGTCGGTCTTGCTCCGTTGGTCGTCGCCGACGATCTCCTCGGCCACCGGCAACGCCTTCGCCAGCCGCCAGAGGAAGCCCACATCCAGATGTCGCTTCGCGAGCTCGATCGAGCGCTCGTGCAGCTCCTTCGTGGTGAGGCCCTCGAGCTCCTCGCGCGTCGCCATCCTCGGCAGCCTAGCGGCTGGCGTCACCCTCCGGCAGGAACCGCTCGAACCAGGTGACCGTGCGGGTGACCAGGTCCAGGACCGCGGGGAACTCACCCACACCGTGCCCCTCCTGCGGGTACTTGACGACCTCGGTGGGCACGCCCCGCTCCCGCAGGGCTCGGTAGAACTCCACGGCCTGTCCCACCGGGGTGGCGCGGTCGTTGCGACCCGCCGTCAACAGCACCGGGGTGGTCACCGAGGCCACGTGCAGCACGGGGCTCCGTCCCGTGTACTCCTGTGGCATCTCCTGCGGTTGCCCACCCAGGAAGTCGCCCACCCACGACCCCAGGCTGCTGTCGAAGCGCTCCGACCACCAGTCCGTGACCGGGGAGATCGACACCGACGCTTTGAAACGCTGGTCCAGGGTGGGGATCCAGGCCGCCATGAACCCTCCGTAGCTCCCGCCCATCAGCACGAGGCGGTCGGGATCGGCGACCCCCGCGGCCACCACCGCGTCGACGCCGGCCAGCACGTCGCCTACGTCCTGGCCGCCCATGTCGCCCACCACCCGTTCGGCGAAATCGCGGCCTCGACCGCCGGACCCTCGCGGGTTGGGGGCCAGGATGGCGAAGCCACGGGCCAGCAGCGTGGCGTCGAAGGGTCCCTGCCAGTGATCCGTGACCGCGCCGACGGGTCCACCGTGCACGTCGAGGATCAAGGGGAAGGGGGGGTCGCCGGTGGGCACGGTGAGGAACCCTTCGATCTCCAACCCGTCGGGCGCGGTCCACCGCAGCAGCTCGAGGCTCCCGATCGAACCCAGGACCACGTCATGGCCCGGATGGCGGGTGTCGGCCACCACCCGTTCGGCTCCGCCCTCAACGGCGATCAGTGCCGGAGGCCGGGCGTGCGACGAGATCGTGGTCACGAACCCGTCTCCCAGGGGTTGGCCGGCGGGGTACCAATCGCCGAGACCTTCGGTCGTGGTCCAGACCTCGGTCGCGGCTCCGGTCTCCACGTCGACGTCGAACACCGTGGCGTTGACGCCACGCAGCGCGAACACCAGCAGTCGATCGGCGTCGCGCCAGACCGGCCAGGTAGCGTCTGCGCCGGCCAGATCGATGCGGGACGCCGCTCCCGTGCCGGAGTCGATCAGGACGAGGTCGCCGGCCACGACGACCCGATCGCTGCAGAGGGCCTCGACCACGGCCACCCGCGCCCCGTCCGGGGAGCCCGTCGCCCATCCGAGCTGGACGTCGCTCGTCGCCAGGGTCCGCTCCTCACCGCTCGCGAGGTCGAACATCGAGACGGACGCGCGGTACCACGCATCCTCCCCGGCCCCGTCAGACACCACCGCCACGGCGGCACCGTCCCCGCACCACGCCGCCTCCCAGACGTTGCGGTCCTCCCGCGAGATCCTCCGGCGCTCGGATCCATCGGCGGACAGGACCCACAGCGAGCGTCGCTCCGCGTCGGCGTCGTCGAAGGACTCCACCTCCGGGATCCATCCCGGCAGATCCCGCTCCGCTCCCAGGGTGCCCGATCCGAGCGCGTCGGCCTGTTCGGCGGCGTTGCCCGCCATCCCTACGAGGATCCGATCGCCCGCCGGGGACCAGGCGTGCCACTCGACGACGCCGGGCAGGGGTGCGCCCAGCGGCTGCGCTTCTCCCGGGCCGTCCGCGTCCAGCCGGAAGAGCTGGTGTTGACCCTTCGCGTTCCGATCCGACAAGAAGGTGAGGGCCGAGCCGTCGGGTGCCCAACGAGGGCCGGTGTCATCGTTCGGTCCATCCGTGGCCTGCCGGAACTCCGATCCGTCCGCCCGCACCAATCCGATCCGCCCGAGGTGATGTCCCTCGAGCGCGTCGAGGCGCTCACCTCGGAACGCGACCCACGTCCCGTCGGGCGAGGGCCGGGGGTCGCCGATCCGCGTCATCCGGCCGAACCCGGGTTCCAGGATGGAGCGGTACAGGGTCTCGATCTCACGGAAGCGGGGCGTCTGACGCAGATCGCGGTCCATCCGCGGAGGATAGGGCACGGGCGTGTCGCCCCGCGCCTCTACACTTGCCCCGTATGGGCAGCGACACCCTCGTGATCCACGGTGCCCGCGAGCACAACCTCAAGAACGTCACGCTGGAGCTCCCGCGTGACAGCTTGATCGTGTTCACCGGTCTGTCCGGTTCCGGGAAATCCTCCCTGGCGTTCGACACGATCTACGCCGAGGGCCAGCGGCGGTACGTGGAGTCGTTGTCGTCGTACGCGCGTCAGTTCCTGGGACAGATGGAGAAGCCGGACGTCGACTTCATCGAAGGACTGTCTCCTGCCATCTCGATCGACCAGAAGTCCACCTCGCGGAACCCGCGATCCACGGTCGGAACCATCACCGAGATCTACGACTACCTCCGCGTGCTGTACGCGCGCGTCGGCCATCCTCATTGCCCCACGTGCGGGCGGCCCATCGGGCGACAGACCCCGGATCAGATCGTCGACCAGGTCATGGAGCTTCCCGAGGGCACCCGGTTCCAGGTGCTTGCGCCGGTGGTGCGAGGCCGCAAGGGGGAGTACGGGAAGCTCATGGAGGATCTGGCGCGGAAGGGCTTCCCCCGCGCGCGCATCGATGGCGAGGTGCGCGAGCTGTCCGAGCCGATCCGCCTTCCGAAGACCTATAAGCACACCATCGAGGTCGTGGTCGACCGTCTGGTGGCCAAACCGAACATCCGCCGTCGGGTGGCCGATTCCATCGAGACGGCGCTGGAGCTGGCG
Organism: uncultured Actinomycetes bacterium; assembly: GCA_963826185.1. GTDB lineage: Bacteria > Actinomycetota > UBA4738 > UBA4738 > HRBIN12 > JAOUEA01. The sequence goes on along the minus strand of CAWGVY010000004.1, from coordinate 131,531 downwards.
GAGGGGATCGCCGCGATCGCGGTCGCCACCCACGACGGCGGCGAGGAGATCCAGTCCTTCTCGCAGGCGCTGGCGTGCACGTTCGACGGCACGTCCTTCGAAGAGTTGGCGCCGAGGAACTTCTCCTTCAACTCGCCCTACGGCGCCTGCACCACCTGCGACGGCTTGGGGACCCGCCTGGAGGTCGACGTGGAGCTCGTCGTGCCCGACGCTGATCTGTCGGTGCACGACGGCGCACTGGCGCCCTGGGCCAGCGCCACCTTGGAGTACTGGAACCGCGTTCTGGACGCCGTGGGGGACACGCACGGGATCGATCTGGACACCCCCTGGAAGAAGCTCCCCAGGGCCGACCGGCAGGTGTTGCTCTTCGGATCCCAGGAGCAGATCTACGTCCGCTACAAGAACCGGTACGGGCGACAGCGCGCGTACCACACCACGTTCGAGGGCGCGATCTCCAACGTCGAGCGGCGTCACCAGGAGACGGAGTCGGAGTCGCAGCGCGAGAAGCTCGAGCAGTTCATGCGCGAGATCCCATGTCGGGCGTGCCGCGGGCAGCGTCTGCGTCCCGAGACCCTGGCCGTCACGGTCGACGGGCTCAACATCGCCGAGCTCACCGGGCGCTCGATCCGCGACACCTTGGCGTTCGTGGACAAGATCACGTTGTCGGAGCGTGAGCAGATGATCGCGGAACGGTTGCTGAAGGAGATCCGGGAGCGGCTCCGGTTCCTGGTCGACGTGGGTCTGGACTACCTCACGCTGGCGCGACCCGCCGGGACCTTGGCCGGGGGAGAGGCGCAGCGCATCCGGCTTGCCACCCAGATCGGCAGTGGACTCGTGGGGGTGCTCTACATCCTGGATGAGCCGTCGATCGGGCTCCACCAGCGCGACAACAAGCGGCTGATCGACACGTTGATCCGGTTGCGCGACCTGGGCAACACGCTCGTGGTCGTGGAGCACGACGAGGCCACCATCCTGGAGGCGGACCACATCGTCGACATCGGGCCGCTCGCGGGCGAGCACGGCGGGGAGATCGTGTACTCGGGCGACCTGAAAGGGCTGCTGGAGGAGGAGCGCTCGCTGACCGGCGCGTTCCTCGCGGGTCGTCGTCGGATCCCCACCCCGCACGTGCGGCGGAAGCCGAAACGCGGCCGATCGCTGAAGCTCCAGGGGGCGTCAGAGCACAACCTGCAGAACGTGACGGTCGACATCCCCCTCGGGCTGATGGTGTGCGTCACCGGGGTCAGCGGGTCGGGCAAGTCCACCCTGGTCCAGGACGTGCTCCTCCGCGCGCTGATGCAGAAGGTGTACCGGTCGAGGTTGCTCCCCGGGAAGCACCGGAAGCTCGTTGGCTGGGAGCAGATCGACAAGGTGATCGACATCGACCAGTCACCGATCGGGCGCACGCCACGATCGAACCCGGCCACCTACACGGGTGTGTTCGATCACGTTCGCAAGCTGTTCGCGCAGGTGCCGGAGGCTCGTCTGCGCGGCTTCCAGCCCGGCCGGTTCTCCTTCAACGTGCGGGGCGGGCGCTGCGAGAACTGCGCGGGCGACGGCCAGATCAAGATCGAGATGCACTTCCTGCCGGACGTCTACGTGACGTGCGAGGTGTGCAAGGGCCGACGGTACAACCGCGAGACGCTCGAGGTGAAGTACAAGGGACGAACCATCGCCGATGTCCTCGAGATGAGCGTTGATGAGGCCCTCGAGTTCTTCCAGAACATCCCGCCGATCAAGCGCCACATGCAGACGCTCAGCGACGTCGGGCTGGGCTACATCAAGCTGGGTCAACCCGCTCCCACCCTCAGCGGGGGTGAGGCGCAACGGATCAAGCTGTCCTCGGAGCTGCACAAGCGGGCCACCGGGAACACCCTGTACGTCCTGGACGAGCCCACGACCGGTCTGCATTTCGAAGACATCCGCAAGCTCCTCAGCGTCCTCCAGCGGCTGGTGGCTACGGGCAACACCGTGCTGGTGATCGAGCACAACCTGGACGTGATCAAGACCGCCGACTGGATCGTTGACCTAGGCCCCGAGGGCGGCGACGGGGGCGGGACGGTCGTCGCCGCGGGACCGCCCGAAGCCATCGTGGCCTCATCCGCATCCCACACGGGCCGGTTCCTGGCCGAGGTCCTGGACGCCGGGCTGCCCTTCGAGGACGAACGGGAACCTGTCTCCCAGTCGTGACGAGGCTTGCTAGGATTCCCGCCGACGTGTCGAAGCGACTCCTCATCCTGGCGTGCGCCGCAGCGGTCTTGCTGGCTGCCTGCAGCGAACCGCCACAAGGTGAGGTCGTTCCCGGCGAAGGCACCCGGTTCGTGCCCTTCGTGGCGGATTTCCTGGACAACGCGGGTCTCGGCAACCAGGTGACGGTGGACGCCGACGGCGTGCCCTACATCTCCTACCTGATCTTCCCGGCCGAGCCGAAAGAGGGCGAGATCCCCGTGACCCGTCCGATCGGGGCGCCCTACATCGTGACCGAGACCACCCCCGCCACCGAGACCACGGATGCGATCCCCGGGAAACCCGGCGCCGCGATCGGCGTGGCCAGCCTCGCGGACAACGGTGTCTGGACGCGCGGTGCAGCGGCGCAGGTTCGTGACACACCGGACGGGATCTACATCCCCTACGGCCCGGCCACGGTGGACGACTTGGTCGGGGCCACGGCGAAGAACACGAACGGGACCGACATCGCGGTCGACGCCGAGGGTGGCAAGCACGTCGTGTGGACCGGTCCCACCGGGATCTGGTACGCGAGCGGAACGGACTCCTTCGCCGCCGAACCCATCTTCCGGTACGGGAGCCCGCTCCGGTTGGCCGGACCGATCGGCCGCCCGTCGATCGCGCTCGACGCGGACGGCAACCCTTGGATCGCCTACGGCGTGCAGACGGCGGCCGGCCAGGAGATCCGGGTCGCCACGAAGACGGGGGAGAAGTGGACCACCACCGTGGTGGCCAGCCTCGACCCCTGCACCGACTGCTCGCAGCCCCTGGGGGTGCGGATCGGGGAGACCCCGGATGGTCCGCTGATCGCCTACGTGGATCCGCAGAGCCAGAGCGTCATGGCGGCCAGTCCGGCCGGCCAGAAATGGGCCAGCGAGACCGTGGCCTCGGGGGTCACCGGTGAGGGTCTCGACATGGCGATCGGGAAGGATGGGACCGCCTACCTCTCGTACTACACCGGCGATGGTGGGGTGGCACTGGCATCCTCCACCGGCTCCGGCTGGACGGTGGCCCCTATCGCCGACGTCGGAGCCTCGGACCCGGGTGCCGAGGCACCGCTCGGGAACTACGCGCCAACGACGGGCCTGGCGGTCGATGACCAGGGCGTCGTGTACGTCGCCTGGTCCGACCCGGCCACCGGCTCCGTGATCCTGGCGTCGTCGAAGGATCTGACGACCTTCGCTCCGCTCGCGACGCGCGACACCCAGCAGGGAGCGTTCCCGTCGCTCGCCGTCGCGCCGGACGGCTCGAAGGTTTACCTGGTCTGGTACGGCCAGCAGAACCAGGATCTCCGCCTGGGGGTGCAGGGAGACGTGACGGATCTTGCGGTCGCCGCGCCCAGTCCCACCCCGACGGCCGTTGGACCTGCCATCCCCGCTGACTGCGGCAAGGACGGTCAGATCACGCTCGACGAGGTCGCCTTGAACATCCAGTTCCAGGACGCGTGCCTGGTGGCGCCGGCGGAAGAACCCTTCCAGATCAACTTCGAGAACCAGGACGCCGGGATCGATCACAACATCCAGGTCTTCGACAACGATGCTTACACCGACGCGCTGTTCTCCGGCGCACTGCTCACCGGCCCGGGGGACACCACGTACGACGTGACCAAGGAAACCGGTCCCCTCAAGAAGGGCACCTACTACTTCGACTGCCAGGTCCACACCACGATGCAGGGGGTCCTGGCGGTCGTGAGCACCAAGAAGTAGCCAGCCTTCGACAGGGTGTCACCGCCCCCCTCCTAGAATGGCCGGGTGAGCGTCCCCCGACCCGCGGGCTCCACGATCCCGGACGCGCCCGGCGCGTACCTTTTCCGTGACCCCTCCGGGCGGGTGATCTACGTGGGCAAGGCCAGGTCGCTGCGCAAGCGTTTGGCGAACTACTGGAGCCGACCCCTGCATCCGCGCACCGAGGCCATGGTGTCTGCGGCCGCCAGCGTGGAATGGATCGTGGCCTCCGGCGAGGTCGACGCCCTGATGCTCGAATACAACCTGATCCAGGAGCACCGACCGCGCTTCAACATCCGCTACCGCGACGACAAGTCCTACCCGTACCTGGCTCTCACGGTGGGGGAGACGTGGCCCCGCGCCCAGGTGCTTCGTGGGGCGAAGCGGAAGAACGTCCGGTACTTCGGCCCCTACGGTCACGCGTGGGCGATCCGCGACACCCTGGATGCCCTCACCCGGGTGTTCCCAGTGCGTACCTGTTCGAATGCGTTCTTCAACCAGCGGGCGCGTGCCAAGCGACCGTGCCTCTACTACGACATCGGGCGATGCGCCGGCCCCTGCGTCCCTGAGATCACGGGGGTGACCGAGCCGGACTACCGCGAGCAGGTGGATGCCCTCGCCGACTTCCTGTCGGGCAATGCCAAGCCGGTGATGGCCCGCCTGGCCACGGAGATGGAGCGGGCGGCCACCGATCAGGAATACGAACAGGCGGCGAAACTCCGCGATCAGCTGGGGGCGGCACGGCGCGCGCTCGAGACCCAGGAGATGGTGCTCTCCCAGCCTGAGGACCTGGACATCGTGGGGATGGCCGAGGACGATCTGGAGGCGGCGTTCCAGGTGTTCTTCGTTCGGGGCGGCCGGGTGCTGGGGCGCAAGGGATGGGTCGTGGACCGGGTGGAGGAGCTGAGCCGGGCCGAGTTGGTGGCGTCGTTCGTCCGCCAGCTCTATATGGAGCGCACGGAGGTCCCGCCCCGGGTCCTGGTGCCCGACGTCCCCGAGGGGCGTGACGTCCTCCAGGCGTGGCTCGCGGCGCGGCGCGGGACGAAGGTCGCGATCACGGTGCCCGAGCGAGGGGCCAAGCGCAAGCTCATAGAGGTCGTGGGACGCAACGCGGCGGACGCCTTCCACCGCCACAAGCTCAAGCGGGCGTCGGATTTCGGTGCCCGGTCTCGCGCGCTCGCGGAGCTCGCCGACCGACTCGGCCTGGAACAGGCGCCGCTGCGGATCGAGTGCTACGACATCTCGAACCTGGGGCCCACCGACACGGTCGGCTCCATGGTGGTGTTCGAGGACGGTCTGCCGAAACGGTCAGACTACCGACGCTTCCAGATCAAGGGCGTGGCCGGCCAGGACGATTTCGCCTCCATGGAGGAGATGCTGAGGCGACGGTTCACCCGACTGCTGAAGGAGGCAGATGGTCCTTCGAAGGGTCGCCGGTTCTCGTACCCGCCGGCGTTGGTGGTGATCGATGGCGGGCGCGGCCAGCTGGGCATGGCGTCCAAGGTGCTGGCGGACCTGGGGTTGCAGATCCCACACGTGGGACTGGCCAAGCGCCTTGAGGAGGTCTACTTCCCCGATCATCCGGATCCGCTGTTGATCCCGCGGGGCTCGGAGGCGTTGTTCGTGCTCCAGCACCTCCGCGACGAAGCGCACCGGTTCGCCATCACCTACCACCGGCAGAAGCGCGAGAGGCGCGCGCTGAGCTCGCCGCTCGACCAGATCCCCGGGGTGGGGCCCGCGCGGAAGAAGGCGTTGCTGAAGCGGTTCGGCTCACTGACGCGTTTGCGGAAGGCGGGGCCCGAGGAGATCGCGCAGACGCCAGGGATCGGTCCGGAGCTGGCCACGACGATCCACGACTTGCTGCAGCGGGCCGATGAGCGCACCGACCCGTTGCTCCCCTCCCTCAGCGCCGAGAGAGTGAGCGCGTGATGGCGGAGCCGCAGGTGGTGCCGTTCCCAGGGGAGCCGCGCCCGGCGCCCGGCTTCACGATCATCACCGGTCTGTCAGGCGCCGGCCGCTCCGAGGCGGCCCACTCCCTGGAGGATCTGGGGTTCTTCGTCGTGGACAACCTGCCCCCGGCGCTCCTCGCGAAGATGGCGGAACTGGCATCGCGCCCAGGCGGACCCGCGCGGGTCGCGATCGTGGTGGACGCGCGCGGCGGCGTCTTCTTCGGCGAACTCTCCAAGGCGCTCGAGGAGCTGAAGACGCTCAGCATCGCGTACCGGATCGTGTTCCTGGAGGCGTCGGACGACGATCTGGTGAACCGTTACGAGGCCACTCGACGTCGCCACCCGCTGGCGCCGGCCGACCGGGTGGTCGAGGGCATCCGCAAGGAGCGCCTGATGATGGAGAGCCTGCGCGGCGACGCGGATCTGGTGATCGACACGACCGGACTCACACCGCACGGGCTTCGCGACCGCATCCGTGAGGCGTTCGCCGACGCGCCGCCCGAGGCGGGACTCCAGGTGAGCGTCCAATCGTTCGGGTTCAAGTACGGCGTGCCGCGCGATGCCGATCTGGTGTTCGACGTCCGTTTCCTGCCCAACCCGCACTGGCTCGACGAACTGCGCCCGCTCACGGGAACCGACGAACCCGTGAAGACCTACGTCCGGGACCAGGACCAGTACCGGGCCTTCATGGATCGTCTGGAGGCGCTACTCGACGTGGTCGTCCCCGGCTACATCGACGAGGGGAAGTCGTACCTGAGCGTCGCGATCGGATGCACAGGGGGTCGCCACCGGTCGGTCGTGGTGGCGGAGGAGCTCGGGCGCTTCTTCCGGGAACGTGGCCTCCCGGCGAACGTGAACCATCGTGACGTCGACCGTCCCTGACTGCCGCGCGCGCGGCTGGCTAGGATGAGGGCAGAGTTCCCCGAGTCCTGAAGGAGCATCCACAACATGAGCGCCAAGATCGGCATCAACGGTTTCGGGAGGATCGGCCGCAACTTCTTCCGCGTCGCGAAGGAGCAGGGCCTGGACTTCGAGTTCGTCGGCGTGAACGACCTGGGCGACGCCGCCACCATGGCTCACCTGCTGAAGTACGACTCCGTTCACGGGCGGTACCCGGGGGAGGTCGGTGTGGGCGGGAGTGGATTGATCGTGGATGGGAACGAGCTCCGCATCCTGGCCGAGCGCAGCCCCGGCGACCTCCCCTGGAAGGATCTGGGCGCCGAGATCGTGATCGAGTCCACCGGGATCTTCACCTCGCGGGACAAGGCCGCCGCTCACCTCGAGGCTGGGGCGCAGAAGGTGATCATCAGCGCTCCTGCGAAGGACGAGGACGTCACCGTGGTCCTGGGCGTGAACGACGATGCCTACGACCCTGCGAACCATCACGTGATCTCCAACGCGTCGTGCACCACCAACTGCGTCGCCCCCATGGCGAAGGTGCTCGACGATGCGTTCGGGATCCAGCAGGGCTTCATGACCACCGTGCACGCGTACACGAACGACCAGGCGATCCTGGACATGCCGCACAAGGATCTGCGTCGCGCGCGGGCGGCCGCAGTGAACATCATCCCCACGTCCACGGGCGCCGCGAAAGCGACGGGATTGGTCCTGCCCCAACTCAAGGGCAAGCTCGACGGGATCGCGATGCGCGTGCCCGTCCCTGACGGCTCCGTCACCGACCTGGTGGCGACCGTCGGCCGGGAGGTCACGGTGGAGGATGTGAACGCGGCGTTCCGATCCGCGTCGCAGGACGGACCGCTCGCGGGGAAGTTGATCTACACGGAGGATCCCATCGTTTCCTCCGACATCGTGGGCTCGCAGGCCTCCTGCACGTTCGATGCGGGTGCCACGATGGCGATGGGCAACGTGGTCAAGGCGATCGGCTGGTACGACAACGAGTGGGGCTACTCGAACCGCCTGGTCGACCTGGCGGCGCTCGTGGCCTCGTCCCTGTAGCCCCTCGTGTCGCTCCGCACGCTCGAGGATCTGGGCGACGTCAAAGGCAAGACGGTCTTCCTCCGGGTGGACTTCAACGTCCCCTTGGATGGCGGAGCGGTCGCCGACGATGCCAGGATCCGCGCCGCGCTTCCCTCGATCCGGCAGCTCCGCGATCGGGGCACCGTCCTGGTGGTCGGGTCCCATCTGGGCCGCCCCAAAGGCGTGCGTGTCGAGGAGCTCAGGATGGCGCCCATCGTCGAACGGCTGGGTCAACTTCTGGCTCCCCAGGTGGTCACCGGCCTGGGGTCTGCCCGCGATGCGGAAACCCCGGAACGGGTCGAACAGCTTCCCGCCGGTGGGATCGCGGTCCTGGACAACCTGCGCTTCGACCCGGGGGAGGAGGCGAACGACCCCGCGTTCGCCGGGGCGCTCGCCCAGCTCGCCGATGTCTACGTGGACGACGCCTTCGGCGCCGCCCACCGCGCCCACGCCAGCGTGTCCGCGCTCCCCGAACTCATGCTCGCCAGCGGACGTCCCGCCGTGGCGGGACTGCTGATACAGCGCGAGGTCGATGTGTTGTCGCGGTTGCTCCACGACCCTCCGCGACCGTACGTGGGCGTGCTGGGCGGAGCGAAGGTGTCGGACAAGCTCGGCGTGATCGATGCCTTGATCGACCGTGTCGACGCGTTGTTGATCGGTGGCGCGATGGCCTTCACGCTGATCGCCGCCCAGGGCGGCGACGTCGCCGAGAGCCGCGTGGAGCTCGAACGGCTACCCGACGTGCGCGCCGCTCTCACCCGGGCCGCCGATCGAGGGGTCCGGGTGGAGATCCCCACGGACGTCGTGGCCGCGGCGGCGATCGAGCCCGACGTCGCGACGACGACGGTGCCGGCGAGCGCTGTCCCGGCTGGCCTGATGGGGCTGGACATCGGTCCGCGGACCGTGGAGGCGTTCGCCGAGATCCTCGCGGAGGCGAAGACGATCCTGTGGAACGGGCCTATGGGCGTCTTCGAACTGGAGCCATTCAGCGCGGGGACGCGAGGGGTGGCGGCCGCCATCGCCGGAGCCAGCGCGTTCACCGTGGTCGGGGGAGGCGACTCGCTCCTCGCCGTCAAACGCGAGGGATTGGAGTCGTCCTTCGATCACCTATCGACCGGCGGGGGGGCGAGCCTGGAGTTCCTCGAGGGGCGGGCGCTCCCCGGCATCACGATCCTGGAGGACCCATCGTGACCACCGAGCGACGACCGATCATCGCGGCGAACTGGAAGATGCACAAGACGCACCTGGAGGCGATCCAGTCCGTCCAGAAGCTCAGCTATCTCCTCAACCCCACGGATACCGACCGGGTCGAGGTCGTGATCGCTCCGGCGTTCACCGCCCTGAGGTCCGTGGAGACCCTGATGCAGTCGGACAAGCTCCCGTACGCGCTCGGCGCGCAGGACGTCTACCCGCAGGACCAGGGCGCGTTCACCGGCGAGGTATCGCCGCCCATGCTCAAGGCCCTGCGCGTGGAGTACGTGATCGTCGGCCATTCGGAGCGCCGTCAGCTGCTCGGCGAGGACGATCGGATCGTGAACGCGAAGGTGCGCGCGGTGTTCGCCCACGAGATGACCCCGATCCTATGCGTAGGTGAGACGCTGGACGAACGGGAGGCGGACGGCACCGAGACGAAGGTGAGGGGTCAGGTCCGGGTGGGCTTCGACGGCGTCCCCGCCGACCAGGCCAGGACCGCGGTGATCGCCTACGAGCCGATCTGGGCGATCGGGACGGGCCGCAACGCCGAGCCCAACGACGCCGGCCGGGTGGTGGAGATGATCCGCTCGGCCCTGGCCGAGCGCTACGACGGCGACGTCGCCCAGGCCGTGCGCGTCCAGTACGGGGGGAGCGTGAAGCCGGGGAACATCCGAGAGTTCATGGCGCATCCGGAGATCGACGGGGCTCTGGTGGGAGGAGCGAGCCTGGATCCGGAAGAGTTCGCGCTGATCGTGAAGTACCGATGACGGGACTCCTCTACGTCTGCCTGGACGGGTTGGGCGACGACCCCAACCCGGTGCTCGACGGGCGGACGCCCCTGGAGGCGGCACCGACCCCGAACCTGGACGCCCTGGCCGGTCGCGGGCGGACGGGGACCGTCGTCACGGTCGGTCCCGGGATCGCCCCCGAGTCCGACATAGGGGTCTTCGGGATCTTGGGCTATGCACCCCAAGGAGGAGCACCCCGGCCGCGGCGTGCTCGAAGCCTTGGGCATCGGCATGGAGTTCTCCGACGGCGATCTGGCGTACCGGATCAACTTCGCCACCGGGGACGGCGACCAGATCGTGGATCGCCGCGTGGGCCGCGACCTCACATCGGAACAGTCCCACGCGCTGGCCACGGAGGTGAACGAACACCTGACCCTTCCTGACGCTTCGTTCGAGCTCCGGGCCACGATCGAACACCGGGGGGCGCTGGTGATCCGCCCGACGGATGGGGTGGGGCTATCGGCGAACGTCACGAACACCGACCCCGCCTACCGGCGGGAGGGGAGCCTCGGGGTGGCGCTGGAACGGTTCGAACCGCGGATGGTCACGTGTGAACCGCTCGAGGACTCCGACGAGGCCCGACGGGCGGCCCGCCTCACGAACCTGTTCGTGGACGAGGCCGCCGAGATCCTCGACGCCTCCGAGGTCAACGCCACCCGCCGGGCCGATGGGAAGCTCGCCGGGAACCGGATCCTCACTCGCGACGGCGGGGATCACCGACCTCGATTGCAGCCCATCCGCGACCGGTTCGGCCTGTCATGGGGCTGCTTCGTGGAGATGCCGGTCGAACGAGGCATCGCCTTGGCGCTGGGCATGGAGCCGGTCGACGTCCCGAGGCTCGATCCCGCTGGGTTCGGGCCCCGAGCCGAGGAGGCCTACGCCGCATGGGCGGCCCTGGCCGCCGAAGCGATCGGTTCGTTCCAGGCTGTCTACATCCATATCAAAGGACCCGATGTCCCCGCTCACGATGGCCGCGCCGAGGACAAGCGGGACGTGATCGAGGCCATCGATCATGCCTTCTTCGGAGAACTCCTGCCCCGCATCGATCTTCGGACCACAGTGATCGCCGTCACAGCCGATCATGCCACGTCGTGTGTGCGGAAGGCTCACACCGCCGACCCGGTCCCCCTCCTGGTGGCGGGCGGGCCGATCAACCCGGACGGCTCCGACCGGTTCGGCGAGACCGCCTGCTCGGGGGGCTCCCTCGGCGAGCTCTTGGGCCCCCAGATCCTGCCGCGTCTGGTCGGGCAGATCCCGGGATGAAAGTCCAACCACCGGAGGGCGCCATCGTCGTATAGTTCTCCGGGCGTTACCCACGGGCCCTCCGAAGGGCCCCGCAGGTGCGCGAGGAAGGGGTGAGCGTGGCGAAGGTCGACGTCGAGACCGAAGCCCCGGTTCAGGAGGCGGTCGCACCCGAGGTTCCGGCCGACATCGTCGGACGGTCGCCGAGCCAGATCTTCTGGCGGCGGTTCCGCAAGGATCGTTCGGCCCTCGTCGGCGTCATCGCGCTGCTGATCATCATCATCCTGGCCATCGCCGCACCGCTCTTCTCCAAGTGGCTGGGCCACCCGCCCAACAAGACCTACGTCTTCGAGATGACCACGCCCGAGGGGGTGCCGCTCGGCCCAACCCTCCACAACGAAGCCGGGAAGTTCCTCTTCGGGGCGGACGGAACGGCGCGCGATCTGTTCGTCCGCGTCCTCTACGGTGCACGCACCTCCTTGATCGTGGCGCTGGGCGCCACCTTCGTCGAGATCGTCCTCGGGGTGTTCTTCGGGATCCTTGCCGGGTTCAAGCGTGGGAAGACCGACACGATCATCATGCGCACCTGCGATGTCTTCTTCGCCCTGCCGGCGTTGCTGCTGATCCTCGGCATCAACGCGGCCTGTGGCGCACAGCCGCCCGGGAAGGAGTGCCTAGGGGGATTCCTGAAACCGGGCATGTTCCTGGTGGCCTTCGTCATCGGTGTCTTCGGCTGGCCCTACCTCGCCAGGATCATCCGTGGTCAGGTCCTGTCGATCCGCGAGAAGGAGTTCGTCGAGGCGGCGCGTTCCCTGGGGGCTTCCAACACCCGGGTCATGGTGAAGGAGATCCTGCCGAACGTCATCGCCCCCATCATCGTGTACACGACCCTGCTGATCCCCACCAACATCTTGGTGGAGGCCGGACTGTCGTTCCTGGGCCTCGGTGTGCCGCCGTGGATCCCATCATGGGGCAACCAGCTTGACGAGGCCGCGAGCCTGTACCGGGTGGCCTGGTGGACCATGCTGTTCCCGGGTATCTTCCTGCTGGTCACGACCCTCGGGTTCAACCTGGTCGGAGACGGTATGCGAGACGCGTTCGATCCAAGGACGTCGTGACTTCCGTATGAGTTGCAGGGACCAGATCGCCTGATGGGAGGGTCCGGAACGGCGGGCAGAGGATCTGGCAACGGGCAGAGATCCATTCGTTAAGGAGGGGCGTATGAAGCGAGCAGTACGGGTAGCCGCCGCGGTGGCGGTCCTGGCGATGGTCGCCGCAGCGTGCGGTGGCAACGGGGGCGGAACGAGCCCACAGCAAGCAGCACCGCCAGCGGATCGGCACAGCAGGGCGGCACCCTGAAGACTGCCATGACCCAGGACTTCTTCTACGGGCTCGACCCGACGAAGGAGTACTACAGCGTCTCGTGGGAATTCCTGCGCTGCTGCATGGCCCGGACGCTCCTGTCCTACAACGGCAAGCCCGTGGAGGAAGACGGCGCGGTGCCGCAGCCGGACCTGGCCACCGACCTCCCGAAGGTGTCTGACGACGGACTCGATGTACACGTTCACGATCAAGGACGGCGTGATGTTCGGCGATCCGCTGAATCGGCAGATCGTGGCGCAGGACTTCGTGAACTCGATCAACCGCCTGGCCGACCCCGAGATCAACACCACCGGGTACCCCTTCTACTACACGGACATCGTGGGGTTCCAGGACGCGATCGACGAGCAAGACGGTGAACGAGGTGAAGGGTGTCAAGGCGGTCAACGACTCGACGTTCGAGGTCACGTTGACGAAGCCGAACCAGGACATGTTGTACCTGTTCGCGATGGCCGCCACGGCGCCCCTTCCCGACTGAGCTCATCAAGGACCAGTACGAGGGCGTGAAGCTCGGCCAGTTCCTGGTCTCCTCGGGTCCGTACGAGTGGCAGGGCATGGAGGGCATCGATCTGGCGGGCAACAAGCCGCCGTCGGGCATGAAGATCAACAAGAGCTACGTCTTCGTGCGCAACCCCTCATGGGACCCGGCGACGGACGACCTCCGTCCCGCGCTTCCCGACCAGATCGAGATCCAGGTCGGTGGAGAGGTCCAGGACCTCCTCGACAAGGTCACGGCAGGGGCTATCGACTGGTGCATCGACTGTCTGGCCACGTCGACGACGCTCACGGAGTACAAGCGCGATCCCACCCTGGCGGATCGGTTGAAGATCTATCCGGCGGACGCGCTGGCCTACACCGGCCTGAACGTCTTCCAGGCGCCGATGGACGATGTGCACGTCCGCAAGGCGCTGAACTGGGTCCTCGACAAGGCGGCCATGTATCGGCTGGCGGCGGTGCCTCGTCCGGTGTGATCACGGGACACTTCATCCCACCGCGCATGATGGGCGGACTCCTCGCGGACTACGACCCCTACGCAACCACCGACGGCCGTGGTGATGAGACCAAGGCCAAGGAGGAGATGGCGCAGTCGAAGTACGACAAGGACAGCGACGGGGTCTGCGACGATCCGTCCTGCACCGTGACGGCGCTGGCGGTCACGAACGACAACGACGCCATCAAGGCGCTCGAGATCATGGATGAGAGCATCACCCCGATCGGTATCACGCTCGATATCAAGACCTTGAGCTACAACGCCTTGGTGTCGAAGTGCGCCATTCTGGCGTCGCACACCGCGTTCTGCCAGGCGGGTTGGGGCAAGGACTACCCGAGCCCGTACACGTACTTCTTCCCGCTCCTCGACGGAGGAGAGAACGGGTCGAACTACGCGTTCCTCGGGACGACCGATGAGGCTCTGAAGGCAGCGGACTACACGGTGCCCGCGGACGATCCCCAACGATCAACCCGCAGATCACGACTGCCGCAACACGCCGATCGGCCCGGAGCAGGATCAGTGCTGGGCCGACCTGGATAAGCAGGTCATGGAGCAGATCGCGCCGGTGATCCCCCGCAGGTTCGCCACAACATCGACGTCCTGGGGGAGCGGATCGTCGGGTACTCCTTCGATCAGTTCACGGCCGTCGGCGATCCCGGACAGATGGCGCTGTCCAGCTGGCGAGGAGGCGCCTGCACCACACGACCAGGTGAGCGAGACGGGGGCCCTTTCAAGGGCCCCCGTCCTCCCGCACGAAGAACGGGAGCCATGGGTAGATACCTGATCCGCGGATGTTGTTCATGATCCTGGTGCTGTGGATCATCTCCGTCCTCACGTTCCTGATCTTCGTCAAGCTCCCTCCCGGGGACCCGGCGCGGCGGCTGGCCGGAAAGTCCTACACACCCGAGATCGCGAACAGATCCGGCATAACACTCGGCCTGGACAAGCCGCTCATCGTCCAGTACGGCCGGTACGTCAAGGGCCTGATCCCGTTCCCGGGTCTCTGGCTCGATCCCAAGATCTATTACTCCTGGTCCAACCAAGTGCCGGTGTCGGTCGAGATCAAGGAGCGGATGCCGATCACACTCACCCTCACCGTCGGCGCGGTGATCCTCTGGCTGTTGATCGGTATCCCCATCGGGATCCTGTCGGCGGTCAAACGGAGAAGTCTGGCCGATCGCTCCGCGATGACGTTCGCGCTGGTCGGGGTGTCGGCGCCCACGTTCTGGCTCGGGTTGGTCTTCCTGTACGTGTTCTACTTCAGGCTCGGCTGGGCGCCACCGAGCGGGATCGAGATCGGGGCCTCGCTGTGGGACTCGATCATCGGCGGCAAGTTCATCCTGGCGTGGATCACGTTGGCCATCACCTCCGCGGCGTTCTACACCCGGATGGTGCGCGGGAACATGTTGGAGGTGCTCTCCGAGGACTACATCCGCACCGCGCGAGCCAAGGGCCTCTCCGAGAACCGTGTCACGTACAAGCACGCGCTGCGTTCGTCCCTGACGCCGGTGGTCACGATGCTCGGCCTCGACATCGGGGCGCTCCTGGGCGGCGCGGTGATCACCGAGAAGGTCTTCTCCCTGCCGGGCATCGGGCTCTACGCGCTGGACTCCCTGGGCCTTCAGGACTACCCGGCGGTGATGGCGGTGACGATCCTGGCGGCGATCTTCATCGTGGTGGCGAACCTGGTGGTCGACATCCTGTACGCGTTCTTGGACCCGAGGGTCCGCTACACGTAGGGGGGATCGGATGCCGGAGCCACTCCTCGATGTACGTGACCTCCACGTGTACTTCCCCACGGACGACGGCATCGTCAAGGCGGTCGACGGCGTCTCGTTGACCGTGGAGCCGGGGGAGACGCTCGGCGTGGTGGGGGAGTCGGGATCGGGGAAGTCGGTCAGCTCGCTCACGATCATGGGTCTGGTCACCCGCAAGGAGGCCGAGATCAGCGGCCAAGTGATGTTCCAGGGGCAGGACCTCCTGCAGCTCTCGCAGGACGAGATGCGCACCATCCGAGGCGCGAAGATCTCGATGATCTTCCAGGATCCGATGACCTCCCTCCATCCCTTCTACCGTGTGGGGGATCAGATCGCCGAGGCGATCAGCGAACACGAGGACATCTCGAAGCGTGAGGCCTTCGAACGCTCCGTGGACATGCTCGACAAGGTGCGGCATCCCTCAGCCGAAGGAGCGGGCCAAGCAATACCCCCACGAGTTCTCGGGAGGCATGCGCCAGCGGGCGATGATCGCGATGGCGCTGTCGCTCAATCCGGACCTGCTGATCGCGGACGAGCCCACCACCGCCCTGGACGTGACCGTCCAGGCGCAGATCCTGGACCTGATCGGGCAGCTCAAGACGGAGTTCAACGCCGCGGTGATCATCGTGACCCACGACCTGGGGGTGGTGGCGGAGTACTGCGACAACATCCAGGTGATGTACGCGGGCAAAGCGGTGGAGTATGGGAACACCGACGATATCTACTACCGACCGCAGCATCCCTACACCTGGGGTCTGCTCCGCTCCATCCCGCGTCTGAGCGAGATCTCGGCCGAGCGCCTGATGCCGATCCGTGGGCTCCCGCCATCCCTCATCAACGTTCCCCCGGGGTGTGCTTTCAACCCCCGGTGTCCGTACGTGATGGACGTCTGCAAGGTCGAGGTGCCGCCGCTGCTGCCGTCGGACGGACACCACGCGGCGGCATGTCACCTGAGCCTGTCGGAGAAGGAGCGCATCGTGCGCGACGAGATCCTGGTGAGCCGATGAGCGCGCAGGTCGAGTCCAGGCAGGAGCCGGCCCCACCGCCGGATCGTGAGCCCCTCGTTCGTCTCGAGGGGTTGAAGAAGTACTTCCCCATCACGCAGGGGATCCTGATCCAGCACCATGTGGGGGACGTGCATGCGGTCGACGGCGTGGACCTGCGTCGTGCACAAGGGAGAGACCCTGGGGCTCGTCGGCGAGACGGGCTGTGGGAAATCCACACTGGCCCGCGTCGTGATGCGCTTGTACGACGCCACCGAGGGCAAGATCTTCTTCGAGGGACGCGAAATCACCGACCTGAAGGGGGGTGAGCTCCGCGAGCTCCGCCGCGACATGCAGATGATCTTCCAGGACCCCTACGCGTCCCTCAACCCTCGGAAGACCGTCGGCTCCGTGATCGCCGAGCCCTACCTGCTGCATAAGACGGCTCCGAGGAACCAGATCAAGGGGAAGGTCCAGGAGCTCATGAAGCTCGTGGGACTCAACCCCGAGCACTACAACCGCTATCCGCACGAGTTCTCCGGCGGGCAGCGCCAACGGATCGGTGTGGCTCGCGCGCTGGCCCTGCGTCCCAAGCTGATCGTGTGCGACGAGCCCGTGTCAGCGTTGGACGTCTCCGTCCAGGCCCAGATCGTCAACCTGCTCGAAGACCTGCAGAACGAGTTCGACCTGACCTACATCTTCATCGCGCACGACCTGTCCGTGGTGAAGCACGTGTCGGACCGTGTCGCGGTGATGTACCTCGGCAAGATCGTCGAGATGGCGGATGGGGCCACGTTGTATCGGACGCCGGCCCATCCGTACACGGGAGCGTTGCTGTCAGCGGTCCCGGTGCCGGATCCCAACCAGGCCAAGGGGAAACAGCGGATCATCCTGCAGGGCGACGTCCCGTCACCGATCGACCCACCGTCTGGTTGCCGGTTCCACCCACGCTGCCCCAAGGCCCAGATGCCGCGATGCAAGGACGAGATCCCCGAGTTGCGGCCGCAGCACCCCGGCCAGGTCGCAGCGTGTCATTTCCCGCTGACGACCCCTATCATCGAGACCTCGGACGAACCCTAGGAGCAGGAGTCACATGATCGACACGGTCGTCATCGTCATCGACGTGATCTCGGGCGCTGTTCCTGATCGCCACGATCCTCCTGCACTCCGGACGGGGGGGCGGGCTGTCGGACATGTTCGGCGGAGGATCCACCCTGTCGGGGGGCACAGCTATGGAGCGGACGCTCGACCGGATCACCGTGGTGACCGCCGTCGTGTTCGGGCTCTCCACGGTTTGGCTCGCCTGGAAGTGGCACCCGTAGGTCGCCCACAGGTCGGTTGATAGAATCCTCGACGCCTCGTCGGAGTGGCGGAATTTGGTAGACGCGCTAGGTTGAGGGCCTAGTGTCCTTCGCGGGACGTGGGGGTTCAAATCCCCCCTCCGACACCACCTGACCAGCGGAAATGCAATGAGGCCCCGTTTGCCTGGAAGGGCACTCGGGGCCTCAAAGCTAACAAATGCTAACGATCTTTATCCCGGACGGTTACGAGCCCCCCAGCAGGTAGCTGGCCCCGGTCTCTGCAACCTCACGGTCCAACTTCTCCCTCAGGTGCGCATACAGGTTCGACGTCGTGGAGATGTCGCCGTGACGCAGCCGTTTGGTTATGACCTCGATCTTCACTCCAGCCTCCAGGAGCAGGCTCGCATGCGCATGCCTCAAGGACATCCCTCGTCCTCTAGCTACATCTAGCGACCCTGGTGCAGCAGCGTCCCTCTCCCTGATCGCCCGAGACATGAACCGCCTCCAGGTGCCGCTCGTAGACCCTCCAGATACGTGGCGGCCCGCACGGCACGCGGAACGAGGAGGAGGGGACGAGCATGGCAGAGCCGAGCTTGTACGAACGATTGGGTGGCGTGTTCGCCATCGCTGCGGTGGTCGATCACTTCAGCGATGCGGTCGTCAAGAACCCCATCGTCGGCCAAGCATCGAAGAACCCTGAGCTTCGTGAGTGGCATACCGACCAGCTGGACAGGCTGCCGGGGCTGAAGTTCATGCGCACGCTTTGGGTCTGCAACGTCGCCGGTGGACCCTTCACGTTTGCTGCCACGAAGCCAGGGAGTACCCATCTCGGGCTGGAAGAGGCCCATCGCGACCTCCACATCTCCCCCGAGGAGTTCGATGAGGTCGCGGCTGAGCTGGGACGCACGCTCGATCACTTCGGGGTCCCTGCGCGTGAGAAGGATGAAGTCCTGGCGGCCTTCGCTGCGCACAAGGGGGAAGTGACCGAGGGATCGATGGCTTCGGCCTGAGAGAGCCAGTCCGCTTCTTCTGGACGCCCAGCCTCGGTTACTCGGGGTACATTTTAGCGACCCTGGCGCACCACGGAGTGCTCTTCCTCGACGAGCTGACCAACATCAGCTAGGAGCGTATGCCTGGTTCGCAGTGCAGGCCGCTGAGAAACTCACGAGCTGCGCGCTTCGAACCGAGCACGTGCAGTGCCACATGTTGTCCGTGCTGCGAGACGATCACGCGTGCGCGCTCGGGTTCTGAATGGCGATCGCGCAAGATGACGCCGACCAACCGCCACTCATCGAGCAACCGGCGTCTCACCGAATCGCGGCATCCTTCGGGCATCTCACCGACAGGCTTTCGAAGCCCGCGCATGAACGCCCGACCCGCGCATGTCCACCACGGCGTGTCAAGCAACACGACGGTCTCCGCTCGTTCGAGGCGAAGGTAGAGGCCTCGCTGGGTGTTGCCATCGACGATCCAGGCATCGCCCGCGAGCAGGCCGCGTTGCTTGTCCCGCCACTCGTCGTCGGACGGCTTGACCCAACCTGGTTTCCAGTAGTGGAAGTCGAGATGGATCACCGGCAAGCCAGTCTTCGCCGATAGCGCCCGCGAGAACGTGCTCTTCCCGGACCCTGCCATCCCGATGACGAGCACGCGGCGCCCGACGGTCCCGGATGCCTCCTTCACCAGCTTAGTGTCCCAGAGGCTCCGCGCAACTAGCAGCTCAAAGGTAACGTCGTGGTGCTCGCTAGCACCGTGTCCGACCGAACCGGTTGGGCGCAAGGTCCGTCGTGGGAGGGTTTGACCGGAAACCGGCTGGAACGCTACTTCTTGGTTTGCGATGCGGATCTTTGGGTAGGGTGGGGCCCGTTGCCGGAGCAGAGGGGGATTGAATGAAGAGGTTCGTTTTCGTCGCGATCACGGTTGGGCTGTGCCTCACGAACGTGATCGCGTTCGCCGCCGGGTCACAGACCAGGCTCGGGGTGAACTACTCCGGGCTTCGCAACCCTAATGGCTGCCGCATCGCTCCTGATACTACGCATCCCAAGCAGCTCGACGTGAAGTGCAGGCCCGGCGACGGCGCGACCGGCCCGGCCGCTGTCCGGTACCGGTTCCTCAAGAACGTCGGCGGGGTCCGGGAAGACGCGACGATCTCTGCCGACATCTCGACATGGGTGGGCGAGGACTGTTACGCCGAGTGGATGGTGCGTCGTGCTCACGAGCATGCTCGGACGCTACGCGTCACCATCCCGTACGGCTCCTACTGTGACATCCGGTCGGTGAGCTGGTCCCAGCCGTAGGACCACCGTGCGTCGCTATGGGCGATAGGCTTGCTTGTGGCACCTGCCCTCTAGGCCCGGACCGGCAAGCGCTGATCACGACGTTAGGCTAGGGAGCACCTAGACGGTAGAGGTGCCGTGGTGGTCCTGATGGGCACCGTCTCGGCGATGCCGAGCCTCATGGGCGTCGCTGTCGCCACGCGTTCCATGCGAGGAAAGCGAGGTTGGCGACCGCAACGATGGCCCGCGATCAAGGCGGGCGACATGGCGGCAATCCTTGCGGGACCAGCAATGCAAACGATTCCTACGAGATTCCGACGAACGACCGCGGCCCGCTCCGGATGACCTCCTGTTGAGCCGCACGCCGGGCCGCACCTACCAGCACGAATGTCCTCGGAGCGGACGCCCCCGGATGCCAAACCTACTTTGAGGGCCTAGTGTCCTTCGCGGGACGTGGGGGTTTAAATCCCACCTCCGACACCACCTCACCAGGATCAGTGGATGCTCCCTAACCTTAGGACGGGTTCAGGCTGGAGCAACTCCATCTCGAATCGCGTCCTGAGGTCGTAGTCGGCTTCCGACTCCATCACGTCGGCTCCGGTCGGAGGACGAATCTTCGTCCCCCGAAGGCCCGAAGAACCGCATGGCCGGAGCTTAGCGGCACGGGAGAACTGTCTCATTGCTGCGACGCGGCGGTGACGTTCCGGTCGCAACCCTTCCATCCGCTGAAGTCCTCGGCGCATGCTCCGGCGATGCCGGAGATGAAGGACCTCCCATGGCTCCCCTGGGTCATCCTCGGAGTGACCGTCGCCGTCGCGCTCTACTACCGACGCAGGGCTCCAGCGGTCACCATCGGTCTGCTCGGAGGGATCGTCGGAGGAGTCTGGGGCCACATCATCGCCGATGGGACTGAGGTCCCGTCGGAGGTGGCCGGGCTTGCACTGGTGTTCTTGTTCGTCTCGGGACTGTTCGGGTTGGGATTCAAGCCGCTCGCCTCAAGGAGGTTCCTCAGGTTCTCGGCGCTCCTCTTCTTGGCCCTCGCACCTGTCGTGGGGTGGATGACGTGGGTCGTGATGAAATACTCAACTTGCTACGCGTACGACCCTCCCGACAGACGGTGGTGCGGCGGCATTGACCTCTTCGAGGGGACGTCAGGCCTTGTCACGGCGGAAGCCGTCCTCATCATGTTGTTCCTCTCTGGGTTGCTGCTGCTATCGGCATGGCGCGTGCCGAGGCGACCAAAGACCTCGGAGCCATCGCCGCGAATCTGAGGTGCCATCAGCGGGTTAGCAATCCTGCTGGAGCGACTTGAGCAACTCGATCTCGAACCGCGTCCTCAAGTTGTAGTGGCCCCCAGCTCCATCAGCGCGTCGGCCATCCCTGGGTCCCCGCTCGATCAGCTCACCGAGGATGCAGGCACGGTCCGCTGAGCCAGCTATCAGGTAGCGCAGCAAGTCCTCGGGCAAAGGCTCAGGGATCGATCTTCGTTGCGTCCCTCACGATGCCAGCCGTTACAGGTGCCGGCGGTAAGGGACGCCCTTCAGTTCGGCCCGGTCTCTGCAACCTCGCGCTCCAGCTTCTCGGTGAGGACAGCTACCGCATCCAATGTCTGGAATGGAGATCGACTAGCACCACGGCAGGGCGTTGTGACTGCGGGATGCTCGGTTCACTTCACGATCCCGGTGATCTGCCAGTCTCCTCAGAACGCGCTAGCGGGGGCTCAAGACACAGAACTCGTTGTCATCAGGATCTGCCATGACCACTCGATCGACCTCGCCTTGGCCGATGTCGATCCGAGTCGCCCCAAGAGAAACGAGGCGGTCTACCTCGGCATGCTGATCGATGTGGTCGGGCGGAGCGATGTCGAGATGAAGCCGGTTCTTCCCGATCTTCGAGGCAACCGGCGGACCACCCCAGGTGATGAACGGACCGGTGCCGTCCGGCGCGCGGATCGCGGTTTCTTCGTCCTTGTCCCAGACCAAGGGCCATCCAAGCGCTTCGCTCCAGAAGTATCCGACCTCCCGCGTACCGTCGCACGTGATCGATCCGAGACGTCCGCAGTCAGCGAGGAAGGAGTTGTCCGGCTCGATGACGCACAACTCATTGCCCTCGGGGTCGGCGAGCACGACATGATCGGCGTCCGGGCCCTGACCGATGTCGATGTGGCGGCCGCCGAGCTTGACCAACCTCTCGACCGTTTCCTTCTGGTCATCGATGGATGTGGTCGTCAGATCGAGATGGATGCGATTCCTGCCCGCCTTCTGCTCCGGGACCGGCAGGAACAGGACCTGGAATCTGGTGCCATCCGTCGGCACGAGACCGACCCCATCATGGGTCTCGTCGCCGATCTCCCAGTGCAGAGCGTCGGCCCAGAAGCGCGCGAGAAGGAGCGGATCGTTCGCATCGAAGCAGAGGGCGACGAGCCGAGAAGCCAGCTCGCTCTGCATCATCAGAGCTGCCGATCCTCGCCTAGGAACCCTGCACGTTCCCGATCGGAGTTCTGACGGCATGCCGACCTCAGCGGCACTCGGCGACCCTCGCGCCGCCCGCGTAGCGGCATCGGTCGGCCAACGGGCGGACCAGGACCGGCCTGAAGAGATGCGCCGCGTCACCATCGTTGTCCCAAACGGCCGACGCCGACCCCCAGAACAGGGAAGACCTCGTGTCATGACCGAAGCCCGTGTGGATCCTCACGGCTCCTTCAGCTCGGAGCTTGTACTTCGGGAACGTGAACACGTGTCCATCGAGATCCCGAAGGGTCCAACCCTCCATCGCGACGGGCGTGTCTCCTGTGTTGACGATCACGACACGCTCGCGCGATCGATCCGTACCCGGAGGGTCGTAGACGATCCGGGACAGCTTGATCTCACCCGCCCACGCCGGGGATGCTGCGACCAGCATCAAGGTCGCCACCATCATCGCGATCGATACCCGTTTCATGGAATCCCCTCAGGTTCTCTGCGGGCAGCGAAGGTCGCCAGGTCCCGCTCGGCGTAGAGCCGGTGCTCCCACTCCTCGTTGAGGATGATCAAGCAGGCACTCCCGCACCGGGTAGCTGCGGGGCTCCGGCCACCCCGGACCCTTCGACCGGCTCGGTATCGCCGTCCAGCGACTCGTCGGTGAGGCCGTCGATGACCTCTCGCACGGTGGACATCCGGTCACGGCGTAGCTCGAGCACCACGTCCAGCGACGGTCGTGCGTCACGGTCGCGCGGCACGCCCGGTGTATCCGGCATCTCGTCCCACGGCAGGTCCAGCGGATCCCACGGCGAGGGGTCGCCGAGGATGGCTCGCCTGATCCACGAGTCGGTGGCGAACACCAGGTGCCGCAGCGTCTCGATGAACGACCACTCGCCATCGACGGACTCGTGCAGCAGTCGGGGTCCAAGCGGCGGGCCCGTTCGACGGTCTCGCCCCAGAGCCGCTCGACGACGTCCCACGCCTCGCGGAAGCCGGCGGGGTCGGTCGGGCGCATCTTGGCCCGCTCGGGGTACCGCCGGTCGAGCTCGGCGTTCACCAGGCGGCCGACGTCGACGCCATTGATCGTCAGGTTCCCGATCTCGCCGTGGATGTCGACGTCGAACAACGCGACCCCGCGCATCACGACGCCGCTCATCTCCACGTTGCGTAAGCGGGTGTCGACCATGTCGACGGATCGGAACTCCGCACCACTCAGGTTGATCCGCTCGAACCGCGAGCCGGCTAGGTTGACCCGCTCGAATCGCGAGCCGCTGAGATCCTCGCCGATGAAGTCAGCCATAGCTTCCACAGTAGCGTCGCGCCCGGACATCCGCTCGTTCGATCAAGCAGGACCGTGGCAGGATCGGGGTCCACTGAGTCATCCGGCTTCGATCCTGGCTCTGGGTCCCGGCGGTTGCTACACTCCGGGCAGATGAGCTAGTCGACCGTCCTCGTGCACCGCTCGCCGCAGACGCGGCGGGTCGTTCGTGTCCACCGAGGAGGCCAGATCCCGTGCCCATCCACTCGCGTTGCACCCCCGGATCCCGTACCTGGAGTCATCGCCCATGACCACGCTCGAGGTCCATGACCTGTCCGTGGAGGCCGGCGGCATGACCGTCGTGAGCGGCCTGTCCTTCGTGCTGGCCGCGGGGGAGAAGATGGGAGTGGTCGGGCGGAACGGCGCCGGTAAGACCAGCACCCTGAAAGTGCTTGCGGGGGAGGCTCCATCAGCCGGTGGCACCGTCACCCGGCGGGGGGCCGTCGGGTACCTCCGGCAAGACCCTCGTCAGCACCGTGACCTCGATGCTGTCACCGGGCTTGAGTCGATCCTGTCGGCACGCGACCTGATCGATCTTGCGCGACGCGTGGAGAAGGCGCGCATCCGGCTGGACGAGGATCCCTCCGATGGCAACGTCCAGCGGTTCGCCCGCCTCGAGGAGCGATACCGACAGCTGGACGGGTACCGAGCCGAATCCGAGGCCAAGACGATCACGGCTGGCCTCGGGCTGGCACAGGATCGGCTCAGCCTGCCCGTCGGCGCGCTCTCGGGAGGTGAGCGCCGACGCCTCGAGCTCGCCAGGATCCTGTTCGGCGGTTCCGATCTGTTGCTGCTCGACGAACCCACGAACCACTTGGACGCCGACGCGAAGGTGTGGCTGATGAAGTTCTTGGCCACGTACAAGGGGGCGTTGATCGTGGTGAGCCACGACATCGCGTTGCTCGACGCGGCGATTACCAGGATCCTGCACCTCGATCGAGACGGGATCGTCGAATACCGCGGCACGTACTCGCAGTACCGCGAGGCTCGTCGACGCGACGAGGAGCGGCTGAGCGCCTTGGCCGCCCGTCAGGAGCAGGAGATCCGGAGGCTGAAGACGCTGGCGGACTCGATGCGAGGACAGACGGCGAAACGTGCCAGGAAAGCAAAGACGCTGGACACCCGCGCGTCGAAACTGGAGTCGAGGAAGGTGCGCGGGCCCGCGAAGGAGCGACAGGTGCGGTTCCGGTTCCCCGATCCTCCTCACTGTGGGCGGACCGTACTGGTGGTGGACGACCTCGCGAAAGGGTACGGAGGGCCGCCGGTCTTCGAGGACGTCAGTTTCAGCGTGGGACGGGGCGAGCGTCTCCTGATGATGGGACTGAACGGAGCGGGGAAGACCAGCCTGCTCCGGATCCTCACCGATCAGACCGAGGCGGACGCGGGGACGTTCCGGTTCGGTCACGGCGTCGTTCCCGGCTACTACGCCCAGGAGCACGAGGGGATCCATGAGGGGGTGGATGTGCTGTCGCACATGCGGGCGGAGTCGCGCGAAGATGACCAGGCCCTGCGATCGTTGCTGGGGATGTTCGGCCTGTCCGGGGGCATGGCCTTCCAGGATGCCGGGACGCTCTCGGGTGGTGAGAAGACGAAGCTCGCTCTCGCCCAACTGGTCGCGGGTCGCAAGAACCTGTTGCTGCTCGACGAGCCCACCAACAACCTCGACCCACCCTCGCGCACCGCGATCGCGCAGGCGCTTCAAGACTGGCCCGGGGCGATGGTGATCGTCAGCCACGACACGGAGTTCGTCGACGCACTCGAGCCCGAACGGGTCCTGTTGATGCCTGATGGCACGCTGGACTACTGGGACGAGGATCTGCTCGACCTGGTCGCGCTCGCGTAAGTCGCCAGGACGGTGGCGCGCTGTGTCCCTTCGAGCCCGCGGCGATATGCTCTGGGCCGCTGCGGGTCCGGACATGACGGGACGCGGCACCATGGGAGGTAACGGGGTTGTCCGCTGATCTGGCGTTGGTGAACGGGGCCGTCTACACGGTGGACGGCGTCCGTAGCTGGGCGCAAGCCGTGGCGTGCGCAGCCGGTCGGATCACCGCTGTGGGTGCGGATGCACAGATCCGTGAGCACATCGGGCCGTCGACCGAGGTGATCGATCTCCAGGGCCGGATGATGGTCCCCGGGTTCCAGGATGCTCACGTCCACCCGGTGGGCGGGGGCCTCGACATGCTCCAGTGTGACCTGCACGATCTCCATGGCCTGGACGCGTATCTGGACCGGATCACGACGTACGCGGACGCGCACCCGGATCGGGAATGGATCCTGGGGGGCGGATGGTCCATGGACATCTTCCCGGGCGGCACGCCGTCGAAGGAGCTCCTGGACGCCATCGTGCCGGATCGACTCGCCTTCCTGCCGAACCGGGACGGGCACAGCGCCTGGGTCAACACGCGCGCGTTACAGCTGGCGGGGATCACGGAGACGACGGCCGATCCCGCGGACGGCCGGATCGACCGGGACGGACACGGAGAGCCTTCGGGAACGCTGCACGAGGGCGCGATGGACCTCGTGGGGAACCTCCATCCCGAGCCCACGGACGAGGACATGCTGGCCGGTCTGATCAAGGGGCAGCAGTACCTTCACTCGCTCGGGATCACGGCGTGGCAGGACGCGATCGTCGGTTCGTTGCCCGGATCGAACAGCTACCAGGTCTATCGGGGTGCGGCCGACCGTGGCGACCTCACCGCCCGGGTGGTCGGAGCCCTGTGGTGGGACCGCCACGCCGGAATCGAACAGATAGACGAACTGACGCGACTCAGGGATGAAGGAGACGTCGGGCGGTTCCGCGCCACCAGCGTCAAGATCATGCAGGACGGGGTGATCGAGAACTTCACGGCCGCCGTGCTCGACCCGTACCTGGATGCCGATGGCCGCCCCACCGACAACCGTGGGATCTCCTTCATCGAGCCGGAGTCGTTGAACGCCATCGTCACCGAGCTCGATCGCCGTGGTTTCCAGGTCCACTTCCACGCTCTGGCGGAACGAGCCGTCCGCGAGGCTTTGGATGCCGTGGAGGCCGCCCTGAGCGCCAACGGCCCCGGTGACAACCGTCACCACATCGCCCACATCCAGGTGGTGCACCCTTCAGATGTCCCACGGTTCCGCGCCGTGGGAGCCGTAGCCAACGCCCAACCGCTGTGGGCTGCCCACGAAGGTCAGATGGACGACCTCACGATCCCCTTCTTGGGGGAGCCTCGAGCGTCCTGGCAGTATCCCTTCGCGAGCCTGGTCCGATCCGGTGCCGTCTTGGCGATGGGGAGCGACTGGTCGGTATCGAGCCCGGATCCCCTCGAGGAGATCCACGTCGCCGTCAATCGGGTCGAGCCGCCCGGCTACACGTACGGGAACGGGAGCGACACGGTGTTCCTCCCGGACGAGCGCCTTGACTTGCCGACAGCGCTTGCTGCGTTCACGATGGGCTCGGCCTACGTCAACCACCTGGATGGCGTGACCGGGTCGATCGAGGTGGGGAAGCTCGCGGACCTCGCGGTGATCGACCGGAACCTGTTCGAACAACCGGTGAACGAGCTCGCCGACGCAAGGGTGCAGCTGACGTACGTGGAAGGAGAGCGGGTGTATGCATCCCCCGATGCGTGACCGATCAGTCCTGCGTCGGTGGTCCGGCCTCGTCCTGGCCGGGGTCGTGCCCTTCGCGGTGTTCGCCTCCACGACCTCCGCGGCGTCCGTGCCCCATGACCCGCGCTACGACTGTCGCGTCGCGGTCACGAAGGTCGGCAACGACATCAGCATCACCTACCGGATGCAGTCGGAGGTCGTCGGACAGACCTGGCACGTCCGCCTGTGGGACAACGACGTCCGGTTCTTCTCGAAGGATCGGACCACCAACGCGCAGGGCAGGTTCACCGTCGTGAAGGCGACCGAGGACCGGAAAGGACCGGATCACGTCCGGGCCAACGCCACCAACGTCCACACCGACAAGGTGTGTGCGGTCCACATCACCATCTGAGCGGGGAGGCCACACCCCCTGCCGGAGAACTGCCTGGCGTGCGAGTCGGTGTATCGGGGCATGCGGTCGCGTGGGTTCCGCCAGGGGCCATTCGCCTGGAGCGAGGACGAGGTCCACATCTTCATGGCGATGGTGGCGCGGGGCTATGTGGACGGCTTCGCGACCAGGCCACCGCAGGTGCCGATCCCTGAGCGGGTCTGACCGAACACGCTCTGACCTACGGTCAAGGCACCTGGTTGCGCCCGCGACCCTGCTCTCGCACGATACGTGGGAGAACCCCGGATCGAACGCCCTGACCTGGGGTCACCCCACCCGGAACGAGGAGGAACAGGCATGGCCGAGTTCGACATGAGCCTGGTTCAGCGCGGGGCGCGGAACCGACGCACCCCGTACTACGAGGCCACCCAGAAGTTCTCGCCCCTCGGGTTCACGGTGTACAACCACATGTACTTCCCCATCCGATTCGACAGCTTCGAGAACGAGTTCGAGGCGCTCCTGAACGACGTCACGCTGTGGGATGTGGCGGTGGAGCGATGCCTGGAGATCAGCGGGCCGGATGGCTTCGCGTTCGCCCAGCTCCTGACCCCGCGCGACCTCTCCAAGTGTGCGGTGGGCCAAGCCAAGTACGTGCTGATCTGCGACAGCGACGGCGGCATCATCAACGACCCGGTGCTCACGCGGATGGACGAGAACACGTTCTGGTTCGCGCTGGCATCCTCCGACGCCCTGCTCTTCGCCCGCGGGCTGAAGAACGCCTACCCGGATCTCGACGTCACGATCAAGGAGGCCGACGTCGCCCCGCTCCAGGTCCAGGGACCGAAGTCCAAGGACCTCATGGTGAAGCTGCTCGGCGAGAGCATCCTGGACCTCAAGTACTACTACTGGACCCACGCCGAGATCGGAGGCGTGCCGGTGGTGGTCACCCGCACGGGCTGGACCTCCGAGGTGGGGTACGAGGTGTACACGACCGAGACCTCGAAGGGGAACGACGTCTACGAGGCCATCATGAAGGCGGGTGAGGAGTTCAACATCAAGCCCACCGGCCCCAGCGACATCCGCCGGATCGAGGGCGCCATCTTCAACTGGGGCGCCGACATGACCTATGAGAACAACCCCATCGAGATGGGGATGGACCGTCTGGTGGACTGGGACTCCCTCACCGACGACCGGTGCCTGTCCCTGGCCGCGCTGCGGGCGATCCGCGATGCCGGCGTCGGACGCAAGATCGTGGGCGTCGAGCTCGACGGGGCGCCGTTCGAGGGCCTGAACAACGTCAAGTGGTCGGTGACCGCGGACGGCGCCGAGGTCGGGAAGGTGACCTCCGCGATCTACTCGCCCAGGCTGCAGAAGAACATCGGATACGCGTGGGTGCCATCGCAGTACGAGGCGCTCGGCACGTCGTTGGGCGTCGCCACCGAATGGGGCGACCGCAACGCCGTAGTGGTCGAGATGCCGTTCGTCGACCCCAAGAAGACGATCCCGGTGTCCTGAGAGGCAACGCCTCTTCGCGGTTGCCGCTCCGAGCCCTCTCGGTTGCCAGCGACCGCCGTCTTGAACCATGATTCAACCCGTGCCTGGCAGGGGATCGGGCGTCGACAGGGAGGATCGAAGGGATGACGAACGAGCGACAGGAGATGCTGGAGAAGAGCGCGACGCTGTACTTCGGCCCCTGGTACCGCAAGTCACCGATGTTCGAGGCCACCCGGCGTGCGGGGTGCACGGCGTACGACATCTACAACCACATGTATCTGCCGGGGTACTACGACGATCCTGAGGTCGAGTACTACGCCCTCAACAACGACGTCACCCTTTGGGACGTGGGCGTGGAGCGCACCGTTGAGGTGAGTGGCCCGGATGCGGACCGGCTGATCGACATGATCACCTGTCGCGACCTCACGAAGTGCCAGGTGGGCCAGGGGAAGTACATGCTGGTGACGGCACCCGACGGCGGGATCGTGAACGACCCGGTGCTGCTGCACGTCGAGGAGAACCGGTGGTGGATGCAGCTGGCGGACTCCGACGCCGGGCTCTATGCGCTGGGGGTCCTCGCGACCTCGGACCTGGACGCCCAGGTCACGCTGCCGGACGTGCACCCCGTGCAGGTCCAGGGGCCGAAGGCCGTCAAGACCCTCCAGAAGCTGGTGGGCGATCAGATCCTCGACCTGAAGTACTACTGGTGCGACCACTACGAGATCGACGGGATCCAGGTGGTCATCAGTCGGACCGGCTGGACCGCGATCCCCGGCTTCGAGGTGAACCTCCTGGACTACGGTCAAGGCGACGATCTATGGAACGCCATCATGAAGGCGGGCGAGGAGTTCGACATCCGGCCGATCGCGCCATGCGAGGCACGAAGGATCGAGGCCGGCATCTTCAACTACGGCTCGGACATCACCTTGCAGGACACCCCGTTCCACGTGATGGGGCTGGAGCGCCTGGTCGAGGAGCAGCCCCAGGACTACCTGGGCAAGTCCGCGCTCGAGGAGCTCCGCGTCAAAGGCGTCGACCGGAAGCTGGTCGGGATCATCCTCGATGGGGACGAGCTGCGAGCCGAGATGTCGCAGAAGTGGCCCGTCCACAAGGACGGGAAGCGCGTGGGACACATGACGGACGCGGTCTGGTCGCCGGGACTCAAGCAGAACATCGGCTACGTGTGGGTGCCGATCGAGCTGGCGGCGGCGGGGACCACGCTGGACGTCGAATCGGAGAACGGAGCGCTCACCGGCACGACGGCCGCCATCCCGTTCGTGGACCCCAAGAAGGCGGTCCCCGCGGGTGCGCTGGGCTGATCCACAGCGTCTTCACGCACGAGGCCGAACCCGTGACGCATGGCTGGCGAATCATCCCTGTGACCCGCTCGTCCACCTGGAGGTTCTTCCGCATGCGTAAACTCCTGATCCCCACCGCCATCCTCGCCGTCGTTGCCACGGCCTGCTCCCTGAGCCTCGGGCGCGGAGCGTCGACGGAGACGGCGGCTCCCCTCTCGCAGACGGAGTCGTCCTCGCCCCTGCCCGCAGTCAAGGCGCCCGTGGAGGCGGTCGTGGCCAAGGTCCTTCCGGCGGTGGTCAACGTCACCTCCGAGATCGTCCAACCCGGTCAGACCGGCAAGGGTGTCGGCACGGGGTTCATCGTCAGCCCCGACGGTGTGATCGTTACCAACTGCCACGTGGTTGAGGGCGCCTCGCAGATCTCCGTGTTCACATCGGATGAGAAGCCGAAGCAGTACGACGCCCGGGTCATCGGAGGCGACTGCCTGCATGACCTCGCCGTCCTCAAGATCGATGCGAGCGGCCTGCCCACGGTGCCCCTGGGCAGTTCGGGCTCGTTGCGGCTGGGTCAGCCCGTCGTGGCGTTGGGCTACGCGTTGGCGCTGGAGGGCGGCCCCACGGTGACCACGGGTATCGTCTCCTCGCTCGACCGCACGATCCAGGTCAACGACCCCGGATGCCCGCAGACGTCATGCCCCGACGGGTCACGCACCTACAGCGACGTGGTGCAGACCGACGCGGCGATCAACCATGGGAACTCGGGCGGCCCGCTCGTGGACATGCGGGGTCGCGTGGTGGGCATCAACTCGGCCGGGGACGACAGCGCCCAGAACATCGGGTTCGCGATCGCGATCGATTCCGCGAAGGAAACGATCATGTCGGCGAAGAGCGATCCCCTCGCGCCCACCGGGTACCTGGGGGTTTCCACCATGGACGTGACCGCCGACCTGGCGGCCCAGAACGGGCTGACCGTGGATCAGGGGGCCTTCGTGGCCGCCACCTCGGCCGACAGCCCTGCGGCCACCGCGGGGATCCAGCAGGGCGACGTGATCGTCTCCGTCGACGGCCGAGCCGTGCAGACGACCGACGAGCTCGGCTCGATCCTGGGCGATCTCCGACCCGGTGTCTCCGTGCCGGTCGAGGTCGTCGCGCCGGACGGATCGACCCACACGGTCGACGTCACGCTGGGGACCAGGCCGCTTCCGACCACGCTCCCATAAGCGCTCGCAGGGACGGGCGCGGACGCCCGCGTTAGCCTTGCGGGATGGAGATACGGCTGCGCAACCGGGATCGTGAGGTCGAACCTACCGGCAGGCGGGCGTTCGGGGTCGGTCGTCCGTGACCGGCCCGTTCGCCCACGGAGAACGAGCGTTGCTGATCGACCAGCGTGACCGGACCTATCTGTTCCAACTGCAAGTGGGGGAGACCTACCACACCCACAGCGGCACGCTGCCCCACGACGACGTGATCGGCAGGGAAGAGGGAACCCGGGTCGAGACGTCGAAGGGGATGATCCTGACGGCCTACCGCCCGAGGTTCGCCGACTTCGTGTTGAAGATGCCGCGCGGTGCCCAAGTGGTGTACCCGAAAGACCTGGGGTCGATCGTGATCTACGCCGACATCTTCCCGGGCTCGAGGGTCCTCGAGGCGGGGACGGGCTCGGGCGCCCTCACGATCGCCCTCTGCAGGGCCACGGGGCCTACTGGACGGGTGGTGTCCTACGAACGACGCGACGACCATCGAGAGCAGGCAGTCGTCAACATCGAGGGGTACTTCGGGGGTCTGCCCGACGGCCTGGAGCTGCGGAGCGGCGACCTGACCGAGGTGGCGACGTCGGGCGAGCGATTCGATCGGGCGGTCCTGGACATGCCTGAGCCGTCGAGCCCGCTGAAGGCGCTGGGCTCGGTGCTCGTGCCGGGCGGCATCGTCTGCGCGTATCTCCCTACGACGAACCAGGTTCAGGAGTTCGTGCTCTCCTTGGCCGGCGAGGGGTTCGCTCACATCGAGACCTTCGAGACCCTCAGGCGGGGCTGGCATGTCACCGAACGGAGCGTCCGCCCGGATCACCGGATGCAGGGGCACACGGGCTTCCTCACGGTGGCCCGTCGTGTCGCCGGGGCCCGATAACCTTGGGATCTGGGGGAACTACCCGTAATCGGGGATTACACGGAACGCCGAAACTTCCGTATGAGTAGGAAGGAGGCGTTGGCTTCCACGGATCGAGGCGCAACCGGGGATACGATACGCCCCCGGCGGAGGTGAGACCGACATGTCGAACCACCACGAAGAGATCGAACGGTACGAGAAGCAGGCGCACGAGCTCCAGACCCAGGTGAAATTCCTGGAGGAGGAGGTCGGACTCCTGCGCCGTCGACTCACCAACGCGCCACGTCAGGTCACCCTGCTCGAGGAGAAGCTGGTAGAGACCCGCGAGCAGCTCGCCCGAGCCGCGGGGCAGAACCAGAAGCTCGCGGACGCCCTGAAGGCCGAGCGACAGAAGATCGAGACGCTGGTGGAGGAGGTCGAGAAGCTGTCGCAGCCGCCGGCATCCTTCGGTGTGTACCTCTCCACGAACGAGGACGGGTCCATCGACGTGTTCACCGCCGGTCGAAAGATGCGCGTGATGCCGGCGCCCGATCTGGACGAGGGCAAGTTCCGTCCTGGCGTCCAGGTCGTGCTGAACGAATCGCTCAACATCGTGGAGATCCTGGAGCCGGATCGCGCGGGAGAGGTCGTCAAGGTCAAGGACCGTCTGGGGACCGACAGAGTGATCGTGGTGGGCCGGGGCGACGAGGAGTACGTCGCCCACCTAGCCGGCACCTTGCTGGATGGGCCGCCCCGCACCGGTGACAACGTGCTGTTCGACCCCCGCTCCGGCGTCGCCGTTGAGCTGCTGCCCAAGGAGGAGGTCGAGGAGCTGGTCCTGGAGGAGATCCCCGATGTCTCCTACGAAGATATCGGAGGGCTCGAGGGTCAGATCGACGCGATCCGCGACGCGGTCGAGCTACCGTTCCTGTACGCGGAGCTGTTCGCCGAGCATCAGCTCGAAGCGCCCAAGGGCGTCCTGCTCTACGGGCCTCCGGGCTGCGGCAAGACGCTGATCGCGAAGGCGGTGGCCAAGTCGCTCGCCGAGAAGGTCGCCGAGCGCACCGGCAACGACGACGCCCGCAGCTACTTCCTGAACGTGAAAGGGCCGGAGCTGCTGAACAAGTACGTCGGTGAAACGGAGCGGCAGATCCGGGAGATCTTCCAGCGCGCGAAGGAGCGTAGCGAGGAAGGGCTGCCCGTCATCGTGTTCTTCGACGAGATGGACTCTATCTTCCGGACCCGAGGCACCGGGATCTCAAGCGACGTGGAGTCCACGATCGTCCCGCAGCTGCTGTCCGAGCTCGACGGCGTGGAGACGCTGAAGAACGTGATCGTGATCGGGGCCTCGAACCGCGAGGACCTGATCGACCCCGCCATCCTTCGTCCGGGTCGGCTCGACGTGAAGATCAAGATCGAACGGCCCGACTCGGGACAGGCGCGCGACATCATGTCCAAGTACCTCCATCCGGTGGTGCCGATCCACCCGGACGAGATCACGAAGTACAACGGCGACGCGCAGCTCGCGACCTCCCGCATGATCGAGAAGACGATCGAGCAGATGTACGAGCCGAGCGAGCGCAACCGGTTCCTCGAGGTCACGTACGCGTCCGGCGACAAAGAGATCCTGTACTTCAAGGACTTCAACTCCGGCGCCATGATCGAGAACATCGTGCGCCGGGCCAAGAAGGACGCCATCAAGCGCTTCCTGTCGAAGGGCGAGAAGGGCATCAAGACCGAGGATCTGCTCACCGCGATCCGCGACGAGTTCAAGGAGAACGAGGACCTCCCCAACACCACCAACCCGGACGACTGGGCGCGGATCTCGGGGAAGAAGGGCGAGCGGATCGTGTACGTCCGCACCCTCCTCGGACACGACGGGGACGGCCGCCAGGTGGAGCGCGTCAACGCAGGTCAGTACCTGTAAGGTGGCCGCATGGCCATCGCCAAGGTCTTCGGCACGGAGACGGAGTACGGGATCGCCGCAGCCGGCGCCCCCGATTTCAACCCGGTCCTGTCGTCCTCGCTCTTGATCTCCACCTACGCCGGGTCGCTCCGGCGGATCCGTTGGGACTACGAGCAGGAGTCCCCGCTCCGCGACGCTCGAGGGTTCGAACCGGTCCCCGCGCGCGAGGGATCGGACGAGGATCTGGGATTGGCGAACGTGATCCTGCCCAACGGTGCCCGCTACTACGTGGACCATGCTCACCCTGAGTACTCCACTCCCGAGTGCATCACGCCGCGCGAGCTCGTCGTCCATGACAAAGCGGGCGAGCGGATCCTCGAGCGCTCGCTGGACGAGGTGATCCGGGCGATGCCCTCGGCGCCGCACCTGTCGATCTACAAGAACAACAGCGACGGCAAGGGCAACTCTTACGGCACCCACGAGAACTACCTGGTCGACCGGGCCACGCCGTTCGGCGACATCGTCCGGGACCTCACGCCCTTCTTCGTCTCGCGGATCGTGTTCACGGGCGCGGGGAAGGTCGGAGCCGAAGCACCGTGGGATGAGCGGAACAAGGGTCTCTACCAGCTCACGCAGCGGGCCGATTTCTTCGAGACGGAGGTCGGCCTGGAAACCACCCTCAAGCGTCCGATCATCAACACGAGAGATGAGCCCCACGCCGACCCCGAGAAGTACCGGCGGCTCCATGTGATCGTGGGTGATGCGAACCTGTGCGAGGTCTCGACGTTCCTGAAGATCGGGTCCACGGCGATCGTGCTGAAGATGATCGAAGACGCGGCGCTCCCGGATCTGACCCTCGTGAACCCCGTTCGCTCGCTCCACGAGATCTCGCGCGACGTGTCCTGCACCAGCCGCATCGCGCTGGCGGATGGACGCGAGCTCTCGGCCGTACAGCTGCAGTGGGAGTACTTCGAACACGCGCGGAAGTTCGTGGAGCGCGAAGACGACACACACGAGAACCGCGAGGTGTTGGAGCGCTGGGAATCCGTCCTGAACGCCCTGGAGACAGACCCTTCCTCTCTGCACGCGCAGCTGGATTGGGTGGCGAAGCATCGGCTCCTGATGGCGTATCGGGAGCGGGACGGATTGGAATGGAACGACCCGAAGCTCCACGCCATCGACCTGCAGTACCACGACGTCCGTCGTGACAAGGGGCTGTACTACCGCCTGGAGGCCGCCGGGAAGGTGGAGCGCCTCACGACGGATGCCGAGGTCGAGGCCGCCGTCATGGAGCCCCCCGTGGACACCAGGGCCTACTTCCGGGGGCGCTGCATCGGGCGGTTCCCGGAGGCGATCGCGGCGGCTTCCTGGGATTCGCTCATCGTGGACACAGGAGCGGATGCTTTGCAGCGCATCCCGATGCGGGAGCCTCTGCGCGGCACCCGTGAGCACGTCGAGGCGCTCCTCGAGCAGGCCGAGGACGCCGGGGATCTGATACGACGACTTCAGGGTTGACGGGATCTCTCCGACACCGCAGATACAATCCCACGCACGGAAAGGAGTCATCCCCGTGCCGCAGGAGCAGAAGAAGATCCAGAAGAAGGGTGGAGGCGGCGGGTCGTCCGACGCCGACGCCGGTCAGGTCGCTTCCTCCTCCAAGGCCGCCGAGCTCAAGGACGAGATGGACGACATCTTGGACGAGATCGACTCGGTCCTGGAAGAGAACGCCGAGGAGTTCGTGAAGTCCTACGTCCAGAAGGGCGGGGAGTGAGCCAGCGACCGAGCCTGCCGGTGTCCGGCCCCTCGTTCGGGACGGACCCGAGTTTCACGGCGTTGCTGCGCAGGGAACGACCGACGCAACCGCCGCTGGAGTTGTCGGCTGAAGCCCTCGCCCAACTCCCGCACGGCACCACCGTCCTTGGGTTGAAGTACGGCGACGGCATCATCATGGCGGGGGACCGGCGCGCCACCGCCGGATACGCGATCGCCGACGACAAGATGCGCAAGGTGTTCGCTGCGGACGACTACAGCGCCATCGCCATCGCCGGGGCCGCGGGCATGGCGGTGGAGATGGTGAAGCTCTTCCAGCTGGAGTTGGAGCATTACGAGAAGCTCACGGGAGACCGGTTGTCCCTCGAGGGGAAGGCCAACCGATTGGCGCAGATGATCCGCGCCAACTTCCCGATGGCGATGCAGGGCCTCGTGGTGGTGCCGCTGTTCGGGGGTTTCGACGAACGGCGAGGGGAAGGGCGCCTCTTCTACTACGACGCCACCGGCGGCCGCTGGGAGGAAGACGACTACCAGGCGACCGGCTCCGGGAGCCAACCAGCGAAGAACTCCCTGAAGAAGCGCTGGAAGCCCGGCCTGGCCCGCGATGAGGCCCTGCGCGCCGGGGTCGAGGCGCTGTTGGACGCCTCGGAGGACGACGTCGCCACCGGCGGTCCGAACCCCAACCGGCAGATCTATCCGAGCGTCCTGTCGGTGACGGTCGAGGGCGCCACGGAGATCCCCGAAGACGAGGTGGCCGCCGCGGTCACCGCGGTGCTCGAGGAGCGTGCCTAGTGTCCTTCATGCCCTACGTCGCGCCGGAGCAGATGATGAAGGACCGTTCCGACTATGCGCACAAGGGCATCGCCCGCGGGCGTTCGGTGATCGGGATGGAGTACGCAGACGGGCTGTTGTTCGTGGCGGAGAACCCATCCGCAACCTTGCACAAGATCAGTGAGATCTACGATCAGATCGCGTTCGCCGGCGTAGGAAAGTACAGCGAGTTCGAGGATCTGCGGATCGCCGGGATCCGCCACGCGGACATGCGCGGGTATTCGTACGGTCGCGAGGACGTGAAGGCGAGAGACCTTGCCAACGCCTATTCCCAGGCGCTGTCCACCATCTTCACCCAGCAGATGAAGCCCTACGAGGTGGAGATCCTGGTGGGGGAGGTCGACGGCGACGAGAGCGGTGTCGCGCTCTATCACGTGCTGTTCGACGGCTCGGTGAACGACGAGCACGGGTTCGTGGCCATCGGCGGGCATGCCGAGGACCTGACGGACACGATGAAAGGCCGCTACGCCGCGGGCTGGGACCTGGCCACGGCCGTCAAGACGGGCGTGGAGGTCCTGGCGTCCCCAGATAGCCGCACGATCGAGGTCGAGACCGTAGAGGCGGGAGTGCTGGACCGCACACGGTCACAGCGCCGGAAGTTCCGCCGCCTGGACGACACCGAGATCGCGGCGATCCTGTCTGCCTGAGCCACCTCCCGTCTTCCGCCCTCCCGAGCCGTAGGCTCTTGTCATGGATCGGCGGATCTATGGACTAGAGAACGAGTACGGGGTGACGTGCACGTTCCGCGGGCAACGCCGCCTCTCGCCCGACGAGGTGGCGCGTTACCTGTTCCGACGGGTGGTGCACTGGGGCCGTTCCTCGAACGTGTTCCTGGAGAACGGCGCCAGGCTCTACCTGGACGTGGGCTCGCATCCGGAGTACGCGACCCCCGAGTGCGATGCGATCGACGAGTTGGTGGCCCACGACAAGGCGGGGGAGCGGATCTTGGAGGCTCTACTGGGGGCCGCCGAGATGCGCCTGCACGAGGAGGGCATCAGCGGTCAGGTCTACCTCTTTAAGAACAACACGGACTCGGCGGGGAACTCCTATGGCTGTCACGAGAACTACCTCGTGGCACGCCACGGCGAGTTCGCTCGGATGGCCGACATCCTGATCCCCTTCTTCGTCACGCGTCAGATCTGGTGTGGGGCAGGCAAGGTGTTGCACGGGCCCCGCGGTGCCCAGTACTGCATCAGCCAGCGGGCCGAGCACATCTGGGAAGGTGTCTCATCGGCCACCACGCGCTCACGCCCCATCATCAACACCCGCGATGAGCCCCATGCCGATGCGGAGCGCTTCCGCCGGCTCCACGTGATCGTCGGTGATTCGAACATGAGCGAGTGGACCAGCTTCATGAAGACGGGCATCACCGATCTGGTCCTTCGGATGGTCGAGGGCAACACCGTGATGCGCGACCTCAGTCTGGAGAACCCGATCCGCGCGATCCGGGAGATCAGTCATGACACCGGCTGTACCCGCAAGGTCAAGCTCGCCAACGGCCGGGAGCTTTCGGCGATCGAGGTGCAGACCGAGTACTTCGAGAAGACGGAGCGCTTCATCGACCGGCGAGGCGGGGATGAGGTGGCGAAGACATTGCTTCGGGAGTGGCGCGAGGCGCTGGAGGCCTTGAGCGACGGCGAGCCGGAACGCTTGGGCCGCAAGGTCGACTGGGTCACCAAGCGGGCGATGATCGAGCGCTACATGGTGAAACACGACCTGGCCCTCGCCTCTCCGCGGGTCGCCCTCCTCGACCTGGCATACCACGACGTCAACCGCAACCGTGGTCTCTACTACCTGCTCGAGAAGGGTGGGAAGGTCGATCGGGTGGTCACCGACGCGCAGATCAATCGCGCCATGCGGGAGCCGCCTCAGACGACCCGAGCGAAGCTGCGCGGTGACTTCATCCGTCAGGCGAAGGCGAAGCGTCGCGACTACACGGTGGATTGGGTGCATCTGAAACTGAACGACCAGGCGCAGAGGACCGTGTTGTGCAAGGATCCTTTCCGCTGCGTCGACGACCGTGTCGACCAACTGATCGCGCACATGTGACCGCCTAGCGGTTGAGCAGGACGATGGCGATCGTCGCGAAGGCCAGGATCAGGCCGATGGCTGCCATCAGCGTGATCGCGCTGTCGCTCAGGGGGGAGAACCCACCCCGTTCAAGCGAGCGCCCCACCTGGCGGGCCCGCAGGAAGCCCAGGACGACCATGATGAGTCCCAGCACACAGAAGCCGAGCCCGAGCACCAGGTACGGCCATCGGGGACCCGATTGGAAGTCCGGCAGGAACCTCGCGATCGCGATCCCTACGGCGAGCGCGGCCAAAGCGGACCGGATCCACGCCAGGTAGGTTCGCTCGTTGGCGAGGTGCGTGCGACGGATGTCGTTGACGTCGGGTTCGGACGACCCATCGGACCGGCTCACCCGGGCATCCTGCCACAGGTGGGAGACGCGCGAGGCCTACCCGTCGAGCTGTCGCTGCCATCGCCGGTTCGAGGCGGCCAACCGTCCCGCCAGGACGCCGGCCGCCCCCGCCGCAAGCGCACCCCAGCGTCCCGGGTCGTCGGTTCCGGCGCCGACGGTCGGCCCGAGTGCCGGCCGGCCGTCCACCTCGACCAGGTGATGCCGCTCCTCGATCCGAGATGATCGCAACTGGTCCCAGATCCGGGCACGGAGCCGATCGTCGTCGATCGAGGGAACCGGCACGTTCAGCCCGGCCAGCCGATCGTCCGCGAGGAGCGCGAGCGTGGGGTCGTCGATCTCCGGGAGCCCCGAGATGGGTGTTGCCACACCGATGGATAGCGCCGGGATGCCGAGCCCGCCCATCCGTTCGGCCTCGACGAGGGTCTCCAGCGGATCAATCCACGTCCCGGAGGCCACGATGACATCAGCGCGTCCGATCGGCGCCAGCTGTTCGATCGTCTCGGCAACCGCTACCGACGCTCCTCCGCCGGCACGCTCCGCCCCGGACCGAACGATGGCCTCGAACCGGGGATCTGCGAGAGCCACGACCGGCACGTGCCGAAACCGACCGGCAGGGACCGGGCTTACGGGGTGCTCAACCATGCCGCCGATATGATGCCGCACGTGACGCAGGATGATCGGATGGAGCCCCTCGAGCGGCTGTTGAACCTGGTGGGGCTGTTGTTGGAGACCTCCAAGCCGCTCACCTTCGAACAGATCCGCGAGACCCTCGATCCGTACGGCCAGGAGAAGGTCGATACCGCCAAGCGCATGTTCGAGCGTGACAAGGATGCCCTCCGCGCGTTCGGCGTGCCCCTGGAACTGGTGGACGTGGACGCGTGGGGGACGGAACAGGGATACGTGATCCCGAAAGAGAAGTACTACTTACCGGAGATCGCGTTCACCCCCGAGGAGCTGGGCGCCATCCTCGTCGCCGCGCAGAGCGGCGGCGAGGACACCACGGCGGAACGGGCGGCACGCAAGCTCCTATACGGCGCGGATGGCGGCGTCCTGGCGGGACTTGCGGGCGGCCCGCTCGCGGCCGGCTCGGACGCACGCAGCGCGCGCGTCCTGGCGGCAGCCGATGCCGGCAGTGGCCGGCGCCGGGTGCGGTTCGGGTACCGCACGTCGCAGGGCACCGAGGGCGAACGGGACGTCGATGCCTTCGCGATGGTCTTCCGGGGGGGACACTGGTACCTCGTGGGCCACGATCGTGAGCGCGATGACGTTCGCGCGTTCCGACTCTCCAGGTTCACCTCAGACCCCGTTGACGCGGGAGAAGGTCAGGAACCTCCCGCGGGGTTCAGGGCGGCCGATCACGTGGTCGTGGGCCCATGGGTGCCGGGAGGGGAGGAGCGCGCCGTGGTGGCGTTCTCCCCGGAGGTGGCGTGGTGGGCGGCGGGATCGCTGCCCGGCGCGGTGGTGCACCCCGAACGTGCCGACGGCTGGGTGGAGGTGGAGCTTCCCATGGCGGACGTGGGCGCCCTGGCGGGCGTGATCCTCAGGTTCGGTCCGGAGGCCGAGGTCCTCGAGCCCGAGACCCTGCGCCACGAGATGGTGCGACGACTGGAGGCTGTCGTTGCCTGAGCGGCGCTCGTCGGCGAAGACGAGCGATCGGCTGGGACGGATGTTGGTGATCGTCCCCTACCTGGTCCGTCATCCGGGCGCCGAGCTCTCTGAGGTGAGCCGACTCTTCGACGTCACCCAAGATGAGCTGAGACGCGACCTCGATCTGTTGTTCATGTCGGGCCTCCCCCCCTACGGCCCGGGGGACCTGATCGACGTCGATGTCGACGAGGACGGCCGCGTCTGGATCACGATGGCCGACCATTTCTCTCGCCCCCTGCGGCTGACCAGGAGCGAAGCTCTCGCCCTTTACCTCCGAGGGACCGAGCTCGCGTCCACGGCCGGGTTGCCCGAAGCGCCGGCGCTCGCCAGCTCCCTGCAGAAGCTCCGCGAAGGCCTGGGACCCGAAACCCTCGGCGCGGCCGCGATCGAATCCGCCGCCGGAGCTTCGCCGCCGCCGCACCTGGCCGCCCTCCGTACGGCCGCGCAGGAGCACCGGCGCGTGAGGATCGAGTACTTCGCAGGGTCGACGGGACAGTGGAGCACCCGCCAGGTCGAGGTGGAAGCGGTCTTCTCCAGCATCGGGAACTGGTACGCCGTGGCCTGGGACGTGGACGCAGACGGTGAGCGGCTCTTCCGTGTCGATCGGATCCGCAGCGTGGAGGAGACCGGTCAGACGTTCACCCCCAGGGGACTGGAGGGCGCCGGGCGGCCGCTCTACACGCTCACCGAGCACGACGTCGCGGTTCGTCTGCGGCTCGGCCCGGGTGCCCGGTGGCTCGCCGAGTACTACGCCACCACGGATGAGCGGGAGCGTGAAGACGGAACCATCGAGGTCACCCTTCCCGCCAGGCAGCTCGGTTGGGTGGCGACCCTGTTGCTGGGCGTGGGTCCCGAGGCACAGATCGTGGACCCGCCTGAGCTCCGAGAACGCCTCCACGACATGGCTGATCGGACGCTCCGCCGCTACCGAGAATGACCATGGGGGAGTGGTTCCTGTGGGGTAGCCCTCATCGAGCTCGCTAAGCTCAAGCCGCGCTCAGCCACCGCCGATAGCACGGGGGAGATGACTACCATCCGCACAACGTGCCCCCGCTGTGGCGAAGTGGACATGGGTCCCGAGGCCATCCTCCTGTCGGTCCGTCAGAACGGCCGGGAGGGCAGCTACCGGTTCACCTGCCCCAACTGCGAGGACGACGTCGAGAAGCGCGCCGACCGCAAGATCGTGGCGCTGCTGGTGTCCGCGGGTGTCGACATCGA
This sequence comes from uncultured Actinomycetes bacterium, assembly GCA_963826185.1. GTDB lineage: Bacteria > Actinomycetota > UBA4738 > UBA4738 > HRBIN12 > JAOUEA01. Next base: position 89,346 of record CAWGVY010000004.1, on the reverse strand, counting down.
CCAACCGGACGGGCTCGAGGGACATCCAGCGCTCTTCGATGACGAGGATGCGGATCCCCGCGGCCCACTGCCCGCCGGACCGCCGTTCAACATCGACGATGTCATCGAGTTCCACTACCTGCTGGAAGACGATCGATACATCGCGGAGTTCCTCGCCTCCAGCGGCGGTGCCTGAGCTCGCCGCAGCTCCGTTCTGGATCCGCCCTCGTGTAGCATCGCCAGGTGAACACCTGGATCTTGGTCTGGTTCATCATCGCGCTGCTGACGACCGGCGCGCTGGTGGTCCTTGGGGTGAACCTGGGACGCCATCTGATGATCCTGGGCCGCACCGCGAAACAGATGCAGGAAGAGCTGCAGCCCATCGTGGACGACATCGGTCAGCAGGGTGCCGTCGCCAGCCAGCGCGCCTCCTCCTTGAAGCCCCCCACAAGCGGGCGTCACTCGGCCTCCTGAGCGCACCCCGAGGGTAGAATCGAGGCAGCGGAGGCTCCCATGTTCAACATCGGTCCTCAGGAACTCCTCATCGTCCTCGCCGTGGCCCTCATCGTCGTGGGGCCCAAGCGGCTACCCGAACTCGCCCGGACGATCGGGCGTGGCATGAATGAGTTCCGCAAGGTACAGGACGAGGTACGAGACATGGTGAAGTTCGACCTGAGCTCGGATCCCGAACCCCCGGAGCCCACGCCGCATCGATCACGCCGGGATCCGGAGCCAGGCTCCGACGACGAGGGCGCGATCGCCGTGACCGACAACGGAGGGCCGGTTCCGGCGATTGATGTGGTCGCCGAGCCCGTCACCGAGTCCGCCTCGACGGATCCCCCGTCCGGCGACCCCCCGGAGTAGGCGAGGCTCACGGCTATGCCGTCGATCACCAGGTTGCTCCGCCGGCGTTCCCCCCAGGAGCGCGCCGGCACCATGACGGTGATCGAGCATCTCGAGGAACTCCGTCATCGCATGGTGATCTGCCTGATCGCGCTGGCACTCGCGTCGGTCGTGGGGTGGCTCCTGTACCCCGCGTTCCTGGATCTCGTCCGTAAGCCGTTCTGTGCGTACGTGGCCGGCCTCCCCGTGAGCGACAAGCCCGTTGCCGGTTGCCGGCTCCTGGGGAACACGCTGCTCGATCCGCTCCTGGTGAAGCTGAAGATCGTGGTCTTCCTGGGGCTGTTCGTGTGTCTCCCCGTGCTCCTGTACCAGCTCTGGGCGTTCATCGTGCCGGGGCTCACTGCGAAGGAGCGGAAGATGGCGGTGCCGTTCATCGTCTCCTCGACGCTGCTGTTCATCCTGGGAGCGACGGTGGCCTACGTCACCCTCCCGAAGGCCCTGCAGTTCCTGTTGGGCTTCGCGGGACCCGACGTCACGCCCCTGATCACCTTCTCGAGCTACGTGATGTTCGTACTCCTGGTGGCCCTGGCGTTCGGCCTGTCGTTCGAGTTCCCGATCCTGCTGATCTTCCTGACGATCGTGGGCGTCCTGTCCAGCGCACGCCTACGCGCCGCGCGTCGCTGGGCGATCCTGGGGATCGCCTTCTTCGCCGCGTTCATCACGCCCAGCTCCGACCCGTACACGATGCTCGCGATGATGATCCCCATGGTCCTGTTCTACGAGGCGTCTATCATCGTCGCCCGGATGATGAAGAAGTAAGCGAGGGAACCGATGGCTATCAAAGGCAAGAGCAAGGCGAAGAGCAGGCCGAAACAGGTTGCGCGGGCACCGCGCCGCGAGCCTGTGACGGTGAAACCCCCCATCCCGCAGCGACGGTGGGTCCAGGCCGTGGCCGCATTCATTGTCGGCCTCTTCGCGATGATGGTGTTGGTGTGGGTGACGAACGGCCTGCGGCAGAACGATGCGGACGACCAAGCCGCGAACGCCGCCGCGCAACGCCGAGCGGCGGCCACTTCGTGGCGGAACGAGGTGGAGACGGTCATCGGGAAGGTGGCCGTGCTGACCCCCGGGGTCGCCCCCACGGTGCTCGACGACATGAGCCAGGCGATGGACGCCTTACGCAAGGGCGACGTCCCGAAGGACGCCGAGGCCACGTTCAAGACCGCACAGGAAGACGCCCAGACGGCGGTCGACGCGCTCAGCGGGTTCGACCTGTCTGCCGCGATCGCGGATCACGGACTCACGCCCATCCAGGCGCTGGCCTTCGCCGACTCCAAGGATCGCATGGTCGCGGCCCTCGGGCTCTATCGACAGGCCGCCGCCGTGGCCGAGCAGGCGGCCGGCGCAACCGGAACCTCGAAGATCGCGCTCACGAAGATCGCGATCGATCTGCGTGACACCGCCGTGACCCAGTTCCAGCTTGCCTGGAGCCGCTACACCGAAGCGTTGTCGGCCGGCGGGATCATCGACCAGGGCGCCGGAGCCACGATCCCCGGGCTCGGGTCGTCATCCGGGTAGCGGGGGAGTCGTGACGATCGAGCCGGTCCGGGTCGTGGTGGTGGCGAATCCTACGGCAGGCGGTGGCAAGGCCGGCAAGCTGATCGGGAAGCTCGATGCCCGGCTCCATGCCCTGCGGGTTGAGCACCGGGTCCAGGTGGCAGGATCGCCCGAGGCGATGGAGCATCATGCCCGCGAGGCGGCGTCGCAGGGAGCCGAGATCGTGGCGGTGCTCGGTGGTGACGGGACGGTTTCCCATGCCGCCAACGGACTACTGGGAACGGGTGCCGCCATGGCCGTCGTGCCGGGGGGGACCGGCGACGACTTCGCGAAGGCGATCGGAGCCGGTCGGTTCGAGACCGCCGTGCAACTGCTGGCGAACCCGAAACCCGTGAACCTCGATGTGGTGAAGATCACCACGGGGGCGACGGTCCGGCATTACGTCAACGTCGCAGGGGCGGGCTTCGACTCGGAGGTGAACGAGACGGCCAACGCGATGACCGTGCGGCTGGGCGGCACGGGCACGTACGTCGCGGCGCTGATGAAGACCTTGTCCCGGTTCTCACCGGCGCACTACGAGATCCAGATCGACGGGGAGCATCTGTCGCTTGACGCCATGTTGACGGTGGTCGGCAGCGGGATATCGTACGGCGGAGGGATGAGGGTGCTACCCGACGCGGTGCTCAACGATGGTGTGCTCGATGTCTGTATCGTCGAGGCGCTGTCCAAGCCTGCCTTCCTGCGCGCGTTCCCCAAGGTCTTCGTTGGGTCACACGGCAGCCATCCCAAGGTCCGGATGCTCCGCGGGACCCAGGTGACGATCGAGGCGAATCGGCGGATCCAGGTCTACGCGGATGGGGAGCGGATCGGTCCGCTCCCAGCCGTCTTCGAGGTTCTCCCCGGAGCCCTGCCCGTCGTCGTCGGAGCGGGCGCGAGGGGGATCCGATGAGCCTCGAGCGCGCCGACGGCCTCCTGTTGATCCATGCCTTCCCCATCGACGGCAGGATGTGGCGGCGCCAGGTCGATGCGCTCGGGGCCGGGTTCACCGTGGCGGCGCCGGACCTCCCCGGGTTCGGTGCCTCGCCTGAGGTTGGCCCCGTGCTGTCCATGGGTTCGGCGGCGGCCGCGTGCCTTCAGGCGCTCGACGCGGCAGGTCTGGAACGTTCGGTGGTCTGCGGCCTGTCGATGGGGGGATACGTGGCCTTCGAGCTTTGGCGCATGGCGCGTCAGCGCATCGCGGGACTCGTCCTGGCCAACACGCGCTCCCAGGAGGATGCACCCGAGGGGGCGGCCGGCCGACGAGCGCTGGCAGCGCGCCTGCGCTCGGAGGGCTCGGACTTCCTGGTGGCGGAACCGCCGCCGCTGCTGAGCCCGGGGGCCACGCCCGAGCTGCGAGCCCTGGTGAGCGGCTGGATCGCAGACCAGCCGGCGGCGTCGATCGCCGCGGCCGCGATGGGTATGGCCGAGCGTAGAGATTCCACCCCCGACCTCAGCGCGATCGACGTGCCGACGCTGGTGATCACCTCGGATGCGGACACCCTGATCCCGGCAGAGGTGAGCGCGGAGATGGCGGAGCACATCCCGGGGGCCGACCTGCTGGTCATCCCCGGTGCCGGACACCTCAGCAACCTCGAAGCCCCGGCGATCTTCACAGAGGCTCTCCAGCGCTTCTGCGCCCGCTTCGGTCTGGTGGGCTGAGGCTCCCCGCCGGCCGGAGGTCCTCCCGCCCGTAGACTGGGCCGATGAGTGCCATCGAAGGCTTCGCGGCGCGTTTCCCGTTCCCCTTGGACGCATTCCAACTTGACGCCATCGATGCCGTGGATCGCGGCGCGTCCGTGCTGGTTGCGGCCCCCACCGGTAGCGGCAAGACCGTGGTGGCGGAGTTCGCGATCCAGCGCGCGCTGGATCTGGGGGGCAAGGCCTTCTACACCACCCCGCTCAAGGCCCTGTCGAACCAGAAGTACGGGGACCTGGTGGCGATCCATGGCGCCGAGAAGGTCGGCCTGCTCACCGGTGACAACGCGGTGAACTCAGGGGCTCCCGTCGTGGTGATGACCACCGAGGTCTTGCGGAACATGCTGTACGAGCGGAGCGACACGCTCACCGGGCTGATGAGCGTCGTCATGGATGAGGTCCACTACTTGCAGGACCCGTACCGGGGGGCGGTCTGGGAGGAGGTCCTGATCCATCTCCCGCAAAGCGTAGGGGTGGTGTGCCTGTCCGCCACCATCAGCAACGCGGAGGAGTTCGGCGAGTGGATCGGCACCCTTCGCGGAGAGACCCGCGTCGTGATCGAGGAGAAGCGACCGGTTCCGCTTGAGCACCACTACCTGATCGGCAGGCGGCTGCATCCGATGCACATCGAACAGGACGGCGTCCTGATGCCGAACCCCTACGTGGTCTCGCTGGATCAGAACGAGCTCCGGACCAAGACCTACTATCGGCGGTCCAGCGGCCTGCCGCAGCACGAACGGATCGCTCGCCCCAGGGAAGGACACCGACGCGTGTACGCCCCCCGTCGGGAGGAGGTCGTCGACACCCTGGCGCAAGAGGCGATGCTGCCCGCGATCTACTTCGTCTTCAGCCGCGCCGGATGCGATCGGAGCGTCCGATGGATGCGCGAGGCTGGGATCCGTCTCACCACCGCCTCCGAAGCCACGGCGATCCGTGAACGGGCAGAGACACGTGCGGCGTGGATGGACGAGGAGGATCTGGTCACCCTCGGGTTCTACGAGTTCCTGGAGGGCCTGATGGCCGGGGTGGCCGCCCACCACGCCGGCATGCTCCCGTTGTTCAAAGAGACCGTGGAGGAGCTCTTCGAGGCGGGACTGGTCAAGGTGGTGTTCGCCACCGAGACGCTCAGCCTGGGCATCAACATGCCTGCGAAGACGGTGGTGATCGAGGACCTGTGGAAGTTCCAGGGCGAACGACACGAGATCCTCACGCCGGGCGAGTACACGCAGCTCACGGGCCGTGCCGGCCGGCGAGGCATCGATGCCCTCGGGCACGCCGTGGTGGTCTACCAGCGGCAGATCGACTTCGAGCGGGTGGCCACGCTGGCCGGCACCCGCACCTACAACCTGGTGTCGTCGTTCCGACCTTCGTACAACATGGCCGTGAACCTGGTGCGCAACTACACCCCCGAACAAGCCCACCATCTCCTCAACTCCTCGTTCGCCCAATTCCTGGCGGACCGCGGCGTCGTGAGTCTGGAGCACGATCGTGCTCAGCACCTGGAGACGTTGGAGGGGTACCGCCGGAACCTCGAGTGCGAGTACGGCAACTTCGAGGAGTACTGGTCCCTGGTGTCCAAGGCCAGCCGTCTGCGGGAGGATGATCGCAAGGGCAGCGAACAGGCCAAGGCGGAACGGGTCCGCGACGCGGTGCGCAAGCTCCGTGCGGGTGATGTGATCCACGTCCCCATGGCCCGGCGTCGAGGCCTCGCGGTGGTCGTCGGCAACCGGGACGGCAAACCCACCCTGCTGACGCAGGATCGCTCCTTCTTCCGACTCTCCGCGGGCGACCTCCGGGACCCACCCGTGGTGCTCACGCGGATCCCTCTGCCCCGTTCCGGGAGCTCCCGCAGCGCTCGCTACCGACGGGACGTCGCCGCCCGGTTGGTCTCGCTCCGGGTCACGCCCCCGAAGCCGGCCCGCATCCGTTCCGATCCCAAGGTGGAGCGCGAGGCCGCCGATCTGGAGGGTCGCGCGGAGCGCCACCCGTGCCGGGCCTGTCCCGAGCTCGCGAAGCACGAGCGATGGGCTACTCGCGCCGATGAGGTCCGGCGCAAGCTCGCGCGCGTTGAACGCGGTATCCGTGCCCGGACGGAGACCCTCGCTCGCCAGTTCGATCGAGTGCTCGCGGTGCTGGGCGCACTGGGGCATGTGGACGGATGGGAGCTCACGGAGAAAGGCCGCACCCTGACCCGGATCTACGGCGAAGGCGACCTCCTGGTGGCCGAGGCGCTCGCGAACGGCTCGTTGGACGGGTTGGAAGCTCCTGAGATCGCCGCACTGCTTTCGACCGTGGTCTACGAGGGCCGTGAGCGGATCGCCGTCACGGGGGAGATGCCGACGGCGGAGACGGCCGCCCGCCACGCGGAGCTGACAAGGGTCTGGCGTCGCGTCCGCCGGACCGAGGATGAGCACCAGGTGCAGCTGTGTCGGGAGCTCGAAGCGGGGTTCGCCACCCCCATCTTCCACTGGGCCGAGGGCAAGCCGCTGGACGATGTGCTGAGGGAGACGGACATGGCGCCCGGTGACTTCGTTCGGAACTGCAAGCAGGTCCTGGATCTCCTGCGTCAGGTGCAGGACGTGGCCTCTCCGGCAACCGCGGCGCTGGTGGGACGGGGCCGCGACGCGGTCCTTCGGGGTGTGGTCGCCTACACGGGCCTGTCATGACGGCGAGGGTCCAAGTCGTAGGCGCGTTCGGGCGCTTGTGCGTCGTCGCCGGGCCCGCGGCGGCGGCGGATCAAGCCAACCTCGACCGCATCCGCTTGGCATTGGATGGAGAAGGGCTGGATCACCATCTGGAGGTGGCCGAGGACGCGGCCGCCACGGAGGATCTGGTGCGGACCGCGATCCAGGAGGGGACCCGCTTCCTCGTCGCGTTCGGTACCGACGCCACCGTGCAAGACGTGATCAACGGGCTCTTCCGGGACGGGCGACCGATCCGCGAGGACCTGGTGCTGGGAGTGGTGCCCGCGGGACCGGGGTCGGAGTTGATCCGCAGCTTCGGGCTACCGAGCGACGTGGAGGGAGCATGCCGTCACCTCGTCGGCACCAACACCTACCCCCTCGATCTGATGAAGGTCGGCTATCGCGGAACGCACGGGAAGCGCCTCGCGCGCTACGCGGCGAACCTGGCGGAGGTGGGGATGGGCGGCGAGGTCGCCCGGCGAGCGCACGGAGATCCCAGCAACCTCCGCCGGTTCACTAGCTTCTGGGGAGGTTGGCTGAGCTCGAAACCTGTCGAGGTCCGCGTGGAAGCGGATACGAAGCGGTGGGAGGGACACGCGTTCAACGTGGTCGTCGGGAACGGTCAGTTCTCGGGAGGTTTGCGGATCTCTCCCCGATCCTTCCCGGGCGACGGGATCCTGGACGCGTTGGTGTTCACCGGCCCGCGATCTGACGCCTACACCATGCTGCCGCGGATCTACCGTCACGGTGACCACATCCCCGACCCCAACATCCACGAGATGCGTGCGAAGATCCGGATCGCGATCGATGCTGACAGGGCGCTGGCCATCGTCGCCGACGGCACCGTGCTGGGAACGACCCCAGCCACCTTCCAGGTCATCCCTCAGCAGATCGCCCTCAAGCTATAGACCGAAAGGAACCCATGACCCCGTACCTCGACCGGCTCGGCCGCGCCACAGCCGAAAGCGAACGCCAGGGTTTCGCGGCGGTGATCGTCGCTCCCTCGCCGGACATGGCCTACCTCACCGGGTACGATCCGATCCCGTTCGAGCGACCGAGCCTGTTGGTCCTTCGCCCCGGCGCCGCGCCGGTCATGCTCGTGCCGGAGCTCGAGAGGCCGTTGGCCAAAGCATCGCCGGTGGGCGAAAGCATCGAGTTGATCGGATGGAACGACGGCGTCGATCCCTATGAGGCGGCGGCGCGGATCCTGCCCCACGGGGGCCGGGTGGCGGTGGCCGACCGGCTTTGGTCAAGGCACCTGCTGGGACTGCAACAGATCCTTCCCAGGGTGAGCTTCTCATCCGCATCGAGCGTGCTGAGCCGACTTCGAGCGGTCAAGGACGCCGACGAGCTCGCGGCCTTAAGCCGCGCCGGGCGGGCGGCCGACGAGACCTTCCGGCAGATCGTCACCACGACGTTCATGGGGCGCCGGGAGGAGGAGATCGCCGCGGATCTGGCCGATCTGTTGGTGAGCAACGGCCACTCGCGGGCGGACTTCACCATCGTGGCCAGCGGTCCGAACTCGGCGTCGCCGCATCACGAGCCCACGGGCCGCAGCATCCTCCCGCACGACATCGTGGTGATGGACTTCGGGGGAGCGCTGGCGGGCTACTTCTCCGACACGACGCGGACCGTAGCGGTGGGCGAACCTCCGGAAGGGTTCGAGCCGGTCTACGAGATCGTCGCTGAGGCACAGGAGGCGGCCTTCCGCTCGGTGCGACCCGGGGTCCAAGCTCAGGAGGTCGACCGGGTGGCCCGCCGGATCGTCGAGGACGCTGGTTACGGGGCGCGCTTCATCCATCGAACGGGGCACGGGATCGGACGCGAGGTGCACGAGCCACCGTACCTGGTGGAGGGAGACGAGACCCCGCTGTTGGTGGGCACCACGTTCTCGATCGAGCCGGGGATCTACCTGGAGGGAGCGTTCGGGGCGCGCATCGAGGATATCGTGGCGGTCACGCCCGAGGGAGCCGAGCGTCTCAATCGCTCAACCCGGGAGCTGCAGGTCGTGAACTGAGCCGTTCCCGGGTTGCGGGCCCGCCCGGATTTGGGTAATCCTCTTTATGGCTTGCAGCGAAGCATAGCTGGAGACCCATGCAGACCGTCGGATTCGATCTCGATCGCTTCGTCAGGACCTCGGGGAGGGTCGATCTCTCCGAGGTCCGATGGGAGCGGGTGCACGACACCCCGCTGACCGCGGACGAGGTGCGGCTGCTTCGCTACATGATGGACATCGAGACCCACACGGTGATCTTCATGCGGGATCTGCTGGCCACACGTGCCGCCTTCGATCCGGACATCACCGCCTTCATGTCGTGCTGGAACTACGAGGAGTTCTGGCACGGGGAGGCGTTCAGCCGGCTCATGGGGGAGGCAGGGATCCCGGTGGCGCCCGACTTCGAGAACGTCACGCATGACTCCGCCTACCCGTCGAGGAGCGCGAGGAACGTCTCGCTCCGGCGGCGTCCGGGGGCGAAAGGGTATGCGAGCCACCTCGGCACCCTGCTCGGCTCCGCGGTGGCGGACGAGGACTTCGTAGCCATCCCCATGGCGTGGGGGATGGTGAACGAGCTTACGACGGCGCGCGGCTACCACTGGATCATGGAGCGGACCGGGAACCAGCCGCTGATCCAGGTCCGCCAGGCCATCTCGAAGCAGGAGCGTCGTCATTTCGCCTTCTACCGAGCGCAGGCGCGCCTCCGGCTGGGGTCCTCGCGACGAGCTCGGCGACTGGTCCGGTGGTCCCTGGATCACCTGTGGGCCCCGGTGGGAACGGGGGTTCGACCGCAGTCCGAGTCGGACTTCGTCGTGAACTACCTCTTCAACAACCCGGATGGGCTGGTCCTGGTCAAGGAGATGGACGCGACGGTCTCCGAGTTGCCCGGGCTTGAGCGCTCGACCTACCTGGAGCGCGCGGTCCGTGAGGCGGCATCGCGGCTGGGCGTCCCCTTCGGGCTCGGCTAGTTGCGCGGGCGGACCCGGGTTCCGTCGGCGGTGTCCATGACCTCGACCCCCAGCTCCGTTAGCCGATCGCGCAGGCGATCGCTGGCCTTGTAGTCCTTGCGTTCGCGCGCGGCGTCGCGCTCCGACATCAGATCGCGCATCTCCTTGGTCGGCTCCCAGGTCGAACGGGCTTCGCGTTCCAGATCCAGGCCGAGCACGCGATCCCACGAGGCCAGCAGGGCGACCTTCTCGCCATCGGCGACCGTGGGACTGGATTCGAGCTCGTTGACGACGACGATCGCCTCGGGCATATGCAGATCGTTCGCGATGGCCTCGCGGAACCGGGTGTCGAACGCCTGCGCCGCATCGCTCGTGGGTGGTGTCGCCGGCCCCCACTCAGCCACCCGCCGCCGCAGCTGTTTCACCCGCTGGTCGGCGGCTTCCATGGTCTCCCACGTGAAGTCCATCTCGCTTCGGTAGCGCCCCTGGAACGTGAGCCACCGGAAGGAGAGGGGATCGATGCCGCGCTCCTCGAGCTCCTCGACCATGATGACGTTCCCGGTCGACTTGGCGATCTTCTGGCCCTCCATCCGCAGGAACCCCCCGTGGGCCCACAGGGTCACGACCGGATGCCCCACGGCTCCCTCGGATTGCGCGATCTCGTCCTCGTGATGCGGGAACCGCAGGTCGCTCCCTCCCGTGTGGATGTCGAAGCGATCGCCCAGGAACTTCATGGACATCGCCGAGCATTCCACATGCCACCCCGGGAACCCCTCTCCCCAGGGGGAGTCCCATCGCATCAGCCGACCGGGGCCGGCCGCCTTCCACAACGCGAAGTCGGCGGTATGACGCTTGCGCGGATCCGTCTCCAGATCACGATGACCCTCGCGGAGGTTCTCCAAGGTGTTGCCGGACAGTTTCCCGTAGTCGGGGAAGGAGGTCACGTCGTAGTAGACGCTCCCCGAATCCACGACGTAGGCGTGCCCGTTCTCCACGAGCGCATGGGTGAGCTCGATCATCTCGGGGATGTGATCCGTGGCTTTCGGGTACGCGTCGGCCGGACGGATCCCGAGCTTCTCGGCGGCGCCGAAGACCGCGGCGGTGTACTTGTCGGCGATCTCCATCGGGGCCAAGCCCTCGTCCTCGATCGCGAGCATCATCTTGTCGACCGCCTCGGGTGATGATTCGTCCGTCATGTGACCGACGTCCGTGATGTTCATGATCTGGGTTACCCGGTAGCCCTCGAACTCCAGGGCGCGCCGGATCAGGTCCGCCATCATGAACGTGCGGAAGTTCCCGAGATGGGAGTATCGGTAGACGGTGGGACCGCAGGTGTACATCGTCACGTGCCCATCCTCGATCGGCTGGATCTCTTCGGCGCGACGGGTCAACGAGTTGTACAGGCGCATGACGACCCAGGATACCGGGACGGTCGCGACGGACCGGTCAGGTGCCGTCGGGACGTGGCGGCGAGCCGGGGGTCATTCGGACCGTCTGGATCGCAGGGTGCCCGTTCCCGACGGGTGACAGGGCGCCCTCGGGAGCCGGCGGCACGGGGATCGGGATCTGGCCCTCGACGCCGGCGTGCTCCTTGTGAGCCTGCACCACGGCGGCGTGGTACGCCTCGAGCTCCTCGGCGAACCGCGGGTCGCGGTACGGGCGCCCGTCCACCAAGGTACCCACGCGGCCCGCGATCACGGCCTCCACGTCATCGCCTGTGATCGTCTTGTGGGTCTCGAGGGCGTGCGCGACGGCGAGGACCTCGTGCCGGTTCTCCTCCAGGAGCGCCCATGTGTCCTCGTAGAGCTCCTGGAGCTTCTTCTCGACCGTCCGGCCGAACTCGGAGTCGAAGAGGGCACGGTCCTCGCCGGTCTCCGCCGGCTGGGCCCCGCGCACCGAAGCGAGGTTGACCGAGCGGGCCGCGATCGTGTCGCCCATCGCCCGGTAGGCCATCATCTCCATCGCGATAGCCGTGGCACTGCGCATGTCGCCGCCGACCCCATCGGAGTGGTCGCCGTCGAAGAACATCCGTTCACCGGCGAGGGAGGCCAGGGCCGCCATGATGTCCACCTCGTGCTCGGACTTCCACAGGGTGAACCGGTCCTCCTGACGGACCCACGACACGAACCCTCCGACGTCTCCGCGCCGCTCGATCGTCGCGATATCGACGTTGACGTGATCCCGCAGCCGAAGCGTGACCACCGCGTGGCACGCCTCGTGCACCGCGACGGCGTGCCGCTCGCGCTCGATGTACTCGTGGTCGTCGGGGAGGCCATGCTCCTTCAACTGTTTGGCCTTGATGATGTCCTTCCAGGTGATGGTGTCGCGACCGTCACGGATGGCGATCACCAGGCTCTCGTTCACCATGTCTTGGATGGATGCGCCGGTGGCATAGGGGGTGATCGTCGCCAGCTGCTCGACCTCGAGGTCGGTGAGCTCGTGCCGGACCTTCGCCAGGTAGTAGCGGAACGTGGCGACCCGCCCCTCTTTCTGGGGGTACCCGACCTTGTAGATGCGGTCGATGCGGCCCGGCCGGAGCATCGCCTCGTCCAAGGACTCCGGCATGTTCGTTGCGAAGATGTGCAGGATCCTGTACTTGGGCGGTGGCTTGGGCTTCATCCCCAAGAGCTTGCGCACGTATCGATTGAAGAAGCCGCGGGGCTTCTTGAGGCCCGACATCTCGGACAGGAGCGCCTGCAGGGTCCCCATCCCACCGCCGCCCATGCCCATCCCGCCCACGAAGATGCCGTCCTTCGTCGGCGGGGCCGGATCGGCAGCGTGCCCGCCGACCGCATCCAGGAACACCGTGCGGCGCGCGGCGTCGGAGAGGTACCCGACCCCGTTGCACGACGCCCCCGTGCCGAGCGCCGTTCCGGCCCCCCAGCCGCCCGGGGGACCGCCCGCGAGCTGTCCCCGATTGCCCAAGGAGTCGGCCTCGTCGAAGAAGACGATCACCCCGCCGTAGCGGACCGCGTACTTCCTCAGCTTCCGATACAGACCTTTGACCTTCAGGATCCCGACTCCCATGAACATCTGGGTGAAGGCTCCCGGGTCCACGAACACGTAGGGCTTCGCGGTTTCGCCGGCGACCGCCTGGGCCATCAGGGTCTTGCCGGTCCCCGGCGGCCCCCACAGCAGGATCCCCGCCGGCACGAATCCTCCCCGCTGTTCGATCGCCTCAGGGTCCTCGAGGAAGATCATGTTCTCCCGGACCTGCTTGAGTACCGAGTCCTGCCCCTTGACGTCGGAGAACCGGGTGTCGATCTCATCCGGCATGTAGGTGTCGACGCCGCCTTTCGACATGAACCAGAAGATGGCGGCGAACTGCAGCACCCCGATCGCGATGATGAACGCGAAGTACGCGAGCGCTCCGAAGGACTGGACCAGCTTCTGTGGCAGGAGGAACCACGCCTGGAACGCGTTCACGTGACCGGTCGCGTCGGAGGCGGGTTGGTCGCTGATGTTGAAGAAGATCGCCAGGATCGCGCCGACCAGCCAGAACAGGAACAGGAACTTCAGCAGACGCGCCATCCGGTAGCGGGTCCACGGGTTGATCTTGCCGGTTACGGACTCCCAACTCTTGAACGCGTTCATCCAGAACCGGTAGTACGCGGGGCTGTTCTCCTCCACGAAGTAGTGGAACTGCCGGATGATCTCCAAGGCGGCGAGGACCAGGATCCACCAGCGCGCCTTGGCCTGTACGCGCAACGCTTCGCGGAAGGACTCCCCGGTGTTCAGGGACATCTGCGACCAGACCAGGATCAGGAACGCTCCGAGCAGGAAGAGCAGCACGCGGATGCGATCCCAGAAGACCATGGGACGCCGCGTGGTGCGCTCGGTGTCCTTAGGGCGTGGCGTGTGCGTGAGGGTCGGCCCTCCGCTGGCTCCGTTGCCCTGCTCGCTCATCGTGATGGCCTCCCCGGTCCGGGGTTCAGGTACGACATCAGAGGTTACGCGCCCATGCGCGTAACGAAGCCTCCATTATGGGTGTTTCGGACGCCGAAGGCCCCGATATGAGTCCTTCGCACAGGACCCGGGCACGGTTCGGTCCTCCCGGGACCATCAGGTGGCGAGGGGCCGCCCTTCGAACGGGATCGACAGGGCGATGGTCGTGCGGGTGGTCACGCCGGCTGACTCGCGGAGCCGGCGGATCAGGTCCTCCAGCTCCACGGTCGTACGGGTTCGCACCTTCAGCACGTAGTTCGTGTCGCCGGCCACGCTGTAGCAGTCCTCAACCTCGGGGAAGGCGGCGACCCGATCGGGGAGATCGTCCGGGCTGCGGGGGTCCAGCGGGACGGCCGAGATGAGCGCCGTGACCATGAGCCCTACGGCCTCAGGACTCACGATGGCCCGATAACCGCGGATGATCCCCTGCTTCTCCAACTTCCGGACCCGTTCGTGGACGGCGGAGGCTGACAGACCGACCTGAGCCCCCACCTCCGCGTAGGTGGCGCGGGCATCCCCCTGGAGCGCGGCCACGATGGCGAGGTCACGGTCGTCCAGCACGATCGCCATCATAGGGCGCCGCCTCGCTCCGGACCCCGGGCGGGGGAGTGCAGAGGTCGCCGACGGCCGATTGCCCCGGCCCCCGCGGCAAGGTTAGAACCCTTCCAACGCCGCGCCCGACTCCTCCCGGGCCGCGCTCCACGGAGGAGGCAGATCGTTGATCCCCGGCTCCGCGCCCATGCGCGACCGCGAGCGGATCCCCGCCCAGCGGGAAGCCATCACCCAGCCCGACGGCGGGCGAAGGATGATGGCCCTGCTTGATCGTCGTGAGGCCCATTCGTACCAGGCGGCGGTAGCTCGACTCGTACCGACCGTCGAGCGGGGGCTCGGACCCCAGGTGATCGCCAACCGCGCGATCGGTCGCGGCTCGATCGCCGCGGTCCGGCTCGAGCCGTGGTTGCCGGCGCGCCGGACCTGGCGATCCCGTATGGCCCGCCTCAAGCAGGCACAGCGCCGTCACGTCGTCCTGGTCGCCGATGTGGCCGACTGCTACGCGTCCATCACCATCCCCGCTGTCATCCGAGCGTTGCAGGCCTTCTGCGCCGACCCGGACGACGTCCAGAGGCTGGCTGGATGGCTCCACCGCTTCCAGGATGACGGCGTCCCAGGACTCCCGATCGGACCTCCCGCCTCCGCCGTGCTGGCCAATGCCGTGCTGGGGTCGGTCGATGCCGGGCTCCGTGAGACCGGGATCGAACACATCCGCTGGGTGGACGACATCGTCGTGGTCGCGAACGGCTCTCCCGCCGCGGCTAGGGCGCACGCCACGATCGAGCGCTCCCTGGAAGGCGTCGGCCTGCGCGTGAACCCCACGAAGACGGGTGTGGTCGGATCGACCGGCCGCGGATCGACGATGGCACATCGTTCGCTGTGGGCCGGATCCGCGTGCGATGATGCGGCGCCGTGAGGAGCCTCTATCGTGCCGCGCGCGTTCACACCCTCACCCACCCGACCGTGGGGGAGTGGGTGATGGTAGACGGACGCCATGTCCAACGCGTCGGTACCGGACCGCCACCGGAGGCGGATCGCGTCGTGGAACTGCCGGGCGCGACGATCTTGCCCGGGTTCGTGGACTCGCACGTCCACCTCACGCCGACCGGCACCGCTCTGGACAACGCCGATGTGGAGAGCTCGACCTCGGGAGGCGAGCTCCTGGCGATCGCGAGGCAGCGACGCGATCGGCTCGACGAGCCGGTGTTGCTCCAGGGATTCGACGAGACCCGATGGGACCGGCCGATGCTGCCCTCCCTCGCCGAGCTCGACGATTCCGGCGGGTCCGTCCCGCTGGTGATCGAGCGGGCCGACGGCCACCTGGTCCTCGCGAACGCGCTCGCCATCGAGGCCGCCCAGGCGACGGGGGAGCCCGGATGCGAGCGCGATGAGGCCGGAGAGCTCACCGGCCGCCTCACGCAAGCTGCCGCGGCCAAGGTGAGCCGGTGGGCGGCCTCCACCCTCAGCGACCACGCTGTCCAGGAGCTGCAGTTGAAGGCGGCTGCGCTCGCCGCCTCGCACGGCGTCACCACGATCCATGAGATGCAGATGCCGCACTGGGGAGGTTTGCGCGATCTCCAGGTCTTCTTGGCCCACCGCCACCGGCTCCCGGTCGACGCCGTTCCCATCGTCGCCACCACAGATCTGCCGCTCGCGATCGATCACGGGTTCGCATCGGTGGGAGGGGACCTGCCCGTCGACGGGTCGATCGGGGCCAGGACCGCAGCGTTGCTGCAGCCGTACCACGATGGTTCGGACGTGGGGGTCACCTACTACACGGACGACGAGCTGGCTGAGTTCTTCCATGGCGGGCACGGTGCTGGCCTGCAGGTGGGGGTGCACGCGATCGGAGACCGAGCGATCCAGCAGGTGCTGCAGGCGTGGGAGCGCGTGTACCAGACGCTGGACTCACGCGAACGCAGACATTTCCGAGCCCGCCGGCACCGGGTCGAGCACTTCGAGATGGCGACGGACGCTCAGGTCGAGCGGGCCGCGATGCTGGGCTTGGCCGCCTCCGTGCAACCTGCCTTCGACCGCACCTGGGGACACCCGGGCGGGCTCTATGGATCGCGACTCGGATGGGAGCGAGCCGATCGGATGAATCCGTTCGTCACCATGATCGAACGTGGGATCGAGGTGGGCGCGGGGTCGGATTCGCCGGTCACACCGCTGGATCCGTGGCTGGCGGTGGCGGCGATGGAAGCGCATCACCGTCCGGTCCAGCGGCTGAGTCGGTCGGAGGCGATCCGCCTCCATACGGTCGGGAGCGCCCGGCTGGCCCACCAGGAGGAGAAGAAGGGCGCCCTGGCTCCCGGCATGCACGCCGACTTCGCCGTCTACGAGGTGGATCCCTTCGAGCGGGATACGGTAGAGGGTCTCGCTCCCATCCTCACCGTCTCGCTGGGTCGAGAGGTGTTCGCGGCCTGACGGAGCCGACCGGCGCGATTGTCACACTTTCTCAGCAGGTGACCTTGACCCTCCTCGCGGCAGCGGCGTACGGTTCCGCCTGCGCCACCGCCCCGGCGGGGGCGCACGAGGACCCAAGAAGCCGAGTAGAGAACGCGACGCCCCGGCGTCGCGGCCCCAAAGGTCTCTTGGGTCCTCATCTATGTGCCGTCCCCCTACGTGCCGGGAATGCCCGGGCGTCGCTCGACGTTGCCGTGCCCGCGACGGTTGCATCCGCATGCCGTGGCAGTACAATCCGCGCGCGACCGGGGGCCCCCACGCCCGGAGGTGGACCATGAAGGACACGATGGACGAGATCGAAGAGCAGACCGAAGACGAAGAAGACGCCGCCGAAGATGAGGAGGCCGAGCCGAGCGAGGCCGATCTCGCCGATGCCACGGTCCCACCCGATCCGGCGACGGGCGGCGATGTTGAGTCGATCCAGGAGCTCGTGGCGAAACAGGAGGCCGCCTCGGAGGACGAGGCCGAGGACGAGGACGAGGTTCTGGTGGCCCTCACGCGTGACGAGAAGCTGGCCGAGCCGGCCGACGCGCGCGTGGTCCCGATCCAAGAGACCGAGTTCACCTGCAAGCGCTGTTTCTTGGTGAAGCACCGCAGCCAGCTCGCGGACAAGAAGAAGATGCTGTGCCGCGACTGCGCCTGACGGCGCGCCCTGCGTTCCCTCTCGCGCTCCTGATCTCGCTGGCGAGCGGCCTGGTCGCGTCGCTGGCGTTTCCACCTACTGGCTGGTGGCCCGTGGCTTTCGTCGCGGTGATCCCGCTGCTCTGGCTGCTCTCGGACGCCCGCCCGCTCCGTGGGTTCTGTCTCGGGCTCGCCTTCGGCCTAGGGTTCTACGGCGCCACCCTGTACTGGATCCTCAGGTTCGGCCTGATGGGGTGGACGGCCTTGGTGCTCCTGATGGCAGCCTGGGTCGGGCTGTTCGGCCTGCTCACGCCTGCGGTGCGGCAGCGTTCCCGACCGTTCCTGTCGGTGGTCGGCCTGGCCTCCCTGTGGACCGTGCTCGACTGGCTGCGGGGTTCGATGCCGCTGGGTGGGTTCACGTGGGGGAGCTTGGGCATCAGCCAGGTCGACAACCGCATCACGCTTCGCCTCGCGACCCTCACCGGGGTCTGGGGGGTGACCTTCGTGGTGGTGGCCGTCAACGGACTGTTGTGCACCGCCCTCAGCGACGGCGTCCTGCGCGATCGGCTCATCGCGATCGTCGCGGGGGTGATCTTGATCGTGGGGCCGGGGGCGATCCCTTACGGCGCCGCTGACGGAGCGACCCTCGACGTGGCCGCGATCCAGGTGGATGTCCGTCAGGCCCGAGCGAGCACCGCCAGCGCCGAGGACGTGGGGGTCGCCGCCCTGAACATCCGCGAGCACGCAGGGTTGGCGGCCGACCCTCCGGACCTCGCCGTGTGGGGTGAGGGAGCCCTCGATCCGGCCGCCGCCGGATCTCCCACGGTCCGCCGCGCGGTGCAGCAGGTCGTTGCCCGGGTCGGATCGCCCACCCTGGTCGGGGCGGTGACTTCCGACCCCGACGGCCGGGAGCGTACGAACGTCCTACTGTTCGGTCCGAACGGGGAGTTGGCGGGGCGCTACGACAAGGTCCACCTGGTTCCGTTCGGTGAGTACGTGCCCTTCCGCGACGAGCTGTCCTGGATCGACGCGATCGATCAGGTGCCGGTCGACCGCGCGCCGGGGGAGCGGGTCCACACCCTGTCCGTCGGGACCCTGCCGCCGTTCGGCACGCCGATCTGCTTCGAGAACAGCTTCCCGCAGATCCCACGCGCGTTCGTCCGCGACGGAGCCACCTTCCTGGTCGTGACCGTGAACAACGCCTCCTACGGGTTCACGGCCGCCAGCGACCAACATCTGCAGATGAGTCAGATGCGCTCGGTGGAGACGGCGCGGTGGGTCGTGAACGCGGCCGTGTCCGGGGTGAGCGCATTCATCGATCCCCAGGGCAGGGTCGTCGCCCGGGAGGAGCTGTTCACGAGCGGGATCCTTCGGACCAACATCCGGGCCTCCGATCAGCAGACCTGGTACGTGCGGCTGGGGGATTGGCTCCCGTGGCTGGCCCTGGCACTGGTGATCGCGCTATTCCTGCTGCCACGCCGCCGGGTCACGCCCGGCCGGCCGCCGGACGCCCTTCCCGCGGGCTTCCGCAGCCTGCTGATCCTCCCGACGTTCGATGAGGCGGCAACGATCGAACGGGTACTGATGGGGGTCCTGGGCGCCCCCCAGCACGTGGACGCGATCGTCATCGACGACTCCTCACCCGACGGGACGGGCGAGATGGTCCGCAACCTCGCCGCTTCGGAGCCGCGCATCCGCCTCGTGGAGCGTCCGCAGAAGTCCGGTCTGGCGAGCGCTTACCTCCATGGGTTCGGGGTGGGACTGGACGAGGGTTACGACCTGATCGTGGAGATGGACTCCGACCTCTCTCATGACCCGACCGAGCTCCCACGACTCCTCGAGGCCGCGGCCGCCGGCAACGACCTCACGATCGGCAGCCGGTACGTGACGGGCGGTTCCGTGACGAACTGGAGCCGTCCCAGGGTCGCCCTGTCGCGCGCGGGGAACACCTACGCCCGCCTGATGCTGGGGATCCCCGTGAAGGACGCGACAAGCGGGTTCCGGGTCTATCGAAGGGCCGCGCTGGCCGACCTGGTCCGCCGGCCGTTCACCGCCGACGGGTACGGGTTCCAGATCGAGCTCGTCATGCGTGCCTGGGACCTCGGGTACACGCTCGGCGAGGCGCCCATCACCTTCCGTGAGCGCGAGCACGGCCACTCCAAGATCTCCCGCAGGATCGTCGTCGAGGCGCTGTGGCTGGTGACACGCTGGGGCATGCGGGCCCGCTTCCGAGGCCGTCCCGCATCCGGGATGGAAGCCCCATAACGGATATTATGTCGCGTTCCTCAGGGTGGCCCCCTCCCCGTTCGGGCGCTTGGATCCGTGATCGGGCCGGCTCGTGTCCGAGGCGGATCAGCGGGGCGGAGGGCTCGGCGACTCGGCGTCCCAACGGAGCTTCAGGTGCCGGGCGGCGCGCGCCTCGTCCAGCCGGCGGATCGGCGTGGTCACTGGAGCCTGGTGCAGGATCTCGGGATCCGTGCCGGCTTCCGCCGCCGCCTGGTTCAGGGCTGAGGCAAGGCCGTCCAAGGTGTCCTTGGACTCGGTCTCGGTGGGTTCGACCATCATCGCCTCGGCGACGACCAAGGGGAAGTACACCGTCGAGGGATGGTAGCCGAGGTCGATGATCCGTTTCGCGATGTCCATCGCCCGGATCCCGGTCGCATCGTGGATCGGCGCGGCGGTGGCCACGAACTCGTGCATGGGGCGGCCGTCGGGGAACGCCAGGGGGAAGGACCCCGCGATCCGTGCCGCGAGGTAGTTCGCATTGAGGGACGCAAGCTCGCTCACCGCTCGCAGCCCGTCGGCACCGTGCAGGAACACGTAGGCATAGGCGCGCACCAGGACGGCGAAGTTCCCGTTGTATCCGTGGAGCCGACCGATCGACATGGGTCGTTCGTGGTCCCAGGTGAAACGCCCGTCGTCGGCGCGCTGGAGCACGGGCGCCGGCAGGTACGGTTCGAGCGCCGCCGTCACCCCGACCGGGCCCGCGCCCGGTCCCCCACCGCCGTGGGGCGTCGCGAAGGTCTTGTGGGTGTTGATATGAACGATGTCGAACCCCATGTCGCCGGGGCGACACCGCCCGAGGATGGCGTTCAGGTTGGCGCCGTCGTAGTACACCAGGCCACCGACCTCGTGGACGATCCGCGCCAGGTCCTCGATCGACTCCTCGAACAGTCCCAGGGTGTTGGGATTGGTCAGCATCAGACCGACGACCTGGTCATCCACCAAGCGTCCGAGGGCTTCCACGTCGACGAGGCCCCGTGCATCGGCCGGGACGCTCACGGCCTGGAAGCCGGCGAGGTGAACGCTGGCCGGGTTGGTCCCGTGCGCGGCCTCGGGGATCAGCACCTTGGTCCGCTGCTGACCGCGGTCCGCGTGGTACGCGCGCATCATCAGCAGTCCGGTCATCTCGCCACACGCACCGGCGGGCGGCTGGAGCGTCGCCCGCGCCATCCCGGTGATCTCGCAGAGTGCGCGCTCAAGGATCCACAGCATCTCGAGCCCGCCCTGCACGGTGTGGTCGGGTTGCAGGGGGTGCGCCCGTTGGAACCCGGCGAACGCCGCCACCGTCTCAGCGACCTTCGGGTTGTACTTCATGGTGCACGAGCCCAGCGGGTACACGCCGGTATCGACGCCGTAGTTCATCTGGGACAGCCGTGTGTAATGACGGATCAGATCGATCTCGGCAACTTGTGGGAGCTGTGGACCTCGCCTGCGCGCGTGCTCAGGCAGCATGGTCACCTCGGGCACGTCGAGCGGGGCGAAGGTGGAGGCGCGGCGGCCGGGAACGGATCGGTCGTGGATCGTTCCCCCGCTGCCCCCCGGTCCCTGGGTACGGATGGGGGCGCCCATGGTCATGCGGCCAGCACCTCCTGGAGCGCTGAGACGAAGGCGTCGATCTCGTCCTTCGACCGGCGCTCGGTCACCGCGACCAGGAGGATCTGGTCCCCAGCCGACGGGAGCGGCGCCCCCGCCAGGAAGCCCCGGTCGACGAGCGCGTCGATCACGTCGCCGGCGGGCAACGGCAGGCGGACGGCGAACTCCTTGAAGAAGGGTGCCTGCGGATCCAGCAGCGAAACGCCGGGCACAGCCGAAAGTCGCTCCGCCGCGTAGGCGGCCTTGGACGCGCACTGCACGCCGAGTTCACGGATCCCGCCGGGTCCCAGCCACCCGAGGTAGATCGTGGCGGCGATCGCCATCAAGGTCTGGTTCGTGCAGATGTTGGAATTCGCCTTCTCCCGGCGGATGTGCTGCTCGCGGGCTTGCAGGGTGAGGACGTAGCCGGTGCGCCCATCCACGTCCACCGTCTCGCCCACGATGCGGCCGGGCAGCCTGCGGACGTCGTCGAGCCTGGCCGCGATGATGCCGAGGTACGGCCCTCCGTAGTTCAGGTGGTTGCCGAGGACCTGACCTTCGGCCACCGCGATGTCGGCTCCCAACTCGCCCGGGGAGGCCAGGATCCCGACGGAGAGCGGGTCGAAGATCTGGATCGCCTTGGCCCCGCTCGCCCGAGCCGGGGCGAAGCGCTCGGCTACGGGCTCCAGCGCTCCGTAGACGTTCGGATGCTGCACCACCACGGCCGCAACGTCCGGGGCCACCTCCGGGATCCCGGAGAACGACTCCGGGCGGTAGCCGCTCCCCCGTCCGAAGGTGATGAGGGTCTCCACGTAGCGTGGGTCCACCGTGTCGGCAACCAGGACGCGCTGGCGAGCGCCCCCGCGAGCCATGTTCACGGCCTCTACGAGCGCGGTGGCGCCGTCATAGAGGGAGGCGTTCGAGACCTCCAGGCCGCTCAGCTCGCAGATCATCGACTGGAACTCGAACAGGACCTGCAGGGTTCCCTGCGAGAGCTCCGGCTGATACGGGGTGTAGGAGGTGTAGAACTCCGAGCGGCCGGCCAGCGCCCAGACGAGGGATGGGATGTAGTGGTCGTAGGCACCCCGTCCCGCGAAACAGACGAGATCGTCCGCGTGGCGATCTCGTGCGGCCAGGCTCCTCAGGTCCGCGACCAGTTCCATCTCCGAGACGCCCGCGGGGATCGACAGGGGTCCGTCGAGCCTGACGTCAGCCGGGATCTGGGAGAAGAGCTCATCGACCGATCCGAGACCGACCACGTCCAGCATCTCGCGGATCTCGTCATCGGTGTGCGGTGCGAACCTCACAGCGCCAAGTCTACGAACGACGGACGGCTACGACCGGAGATCACCCCGACGCGTCTTCGAGCCCGTACTTCTCGACCAAAGAGAGGTAGTCACGCTGGTAGAAGATCTTGCAGGTGATCTCGGGGTAGCGCTCCCGGAGACGTCGAACCTTCCGGTTCTTCTTCGTGACCAGCTTCTGGTTAAGCGTGGTGATCTCGATGTAGAGGTCGAACTCCGGAAGGTAGAAATCCGGTGTGAAGCGCTGCGTCACCTTCCCCTCGTGATCCCACTCGATGTCGAAGGACGTTGGCTCGTACTCCCACGCGATTCCGTAGAAGTCCAGCAGTTGGGCGAACTGACGCTCGGACGCGTGGGCGAACCCCACGGTGTCGCTCTTGGGCGCTGCGTCGGGCACGGTGGGCTGCGAACTCACGATCCTCCGGAGGCGGCGCGCGCTCGGCGAGCGGGTCTCGGTGCTCCGACGTCGGTCTCCAGATCGTCCCACACGGCATCCAGCGAGATCGCGAATACCCCCTGCCCGTTCTTCAGGAGATCGACGACCGCTTCGGGCGAATGAGCTTCGTACACCCCGTGCCCGTCCGACATCAGCGTGACGCCGTGCGGACGGCGATCCATACGGTTGAGATGCTCCACAGCCTTGCGCACCCGCTGGAGGGAGACCCCGGTGTCCAGCAACCTCTTGATCACCTTGAGGGTGGCGAGGTCCTGGAACGAGTAGAGCCGTTGGGACCCAGACCCGTGGGCGTCCTTGACGGACGGGGTCACGAGTTCGGTGCGGGTCCAGTAGTCCAGCTGCCGGTACGTGATGCCTGCGATGCGTTGCGCCTCAGGCGCCCTGAAGCCTTGCTCGCTCATGACAACTCCGTAATCACGTCGATGTGTTTCGGCAGCGTAGGGCCCCGATCGGGGCCTGTCAACGGGCGCTGAAGGCGAGCCGAGATCGAACCTGAGCCGTTGCCGTTCTCAAGTCTCGCGGGCGTGGGACCGAAACGTCTGGGGTAACCCCGATCGGTGAGGGGACCCCCCGGATGCGAACGAAGCTGCGTATCACGTTGGTCGTTGTCCTGTTGGTCGGCGCGGCGAGCGTGCTCTTCCCCACCTCCGCGTCTGCGGTTCCTTCCAGGGCGATGCCGCCCGAGCGGATCCGGGCTCATCGCCATCAACCGAACTATGCGTGGCAGCTCTTCCGTGACACCAATGCCAGCCGGCGCCATAACGGTCTTCCGACGCTCCGGCGGAACCGGGAGCTGACGGATCTGGTGGAGCAGCACAGCCGAGCGATGGCCCGTAGCCACAACCTGTTCCACACGACCAGGGTGGGCCGCTATCTATCGCACGTGGGTCGCTGGCACGCCTGGGGGGAGAACATCGGTTGGACGGGCGGGAGCCTGGACGGTCTCCACCGCGCCTTCATGAGGAGCTACGAGCACCGAGCGAACATCCTGTCGCGGAACTTCCATCACGTGGCTCTCGGTGTGGTCAGGGTGGGCGGCAAGCTCTGGGCTACGGTCTTCTTCTACGGCTGACCGATCGGCCGGATCGCTCGACCCTCAGCTCTCGAAGTCCTCGGGGCTCACGTTGTCGAGGAACTCCCGGAACTTCTCGACCTCTTCCTCTTCGTCCCCCGGGATCAGGATCGACGCCTCGTTCAGGACGTCCTCGCTGGCGAAGATCGGCACGGACATCCGCACCGCCAGGGCGATCGCATCGCTGGGACGCGAGGACACCTGGTAATCCTCCCCCTGACGGTTCAGTTGGATCGTGGCGAAGAACGTGGAATCGCGGAGCTCCGTGACTTCGATCCGCTGCACCCGAACCGACAGGTCTTCCAGGATCGTCTTCAGCAGGTCATGCGTCATCGGACGCGGGGTGACGACCCCTTGCAGGGAGAGGGCGATCGCGGCCGCCTCCGCGGCTCCGATCCAGATAGGGAGGTATCGCTCGCCTTCCCGTTCGCGGAGCAACACGATCGGCTGGTTCGACGGGAGTTCCACCCGCACGCCTGTGAGCTCCATCTCGATCATCGTGTCTGCGAGGGTAACGGCGCACCCGAGGTGGGGCAACCTACGCGCCGGAGGCGAGCAGCATGGGCATCAGGGCCGACCGGTCGGCGCGCAACGATGCAAGGTCGTCGATCTGGATGATATCGGGGAGGTTGCGATACCGCTCGTCCACGTCCAGCCCGTAGCCCACGACGAACCGATCCGGGCAATCGAACCCGACGTATCTCGGCGCGATCGGGACGATGCGCCGAGCTGACTTGTCCAGCAGGGTCGCGACTTCCAACGATGCGGGACCTCGCGAGGCGAGCACCCCGAGCAGGTATCGGAGGGTCAGCCCCGTATCGACGATGTCCTCCACGAAGATCACGTCACGTTGCGAGAGGTCGACGTCGATGTCCAGCAGGATCTGCACCCGGCCCAGCGACTCCTCGGCACCCCCGTACCGGCTGATCGCCATGAAGTGAGTCTCCAGCGGCAGATCGATCTGGCGGATCAGGTCCGCGAGGAACAGCGCACCACCCCGCAGGACCGTGATCAACACGGGCTCCCGCCCCACGTAGTCCCCGGTGATCGTGCGGCCGAGCTCTCCCACCCGGCGGCGGATGTCCTCGCGTCCGAACAGGACGCTCCCGACCTCCGTCATCGAGGGCGAGCCTAGCAGCCGGGGCGGGGCCGACGGTGGAGCCGAAGCTAGAAGATGCCGGTGAGGGCGTCGACGATCGCCTGTCCCACGGCGGCTCCGGCGTTCGCCCACCAGGGCGAGCCTTCCGGTTCGGGCGGCGGCAGCTCCGAGGCCAGGAGCGGAGCGCTACCCACGGTCACGCCTGGGATCGTCACGCGCAGGGTTCCCACCCGCTGGCCCGGTGCGGGGGGGAACGCTGCACCTCGGTCGGCCACCATGCGGGTGCGGGCATCGTCGACGGCCTCGCTCGGCACCAGCCCGGCGATATCCGCCCCCGCCACGACGGGCACGGAACCACCCCGGATCGCCAGCTCGCCCATCCGAGCACCCTGCTGCACGAAGGTGCGAGGTTCGAACGCCTCGAACCCGTAGTTGAGGAGGGCGGCGGCATCGGAGTACGCGTCGGACGGTGCGCCCAACACCACCGTCACCAGCGAGCGCCCATCGCGCTCCGCGGTCGCCACCAGGCAGTACCCGGCGGCCGCCGTGGATCCGGTCTTGACCCCGGTGGCGCCTGGATAGAGCCACAACAGCACGTTGCGGTTCTGGACGTGCCGCGGTGGAACGCCCTTGGGTGAGGGGATCGTGCGGAACTTGGTCCCCACGATCGTTCCGAACCCTGGCGTGTCGAACGCCGCGCGCGTGAGGATCACCAGATCGTGGGCGGTCGAGCGGCCCCGGTCGTCCAGGCCGTTGGGTGAGGCGAACCGGGTGTCATGCATCCCCAGGCTCGCCGCACGCCGGTTCATCAGGTCAACGAATCGGTCGATGCTACCGGAGACCTCGATCGCGAGCGCCACGGCCGCGTCGTTCGCGGATTGCAGCATCAGGGCGTACAGGAGGTCGCGCACCGAAAGGGTCTCGCCCTCCCGGAGTCCCAGTGTGGATGTGGCGCCGTAGTCGTCGTCAGCGAACACGGCGTCGGGTCCGACCGTCACGCGATCATCCAGACGCAGTCGCTCCAGGACCAGGAGCGCCGTCATGATCTTGGTGGTGCTGGCGATGGGGCGCCGAACGAGCTGGCCCTGGGCGAACATCACCTGGCCGGTATCCAGGTCGGCCACTACCGCCGAAGGGGCGCTCACCGCCGGCCGGGAGAGGGTATCGGCCGGGGTGTGCAACGCCGTGGGGAACGGCGACGGCGATCCGTTCGGGGGAACGGGCGTGGGGGGCGGTGTGGATCCCGTCCCGCGCCCACCCCGTGGACGACAGGATCAGCAAGAGGACAGCGATGCAGGTGACGGCGACCACCGCCCGACGTGCGGTGGTGTGGGACGGTGGCGTCACGAGGCCTGCAGGTTGCCTCGGAGGTTCGTGCGGAGCAGCGCCTGCTTGAACTTCCGTGAGGTGACCGAGAGCTCGGCAAGGGTCTGGGACGCCGCGCGCCGAGCGTCCGGGTTCTTCTGACGCAGGGTCGGAGCCACCAGGGCCTCGAAGAAGGATGCCTCACGATCCGTGAAGTGCTTGTACATCGTCAGGTGGCGCGGTTCGATCCCGAACCGGAAGAAGTCCTTCACGATGGACAGGATGATGTAGTCGTCCCCGTCGTAGTAGCGCGATCCGTCGGGTCCGTGCGAGCAGACGATCCCGAACGACTCCAGCTCCTTGATGCGGTCGCGATCAACGCCGGTGGCGGCGGACATCTCTTCGATCGACATCTGCAGGCCCGTGGGGGCCTCGGCGATCTCGTCCGTCGCGGAGGCCGCGTCCTCAGCGTCCTCACCAGCGGCACCGATATCCGCGCTGCCGTCCTCGGCCGTGTCGACGTCCTCCACGTCCGCCTTCAGGAGTCGCTCCTTGATCACCTTGAGTGGGAGGTATTCGTCGCGCTGCATCCGCAGGATCGATCGCAGCCGATCGACATCGTCGACGTAGAACTTCCGATACCCCGAGGGTGTGCGCTCGGGCTCGATCAGCCCCTCTGCCTCGAGGAAGCGGATCTTGGAGATGGTGATGTCCGGGAACTCCGTCTTGACCGACACCAGCACCTCGCCGATCGATTGGTAGTTGCGCGTGCCCGCCATCTCCACCATCACTCCCCTGCCGCGAAGAACGTCAACTTGAACTTGCCGATCTGTACCTCGTCGCCGGAGGCAAGCTTCGTCTGATCGACCTGTTCGCCGTTGACGTACGTACCGTTGAGGCTTCCGACGTCCCTGACGAACCATCCATCCCCCTGGCGCCGTTCGAAGACCGCATGCTTGCGCGAGACGGTCACGTCATCCAGGAACACAACGCTGTCGGCGCTTCGACCCACGGTGGTCGACTCGGTATCGAGCAGGAAGGTCGATCCGGCGTTCGGCCCACGCTTCACCAGAACCAGACCCTGGCCGCCTTCGAGTTCGTCATGAGGGAAGGGGAACTCATCATGTCCTTCATCGTCGGCCTCGACCGGCGTGAGGGAGACGGTGGGGTCGTCCTTGAGTACAGCCCCGCACTCCGCGCAGAACCGCGCGTCGTCCCGGTTGGGATGTCCACAGTTGGTACAGAACACCGTCAGGTCCTCGCTCGCATCGTCCTGTGGCCGAGGCTCGACGTCGAGGGTTCGCCTCCGACGCTCAACGTCCGCCCGACGGTAGCCTAGCAGGCTCCTGACCTCCACCGGACCCCTCCTCAACCCTCGAGGAGCCGCAGGGGTGAGCCTCGACCAGGCGTCCAGCCGCCCCCAACCCTCAAGGTCCCGCGGATACGCGCGCGTGACGCAGTCGCTGCTACCGCTCCAGAACGAAGTTCCGATAGGCGGCCGCGTCCATCAGAGCATCCACCGCGCCGGGGTCGTCGGGCGCCACGGTGACGAGCCAACCGTCGCCGTAGGGTTGTTCGTTCACCAGCTCTGGGTGGTCATCGACGAGCGGGTTCCGCTCGACGATCGTCCCGCTGAGAGGGCTGAACACGTCGCTCACCGACTTCGTGGATTCCACTTCGCCGAAGGGCTGGTCCGCAACGAGGGCGCCACCCACCTCGGGGAGATCGACGTAGACCACGTCCCCCAGAGCGTCTTGGGCGAAGTCCGTGATGCCGATGCGAACGATCCCACCCTCGACACGGACCCACTCGTGCTCCTTCGTGTAGCGAAGATCATCCGGGAACTCCACGACAGCCTCCTCTCGAGCCCGGGCGACCGGGCGCGTCCACCGCTCGAACCATAGCGAGTCACCGAACGCTCGTGCCGCGCCGTCACCGCGCGGCCAACGCCCGTCTGATGTCCAGCACGTACGCGCCCGCTGCGACGTAGTACTCGAGGATGCCGGCCGTGTACGAGATCCAGCCGCACGCGAGCGCCATCGAGCTGAGCACGTAGCCCAGGTTCCCCCATGCGATCAACGGAACCCCCAGCATCAGACAGAACGTGGCCACCTTCCCGATGAACCTGACGTCGATGCGCACGTGCGTTCCCGCCAGGACCACGGCTCCCCCGACGAGCAGGAGCACGTCCCGTACCAGGATCAGCAGCGCCGCCCACAACGGGAACGCGCCGCGGATGACGAGGGCGATCAGCCCCGCCGCGATCGCCAACCTGTCAGCGACCGGGTCCAGCACCTTGCCGAGCTCCGACACCGTGTTCGTGCGGCGTGCCACGTATCCATCGACCCAGTCCGTAGCCACCACGAGGACGAACAGCACCAACCCGGCCTGGGTGGTGGGCCGGTGGATGATCAAGGAGAAGAACACGGGGATCAGCAGGATGCGGATGAACGAAAGGACGTTGGGGATCGTGAGGACCGCCGACGAGGCGGGCGCGGAGTCCCCTGTCCCCTTCATCTGTCGGGACGGCGGGATTCGAACCCGCGACCCCCGGTCCCCCAGACCGGTGCGCTAACCAGGCTGCGCCACGTCCCGCGACGCCGATTGTACCGGCCGGGCTACCGGCGACGACGAGACCGGAAGGTGAGGCGGATGGGGACGCCCCGAAGACCGAACGCCCGGCGCAGCCGGTTCTCGAGGAACCGTTGGTAGCCGGCGTCGGGCTCCTTCGCCCCCCCGAAGATCACGAACGACGGCGGTCCGGTCCCCACCTGCGTGGCGTAGTGCAGGGAGCCCGCGCCGCGGGGGGTGGGCCGCTCTCGCTGTGCCTGCTGGATCACGTCGTTCACCTGCGAGGTGGGCGTCCTCAGGCTCCACCTGCCGTGCAGGTCCATCAGGACCGAGGGCAGACGGTGCACCCCGCGACCGCTCAACGCCGATGTCCGCATCACCTCGGCGTCAGCGAACGGCTTGAGGCTCTGCTTCAGGCTCCGGTAGGTGCGGTCCTTCTCCTCGACCCTGTCCCACTTGTTCGCGATCAGGAGGAACGCGCACCCGTGATCGACGATCCTGTTCACGATCTTCTTGTCCTCAACGGTGAACCCTTCCTCCGCGTCGATCACCAGCATCGCCACGTGAGCCCGCTCGATGGCCTCAGTGGTGCGCAGGGCGCTGTAGTACTCGACCCCGCGCACCCGGATCTGCCGACGCAGTCCCGCGGTGTCGACGAAACGGACCGGGCCTTGCGGCCAATCCACCACCGCGTCCACGGCGTCGCGCGTCGTCCCCGCCTCTTCGAACACCACCGAACGCTCCTCGCCCACCAACCGGTTGAACAGGCTCGACTTCCCCACGTTGGGCCGACCGACGATCGCGAACCGGGGCTCCGCATCCTCTACGGGAGGGAGATCGGGTACGTCGGGCAGCAGCTCGACGATGCGATCCAACAGATCACCTGCCCCTCTGCCGTGCAGCCCCGATACCGGGAACGGGTCTCCCAGCCCCAGGGTGTGGAACGCGGCGACGTCGGATGCGTCGGCTGCCGTATCCACCTTGTTCGCGACCACCAACACGGGCGTCGGAGAACGGATCAGCGAGCGGGCCAATGCGGCGTCCTCCTCCGTGATCCCCACGTGAGCGTCGACCACCAGGAGGATCAGGTCCCCGCCCTCGATCGCGCGTTCAGCCTGATCCCTCGTGGCGGCCTCGAGGCCGCGGGCGCCTGACACGTAGCCGGCGGTATCGACCAGGCCGAAGCGCCGGCCGCGCCACTCCGCCTGCAGCTCGATCCGGTCGCGGGTGACGCCGGGATCGCCATGCGCGATCGCCTCTCGCCGGCCGAAGAGACGGTTCGCGAGCGTGGATTTGCCCACGTTCTGTCGACCTACGATGGCGATCGTCGGGATCGGGTCGGTCATGGGAGGAGGGCCGGTGCGAGCCGACGGATCAGGGCCAGCGCTTCGTCGAGCGTTGCCTGGATCTGGCGACCGGTCGTGTCCACGACGATGGCACCGGGTGGAGGACGGAACGGGTTCACCGCCATGTCGAGGGCGTCACGGGCATGGAGGGCGTCTCCTACGGCCGGCTCCTCCGGTCGATCCCCCGTCCGGCGCGCGGCCCGAACGTCCGGATCCGCGGACAGGTACAGCTTCACGGGAGCCTCCGGGAACACCACGGAGCCGATGTCCCGACCCTCCATCACGGCACCGTCCTCCCCCAGCCGGCGTTGAGCATCTCGCATCAGCGAGCGGACCTGTGGATGGCGGGCCACCTGGGAGACATGAGCCTCGACCGAGGGCCCCTCCAAGGCGGCGATCGGTGCTGAACCCTCGATCGACAGCTGAGAGGGAGGATCCGCGCTCAGACCGAACGTCAAGGTTCCCATCAGGCCCGCGAGCGCGTCTCCATCGTCGAGGTCGACCCCCTGCTGAAGGGCTTCATAGGTCAAGGCTCGGTACATCAGACCGGTGTTCACGTAGGGAAGGCGGAGCTCCTTGGCGAGGGCTCGAGCCAGTGTGCTCTTGCCACTTCCCGCGGCTCCGTCGATCGCGACGATCCGCGGCACGCGATTCATGCGACCACCTCGACGCCGGCACCGAGATCTTGGAGCAGAGAGAAGAACCCGGGGAAACTCACATCGACGGCCTCCGCTCCCTCGATCTCACAGGGACGCCGGGCGGCCAGGCAGCCGATGGTGAACGCCATCGCCATCCGGTGATCGTCCGACGCGTCCGTCTCGCCTCCCTCCAACCCTCCACCCGCGACGACCAGGTCGTCCCCCTCCACCGCTGCGTGACCCCCGAGGGCGCCGATGCCCCTCGCGATCCCTTCGAGCCGGTCACTCTCCTTCAGCCGGAGCTCCCTCGCACCGGGGAACCGACTATCCCCCCGAGCGTGCGCGGCGAGCAGTGCGAGCACGGGGACCTCGTCGATCACCAGCGGTAGCTCCCAGGGTTCGAGGACCACGGGCTCGAGCGACCGGCACGGACGTACACGAAGCTCTCCCCTCGGTTCCCCCACCTCGACGCCCCTGATCACCTGATCCGTCGCCACCCCCATGCGACGCATCACTTCCAAGAACGCCGTGCGGCTGGGATTGAGCCCGACATCGCGGACCGTCAGGGACGAACCGGTCAGGGCGGCCGCGGCCACGAGGAACGCCGCGGAGGACGCGTCGCCGGGGCATGCCCCATGGAACCCCTCATGCTGGAAGGGCTCGATCGTGATCGATCCCCCGTCGGTGATGACCGAGCCTCCGAGCGCTGCGAGCGCCCGCTCGGTGTGATCTCGTGTGGGTGCGTCCTCCTCCACGGTCGTGGGGCCCGAGGCGCTGGCCCCGGCGAAGAGCACCGCGCCCTTCACCTGGGCGGTTGGCGTCGGCGTCCGATACCGGATCCCGACCAACCCTCGCCCCTCGATCGTGATCGGCGCGTGACCTCGTGTGGTCGCCACCGTAGCCCCCATGAGGCGGAGAGGCTCCGCGACCCGCTCCATCGGACGTTCCCGCAGGCTGGCGTCGCCCGTCAGGACGGACCGGAACGGTTGGCCGGCCAAGACCCCACTCAGCAGTCGCATCGCGGTGCCGGCGTTCCCACAGTCGAGTGGCCCGTTCGGAGCGACGACGCCGCGGCGACCCTCACCCTGAACCTCAAGGGGCGGATCCACGAGAGCGGAGCCTTCGCTGTTCCACGTGGAACCGTGCCCCTCAGGCGACAGCGGATCGTTGCGAGCCCACGCCTCGAGTGCAGGTCGAGCCCGACCCGTGATCGAGCCGAGGCACGAAGCCATCGAGCGAACGTCGAGGGAAGCCGGAAGCCCCACTAGAGAGCTCGACCCGTGGGCCGTCGCGGCGAGGATCAACCATCGATGCGCGATGGACTTATCGCCCGGGACCCGCGTCGTTCCGCTCACACGCCCTCCGGGTCGGATACGGACGCGCACGGACGACCCCTTCCGCCTCAGGCCAACCGTGTGGGGTCGAACCGGTGTGCCGTAAGCACGTCTTCGGCCTCGATCGCCGCCGAGGCCGCCACCGTCAGGTGGACCGTGCCGCGGCCCCCTTCCGCCGAGTGGACGATCTGAAGGTCCTCGATGTTGATCCCCGCCTCGCTCATCGCACCCGTGAGTTGGGCCAACGAGCCTGGGCGGTCCGGGACCGGCACCAACAACACGGCCACGCCTGCGCGCACCTGCGGTTTGGCCGCGAGCTGCAGGCGGGCCCGTTTCGCGGCTTCGAATGTCGCCTCGACCTCGTCGCCTCGGCCCTCGTGGATCTGGTCCCGTAAGGTCCGCAGGCTCGCCATGAACCGGTCGACCGCCGCCACGATGGCATCGTCGTTCGCCAGGAGGATCTCGCTCCACAGGGCCGGATCCGAGGCGGCTAGACGCGTGAGGTCCCGGAACCCGCCCGCCGCCAGGAGGAGGATCTCGGGCTCGTCGGCCTCGTCGGTGGCGGCCATGTCCATCAGGGCGGTAGAAGCCACCTGGGGCAGGTGACTCACGATCGCCACCAACCGGTCGTGTCGTTCGGGATCGATCCGGATCGGCCGGGCGCCGAGCGACGTCACCCATCCCTCCATCCGGTCGATGCAGGTGGGCGAGGAGACGGCCGTCGGTGTGATCGCCCACACGATCCCATCCACGAGCGAGGCCGACGCATGCTCGGGACCCGAACGTTCGCTGCCTCCCATCGGATGGCCCGGCACGTAGCGCTGCAGCGAAACGCCGTTCGCGATCGCCGTGACGTCGCGAACCACCGGCCCCTTGATGCTGCCCACGTCGGTCACCACCGCGTCGGGCGCCGCCTTCAGGCACCGGGCGACCAACTCAGGGATCGCAGGGATCGGGGCCGCCACCACGACGACACGCGCTCCGTCGACGGCGTCCTCGAGGGTCGTGGCCGGAGTGAACCCGGCCCGCTCCGCTGCGCGCTGGCCCGTGCGGGCGTTGGCGTCCCACCCGGTCACCGTGGCGCCGGCCCCGGCGGCGGCCAGTGCCACCGAGGTCCCGATCAGGCCGGTCCCCACGATCGCGACGGGGGACTCAGCCGAGGTCATCACGCAGCGATTCCGCCCCGTCGAGGTACACGTGAGCCACCTCGGCAAGGTCCAACTCGGAGTGGAAGTGCATGAGGATCCTGATCACCATCCCCATGGCCCCCGCGACGGGGATCTCCCGCGCGCATAGGAGGGGGACACGTCCCAGGCCCATGCCTCGAGCCGCCTCCGCGGGGAAGGCCGCCCGGAGATCATCGGTGACCGTGAACAACACGCTGATGAGCTCCTCGGCGCCCACCGCGTTTCGCAGCAGCATCTCCCCAAGCAGCCGTTCGGTGGAGCCCAGGACATGGTCCGACGTATCGGCCTCCACCACGATGGCACCTCGTGCCGCGCGAACCCTCATCGTCGCCTCCGGCGTCCCCGGGCCCGGCGCCCGGGGCCACCAGGCTACCCGCCTGCGGCCTCGGCCAGGGACCGCACCTCGTCGTGCGTGAGCTCGCGCGTTCGACCGGGTGCCAGAGAGCCCAACGTGACGGAACCGACGCGCAGACGGACCAATCGCGTCACCGGCAACCCGACCGCTGCCAGGAGGCGTCGGACCTCACGCTTGCGCCCCTCCGTCATCACCAGGCGCAGGGCCCCGCGTTCCCCGGCGGACGCCACGATGCGGGCGCGCGCGGCCCGCGCCGGACCATCGTCGAGCTCGACGCCCGCGCGCAGGAGCGAAAGGTGTTTCGGGGTGGGGATGCCTTCGACCTCCGCCAGATACTCCTTCTCGACCGCGAACCGCGGGTGCATCAGCCGGTTCGCCAATACGCCGTCGTTCATGAGGAGCAACAGCCCCTCACTATCCCGATCGAGGCGGCCGACGGGGAACACCCGGGGCCCTTCGCGCGGCAGGTAGGCACGGATATCCTCGCGTCCTTGCGGGTCTCGCATCGTCGTGACCACGCCCGCCGGCTTGTGGAGTGCGTAGTACCTCACGCTGGGGTCGAGGTTCACCGTCACGCCATCGACCTGCACGAGACGATCGGGTGCGTCGACCTTGTCACCGAGGGTGGCCACCGTGCCGTCGACCGTGACGCGCCCTTCGACGATCAATCGCTCACAGGCTCTGCGCGACCCGAACCCCGCCCGCGCGAGCGCTCGCTGGAGCCGCTCGGACTCCATCTACCCCGGATCGTCGGACTCGGCGACGCGGTCGGCGAGCGCCCCGTCATCCGGGATCGTGTCCTCCCCCAGCAATGGGGCGAGGGAGGGCAGCGCCGCCAACGACGGCAGGCCGAGCCGCTCGAGGAAACTCGGTGTGGTGGCGAACAGCACCGGACGCCCTGGCGTTTCCTCACGGCCCGCCTCTTCGATCAGACCTCGATCCATCAGGGCGCGCAGGACCCCGTCGGAGTTGACCCCGCGCACGCCGTTCACCTGGTGACGGGTCACGGGCTGCTTGTACGCAACGATGGCGAGGGTCTCCAGCGCGGCCTTCGTGAGACGAGCCTGACGGGACGACAGAACGAACTGTTCCACCGTCGGTGCGGTGTCGGGATGGGTGTATAGCCGCCATCCCCCCGCCACGTTGCGCAGCACCACGCCGGACCCGCGGTCTTCCAGCTCCCGAGAGAGACGGTCGCACATCGTCTCGACGGTGCGGCGATCCACATCGAGGGCCTGTGCCAACACCGAGGACGTGAGGGGCTCGTCGCTGACGAAGAACAGCGCCTCGAGGGCGCGTGTGTCGTGTGTTCGTGCCTCGTCCACGTTCATGCCGCTCCCGTCCATTCCACCTCGATCTCACCGAAGGTGGCCGCCTGGGCCAGCCCCACCTTGCCTTCACGGTACAGCTCCAGGATCGCCAGGAACCGCACGACCACGTGGATCCGATCCTCGCAGTCGGCCACCAGATCTCGGAAGCTCGCGGCGCGCCCGGAGTCCTCGATCTTCTCCTGCACCACCGTCATCGCCTCCGCCACCGTGAAGCGGACGGGCGTGACGTGAGAGAGGTCGAGCACCGGCGGCGGACGCAACATCTGCGCCGCTATCCGCGCCAGATCCTGGGCAGTCAGCCGCTCCATCGGGTCGGGGTACAGGTTCGAGAACTCGGGTCCAGGCCCGACATCGCGGGCGAAGTACCCGGCCTCGTCCTCCAGCCGCCTCGCGATCTCCACCGCGACCTTGCGGAACGCCGCCAGCTCCAGGGAGCGCGCGTACAGCAGGTCCGGCGAGCCACCCACCAGATCCTCTTCATCGAGCTCCGTGTGGCGCGGCATCAGCCTGCCGACCTTGAGCTCCAGCAGCACGGCACACAGGGCCAGGAACCAGGTGGCTTCTTCAAGATCCCATGTCTCGGCATCCTGCGCGTGTGCCAGGTAGCTGTCGGTGACCTGCGAAACGCTCACGTCGCACACGTCGACCTTCTGCTCCAGGATCAGATCGGCCAACAGGCGGAAGGGACCGGCGAACACGGGCAGCTCCACGGCGAAACCATCGGACGTCGCGTTCTGACCGGCAGCCGATGATCCTTCGACGTTCACGCGAACCCCATCGCTTCGCGCACGCGTCCCAACGTAGCTGCCGCAACGGGGCGCACGCGCTCCAGACCCTCGCGCAGGACCGTGGGAACGACCTCGGGGTCGCGTTCGAGCTCGGCGCGGCGCTCTCGGAAGGGACGGAAGAACTCGATGATCCGATCGGCCAGGATCGTCTTGCAGTCCACGCAGCCAAGCGCGCCGCTGCGGCAATCCGTGTCGATCTCATCCACGCGATCGAGCGTGAACGTGCGATGCAACGCGAAGATCGGACAGATATCGGGGCGGCCAGGATCGCCGCGGCGGACCTTCTGGGGATCGGTGATGAAGGAGCGCACCTTCGTGCGGATCGTGTCGGGGTCGTCCCGGACG
Source organism: uncultured Actinomycetes bacterium (assembly GCA_963826185.1). Lineage (GTDB taxonomy): Bacteria > Actinomycetota > UBA4738 > UBA4738 > HRBIN12 > JAOUEA01. The sequence goes on along the minus strand of CAWGVY010000004.1, from coordinate 53,035 downwards.
CCGATGTAGTTGTCCAGCGATTTGGACATCTTCCGGCCGTCGCTCCCCGGGATCATCGGGCTGTCAGACAGGAGCGGCTCCGGCTCAACCAGGACGTCCCCGTAGAGGTTGTTGAAACGGCGCACGATCTCGCGGCTCAGCTCGAGGTGCGCCACCTGGTCCTGCCCCACCGGCACGAGCTCACCTCGGACGATCGTGATGTCCACGGCCTGGAGGATCGGGTACCCGAGCAATCCGAAGTTCGCCACCTCGCGCTCGGCCATGTCCCGGAGCCGCTCTTTGAACGACGGTACCCGTTCGAGCCAGCCGAGCGGGGTCGTCATGCCCAGCAACAGCGCCATCTCCGCCACCTCCGGCAGATCCGACTGGCGGTAGATCACCGACCGCGCGGGGTCGAGCCCGGCGGCTAGCCAATCCAACACCAGGCCATGGGTCCATCCGGCCAGCTCGTCGGTGCGGTCGTAATGCGAGGTGAGCATGTGCCAGTCCGCGATGAAATAGAAGCAGTCGTAGTCCGGGTCGGCTTGGAGCCGAAGCATGTTCTCGACGTTGCCGGCCCAGTGCCCCACATGCAGCGGCCCGGTCGGCCGGTATCCGGTGAGGACACGCCGGGGCCGATCCGAGGACGGTGCCGGGACGGGGGACGGCTGATCGATGCGGCCGATGATAGCGTGCCCCTCCCCCGTCACCGCGAAGGGTGGGTCAGAAGTCGCAGCCGAAGCCGCTCGCCGCGTGACAGAGTGCCGAGGCGAGCGCGTTGAGCACACCCAGCGCCAGCGAGCTGAAGACGAACAGGATCACCAGCACGAACAACGGGAGGTACTTGTCCGCGTTGCGGTACACCTCACGGGAGGCGGGCGGGAGGAGCAGGCCCACCATCCGTGCCCCGTCCAGGCCCGGGATGGGCAACAGATGGAACACCATCAGCGACATGTTGACGTAGCAGAAGACGAGCGCGATCAACAGTCCTTCGGTGTGGAGGAGATCGAGTCGTAGCACGAGTCCCGCTGCGATCCCTAGGACCAGGTTGAGGGCGGGTCCAGCACTCGACGACAGCACGGTGTCGCGCGTGGGCTGCCGGAAGTAGCTGGGGTCGATCGGGGCGGGCTTCGCGTACGCCGCGGGGAACACCCGCAGCCCGACGGACCACAGGATCGCGATCAGGGCGGGGACGAGGCCGCTGCCGAACGGTTCGAACCAGACCCGCGGGCTGAGGCTCAACCGCCCCCACAGGCGGGGCGTGGGATCCCCCAGCTTGGCCGCCGTCCACGCGCGGGCGTATTCGCGCAGAGCTAAGCCCACCGCCAGCGAGGCCACCATGTACAACGCAAGACGGAAGTTGAACCACGAGAAGGTGCCGGCCGCGATCATGCCGTCGCGCATCGTGGACCCCCTCTCATCCGAACCACATGTGCACCAACGGCGGGATCGTCACCGGTCCGTCGGTCACCGTGATGGCGTCGAGCGTGGCTCGGGCGGCGCGTTCGGCGTCGGCTGCGTCCCGAGCGTGTACCTCGCCGATCGGCTCCCCCATCTCCATACCATCCCCTACCTTCGGATGGACCACGATACCCACCGCTGGATCGATCGGGCCGCCGCCGTGAGGACGTCTAGCTCCCAGCGTGCCGCTCGCGAGCCCGATGGCCTCCGTCTCGATCCCCGCCACCACCCCCTGGCGATCGCTCACGATCGGCGTCACCACCGGCGCACGGGGAAGGACCGATGCTGGATCGTCCACCACCGCCGGGTCACCCCCCTGCGCCTCGACCATCCTTCGGAATCGCTCCAGCGCATCGCCGCCGTCGATCGCCGCTCGAGCCCGCGCTTCGGCATCGGCCTGAGATCCGCCGGCCGTTCGCTCGATCGCCGCGGCGGCGAAGGCCACGGACAGGTCGCGCAACCGCCCGGTCGATTCCCCTTTGAGCACGTTGATGGCCTCGGCCACGTCCAACGCGTTGCCGACGGCGTCGCCGAGCGGTTGCGACATGTCGGTGACGGCGACGCAGGTGGCCCGTCCCATGCTTCGGGCTAGGGCGAGACACGCGAGCGCCAACTCCTGGGCTGCATGGATCGTCTTCATGAAGGCTCCCGAGCCCGCCTTCACATCCACCACGATCAAATCACTCGCCACAGCCAGCTTCTTCGACATCACGCTGGCGGCGATCAATGGGATGGAGGGGATCGTGGCGGTGGCGTCGCGCAGCGAGTACAGCGCTCCGTCGGCCGGCACGATCGCCGGCGACTGGGCCGCCACCACGCAGCCCACCGTTCGGACCTGCCGCTCGATCTCGGTCGAAAGGAGATCCGTGCGCATCCCGGGGATCGATCCCAACTTGTCCAGGGTCCCTCCCGTATGGCCCAGCCCTCGCCCGGACAGCTTGGCCACGCGCAACCCCACGGAGGCGGCGAGCGGCGCGAAGATCAGGGTCACGCCGTCGGCCACACCTCCGGTCGAATGCTTATCGACGATCGGGCCGCCGAGGTCCGGGAACGCCAGGGTCTCCCCCGAATCGATCATGGATCGGGTGAGGGCCAGGGTCTCCTCGGGATCCAGGCCCCGCAGGAGGGCAGCCATCAGGAACGCGGCGGCGAGGGGATCCGTGACCTCTCCCGCGAGGTAACCCTGAACGAACGCCTCGATATCAGCTGGAGCCAACGATCCCCCATCGCGCTTGATCTCCACGACCCTACGGGGGTCCCCGATCACACCCTTACCCTCCACATCACCGTTCATCCATCCCATCCGAGAACCCGACCGCCGCGGCGAAGCTCGATCCGTCCAGACCCTCGACCTCAACCCCTAGGAGCTCCGCCACCGTATGCCCCAGATCGCCGAACGACTCCCGTGTGCCGACGTCGTAGGGACCTCCTCGGAGCCCCGCGACCAGGATCGGGGTGCGCTCGCGGCTGTGGTCGGTGGGAGCGGTCGTGGGGTCACAGCCGTGGTCGCCCGTGATGAACAGGACGCCGCCGCCGAGGGCCGCAACCACCTCCGGCACCCGAGCGTCGAACGCCTCGATCGCCTTCGCGTACCCGGAGGGATCGTTGCGGTGTCCGTACTTCGAATCGAAGTCGACGAGGTTCGCGAACACGAACGACGGACCGGGGCGCGCGAGGTACTCCAGGGTGAGGTCGATGCCGTGGTCGTTGTCATCGCAGTAGCGGGCCTCGGTGATGCCCTGACCGCTGAAGATGTCCCGGATCTTGCCGACACCGTAGACGGCGATGTGTGCGGCCTGCAGATGGTCGAGCACGCTCGGGCCGGGAGGCGGCACGGAGAAGTCGCGTCGCGCAGCGCTGCGGACGAACGCGCCGGGCTTTCCTTCGAACGGGCGGGCGATCACCCGCCCGACCCGGTGGGGATCGGTCAACAGCCGCCGCGCAACGCGGCACCACTCGTACAGTTGCGGCAGCGCCACCACCGATGTGTGCGTCGCCACCTGGAACACGCTGTCCCCACTGGTGTACACGATCGGTCGTCCCGTCCGGATGTGCTCCTCTCCGAGCTCGTCGATGATCTCGGTGCCGGAGGCCGGGCGGTTCCCCAGGACCTCTCGGCCGATCGCCCCCGAGAACCTGTCGATGATGTCGTCTGGGAAGCCATCCGGGTACACGGGGAACGGTTCGTCCAGGCGGATGCCCATCATCTCCCAATGACCCGTGGTGGTGTCCTTGCCTGCCGAGCGCTCGGTGGCGCGCCCGTGACCGCTGCCGGGCCCTCCGGCCGGCGCGATCCCATCGATCTTCGTCAGTCGACCGAGCCCGAGCGCCTGGAGATGCGGCGCTCTGAGGCCGCCGACCGCCCGCGAGGTGTTGCCGAGGGTGTCTGACCCCTCGTCGCCGTAGCGGTCGGCGTCGGGCGCGTCGCCGACCCCCCACGAGTCGCAGACGATCACCGCCACCCGCGGCACGTTCGCGGCCGTGCTCAAGCCGCTCCGCCCGTCCCACGCCGAGCGCGCGGATGCGAAGAGTAGTAGACCTCACGCAGGTGCTCCTCCGTCACCAGTGTGTAGATCTGGGTGGTCGCGACGCTCGCATGGCCGAGCAACTCCTGCACCACCCGGACATCGGCGCCCCCCTCCAGGAGGTGGGTCGCGAAGGAGTGCCGGAGCGAGTGGGGGGTCACGCGCCGTTCGATCCCCGCAGCGCGGACGTGCGCTGCCAGGATCCGGTTGATGCTCTGGCGGGTGAGGCGCCCCCCGCGCTGGCTGAGGAGCAGGGCCCCCCGGCTCCGGGCGGATGCCAGGCGGCCGCGCGCCCCCGTGAGATAGTTCCGGACCGCCTCGTTCGCGAAGCGGCCAAGAGGCACTTCGCGCTCCTTGCCTCCTTTGCCGAGGACCCGCAGCGACCCCAGCTCCAGGTCGACGTCGTCGACATCCAGACCCACGAGCTCGGACACGCGCAATCCCGACCCGTACAGCAGCTCAAGGATGGCCCGGTCGCGCTTACCCGCCGCCGTCGAGACGTCGGGGGCGTCGAGCAGCCGAGCGACGTCGTCGATCGGGAGGGGATGCGGGAGCGCACGGGGCAGGCGTTGTGGGCTGATGGCGGAGGTCGGGTCATGCGACGCGATACCGTCCCGCAACGCGAAGCGATGGAAGGAACGGACGGCCGACAGGGTCCGCGCCACCGAGGTGGCCCGATAGGCACGTTCGTCCGGTCCGTGGGTCGACGCCGAGAGTGAGGCGGCGAACGAGCGAAGGGTGGCCTCATCGACATCGGCGACCGACATCACGCCGCGACCCACCAGGAACGCCGCGTACCGCCTGAGGTCGCGCCGGTACGCCTTCAGCGTGTTGTCCGCGAGGCCACGCTCCACGGTGAGGTGGTCGATGAAGCGTCCGACCTGCGCGGCGATGGGCGCCGCGGTCCCGCCGTGTTGCTCGTCGTCCCGGGCCGTCTCGTCCTCCCCGGCTAGGGGCGCTCCATGAGCTCGCCGAGCGGGTGAGACGGGAGTCCGTGTGCCTCCGCGACCCCTTCGTTCGTGAGGAGACCGTTGAAGGTGTTCACGCCCAGACCCAAAGCGGGGTCCGCCGCGACGGCCCCCTTGAGCCCTTGGTTCGCGATCTCGACGACGTAGGCAAGCGTTACGTTCGTGAGGGCGTAGGTGGAGGTGCGGGGAACGGCGCCCGGCATGTTGCCGACGCAGTAGTGCACGACGCCGTCCACCGTGTAGGTGGGATCCGAGTGCGTCGTGACGTGGGAGGTCTCGAAGCACCCGCCCTGATCGATCGAGATGTCGACCAGGACCGATCCCGGCTGCATCGCGGTCACCGTTCCGGCGGTCACCAGGTGGGGTGCCTTCGCGCCGGGGACGAGCACCGCGCCGACCACCAGATCCGCATCAAGGACCAGTCGGTCGATGGCCAGGCGCGAGGACATGACGGTCTGGATCCGGCCGCGCCAGATCTGATCTACGAAACGCAATCGTTCGACGTTCTTGTCGACGATCGTGACCTCAGCCTCCATGCCGGCGGCGATCCAGGCCGCGTTGGTGCCGGCCATCCCGGCACCCAGCACGACGACCCGCGCCGGCGCGACCCCGGAGGCGCCTCCCATCAGCACCCCTCTGCCGCCGCGTGGTCGTTCGAGGCAGGCGGCCCCCTCCTGGGGTGCCATGCGCCCGGCGATCTCCGACATCGGCGCCAGGAGGGGCAGGCGGCCGTCGGATGTCTGCACCGTCTCGTACGCGACCGCGGACACTTCGCGTTCCAGGAGGAACCGCGTGAGGACCTCGTCGGCCGCCAGGTGGAGGTAGGTGAACAGCAGCTGACCCCTCCTGAACCGCCCGTACTCTTGCGCCTGCGGCTCCTTCACCTTCACGATCAGATCGGCTTCGGTGAAGACCTCGTCGGCATCGGAGAGGATCCGGGCTCCGGCAGCCCGGTACGCATCGTCATCGATCGCCGAGCCCTCACCGGCCCCCGCCTGCACCACGACGTCGTGGGACGCGTGCACGAGTTCCCGGACACCCTCCGGGGTGGCCGCCACCCGGTACTCGTTATCCTTGACTTCCGTCGGGATGCCGACCTTCACGACCCTCTCCCGTTCGCCTCTGCCGCAAGCCTACTGACTCACGGAAGCCGGGGTCGGCCGGCGGCCAGCAGGAGCGCCATGGCCGTCTTGACATCTCGCACGCGGCCCGATGCCGCGGACGCCACCATCTCGTCGAACGGCACGAGGAGCAGCTCGATCCCCTCCTCGGGCGGGTCTATCGGTTGCGCTTCCGTACGAGCCCAGAACACCTGCACGTACTCGTCGGTGAACCCAGGGCTTGCGAGGTACCCCCCGAGGAACTCGATCGAGGTGTGCCGGTACCCGGTCTCCTCAAGGAGCTCGCGCGCCGCACAGGTCAACGCGTCCTCGCCGTCGACGTCGAGCAGGCCGGCCGGGATCTCGCTCAGGACTTGGCGCACCGGGGGCCGGAACTGGCGAACCAGCACCACCTGATCGTCCGGGGTCAGGGGCAAGACCGCGGCCGCGCCGAGGTGGCGCACGACCTCCCACGAACCAACCTCCGGCCACGTCTCGACCTCGAGACGCAGGTAGGAGCCCTCGAACATCGTGGTAGAGGAGGTCGGTTCGGGAAGCGCCGACCGGCCTGCACCCATCCGGGCGACTCAGCCGGTCACGGACAGCGGGCGGTCTGCCTGGTGGCGTGCGTGAACCTGCGCGGCTCCCACGAACTCGCGGAAGAGCGGGTGTGGGCGGGTGGGGCGCGATCGGAGCTCGGGATGGAACTGACCGGCGATGAAGAACGGGTGATCGGGCAGCTCGATGATCTCCGCCAGCCGGCCCTTCTGCGAGCTGCCCGAGATCACCATCCCGTGCTCCTGCAGCATCCGGTGGTACGACGGGTTGACCTCCCACCGATGCCGGTGCCGCTCCTCGACCACTTCTTGCTGGTACGCCCGCGCAGCCAGCGTTCCGGGCTCCAGGTAGCAGGCCTGAGCTCCAAGGCGCATGGACGCTCCCATGTCGGTCACGTCCTTCTGCTCGGGCAGCAGGTCGATCACCGCGTGCGGGGTGGCGGGGTCGAACTCCGACGAGTTGGCGCCATCCAGCTTGCAGACGTTGCGCGCGAACTCGACCACGGCGCACTGCAGACCCAAACAGATCCCCAGGAAGGGGACGCCGTGCTCACGGGCGAAGCGGACGGCCGCCACCTTGCCCTCCACCCCTCGGATCCCGAACCCACCCGGGATCAGCACACCGTGCGCTCCGGCCAGCGCCTCTTCGGTGGCCTGACCGCCCAGGTCGTCGGAGGCCACCCACCGGATGTTGACATCGACGCCATGGTGGAAGCCGCCGTGGAAGAGCGCCTCCATCACGCTGAGGTACGCGTCGCGGAGGTTGACGTACTTGCCGACGACGGCGATCGTCACCGGTTCCGATGCCCGGTGGATCCGGTCGACCAGCGTCTCCCACTCGCTGAGGTCGGGCTCGGCTTCGATCCCCAAGTGGTGCGCGAGTTCGGTGTCCAGCCCTTCGGCATGCAGGGTCAGCGGCACCTCGTAGATCGACGCGGCGTCCATGGCGGAGATCACCCCGCTGATGGGTACGTCGCACAGCAGTGAGATCTTCTCCTTCAGATGCCGGCCGATCGGGTGGTCCGAGCGGCACACGATCGCATCGGGCTGCAGGCCCAACGCCCGCAGCTCTTTCACCGAGTGCTGGGTGGGCTTCGTCTTCAGCTCGCCGGAGGGGCCGATGAACGGCATGAGCGACACATGTACGAACGCGCAGTTGGCCCGGCCCACCTCGTTGCGGAGCTGGCGGATCGCCTCGAGGAACGGGAGGGATTCGATGTCGCCGACGGTCCCGCCGATCTCGACGACGACGACGTCGGCGGCCTCGGCATCGGCCAGGGCGCGGACCCGTTCCTTGATCTCATCCGTGATGTGCGGGATCACCTGCACGGTCTTGCCCAGGTAGTCGCCGCGTCGTTCCTTGGCGATCACGCTGCTGTACACGGCCCCGGTGGTGAAGTTGGAGCCTCGGTGAAGGTCCGCATCCAGGAACCGCTCGTAGTGGCCCAGATCCAGGTCCGTCTCCGCGCCATCGTCCAGCACGAACACCTCGCCATGCTCGAACGGGTTCATCGTGCCTGGATCGACGTTGATGTACGGATCCAACTTCTGCAGGACGACCTTGAGACCGCGGGCAGAGAACAGACGGCCGAGAGAGGCGGTGGTGATGCCCTTTCCGAGCCCGGAGGCGACTCCCCCCGTGACGAAGATGAACTTCGGCTGCGTCTGCACCACGGAAGGCGATGCTAGCAGAGGGGGCGGACCTCGACGCCGGTTCGGGGTTCGGATCTGACGCCTCGGCTGATGGGACCCTCGGCGCCCCTAGGATCCCACGCGGTCCCGGCCGGCCTCGGCCAAGAGCTCCTCGGCGTGCGTCATGGCCCCATCGGACCCCGTAAGCCCGGCCAGCATCCTCGACAGATCCTCCACGCGCTCCTGGTGGTTGAGTGCCTCCGCCTGCGTGACACCGTCTCGCTTCACGACGTTGATCTGACGATCAGCGAAACAGGCGATCTGCGGCAGGTGGGTGACCACCACCACCTGGCGATCCGCAGCCAGTCGGGCCAGCCGGCGGCCCACGGCCAGGCCCGCCTGACCACCGATGCCGGCGTCGACCTCGTCGAACACCAGCGTGGGCACCTGATCCAGATCCGCGAGCACACTGCGACATGCCAGCATCGCTCGTGACAACTCCCCTCCCGACGCGGTCTTCGCCAGAGGGTGGGCCGCCTGACCGGCGCCGGCGGCCAACCGCAACTCGACGTGCTCGGCGCCCAGGGACGTAAGGTTCTCGTGCGGCCCCAGGACCACTTCGATCTCCGCTCCGGGCATCCCGAGTTCGTGGAGCTCCCGGGCCAGGGAGCTGCCGAGATCCGATGACGCAAGGACGCGTCCTTGCGTCACCGTGCCTGCCCGCCGCCGTGCCTGTTCGGCCAGCTCGATCTCACGGGAGGTCAGCTCGGCGAGTCGATCGTCGGCCCCGGTCAGCGCCATCAGGCTATCGGACGCTTCTCCGAGGAACGTCAGGACCTCCTGGTCCGTCTCCCCGTACTTGCGCTGCAGTCCTCGTAAGGCCCCGATCCGCTCGCGCACCTCTTGCAGACGCGCCGGATCAGGGAGCAGGGACTCCCGATAGGCGCGGACGTCTCGCGCGAGCTCCGCGAGCTCGGCGCCCAGGGCCTGCGCCCGCTGGGCCAGGCCCTCTGCCGAGGGATCCAGGGCCGCCACGTCGTCGAGCGCTGCACCGACCGATCCCCACCGATCGACCACGCCTTCCTCGCCACTCAGGACGTCCTCCGTCGTTCGCGAGGCATCCAGCAGCCGCTCCACGTGGGCAAGACGCGCTTCCTCGGTTGAGAGGCGCACGGTCTCGTCCGGCTGGGGCGAGACCGACTGGATCTCGTTCACTTGGTAGGCCAGCAGATCCAGCTCGCGCTCCCGGTCGCGCGTCGCTTCCCGGAGCTCGCCCAAGGATCCCTGCACCTGACGGAGTTCCTCCCACGCCTCGCGGTAGCTCGCCATCGCCACCACGTGTCGATCGCCGGCGAACCTGTCCAGGAATCCCGTCTGGGTGTCCGGATCCAGGAGCCGCTGCGCCTGGTGCTGGCCATGCACCTCCACCAGACCCCGTCCCAGCTCGTTCAGGGCAGAGGCTGTTGCCATCTGGCCCCCGATCCTGGCCGTGCTTCTCCCGTCCGCCCCGATGGTTCGAGCCAGCACCACCTCGCCGTCGTCGCACCATTCCGCGGCCGCCGGCAGGAGCGCCTCGGGGACATCGAACAGGGCCTGGATCCGGGCGGCGGCTGCCCCTTCGCGAACCAGGCTCGCGGCGCCGCGCCCACCCAAGGCCAGGGTGAGGCCCACCGTGATCATCGTCTTGCCGGCCCCGGTCTCCCCGGTGAGGACGTTCAGACCGGGATGCAGCTCCAGTTCGAGGTCGTCGATGACGCCCAGCCCTGAGATGTGCAGCGCTCGGAGCACGCGCGGAGTCTAGCCCGGGCCGCCGACACCGTTGTCCGAGGAGCGGTGATCGTCCTGAGGATCCCCGGGGAGGCCGAACTTCTCACGGACGAGCGACAGGAACCCGGGCGCGTCCTCACGTCGCACCAGCCTGGCGGGGCGGCTCGAAGCCCGGATCCGCACGCGAGAACCGATCGGGAGCTCGATGCTCTGTCGCCCGTCGGCCGACAAGATCCCGCTCTCGTCCCCCACCACTTCCAGCTGCACCTGGTTGCCGGCCGCCAGGACGAACGAGCGATCGAAGACCATGTGCGCGGCGATGGGCGTCAGGACCAGACAGGGAACGTCGGGGCTCACGATGGGCCCACGAGCCGAGAACGAGTACGCAGTGGACCCGGTGGGTGTCGCGACGATCACGCCGTCCGCCGAGAACGTGGTGACGTACGCACCGTTCACGTCGACCACCAGGCGGATCAGTCGGTGGCGGGCGCGCTTCTCCACCATGACCTCGTTCAGGCCCCACTGAGGCGGGAAGTCGGCCCCGCTCACCGGCTCCGCGGTGAGGGCCATCCGTTCCTCGATGCGGGCGGAGCCCTCGAGAGCGCTTCGGATCAGATCCATCGCCCCCGCGGGCTCGGTTTCGGTGAGGAACCCCATCCGACCCACCTTGACCCCCAGGACAGGGCACCCCGCATCCGACGCGGCGTGGGCGGCGCGAAGGAAGGTCCCGTCCCCGCCCACGGAGACCACCAGGTCGGGTCCGTCCGTCCCCTCCGGCACGCGGCTGCCGTCGTCGGGGAGCAGGAAGGATTCGACCTCGAACCCGTCGAGCTGGTTCCGGATCGCCGACGCCGCCGCCACCGCGGTCGGCCGGCCAGGGTGGGCGACGAACCCCACACGGCTCATGATCCGATCACCCCTCGACCCTCCTCGAGGGCGGCTTCCACGTCGATGGGCAGCCCCGACCCGTCTCCAGCGGTCCACATCAGGAACTCCACGTTGCCCGCCGTCCCTGTGACCGGGGATGCGATCATGCCGCCGACCGGCGTCCCGGACCCCTCGAACACCTCGGCGACTCCCTCGATCGCGCGACGCCAGCCGTCCGCGTCACGCACCACGCCGCCCGCGGGGATCTCGGCGTGAGGGATCTCGAACTGGGGCTTGATCAACACGATGAACCGGGTCCGCGAACCCAGCAGCTCCACCAGGCCCGGCACGACCGAACGCAGCGATACGAACGACAGATCGGCGACCGCCAGATCCGGGTGGAAGGGCAGATCCTGTAGGCCGAGATCACGGACGTTGGTGCGGTCCCGGACCGTGACCCGAGGATCGGTCCGCAGCCTCCAGGCGAGCTGTCCGTTGCCCACGTCTATCGCGAACACGCGGGCGGCTCCCGCCTGGAGCAGGCAGTCGGTGAATCCTCCCGTCGACGCGCCCGCGTCGAGGCAGTCGAGGCCATCGGGGTCGATCCCCGATCGATCGAGGGCGGCCCGGAGCTTCACGCCACCTCGGGATACGAACGGGGTCGATGCAGGCGGTGCGAGTCGGAGGGATTCGCCAGCCGCGACCAACGTGGTGGTCTTCATCGCGGGACGCCCGCCCACCGAGACGAGGCCGGCTCGCACCGCGTCTTCAGCTTCGGCGAGATCCGCTGCCAACCCGCGGCGAACCAGTTCCGCGTCCAGCGGTCGCCGCGTCATGGACGGGTTCGAACCCCGGCCTAGGAGGATGTCGTTCCGGCCGGTGAAGAGCCGGGGGGTGCCGTGGTCTTCTTCCTCGACGTGGTCTTCTTCCGGGACGTGGTCTCCCGGGAGTGGTCGCCTTCTTCCGCCCAGAAGCCGTCATACCCGCGGCTCGCTCGAGATCGCGTACCCGCTTCTTGAGGGCGTCGACCTCGTCCTGGGTCGCCAGTCCGACGGACCGCATCTGCCCGGTCACGCCGTGGTTGATGAACTCCATCACCCGCTCCCGGTTCCGTTGGGACCACTCCATGAGATCGGCGGCCGTCTTGGCCACCTGTTCCTTGGCGGCGCCCGGCTCCATCATGCTCTTGGCGAGCTCCTGGGCCTTCGCGGGCGTGAGCGTCCCGAGGGTGGCCTCGAGGGTGTCCTCGAGCGTCTTGCGCATGTCGTCAAGGATCATGGTGGTTCCTTCCAGGTCCAGGGGTCGGTCGCGTGCGTCCCCAGTCTACCGCCGCCCTGTCGCGGCCCCGCCGGGGTGATCCGCGGATCGAACAAGGCCCGCAGATCCGCACCCAGGTAGGTGGGCATGGGATCGGCCGCTTCAGCCTCAGCTCGCGTGGATATCCCCGTGAGGACCAGTAGCGAGTCCCATCCCAACCCGGCGGCCCCGGCCACGTCCGTGTCCAGGCGATCGCCCACCACCAGCGGCGCCCGGCCCCCCGCACGTGCGAGGGCCGCCTCAAGGACGGGCGCGTAGGGTTTGCCGACTACTTCGGCCCGGACCCCGGTCGTGGTCTCGACCGCGGCGACCAGAGCTCCCGCCCCCGGCCACGTGGAGCCGTCCCCGGCCGGGAACGACGCGTCGGCATTGGTGGCGATCAGGCTCGACCCCCCCTTCACGAGGATCGACGCCGTGCGGAGCTTTGCGTAGTCGGCTTTCCGGTCCAGTCCGATCACTACCCAATCCGCGGAGTCGGGCTGCCCGTCCAGGACGCTGATGCCTCGATCGGTTAGCGCCCGACGGATCCCTTCCTCCCCCACGACGAACGCCGTTCGCCCCCCTCGGGCAGCCAGGAGCTCGGCCGTCGCGTCGGCCGACGTCTGGACCTCACCGGGAGAAGCCTCCACACCCACCTCCCGGAGCTTCTCGGCCACCGCCTCTGCGGTCTGCGTGGAGTTGTTCGTGACGAACGCCAGCGCCGAACCGCGCTCTCTCAGGCGCGCCAACGCCTCGGCGGCATGGGGGACCGCCTCGGAGCCCCGGTAGAGGACGCCGTCCAGATCGAAGAGGAACACGTCGTAGCGGTCGGCAAGCATCTAGGCCGAGAGCCGGTCCACGATCTGCCGGTAGTGGGCGATCTCAGGCCGCAGGGCCATGGCCAACTTCGCGTGACCGAGGGCGCGCTGACGCTCCCCGGTCCGCTCACAGGCCATCGCGAGCGCATAGTGGCCGTAGTCATCGGCGGGGTTCAGCTGCACCACCTTGGCGAACTCTCGCCGGGCGGGCCGGAGCCTCCCGCTCATGAATAGCGCCCGCCCCAGGGCTTCCCGGATCGAGGCCTTCTCCGGCTCCAGCAGTTTGGCTCGCGCCAGAGCGATGCAGGCGGGGTGAGGATGCCCGTCCTGCAGGAGACGACGACCACGAACGTACAGGTCGTAGGCGGTCTCGTGTCCCTGGCTGCTATACACGGTGGATGCCTCGGATCTTCCCGTTCGAAGGACTCGTCTTCAACCCCGCGGTGAGCGGACCCTTGGCGCGGGTCACGGCCCCTCCGTACGACGTTATCAGCGATGCGGATCGGTACCGCACAACCAGCCCGTTCAGCATCGTCCACGTGGATATCACGCCGTCGGATGGTCCCGGAGGGGTCTCCCAGCGCTACGAGCGAGCCGGTGACCTGCTGCGTGCCTGGGAGGCTCAGGGAGCGCTCCGCAGGACCCCCCCGGGATACTTCGCCTACGAGATGGCCTTCGCGACGGACGACGGGGACGGGCGGGTCCGCGGGTTGCTGGTCGCACTGGAGCTCCGCGATCCGGGTGACGGCATCGTTCCCCACGAACGGACGATGCCCGGTCCGGTCGCCGACCGTCTCCGCCTGCTACGGGCCACCCACACCCATGTCTCGCCCATCTACGGAACGGTCGAGGGTCCCTGCGCTCCACTCGACTCCCTGCTCACCGCCACATCCGAGAGGCCGGCGGATTCAGAGGTCGTCGACGAACAAGGGGTTCGGCATCGCTCCTGGCGGATCGCGGAGGCGCCGGACGTCGAGGCGGCCCTGTCGGGCGCCTCGATACTGATCGCGGACGGTCACCACCGGTACATGACAGCCCTGATGTTCCGTGACGAGCTCCTCGCATCTGTGGGCCCTGGCCCGTGGAGCCGGGTCTTGACCTTGATCGTGGATGCGTCGACGGAGGACCTCACCGTGCGGCCGTTCCACAGGGTCCAACTGGCCGGACCGGTCGCACAGCTGGGGACGCCCGTGCGTGATCTGCGAGCAGCCCTGGATGCCGTGGACGACGACGAGCCGTGCGTCGCCCTGGTGACCATGCGCGACGGTCACCCCCGTTTCGAGGTCGGGATCCTGGAAGGCGCGCCGCCCGCCGTGGATGCTCTGCATCGAACGCTCCTGGACGATGCGGTGCCACCCGACGCCCTCGCCTATGTACCCGACGCCGAGCGCGCCGTCGCCCAGGTGCGGTCCGGCGTAGCCGTCGCGGCCTGGCTCCTGCCCCCCACGACCACGGAGCGCATCCGCTCCGTCGTGGAGCGGGGCGATCGCCTTCCGCAGAAATCCACCTACTTCTGGCCGAAGCCGAGGACCGGTTTGGTGATGATGCCCCTGGATCCCGCGCTCACGACGTCCCCACGGGCTCCAACTTCTTGATCCCGGTGGCGACCACCTCCGTGAGGCTGCGAGCCCCCGCCCCGCTTCGATAGAAGCGGCGGACGAGGGTCCCGTAGACCAGCACGTCGTCTCCTTTGCCGATCCCCTTGAGGGCTCGCTTGCCCACCGTGGCGTGCCACGCGGCCACCGGCAGTGGCAAGAGTCGCTTCCCAAGTTCGGGGACGGCGAGGCGGAGCTCCGTGACCTCGTCCCCCGAGGGCATCTGCCGCTTCACCGGCTCCGCCGAGACGGTGCCCGCCAGGACCACGACGTTGACCGTCACCATGGGCGCTCCCTTCGTACGGGGGGAGGAGCGCGGCACACGCTAGCACCGGCCGATGACACGGGATCGTGTGCGACACTCGGCCCCGTGGCCAGATCCGCCGCTCCCATCTCGTTCGATGCCGCTCCCGGCATCACGGGCGTGGACACGGGGATGGCCGGCCAGCGCGAACTGAACTCGGTGTACGTGGTCGCCGCCCGCGAAACGACCCTGGTGGAGGCCGGGCCCTCAGCGGATGGACCGGTTGTCGTCGCCGCGCTGGAACGGATGGGGATCGGACCATCGGACCTGGCTCACATCGTCGTCACCCACATCCATCTCGACCATGCGGGCGGGGTCGGAGACCTGCTCCAGCGGTTCCCCAGGGCTCGCGTGTGGGTCCACGAGCGCGGCGCGCATCACCTCGAAGACCCCACGCGGCTGATCGCAAGCACGGCCCGCACCTACGGCGAGGAACGCATGATCGAGCTCTACGGGACCACGCTGCCCGTCGAGCCCGACCGGATCCGATCCGTATCCGACGGCACGCGGATCGACCTAGGAGATCGGGCGCTGGTGGTCGTCGAGACTCCAGGCCATGCCTCGCACCATGTGGCCCTGCTCGAGTCCGGAACCGGCGCGGTCTTCACCGGAGAGGCGATCGGGTCTCACCTCCCGTGGGCCGATGGATACCGGCCCGCCCTTCCACCCCCCGAGGTCGACGTGGACCGAGCCCTCGCCAGCGTCGCGCGGATCCGCGCGCTCCGGCCCTCATCCCTGCTCACGAGTCACTTCGGGAGCATCGAGGACGCGGAGCAGGGATGTGCCCGCGGCGCCGAACGGATCCGAGCGTGGGCCGACACGGTGCGGCGATCCCTCGAACGAGATCCCTCGGTGGACCTCGAGGATCTGGTGGGCACGCTCACCGACCAGGCAGCCGAGGAGTACCTGCGAGACTCTGGTGAGCCGATCGATCTGTCGCGCTACGACGCCCTGGGCAGCATCCGGATGAACGCCCAAGGGCTGTCGCGGTATTGGCGCAAGCGATGGGAAGCGGAGGGTCGGCCCGCCGCTCCCGGAGGATGATCCTCAGGCGACTCAGCCGAGGCTGGCCAAGCGCTCCGCCGCGTCGAAGGCGCCCGCGTCATGCCGCATCACCTTGCGGAACTCGACCGCCGCCTCGTCGGGCCGTCCGGCCTTCGCCAGGATGTCCCCCTTCACGTACCAGAGCCGTAGCGTGTACCCCGCAGCCACGTCCTCGCGTGTCCGCGCCCGCCCGAGGAAAGCGAGCGCCTCGGGGAACCGACCCTGGTCCGCGAGCGCCGAGGCCGCCACGATCACCGCCTCAGCCTTGGCCTCGTTCGATACCTTGGCTCGCAACTCTTCCTCCGCCAAGGGGACCGCTTCGGCGGGCCGCCCCATGGCTCGCAGCGAGTCGGCGATGATGTGGTTCTGGTCGGCACGTCCGCTGATCCGCTTGTACGTCTTCATCTCGGCGAGCGCCTCTTTCCACGACCCCTGCTCGTACAACGCCAGACCTAGGACCTCCCGCACGGACGCAGATCGTGGCGAGAGCTTCTTCGCCTTGCGGGCTTCCGCCGTCGCGGCCCCCGGATCGCCGCGCTCCAGCAGCTCGACGGCTCGAGACAGGCGAGCGAGGGCATCACGCACCTCGGTCGGTCGGGTGACCCGCTGGACCTCCTCGGCGACGTCGCGGGGAAGGCTCGACCGGGGCGAGGGGCGTACGCGCTTACCCGGACGCGGGCTGAGGGCCTTCGGCATGCCGACAGCCTACGAGCACAGACGCGAACGGGCCGCCCGAAGGCGGCCCGTTCGAAGATGTTCCGGCGGCGACCTACTCTCCCACCCAGTCTCCCAGGCAGTACCATCGGCGCTGGAGGGCTTAACTTCCGGGTTCGGGATGGGACCGGGTGTTGCCCCTCCGCCATGACCACCGAAACGGCGGTTCTCGGCGGGTCCCCGCGAGGATCCCGACGAGACGTCGGTGAGGGTGCGTCCCCCGAGCGGACCCGGAGAACTGCGATAGCGAGCGCGAGCGAAGTCAAGTCCTCGGCCTATTAGTACCGGTCAGCTCCACACGTTGCCGTGCGTCCACTTCCGGCCTATCAACCTCGTGGTCTGCGAGGGGCCTTACCTGGTTCACCCAGTGGGAGATCTCATCTCGAGGCGAGCTTCGCACTTAGATGCTTTCAGCGCTTATCCCTTCCGAACGTGGCTAACCAGCCGTGCCGCTGGCGCGACAACTGGCACACCAGAGGTTCGTCCGCCCCGGTCCTCTCGTACTAGGGGCAGCTCCTCTCAAATCTCCTACGCCCACAGCGGATAGGGACCGAACTGTCTCACGACGTTCTAAACCCAGCTCGCGTGCCTCTTTAACGGGCGAACAGCCCGACCCTTGGGACCTGCTCCAGCCCCAGGATGAGACGAGCCGACATCGAGGTGCCAAACCCTGCCGTCGATATGGACTCTTGGGCAGGATCAGCCTGTTATCCCCGGGGTACCTTTTAGCCGTTTAGCGACGACCCTTCCACACGGAAGTCGTCGGATCACTAGGCCCAGCTTTCGCTCCTGCTCGACCCGTCGGTCTCACAGTCAAGCTCCCTTGTGCCCTTGCACTCAACATCTGATTGCCAACCAGATTGAGGGAACCTTTGGGCGCCTCCGTTACTGTTTAGGAGGCAACCGCCCCAGTTAAACTGTCCACCAGGCGCTGTCCCTGATCCGGATCACGGATCGAGGTTAGAGTCCCAACATGTGAAGGGCGGTATTTCAAGGGTGGCTCCACTCGGACCGGAATCCGTGCTTCACAGCCTCCCGCCTATCCTACGCAACACATGCCAAAACCCAACACCAAGTTCCAGTAAAGGTCCCGGGGTCTTTCCGTCCTGCTGCGGGTAACGAGCATCTTTACTCGTATTGCAATTTCGCCGAGTCCCTGGTTGAGACAGTGCCCAAGTCGTTACGCCATTCGTGCAGGTCGGAACTTACCCGACAAGGAATTTCGCTACCTTAGGACCCTTATAGTTAGGGCCGCCGTTTACTGGCGCTTAGGTTCAGAGCTTCGATCCCGAAGGATCTAACCCCTCCCCTTAACGTTCCAGCACCGGGCAGGCGTCAGTCCGTATACGTCGTCTTGCGACTTAGCACGGACCTGTGTTTTTAGTAAACAGTCGCTTGGGCCTGGTTTCTGCCACCCCTTCGAGCTCAGGACGCGAAGTCCATCACCCTAGCGGGGTCCTCCTTATCCCGAAGTTACGGAGGGAATTTGCCGAGTTCCTTAACCAGGGTTCTCTCGATCGCCTTCGTATTCTCTACGTGCCCACCTGTGTCGGTTTGGGGTACGGGCACCTCATCAGCTCGCTAGAGGCTTTTCTCGGCAGCATGGGATCACTCGCTTCGCCTGAAACGGCTCGGCATCGTGCCTCGGGGTTGATGACCTCCCGGATTTGCCTGGGAGATCCCCCTACACACTTGCCCCAGGACAACCATCGCCTGGGTCGAGCTACCCTCCTGCGTCCCCCCTTCGCTGGCCTAGTACAGAGTGGGTCGGTAGCCCCCGAAGGGGTTCCCTTAGTACCTCTGATTCGGCCTGGGCGCGGATGAGGTGGTACTGGAATATCAACCAGTCGTCCATCGCCTACGTCTCTCGACCTCGGCTTAGGTCCCGACTAACCCTGGGCGGATGAACCTTCCCCAGGAACCCTTGGGCATTCGGCGGACGGGCTCCTCCCCCGTCTTTCGCTACTCATGCCGGCATTCTCACTTCCCACGCATCCACGGCTGGGTTACCCCGCCGCTTCACTCGCGTGGGAACGCTCCCCTACCGATCCCTCGACCTGGACCCAGGCGGCCTCCCGCCAGGGCCGAGTCATATGAGAGATCCCGCAGCTTCGGCTCCATGCTTGAGCCCCGTTACATTGTCGGCGCAAGACCACTTGACCAGTGAGCTGTTACGCACTCTTTCAAGGGTGGCTGCTTCTAAGCCAACCTCCTGGTTGTCTTTGCGATCTCACATCCTTACCCACTTAGCATGGAATTTGGGGCCTTAGCTGGCGATCTGGGTTGTTTCCCTCTCGGACACGGAGCTTAGCCCCCGCGCCCTCACTCCCGGGCTCTGGTGTAACGGCATTCGGAGTTTGACTGAGGTCGGTAAGCTTGTAGGCCCCCTAGCCCAATCAGTGCTCTACCTCCGTTACAGAACGCCCGAGGCTGCCCCTAAAGGCATTTCGGGGAGAACCAGCTATCACCGAGTTTGATTGGCCTTTCACCCCTACCCACAGGTCATCCCCCAGGTTTTCAACCCTGGTGGGTTCGGTCCTCCACGAGGTCTTACCCTCGCTTCAACCTGCCCATGGGTAGATCACTCGGCTTCGGGTCTAGGGCATGCGACTGTTCGCCTTATTCGGACTCGCTTTCGCTTCGGCTTCCCGAGAACGGTTAACCTCGCCGCATGCCGCTAACTCGCCGGCTCATTCTTCAAAAGGCACGCCGTCACCCATACTGGTTGCCCAGCAAAGGCTCCGACTGCTTGTAGGCTCACGGTTTCAGGTACTATTTCACTCCCCTCCCGGGGTGCTTTTCACCTTTCCCTCACGGTACTAGTTCACTATCGGTCGCCAGGTAGTGCTTAGCCTTAGGGGGTGGTCCCCCCAGATTCACACGGGATTTCAGGGGTCCCGTGTTACTCGGGATCGCCGCGAGGAGGCCAGACACCTTTCGTCTACAGGGTTGTTACCTTCTGTGACGGCCCGTTCCATGGCCTTCGACTAGGTGCTGACTTTGTAACTCCTTGAGCCCTCCGATGCAGGCTCGTGCGGATCCCACGACCCCGATGAGGCAACGACATCGGTCTATGACACCTCATCGGTTTAGGCTGATCCCCGTTCGCTCGCCACTACTAGGGGAGTCGCGTTTGCTTTCTCTTCCTCGCCCTACTGAGATGTTTCACTTCGGGCGGTTCCCTCCTCACCGCCTATGTGTTCAGCGGTGGGTGACTGGGCATGACCCCAGCCGGGTTTCCCCATTCGGACACCTGCGGATCAAAGCTCTCTCGGCAGCTCCCCGCAGCTTTTCGCAGCCTGACGCGTCCTTCATCGGCTCCTGGCGCCAAGGCATCCACCGTAAGCCCTTCATAACTTGACTGTAGATGCTCGCGCTCGCTATCGAGTTCTCAAGGTGCTCGAGGGCTCGCACCCTCAAAGCTGAACAGTGTGCCCGCCGATCCTTCCAGCTCGCCTCGGCCACGTTCCACTTCCCGCGAGGGACGTACTAGTGAGAGGTTCGCCGGAGGTGCCGGCGGGGGCCAGTGCATCGACCTGGAGTCTCCCGGAGTGCAGAACACGGATCGGACGTCCGTGCTCACCGGTTTGCCAAAAGGCTCCTTAGAAAGGAGGTGATCCAGCCGCAGCTTCCGCTACGGCTACCTTGTTACGACTTCACCCCAATCGCGAGCCCCACCTTCGACGGCTCCCTCCACAAGGGTTAGGCCACCGGCTTCGGGTGTTGCCCACTTTCGTGGTGTGACGGGCGGTGTGTACAAGGCCCGGGAACGTATTCACCGCAGCAGTGCTGATCTGCGATTACTAGCGACTCCGACTTCACGAGGTCGGGTTGCAGACCTCGATCCGAACTGAGCGCGACTTTTTGGGATTCGCTCCCCCTTGCGGGATCGCAACCCTTTGTATCGCGCATTGTAGCATGCTTGCAGCCCTGGATATAAGGGGCATGCTGACTTGACGTCATCCCCACCTTCCTCCGGTTTGGCACCGGCAGTCTCCCTAGAGTTCCCGGCATGATCCGCTGGCAACTAAGGACAGGGGTTGCGCTCGTTGCGCCACTTAAGGCAACACCTCACGGCACGAGCTGACGACAGCCATGCACCACCTGTGCAGGCTCCGAAGAGCGTCGGCTTTCACCGATTTCACCCTGCATGTCAAACCCAGGTAAGGTTCTTCGCGTCGCATCGAATTAAGCAGCATGCTCCGCCGCTTGTGCGGGCCCCCGTCAATTCCTTTGAGTTTTAGCCTTGCGGCCGTACTCCCCAGGCGGGGTGCTTAATGCGTTAGCTTCGGCACGGATGGGGTCGATGTCCACCCACACCTAGCACCCAACGTTTACGGCTAGGACTACCAGGGTATCTAATCCTGTTTGCTCCCCTAGCTTTCGCGCCTCAGCGTCAGGTAAGGCCCAGAGATCCGCCTTCGCCACCGGTGTTCCTCCTGATATCTGCGCATTTCACCGCTACACCAGGAATTCCGATCTCCCCTACCTACCTCTAGCCGGGCAGTTTCGGATGCAGGCACGAGGTTGAGCCTCGTGTTTTCACATCCGACTTACCAAGCCGCCTACGCGCTCTTTACGCCCAATGAATCCGGACAACGCTCGTCCCCTACGTCTTACCGCGGCTGCTGGCACGTAGTTAGCCGGGACTTCTTCTGCAGGTACCGTCACGATCGCTTCGTCCCTGCCGAAAGGGGTTTACAACCCGAAGGCATTCATCCCCCACGCGGCGTCGCTGCGTCAGGCTTTCGCCCATTGCGCAAGATTCCCCACTGCTGCCTCCCGTAGGAGTCTGGACCGTATCTCAGTTCCAGTGTGGCTGGTCGTCCTCTCAGACCAGCTACCCGTCGTCGCCTTGGTGAGCCGTTACCTCACCAACAAGCTGATAGGCCGCGGGCCCATCCCTCACCGACGGATCTTTCCTCGCGGAACCATGAGGTTCCGAGAGAGTATCCGGTATTAGCTCCGGTTTCCCGGGGTTATCCCAGAGTGAGGGGCAGGTTGCCCACGTGTTACGCACCCGTTCGCCACTGATCCCCGGGCCGAAGCCCGGTTCACCGTTCGACTTGCATGTGTTAAGCACGCCGCCAGCGTTCGTCCTGAGCCAGGATCAAACTCTCCGTAGAGAATCGAAATCCCGCCGCCCCGGAGGGAGGCGGGCTCTCTTCTTCGTTGGAGTCGGTCGATCATCGGCAGGCACTGCCTCCGACCGGCCTTCTTCGATCCCGCCCGTTGTTGTGTCCGGACGGTTTCAGTACTACTCGTCGAGCTGCAAGGCACGGCAGAACCGCGCCCTGGCAGTTGACGGAAAGGCACTGGCTTTTGTCACACTGTTCAGTTCTCAAGGTGCGAGGGTCGTCGTCGGGCTTCCTCCGGGCACGCGAAACCGCCTGCTCGAATGGGCTTGACGCCGACCGCTAATGGTAGCAGCGCCAGCTGAACCGTCAACCTGAGCTCAGGTGAGGCGGGCGAAGCGGCGGCGTCCCACCTGCAAGACGGTGCCCCGCAGCTCATCCGGGGTGAAACGCCGTTCGGGGTCCGTGACCGGTTCACCGTCCAGCCGCACGCCCCCCTGGGCGATCAACCTGCGAGCCTCACTGTTGGACGTCGCCATCCCCGCCCCGCGGATCACCTCCGGGAGCCAGAGCGTCCCCGCAGCGTCGCGGCTCCACGTATCGGCGATCGGCACCTCCGCGATCTCCTCGGGGAGTTCACGCTCGCGATGGACGTGGTCCCATCGCTCCTCGGCTGCGGCGCCCGACCCGACCCCGTGATAGAGATCGACGATCTCCTGGGCGAGGCGGCGCTTCTCATCGTTGGGGTGGCGCGATCCATCGGCCAGCCCGACCTCCACGGCCTCGACCTCCGCCGGATCGATCGGGGTACACAGGCGCAGGTACTTCACGATGAGAGCGTCGGGGATCCGCATCAACTTGCCGAACATGTCGTCGGGTGCTTCGGTGATCCCGATCCAGTTGTCCAGGGACTTCGACATCTTGCGAACGCCGTCGGTGCCCTCGATCAGCGGCGTGGTCAGGACCACCTGCGGGTCCATCCCCCATGCTCGCTGAACTTCCCGACCCATCAAGAGGTTGAACGTTTGGTCGGTCCCCCCCAGCTCGATGTCGGCCTCAACGGCCACCGAGTCGTAGCCCTGGAACAGCGGATACAGGAACTCGACGACGCTGATGGGCTTGCCCTGCTGGTATCGAGCGCGGAAGTCCTCGCGTTCAAGCATCTGCGCCACCGTGGCCACCGACGCCAGTCGAAGGAGCGTGCCCATGTCCATCCGCGCTCCCCACTCCGCGTTGCCCCGCACCTGGGCACTATCGACGTCGATCACTTTGCCCGCCTGCGCGAGGTACGTGCGTGCGTTGGCCGCGACCTCGTCCTCGCTCAACATCGGGCGTGTGTCCGTGATCCCCGACGGGTCGCCGATCCGCGCGGTGAAGTCTCCGATGATCAGCACCGCCGTATGCCCGGCGTCCTGGAACTGGCGAAGCTTGCGGAGCACGACGGTGTGGCCGAGCGTGAGGTCGGGCCGGCTGGGATCGACGCCCAGCTTCACGCGAAGGGACCTCCCGGCACCGAGCTTCTCCTCGAGGCCACCCGCCGGGATGATGTCGACGGCGCCGCTTCGCAGCGTTTCGAGGGGGTCTGACGCCATGGCGCACCGGATGCTACCAGCGCAGATACCGTTGGAGCGCAAGGGCGGGGTTACACTCGGCCGCGATGAGGAAACGGCTCCTTCCCCTCCTCGCCGGCCTCAGCGCGCTGGCGGCGCTGCTGCCTGCGTGCAGCTTGCCACGCATCGAAGATTACGACCCGCTGCCCCTCGCGCAGACGTCGTTCCTGTACGCGGCCGACGGCTCGATCATCACCGAGCTGCACGCGAGGGAGGACCGGGTGGTCCTGCGTTTCCACCAGATGCCCCAGTCCATGCGTGACGCGGCGGTGGCGATCGAGGATCGGCGCTTCTACTACCACCACGGCTTCGACGTGCAAGCCATCGCCCGGGCCGCCTACAACGACGCCGTCTCGGGCACCATCGTGGAGGGCGGCTCGACGATCACCCAACAGTTGGTGAAGAACCTGTACGTCGGCAACGCCGACACCTTCCGACGCAAGCTCGAGGAGGCGGCCCTGGCATGGCAGTTGGAGGATCGCCTCACGAAGGACCAGATCATCACCAAGTACCTCAACACCGTCTACTTCGGCGAGGGTGCCTACGGGGTGGAGGCGGCAGCGCAGACGTATTTCGCCGAACCGGCCAAGGAGCTCTCCGTGGCGCAATCGGCGATGCTCGCAGGCCTCATCACCGCGCCCAACCATTTCGATCCCTACCTGAACATGGACGCCGCCCTGGGCCGGCGCAACGTGGTGCTGCGGCTGATGTTCGCGCAGGACCAGTTGCGCTTCCACGCCTACCATGAGGCGCTCCACGAGCCCCTCCGCGTGCAACGCAACCCCGGCGGCTCCACGGATCGGTATCCGTATCCCTACTTCGTCGACTACTTCAAACGGTGGTTCCTGTCCAACCCCGCGTTCGGGGACACCTACGAAGACCGCAAGAAGCTCCTGTTCACCGGGGGTCTGCGGATCGTTTCAACGGTCGAGCCCGAGCTCCAGACCTATGCCCAGACGGCGGTGCGGTCGATCCTGTCGTACCCGCGCGACCCCGCGGGAGCGATGACCGTCGTGGACCCGCGGACGGGGTACGTGCGGGCGATGGTCGGAGGCGACGACGACGCGTACTGGCGCAACAGCGGGGTTCGGGCGCGTCAACCTGGCGACGGGGGCCGGCGGTACCGGGCGGCAGACCGGTTCGGCGTTCAAGCCCTTCGCGCTCGTGACCGCGCTCGAGAACGGGATATCACCTTCCACGGTCTTCGCGGCACCCTCGTCCATCGATATCCCGTTGTCGAACGGACAGGTCTGGCACGTGACGAACGCGGAGGGGAGCGGCTACGGCAGCATGACGCTGGAGAGCGCCACGATCAACTCGGTGAACACCGTCTATGCACAGCTGATCCAACTGCTCGGAGCCGACAAGGTGGTCGAGACCGCGAAGAGGATGGGCCTGAGGTGCTGCACACGGGTGGGCGAGCCGAAGACCCCGCTGCTTCCCTACCTGTCCGCCGTGCTCGGCACGAACGAGGTGAACACGCTAGAGATGGCGTCGGCCTATGGCACCCTGGCCACCGGTGGCCAGCACGTGAATCCGGTCCCCGTGATCAGCATCACCGACGCCACCGGGAACGTGGTGTGGGAGGCCCACCCCAAGCCCACCCAGGTCGTCGATCCGCAGGTGGCGTCGACCGCCGACTCGATCCTGCAGGAGGCGGTGTTGTACGGAACGGGCACCTCCGCGAACATCGGTCGTCCGCAGATCGGCAAGACGGGCACCGCGGACACCCACACCAACGCGTGGTTCGTGGGCTCGCTCCCGCAGCTGACGGCGGCGGTCTGGGTCGGGTTCCCGCAGGGGCAGATCCAGATGGAACCGCCCACGACCCGGATCACCGTGTTCGGAGGAACGTGGCCCGCGCAGATCTGGCGACTCTTCATGTTGAAGGCCGCCCGGGATCTGCCGGTCCGTCCGTTCCCGACCCCCGACGTGGGGTACGTGTCCGTCGCGGTGGACGTCACGCAGGATCCGTACTGCCTGCCGAACCCCTACACCCTGCCGCAGAACATCGACACGCTGCAGTTCATCCTGGGCACCCAGCCCACGAAGGCGTGCGATACGCCGACCTCCCTGGACCGCGTCTCCGTACCGTCGGTCATCGGCATGCCTCAGACGGGCGCGCAGGCGATCCTTGAGCAAGCCGGCTTCTACGTCGACGTCTCCCTCACCGAATCCACGCAACCATCGGGCGCGGTCGTCTATCAGGTCCCCGCCGCTGGGACCCGCGCGCTGCAGACGAGCACGATCACCCTCACCGTTTCGCGTGCGGCGGGCGCCGCGTAGCAGGACCCGGGCGGCCCTTCGAGACGAAGGCGCTGCCGCGGATCCAGAACCGCCATTCTCGCTCCGTGCCGACGCTGACGCCGACCCGGGCGCCGGTCGCGATCAGCTCGGCCGGCACGGGCTCGCCCGCCTCGATCCAGACCTTGTCGCCCCGCGCCACATCCTCGCCGTTCAAGGACCGATCCACCCCCATCGCGCTGCACAGTTTGCCGGGTCCCGAACACAGGTCGAGCAACCGGTCACGTCCGCGACGCCGGGCCATCTCGTCCAGTCCCTCGAAGGGTTCCACGGCCCGCAGGAGCACGGCGCTGGGCTCCCCTTCCCCGCGAGCCACGACGTTCATCATCCAGTGGTTGCCGTAGGTGAAGTAGACGTACCACCGGCCGGCGGGGCCGAACATCGTCTCGTTGAACGCCGAGCGTCGCCGCGACCCGTGACTCGCCGGGTCACCGGGTTCGTAGGCCTCGACCTCCACGATCTTGCCGGACAATCGGGTGCCGTTGGGGAGGCGACGCGCCAGTGTCCGACCCAGCAGATCCGGAGCCAGCTCGGGTGCCGGACGCGAGAAGAACGAGCGAGCGAGGCGGCGGCGGCTCAGTCCGACCTGCCCTTGCGGAGGAACCGCTGGAGCTTCCCCAGCGGCCACGCGTTGATGACCTCGACCGCCTCCACCCAGCCTCGCTGGGCGGTGGTCACCCCGAAGCGCATCAGAGGCAGGTGGGTGGTGGCATGGGCATCGGTATCGATCGCGAACCGCACACCGTGGCGGCGGGCCCACATGATGTGCTCGTCCCTCAGATCGAGGCGGTCGGGATGGGAGTTGATCTCCAGAGCGGTCCCGGTCCGGGCGGCGGCCGCGAAGACCGCCTCCAGGTCCAGCTCGATCGCGGCCCGAGCTCCGATCTTGCGACCCGTGAGGTGACCGATCACGTTCACGTACGGGTTCTCCATCGCCCGGATCACCCGTGCCGTCTGCTCCTGCGACGACAGGCCGAAGTGGGAGTGGACGGAGGCGACCGTCAGATCGAACCCGGAGAGGAACTCTGGGCCCCAGTCCACCTGCCCCTGGGGGTCGATGTTGAGTTCGGATCCGTGGAGGAGTCGCATCTTCGGGTAGGAGAACTGCAGCTTCGCGAGCTGTTGGCGCTGCCGCAGGACCTTCTGGTCGGTCATCCGCTGCATCGCGAGGTTCGGAGCGTGATCGGTCACCGCGAAGTAGCGGTAGCGGTGGGTCCATGCGGTCGCCACCATGTCCTCGAGGGACGCGAGCCCGTCGGTGAGGTTCGTGTGCGTATGGAGATCCCCGCGTAGCTGATCCTGGCGAACGAGGTCGGGGAGCTCGCCCGCGAGCGCGGCTTCGACCTCGCCGCGATCCTCTCGCAGGGTCGGCGCGATGAACGGCAGGCCGAGGTGCTCGTACACATCGGCTTCGGTCTGGGCGGCAAGGAGCCGCCCCGACCTCGCCCGGTAGAGTCCGTATTCGTTGAGCTTCAGCCCCTGGCGCACAGCCATCTCTCGGATCCTGACGTTGTGCGGCTTCGAGCCGGTGAAGTAGATCAGCGCCGCGCCCCACGACTCCTTTGGGATCACCCGGAGATCCACCTGCAGGCCCTGCGCCGTGATGATCGAGGACTTCGTGTCGCCGCGGGCGAGGACGCGGGACACCTGGTCCAACGATGTGAACCGATCCATGATCGCCGGAGCATCCGTGCCTGCCACCAGGATGTCGACGTCGCCGATCGTCTCCGCCATCCGCCGGAGCGATCCCGCGTACGCGGAGCGCTCGACCTGATCCATGGCGTCCAGTTCGAGGAGCATCGACTCCGCCAGATCGAGAGCGACGCCCACCCGGACCCTGCCTCCCGCCGAGGACAGCTGTTGGATCCCCCGGGCGATGTTCTCCTGGGTCCGCGGACCGAACCCTTTGAGCCCCGCGATCCGATCGGCATCTACCGCCGCGGCCAGAGCATCGACCGAGTCGATCCCCAGTTCCCGGTAGAGGGTCACCGCCTTCTTGGGTCCCATGCCCGGCACCGACATCATCTCCCGCACGCCAGGAGGGATCTGACCGCGGAGCTCCTCCAACTCGGGGAACGAGCCGGTGGACAGCACGCTCTCGATCTTGGCCGCGATCGAGGCCCCCACGCCGGGGATAGCCAAGATCGCCGCACGGTCGGCACCATCGAGGTCGGCCGGGAACCCGCCGACGGCTCGGGCCGCCTTCTCATAGGCACGCGGCTTGTAGGGATCGCCCGAGAGGATCGAGAGCAGATCCGCGTACTCGACGAGCGCCTGCTCGATCGTGTCGTTCGCGCGCGGCACGGGGGGCCCGGACCTCAGGCCAGATCGAACAGGTTCAGGAGCAACGCCTTCTGCGTGTGGAGCCGGTTCTCGGCCTGGTCCCACACCGCCGAACGCGGGCCGTCCATCACCTCGGCCGTGATCTCCTGTTCCCGGTGGGCCGGGAGGCAATGGAGCACGACCACGTCGGGGTTCGCGAGATCCACCAGCGTCTGGCTCAACTGGAACGCCGGGAACACCAGGGCACGCTCGTCGGCCTCCTCTTCCTGCCCCATGCTCGCCCAGACGTCCGTGTACAAGACATCGGCCCCGCGTGCGGCGCGTTCCGGATCGTTCATGATCTCGATCGTGCCGCCCGTCTCGCGGGCGATCTCCTCGGCACGGTGCACGACCTGCGGGATCGGGCCGAATCCCGGCGGCGTGGCGACCCGCACCGTCATGCCGGTCTTCGCGCCCGCGAGCAGCAGGGAATGCGTCACGTTGTTCCCGTCGCCGAGGTAGGTCAGGATCCGTCCACCAGGACCCCCCAGGCGTTCCTGCACGGTGAGGAGGTCCGCGATCGCCTGGCACGGGTGCTCGAAGTCCGACAGGGAGTTCACGACCGGCACGGAGGCGGCGGCCGCCAGGACCTCCAGTCGCTCCTGCTCGAAGGTCCGCAAGACGATGGCATCGACGTACCGGCTGAGCACCCTGCCGGTGTCCTCGATCGTCTCGCCGCGTCCCAGCTGGAGGTCGCTGGAGGACAGCACCAGCGGATGGGCTCCCAGCTGCGCGACGCCCACCTCGAACGAGACCCGTGTCCGCGTGGACGGTTTCTCGAAGATCAACGCCACGGTTCGACCCGCCAGGACGCTGGCATAGGCGCCGGGGTCCGACTTCACCTTGGCCGACAGCGCCAGGAGGTCGCTGAACCCCTCGGGCGTCAGGTCGTCGACGGAGAGGTAGTCGCGCTCCACGGCGCGGAGTCTAGCGGGAGTCGACTGAGGGGGGCTACCCGGACCGGAGCTCTGCCCCGAACGTCTCACGCAGCCTGGCGACGATCCGCTCCACGATCGGCGCCGTTTCTTCCCCGGTCAAGGTCCGATCGGTGGCTCGAAACTCCAGATCGAACGCGAGCCCCTTGGTGCCGTCGGGCAACGGATCGCCCCGATGCACATCGAACAGGACACACGAGGTGAGCCGTTCGCCGGCCGCCTCCCTCAGCGCGGCCTCGACGGCCCCCGCGGGCACCTCCTCCGGCACCGTGAACGCCAGATCGCGACGCACCGGCGGGAACCGCGGCACGTCGCGGAACACGAACTCCTTCTGGGTGGCCGCCATCAACGCCTCTACCTCGATCTCGGCGATGGCCACCCGACCCT
The DNA here is from genome assembly GCA_963826185.1 of uncultured Actinomycetes bacterium. Taxonomy (GTDB): domain Bacteria; phylum Actinomycetota; class UBA4738; order UBA4738; family HRBIN12; genus JAOUEA01. The sequence continues at coordinate 23,775 of CAWGVY010000004.1, read as the reverse complement.
CGATCTCCAGATCACGGGCCACCCGTGGGTGCACCTCTCCCACCACGCCGGCGCGATCGCCGTTGACCAGGATGGATGCGGACCGGGTGGGATGGAACGGACCGCCTGGCGACTCGCCCAGATCCCAGTCCTGCACGCCCGTCTCGGACATCAAGGCGTCCAACACCCCTTTGGCATCGATCACATCGAGCGCGCGCGGCTCCGACCACCAGGCGCGCTCGGCCGGACCACACAGGGCGAACCCCACTTTCGGCCGCTCATCCACCGGATCGGCCGTGCGGAACACCGTCCCCACTTCGAAGACCGTCACCGTCTCGACGCCCCACGCCTGGTTTCGCGCCACCGCGCGAAGGAGTCCCGGTGTGAGGCGCGTCCTGAAGAAGCTCTCCTCCGCCTGCAGCGGGTTGGCGATGGCGATCGCATCGTCGTCCCCGGTCAGGACCAGGTCGTCGGCCGCGGCGAACGGGATCGGCCTGAGCTCCCGGAGCCCGGCACGAACCAGGACGTCCTTCAAGCGTTCGCGGAACGCGTACCCCGCAGGCACGCCTCCAGCCTGCGCTGCCGATGCGAGCCGTGTGTCGATCCGGTCGTAGCCCTGCATCCGCGCGACCTCTTCGATCAGATCGACCTCGCGCTCGATGTCCCAGCGGTACCCCGGGACCTCGACCTCGATGGCCCCGTCGACCGAGCGGTTCGCCATCCGCAACGTGTCGAACACCGCCTGTGCATCCGCGTCGGAGACCTCGTAGTCCAGGAGCATCGAAGCTCGGGATGGGCGCATCGACACCCAGCGTCGGTTCGGCACCTGGCCGGCCGCCGCCACCCCAGAAAGGACCTCGCCACCGGCCCACGATCGGATCAAGCCCGCGCAGCGGGCTGCCGCTGCCTCGGAACCCTCAGGGTCCGTGCCGCGCTCGAACCGGTGTGAGGCCTCCGTCGGCAGTCCGAGACGGCGTGCGGTGCGAAGGACCCCGGATCGCTCGAAGAAGGCACTCTCCAGCAACACGTTGGTGGTGGTGGCCGAGACTTCGGACGTGGCGCCACCCATCACTCCGCCGATCGCCACCGGTCGTTCCAGGTCGCAGATCAGCAGATCCTCCGCGGTGAGCGCCCGATCCACATCGTCGAGCGTCGTGATGTGCTCGCCTTCCTCCGCGTAACGCACCACGATCCCGGGGCCCGCCAACCGATCCATATCGAAGGCGTGCAGCGGCTGGCCGAGCTCGAGCATGACGTAGTTCGTGGCATCGACCACATTGGACACCGGGCGCATCCCCGAAGCTGTCAGCCGGGCCTGGACCTTCAGTGGCGAGGTCCCCGACAGATCGACCGCTCGCATGATCCTGGCGACGTAGTGGGGGCATCCCGCCGGACCCTCGATCGCGATCGAGACGGCGCCCGCGGCGGCTTCATCGATCTCCTCGACAAAGATCTCTGGCTCCACGAGCGGGACGCCGGTGGCAGCGGCTACCTCACGGGCCACCCCGAGAACGCTGAGGAAGTCCGGCCTGTTGGGCTCGACCTCGATGTCCAGCACCTCATCGTCGAGGCCGAGACCCGCCTTCAGATCCGCCCCCACCTCGAGATCCTCGTCGTTCAGGAGCAGGATGCCCGTGTGGACGTCGGCGATGTTCAACTCGCGGGGCGAGCAGAGCATCCCGTTGGAGACCACGCCTCTGAGCTCACGAGCGCCGAGCGCCTCGTCCAGGACCGGGACGCGAGCCCCCGGACGCGCCCAGGGGACCAGATCGCCGGCCCGCATGTTCCGGACCCCGACGACCACCTGATGCTCGCCCGCGCCGTCGTCCACGGTGGCCACGCACAGCTTGGTCGAATCCGGATGGTCGCCGACGTCGACGACCCGCGCGACCACGACACCCTGCAGTCCGTCCCACGGTCGCAGCACACCCTCGACCTTCACGCCCTGGCGCGAGATCCGCTCCGCCAGCTCGTCGGTCGGCATCTGCGTGGGAGCGAACTCCCGCAGCCACGACGTCACGACCCTCATGCCACGGCCTCGAACTGCTCCAGGAACCGTACGTCGCCGTCCACGAGCATCCGGATGTCGGGGATCCCGTAGCGCAACAGGGCGACGCGCTCCACCCCCATCCCGAACGCGAACCCCGTGTAGCGCTCGCTGTCGTAGCCGCAGTTCTCGAGCACCTGCGGATGCACCATCCCTGACCCGAGCAGCTCGATCCATCCGTTCCCGCACACGCGGCAGCCCACGCCGTCGCATACGAAGCACGAGACCCCGACCTCCGCGCCGGGTTCCACGAACGGGAAGTACGCCGGGCCCAGCCGGATCCGTCGGGTCTGCCCGAACAACATCTTGGCCATCGCCTCCAGCGTTCCCTTCAGGTGCGCGAAGGTGACCCCTTCGTCCACGACCAGGCACTCCACCTGGTGGAACACGGACAGGTGCGTGGGATCGGCGGTCTCACGGCGATACACGCGGCCCGGAGACACGATGTGCACCGGCGGCGGCTGCGATCGCATCGTGCGGATCTGGGCGGCCGAGGTCTCCGTGCGCAGCACCAGATCCGGCCGGCCCGGGATCGCTGGGTAGAGCGTGTCACGCATCGTGCGCGCGGGGTGATCCACAGGGATGTTGAGGGCCTGGAAGTTGTGCCAGTCGTCCTCGATCTCCGGTCCCTCCACCACCCGGAACCCCAGCCGCAGGAATCCCTCGACGATCTGACGCTCCACGATCGTGAGGGGATGCAGCGACCCAGCGCGGGGGCGCCGGCCGGGGAGCGTCAGATCCACACGGTCGGCGATCAGGGAGGCGGCTTCCGCATCTGCCTCCAGGACGGACCGACGCGCCTCGAGGGCGGTCACCAGGGCATCCCGCACCTCGTTGGCGACCTTCCCGACCGACCGGCGCTCCTCTTCACCCAGACCGCCGAGCCCTTTCTGGGCGCCGCTCAAGGCGGACTTCCTCCCCAGGACCTCGACCTGCGCGGACTCCAGCTCGTCCAGGGTCGTGGCATCGGCGAACCGTTGGAGGCCACGCTCCCGCTCAGCTTCGAAGATGCTGAGGAGTTCGGTGGCATCCATCAGGCTGCCGAGTCTAGCAAGGGGGTTGCGTCCTCCCGATCGACGGCGATCCGGTCCCTACCCCTCGACCGGAACCTCCAGTGAGAACGAAAGCCGCCCGTCGGTGAGTGCAGCGTGGACGCTTCCGCCCTGCGCCTCGGCGACGCCGCGGGCGACGAACAGGCCGATCTTGCTACCGGCGCCTTCACCGGGGCGCCGAGGGCTGAACAGTCGCTCCGCGTCGGCCTGGGTCAGCTCGGCACCCCCCCTGCTCACCGTGAGATCTAACCGGCCGTCGTGCACGCCTGCGTCGACCGTCACCGGGCCCTCACGGGCCCACCACACCGCCGACTCCACGAACGCCAGGATCGCCGTCTTCAACCGCGCCGGATCCGCGAACGCCGTCACCTCGCCACCCGCCCATACGATCGGTGGGTGGTCCGGATCGCGTCGCTGGCTCTCGGCGACCGCGGTCACCAGCGCCCCGACCTCGACCCGCTCGGGGAAGATCTCGAGGTTGCCACCGATCACCCGCGCCGCGTCCACCAGGTGACGCAGGATCGTATCCATCCGATCGGCGTCGTGCACGATGCCCTGCAGCATCAACGATCGCTGCTCCTCGGTCATGTCGGTCCACCGCTTGTCGAGCGCGTGGCCGAAGCCTTTCATCGCCGTGAGGGGTGACCGGATGTCATGGGCGGCCGCCGCGATGATCGACTCCAGGGCCTCATCTTGGTGGGCGAGCCTGCGTGCACGCTCGAACAGGCACACGGTCGCCGCCGCGGCCAGGTTGAGCGACTCCGCGTCGCCGGGCTGCGGAACCCGGATGGAAGCATCGGCCTGTGCCACGACATCCGCAGGCAAGCCATGCGCCTCGTTCCCGAACACGAACGCCACCGACCCCGAGAGGTCCGTGCGGTACAGGTCATCGTCGCCATCGGCCGACATCGCCAGGATCCTGGATCCACGCTCCCGCATGGCTGCTATTGCCGCCCCCGTGTCGACCTCGCGAACGACCGGCACGTGGAAGAGCGACCCGGCCGCGGCGCGCACCGCCTTGGGGTTATAGACGTCGACCGACCCGCTGGTGAACACGACCCCCGTGCATCCCGACGCATCGGCCGAGCGAAGGACGGTCCCTGCGTTCCCGGGATCGCGCACCTCGTGGAGGATGCAGACGGTGCCTTCCTCGGGCAGTGAAGTCAGCTCGACGTCCAGGTACCGCGCGATGCCCACCAGCCCCTGGGGTGTGACCGTGGAGGTCAGCTTAGCCATCACGTCGGGGGTCACCATGTTGACCTCGACGCCCAGATCCCGAGCCCGCACGACGCGCGGATCGAGCTCATCCGTCGCGAACAGCGAGCTGAGGTGTTCGGCGGCGAGCGCGACCTCGATAGCCTTCGCACCCTCCAGGAGGAACCGCCGATCGCCCTCACGGAAGGCGCGCTTCTTCAGGCGTGCCGCCGATGCAACCTTCGGGTTCTTCAGGGATGTCAGCACGAACGCCCGCCCTCGCTCGACGTGAGCGCAGTCTACGTGGGCGGGGGGATCTCAGGCCGCTGTCCGGGCCGCTCTCGCTTGCTCCACCAGCGACGCGAACCCCGCCGGGTCATGGACCGCCATGTCCGCCAGGATCTTCCGATCGACCTCGATGCCGGCGACCTTCAGTCCGTTGATGAAACGTGAATAGGAGATCCCGTGCGGCCGACAAGCGGCGTTGATCCGCGCGATCCACAAACGCCGGAACTGCGCCTTGCGGTCGCGGCGGTCGCGGTAGGCGTAGTTGCCGGAGTGCTGGACCTGCTCCTTCGCGGCGCGGTAGCGCTTGCGACGGGTTCCCGTGTACCCCTTCGCCTTGTCCAGGACCTCGCGGCGCTTCTTCTTCGCGTGGACCGAGCGTTTCACTCGTGCCATGGCTCAGCCCTGCCCCAGCAGGCGCTTGACGTTGCGGGCTTCCTTGCCCTGCACCTCCGTCATGCCCTCGATCCGGCGTCGCTGGCTGCCGCTCTTCTTCGTGAGCATGTGGTTCCCCGTGGCCTTGCGGTGCAGCACCTTCCCCTTACGGGTCACGCGGAACCGTTTGGCCGTGGCGCTGTGCGTCTTCATCTTCGGCATCGAACTACCCTTCATCTTCGACGGCGTCGGATCCCTCCGCCGCCTCGGCGGTGACGACCTCGGCCGCTTCGATGGCCTCGATCACCTCGGCCGGGACCTCGAGTCCCTCCGCCGCGTCCGGTTGCTCGCCGTCCTTGGCGGCCTCTTTCGCCAGGGCCTCCATGTATTTCTTGTTGGGGGCGATCACCATGATCATGTTGCGCCCCTCCTGCTTCGGCATGGACTCCACGATGATCGACTCACCGAGGTCAACCACCAACCGATCCAGGATCTTGCGTCCCAGGTCCGTGTGCGCCATCTCACGCCCACGGAACATGATCGTGATCTTGACCTTGTTGCCCGCCCGCAGGAACCGCTCGACGTGACCCTTCTTGGTGTTGTAGTCGTGCGGGTCGATCTTCGGGCGGAACTTGATCTCCTTCAGCCCGGTCCGCGATTGCTTCTTGCGCGCGTCCTTCTGCCGGATGTCGCGCTCGTACTTGAACTTGCCGTAGTCCATGATCCGGCAGACCGGTGGATTGGCCTGCGGGGCGACTTCGACGAGGTCCAGATCCAGCTCCTGGGCCTGACGCAGAGCGTCTTGGGTGCCGACGACTCCGATCTGTGAGCCATCGGGCCCCACCAGTCGAACCTGGGCTGAGCGGATCCTGTCGTTTATCCGCGGATCGGTCGAGACCCCGCATCACCTCCATCGAAACACCAGCGCCGGGAAGCCCGGCGCTGGGTGGATATCCAAACGTGCACTCCAGCGGGAAAGTATAGGGGTCGCGACCTGCAGGTGTCGACGAACACCACAGCCATCACCAATCCGGCTCCAGGGGGCGTCCATAGGCGTCCTCCAGGCGCTGGGTATCGTCCTCGGTCGTGTAGCCGTAAGCGATCTCCAGGATGCGGCCGCGGCGGTCGCCCGTGTTGCGGATCCGATGCGTCTCCTCGGCAGGGATCATGAACTCCTCCCCCGGCTCGGTCTCCACGACCTTGTTGCCGATCTCGATCGTGAGCCCGAGATCGAGGACCACCCACATCTCGTCACGCATCCGGTGGTAGTGAACGCTGGTCTCCTGGGCAGGTTCCACGGTGATGACCCGCACCGACGACGGTTGGTTGAGCGAGTAGGTGGCGACCTTCCCCCAGGGTTTGTCGACGATCATCCTCTCCCTCCTTCCGCTCGGGAAGCTGCTCGAGGAGCGCCACCATCTCCAGCGCCGATCCCGCGGCCTCCCAGCCCTTGTTGCCGTGGCTCCCGCCGGCGCGGGCCTCCGCCTGGGCGAGGGTGTCGGTGGCTAGGACCTCGAAGATCAGGGGGACCCCCGTGGCGGCCGATACCCTGGCGATCCCTCGGGCCGCCTCGTTGGCCACCAGATCGAAATGCGCCGTGTCGCCCCGTATCACGGCCCCGAGGCAGATCACCGCGTCGACGCGTCCCGAGCCGGCCAAACGTTCTGCCACCATCGGGATCTCGAAGGCGCCCGGGACCCATGCGACCTGGACGTCTCCATCGGCGACCCCGTGCTCGGCCAGCGCCGACAGGGCTCCATCCAGCAGCTTCGCGGTGATCCCTTCATTGAACCGGGCCACCACGATCGCCACCCGACGCCCCGTCCCACGGACGGTCCCAGCGTAGGTGCGAACGCTCACGCCTGGGCTCCGTCGGCCGGCGCCTCCGGCACGTCGATCAAGTGACCCATCTTCTCGCGCTTGGTGCGCAGGTAGCCGATGTTCTCGGCGGTCGGTGTGATCTGCAGCGGGATGCGCTCCTCGATCGCCAACCCGTAGCCCTCCAGGCCGGCGCGCTTGTCCGGATTGTTCGTGAGCAGACGCATCGTCTTGACACCCAGGTCCGACAGGATCTGCGCGCCGATCCCATAGTCGCGTTGGTCGGCCCTGAAGCCTAGTTCCAGGTTCGCCTCCACCGTGTCGCGTCCCTGATCCTGCAGTTCGTAGGCGCGCAGCTTGTGCGTGAGACCGATGGCCCGGCCCTCATGGCCGCGCACGTACAGGACCACGCCTCGCCCCTGCTCACCGATCAGCTCCATGGATCGCTCGAGCTGGGCACCGCAATCGCATCGCTGAGAGCCGAACACGTCTCCCGTGAGGCATTCCGAATGCACCCGTGTGAGGACCCCGCTCCCGTCACCGATGTCGCCCATGACCAGGGCCACGTGGGTCCGCCCGTCGATCAGGCTCTCGTAAGCGTTCGAGCGGAACTCGCCATAGGGCGTGGGGATCGTCGCCTCTGCCACCTTCGCCACCAGGACCTCACGCTTGCGTCGGTGCTCGATCAGATCGGCGATGGAGATCAGTTTCATATCGTGCTCCTGGGCCACCCTGATCAGGTCCGGGAGCCGGGCCATGGACCCGTCTTCCTTCATGACCTCGCAGATCACCCCCGCCGGGAACATGCCGGCCATCGTCGCCAGGTCGACGGCCGCCTCGGTGTGCCCAGCGCGCCGGAGCACTCCCCCCTCCTTGGCTCGTAGCGGGAAGACGTGGCCCGGTTTCTGGAAGTCCTGAGGCTTCGCGTCGGTGTCGCTGATCGCCTTCGCCGTGATCGCTCGATCGTGGGCGCTCGTGCCGGTGGTGGTGCCGTGGCGGAAATCGATCGAGACCGTGAATGCCGCCTCATGACCTCCGGTGGTCTCGGTCACCATCTGGGGGATGCCCAGCTCATCCAGCCTCCAGGCAGCACATGGCAGGCACACGATGCCGCGACCATGGGTCACCATGAAGTTCACGGCGGCCGGTGTGGCCGCCTCGGCGGCCATGATGAAGTCGCCTTCGTTCTCACGGTCGGCGTCGTCGACGACCAGCACTATGCGCCCTGCACGGATGTCCTCTACGGCCTCGGGGATCGTGGCGAACACCATCCGCTCCAGATCCTCCACCTGCTCGAGTTGGTCGGTCATGGCTCGTGTCCTTCCTTCGGCTCGTGTTCGGTCATCAGTCGTTCCACGTACTTCGCGATCACGTCCACCTCCACGTTCACCGGGTCACCGGGGCGGGCGGTGCCCAGGGTGGTGACGGCGATCGTGTGGGGGATGATCGCGATCTTGACCCCGTCGTGGTGCACCTGCGCCACGGTGAGGCTGACCCCATCCACCGTGATCGAACCCTTCTCCACGACGTACCGTAGGAGGCCATCCGGCACGCGGACGCGCACGCCCGCGCCTCCGTCCGCTTGCGGGTCGATGGAGAGGAGCTCCCCGACACCGTCCACGTGCCCCTGCACGAGGTGACCCCCGAGCCGCCCAGCTAAGGTCACCGGTCGCTCGAGGTTCACCGCGTGGCCGACCTCGAGACGTCGCAGGCTGGTGCGAGCCACGGTCTCCTCGGACAGGTCGAACGAGAGCGAGGCCTCGCTCCGCTCGACGACCGTGAGACACACACCGTTCACGGCGACCGACGCGCCGATCGCGCTGTCGGTGGGAACGTCGCGGCACTCCACGACCAATCGGCCCGGCAGCGACTCCCGAACGGTGCCCCGTTCCTCAACGATCCCGGTGAACATCCGCCTCCACCTTCAGGTCCTCGCCGATCCGCTCGACGTTGGTGAACCGGAGCTTCTGCGAGGAAGCGATCGGCGCGAAACCACGACCCATCAGGACGCCGGGCGCGACAGCTCCCCCCACCAGCATCGGTGCCAGGTACAGCACCACCCGGTGGACCGCCCCGTCACGCACCGCGCTCCATGCAAGGGAAGCGCCGCCCTCGATCAGCACGCTCTGAACGTCCCGTTTGCCCAGGATCGAGAACAGGAAGTCCAGGGACACCCTCCCGTCGACGTCGCGGTCGGCGAGCACGATTTCGGCACCGGCGTCCGCCCACTCGTCGAGCCGCGCCTCAGGTGCACGCTCGGTCGACGCCACCAGGGTCGGCGCGGCATCGTCGAAGACCCGACCCGTCGCAGGCACCCGTCCGGCCGAGTCCACGATGACACGGATCGGGGGCCGGGCTTCGGCGAACCGCGGGTGGCGGACGGTGAGGTGCGGGTCATCGGCGAGCGCCGTGTTCGCTCCGACCACGATGGCGTCGGAGCCGGCCCGCAGGCGCTGCACGTCGCCTCGGGCGGCTTCACCGGTGATCCACCGTGAGCTCCCGTCGGTCGCCGCGGTCTTACCGTCCAGGCTCGCCGCCATCTTCAGGGTGACCAGCGGTCGCCCGGTCGAGACGTGGTATTCGAAGGGACGGTTGAGGGCTCGTGCCTCGGCTTCCAAGGGCCCCCGTTCAGCGTCGATCCCTGCGGCCCGGAGATCGCGCAGACCGGGGGTGCCGGCGCCAAGGTTCGGATCGGTGGCCGCCACGATCACGGTCCCGACACCGGCGGCGATCAGCGCCTCGGTGCACGCAGGGGTCCGACCCACGCGGTTGCACGGCTCGAGCGTGGAGTACACCGTCGAGCCGTTCGCTCGCTCTCCCGCTTCCCGCAGGGCCATGGCCTCGGCGTGTTCCGTTCCCGGCCCCGCGTGCCATCCCTCGCCCACGACCACCCCGTCGCGCACGATCACGGCACCGACCATCGGGTTGGGGGAGACGCGACCCCAGCCGCGCTCGGCCAAGACCATCGCCCGCCGCATGTGCGTCTGATGCTCGTGCGCGTCCACCGTCTCCGCTTCCCTTCGACCGGGGTGGGGTGCTGGGTGGGCGCGTCAGGCGCCACGGCTCGCGATGCCGCGCACGCGGCGGAGCCATCGCGCCTGTCTCCTCCCATCCCGACTCTCACGGTCGGTCCCGGAGTTTCACCGGGTCCACCCACGGCTGGCGGCCGTGGGGTCGCGGACTGTCACCGCCGGTGGGGATTTGCACCCCGCCCCGGAAACAGGCTGTTGTGCTTCGACTCAGTATACGGTCGGCGGCGCCGTGAACGCGAGTCGGAAGCGCTGGACCCTACGGCGTACGGCGGTCGATAGCGTAGGACGAGCCCGGCTCTCGCTTGGCGAACTGCTTCATCTCCGTCGCCACCGCCACGGCTTCTCCGTAGTGGGCGAACGAGCGTCGGGAGCTGCTGGCGATGCCGACCGACACCCCCACAAGGGGGATGTCCTGCATCACGCCCTTGCGGTCCTCCATCCTGACGAACCCCCGTTGGAGGTCCTCGGGCTCGTAGAACTCGGCCCGGGCTTCGTCGAACCGCTCACAGATCCGCTTCGCCACTGACTCCGCGACCTCGGGTGCCACGACTGCCACGAAGTCGTCGCCGCCGACGTGCCCGACGAACCCCTCCGCACCGTCGTCGGCGACCACGGCGTCTTGGATGATGCGTGCGGTCGCCTGGATCAGGCGGTCTCCTCGCACGAACCCCTTCTGGTCGTTGTAGGTCTTGAAGTTGTCAAGATCGCAATAGATCACGGCGAACGGCTGCGCCTCCCGCACCTGGCGTTCGATCTCCTCCTGGATGCGGATGTTGCCCGGCAGACCCGTGAGGGGGGAGAGGTTCCGCATCTCTTTCGCACGACGCAACGTGCCCTTCACGCGGGCCAGCAATTCGATCGGGTCGAACGGCTTGATGATGTAGTCGTCCGCGCCCGACTGCAGGCCCGTGACCTTGTCGGCGGACAGCGCCTTGGCAGTGAGCATGATGATCGACGTGTTCGCGGTCTGCGGATTCTTCCTCAATCGTTGCGCCACCTCGAACCCGTCGATCCGCGGCATCATCACGTCCAACAGGACCAGGTCCGGACGGATGTCCCCGGCTCGCTCCAGCGCTTCCTCGCCGTCCCCGGCGACCGCCACCTCGTACCCCGCGGAGCGGAGGTTGACTTCGACGAACCGAGCGATGTCCGGATCGTCGTCGACCACAAGGATCGTCTCGGGCATCAGGCACCCCCGTTCGCGATCGAGGCCATCGTCGCGGCGGCAGAACCTGGGTCGGGCTCTTGGAAGATCCCCGACGCCGAGATCAACACGGTGGCGCCTGCGTCGACCGCCGCCTGAGCGTTGTCGATCTTCACCCCGCCATCGATCTCCACATCGACTTCCAGGCCGCGGCGATCGACCTCGGCCCGGACGGCCTCGATCCGCGGATAGACCTCCGGGTTCAGGCTCTGGCCGGACCAGCCCGGACGGATGCTCATCAGCATGACATCGTCGACCTGCTCGAGGATCGGCATGACGTCGGATACCGGGGTTTCGAGGTTGAGCGTGATACCGACCCGCATCCCGGCGGCGCGCGCCTTCGCGATGGTGGGCTCCGCATCCGGGACCGCCTCCTGGTGGAAGGAGACCACGTCCAACCCCGCCGTCGCCAACTCCTCGAAGTACGACGCGGGGGCGTCCACCATCAGGTGTCCATGGAGGGTACGGCTCGTCCACGGTCGCAACGAAGCAACCACCACCGTTCCCAACGCGATGGGCGGCACGAAATGTCCATCCATGATGTCGATGTGGATGATGTCGGCATGCTCTTCGACCAGCTTGACCTGGTCGGCGAGGTGGGCCAGATCGGCCGACAAGATGGACGCCGCAAGTGATCCCACGGGGGCCATGGTACCGGGCGCAATTGGGCTCGGCCTCACCCCAGCTTCACGAACGCCGCCACGAACATCCCGTCGGATGCGTTGCGGTGGGGCCAAAGGCGGATCCTCACGGCCTCGCCCTGCGGACCGTCGATCGCGACGGGGACCAGGTCGGGCCGGTGGCGAACGATCGCGTCGGCGGCAGCGTCCGTCTCGGCACGGGGGAAGGTGCAAACCGAGTAGACGAGCCGGCCGCCGGGAGCCAGCAGCTCGGCAGCGCTGGACGCGATCGCCACCTGCATCCGCCCGAACCGGCTGAGGTCCTTGCGTCGCGGTCGCCACAGGAGCTCGGGACGGCGCCGGGCCGAGCCGATCCCCGAACACGGCGCATCCACCAGCACCCGGTCGAACGGTCCTCGGACGGCAGGAGCCGTCGCGTCCTGCGCCAACACGAGTGGCGCCATCCCCAAGCGATGTGACGTCCTCCTGACGAGGCGGGCTCGGCGGGGATGGAGGTCCCCGGCCGTCACACGCGCCGGCCGAGCGAGACAGCAGAGGTGAGCGGTCTTGCCACCCGGGCCGGCGCACAGGTCCAGGACCCGCTGGCCCGGTCGAACGTCGAGAGCCGAGACGACGAACGCCGACGCATGGTCCTGGACCGCGAACCAGCCTCGCTCCCACCCGGGCAGCTCTGTCGGGTCCCCGCCATCCAGCAGCAGGCAGGCCGGGTCGAGCTCTGAGCGACTCGACTCGTGGCCCGCTGAACGCAGCGCGCCCTCGAGCTCGTCAACGGTGGTCGCGCACGTGTTCGTCCGGAGGCAGAGATCGCCCCGGGCCGCGAAGGCGGCGGCAGCGCGTTCCACCTCCGCCGCGGGGAGGATGTGACGGAGTTCGGCGATCCCCCACGCGTCCAGGCCCGTCCGCACGGAGACGGCGGCGTCGTCGTCCTCCTGCGGCCATGCCGGCGGCTCAGCCGCCAGTCTCCGCAGCACGGCGTTGACGAACCCTCGCTCCTTCGGGCCACTCAGAGCCACGCTCTCGCCGACCGCTGCGTGTGCAGCGACCCCTCCGAAGAGGAGCTGGTACGCGCCGAGCCGGAGCGGACCCAGCGCGGCCGGGCTCATCCGGGCGACGGGCCGGCTCGCGTGCTGGTCGAGGGCCCAGTCGATCGAGCGCAGGTGCCGGATCGTGCCGTAGGCCAGATCGGCTGCGAACGCCCGATCGCGCGGATCCAATCCCGACCGAGCGAGGGCGCCGGGCATGACCAGGTTGGAGTAGGCCCCGTCGTCGATGACCCGGCGGACGACCTCCAAGGCCACGGATCGGGCGCTCACGACACGCGCTCGCCGACGACCATCCTTACCCCGCGCGCCCACGCGTCCGCGGGCATCGGATGCCGCCCCTGCGGCACGACCTCGAGCAAGCGGTATCGCCCATCGCCCGTAGACACCCACACCTCGTCGCCGAGGACGGTCACGGTCCCGGGCTCGCTCGGCGGGTCCGCCTCGGGTCCCGCCAGTCCCCGAAGCACCTTGATGACGGTGTCGCGGAACCCCATGGTGGCGGTGGGGCGCGGCATCAACCCACGCACCACCCGGTCGATCTGATCGGCGGGACGTCGCCAGTCGATCCTCCGCTCCTCGGCCCCGATCTTGGGCGCGTAAGTGACGAGCGCGTCGTCCTGCACGAGGGGCTGGATCGATCCCAGCCGATCCACGGTCTCGACCACCACCGTCCCACCGATCGTCGCGAGTCGCTCCCCCAGGGATCCGGCATCGTCTCGCAGCAGGATCTCCTCGGTGCGTTGCAGCAGGATCGGACCCGCATCCAGTTCCGCCTCCATCAACACGGTGCTCACGCCGGTACGGAGGTCACCTTCCATGATCGCTCGCTGAACGGGCGCCGCACCGCGCCACCTCGGCAACAGCGAGAAGTGAAGGTTCACCGGCGTCGCCACCGCGAGCAGCGCATCGTCCAAGATCTCTCCGTAGGCGACCACGATGAGGGCGTCCAGCGAGAGGGCGCGCAAGGTTGCGAGGGCCTCTGGGGTCCGCACCGTTTCGAGCTCGAGGAGCGGCAGCCCCCCATCCGAGGCAGCGGTCGCGACGGGGCTGGGCGCCAGGCGGTTCCCGCGGCCAGCGGGGCGGGGAGACTGGGTGAGGACCAGGGCCACGTCGACACCCGCATCGGCGAGCGACCGCAGGGGTGGGACCGACCTGGCGTCGTTCCCCAGGAAGGCGATACGAGTCATGGCGGCGAGGATAGCCCCGCGGTCGGCGCTGAGGATGCCCAGCCGCGTCTACTCGGCGGTGCCGCGACGAAGCGGACGTCGTTTCTTGGGCTCGGCCAGTCCCAGTTCGAGGCGACGGAGCTCCGCCATCACCTCGCGCCTGCCAGCCTGATCGAGGTGGTCCACGTACAACGTCCCGTCGAGGTGATCCGTCTCGTGTTGCAGGATCCTGGCCAGCAGCCCTTCACCGGTGATCTCGAACGGCCGACCGTCCAGATCCTGGCCGCGGCAGGTGACGCGCGCGAACCGGCGCGTGGGGTGGAAGGGACCCGGGATCGAAAGACACCCCTCGTCTTCCGTCACCTCGCCCTGTGGATCGAACAGCTCCGGGTTGGCCATCGACGACGGTCCGGTCTCACCGTCATCGAACACGAAGAACCGGACCGACCGTCCGATCTGAGGGGCGGCGAGCCCCACGCCCGGAGCGTCGTACATCGTCTCGATCATGTCGGCGCTCAACCGCCGCAGAGCGGGACCGAAGTCCGTCACCGGCTGCGACGGCATCTTGAGGACCGGGTCCCCGAGCGTCCGGATCGGCAGGATCATCAGACTCAGCTCTCCCCACCTACAGGTGCGGCTCGGCTTCGACGCGCGTCACGATCTCGCGTTGCGCGAGCTCCCGAACGGCCTCCCCGAAGGCAGTCACCCGCTCGGGGTCGAGCGCGAGCAAGCATACCGTCTGCTCCGGCAGCTCCGAACGGAGCAGGGTCAAGGGTCCGAGCCGCTGGAGAGCATCGGGGAGTTCCGCGGTCCCCGCCACGCGGAACACCGCGGCACCGACCGGGAACCCCGCGTCGCTCCGACGCAGGTGTTCGTCCGCGTGGAACCGATCGGGGTTCCCACGGACGAGGGCCTGGATCGCAGGGTCGCCCGCGCGCGAGGCCTGGACGATCACGCGACCGTTGGGGAAGGCCCACGCGGCCGCCTCCATCCAGGTGGTCAACGCCCGTTCGCGCGCCGCTAGTCCGGGCCGGCGCTCGGCCATGTCCGCGTCGAGGATCGCCACCAGGTCCAGGTCGGGAGACCCCAGGTCCCGCACGTCGTCAGGTCCGCCCACGACGATCTCCTCGTCGCCGGGCAGACGAGGAGGCTCGGCGTCGGTCAACCGGTGCACCGGGACGTTCGCGGCCTTCGCCGCCCACTCCTGGACCCGTTCGGCCCCGCCACGCCTGATCCCGAACCGCGCACCCCCACAGCTCCCGCATCGCCCTACGGCCTCGCACACGACGCACCGCACCGCACCCTCCTGGGCACGCAAGAGTCCGCCACATGCCGCGCAGCGGGCTGGCTCGCCGCACGCGCGACACGTGGCGGCGATCCCGTAACCGGGGAGCGGCGACAACAGGAACCCTCGACGGGTGTCCCGCAACGCCCTGACCAGACGCTGAGCGCGTCCCTCCGGACCGGGCTTGACGACCTCGACCGGCGGCCAGCGTCGGCCGGGTGGCGCGACCGTAACCAGACCGAGTGCCGCGGCCTCCGAGGACGGACAGATCGCGCTGAGGACGCACGTGGCCCGATCGATCACGGCTCGTGCCATCGCGACGTCGCGCACGTGGTAGTAGGGGGCACGGTCTTCACGGAGCGCGGGGTGGGACTCGCGGGTGACGATGAGCAACCCGAGGTCCGGCACCGGGGCGAACACGGCGGGCCGGGTGCCGACCACCACGTCGTACCGGCCGGCCTGGATGTCCAGCCACATCCGGTATCGGGCACGCTTGGACCCGCCGACGAACGAGCCGACGCGATCGCGGAACGCCGCGACGAGCGCCGACGCGGCGGCGGGGATCGGAACGGCCTCGGGCACGACCACTAACGCTCGGCGCCCTGTGCTCAGGGACCGATCGACCGCCTCGAGCGTCGCGGCGACCTCCTGGTCGGGCGCGGGACGAACCAGAAAGGCGTCACGGGCGGCATCGATGCCGCCGAGGAACTCCGGACCGTTCCGGTAGGTGGCGAGAGGACCCGGACCCTCCGATGACGAGGAGTCGCCGGACCGGGCGGCAACGACCGTCTCCAACTCCTCCGAGACCACGCGAGGCGGCAGCGCGCGTCCGATGACGGCAGCCAGCGGCGAGACGTACCGGCGCCCCACCCATCGGTAGAGCTCCAGCATCGGGGTGTCGAAGAACCGCACCGGCGACACCACCTTGGTGACGGGAAGCAGCCGTCCCGGCAGATCCGTCGCCGCCCCCGTGATCCATCCACGCGTGGCTCGCCCGTGGAAGGGCACCTGAACGAGGCTTCCCACCCCAGCAGCGAACCCATCCGGGAGCTGGTAGGTGAACGGTCGATCTAGCGCCAGGAGCGGCCGGTCGACGCAGATCTCGACAGGGCCGCCGAGGAGCTGCCCATCATCCGACGGCGCGACGGAGATCCTCGACGCGATCGGTGGCCTCCCACGGGAACTCCTTGCGACCGAAGTGCCCGTACGCCGCGGTCTCGTGGAAGATCGGTCGGCGCAGGTCGAGATCCCGGATGATGGCCGCCGGACGGAAGTCGAACACCTCGGGTAGCGCCCTGCGCAGTCGGTCGGGGTCCACCTGCTCGGTGCCGAACGTGTCCACCGCCAAGGACACCGGATGCGCGGTTCCGATGGCGTAGGCCACCTGGAGCTGGCATCGCTCGGCCAACCCCGATGCGACGATCGTCTTGGCCACGTGACGCGCCATGTACGCGGCGGAGCGATCGACCTTGGTCGGGTCCTTGCCGCTGAACGCGCCCCCTCCATGGGGAGCCATCCCGCCGTAGGTGTCGACGATGATCTTGCGCCCTGTGAGCCCCGTGTCCGCCTTCGGACCCCCGATCTCGAACCGCCCCGTGGGGTTGACCAGGATCCGCACCTTCGAGGTGTCCAGGTCTGGGAACTCGCGCAGGATCGGATCGATCACCTCGGCCTCGATGTCGGGCTTCAACAAGGTCTCGACGTCGACCTCCTCACGGTGCTGCGCCGAGATCAGGACCGTGTCGACACGGACCGGCTTCCCGCCCGCGTACTCGATCGACACCTGGGACTTCCCGTCCGGTCGCAGGTACGGGACGACGCCCGCCTTTCGGACGTCGGCGAGGCGGCGCGACAGTCGGTGCGCCATGGCGATGGGCAGGGGCATCAACTCATCGGTGTCGCGGCAGGCGTAGCCGAACATCATGCCTTGGTCGCCGGCGCCCAGGGCGTCGAGGTCATCGCCCGAGTGGCCCTCGCGGTGCTCGAGAGAGTCGTCCACCCCACGTGCGATGTCCGGAGACTGCTCCTGGATGGCCGTGACGACCCCGCAGGTCCACCCGTCCAGCCCGAACTTCGCGTCCGTGTAGCCGACGTCCACGATCGTCTGGCGGACCACCGAGGGGATGTCGATCCAGCCTTCGGTGGTGATCTCGCCGGAGATGAATGCCAGTCCCGTAGTGACGAGCGTCTCGCAGGCCACCCGGCTCTGCGGGTCCTTCGTCAGGATGGCGTCCAGGATGGCGTCGGAGATCTGGTCCGCGAGTTTGTCGGGGTGCCCCTCGGTCACGGATTCCGAAGAGAAGAGGTAGCCCTGGTTCATCGCGCGAGTCTATCCATCGTGACCGACGCCCGTCAGCGACCTCATGGCCGTTCGAGCAGGTCGACGACCGCGTCCATCAGGGCGACGGCCAGGGCGGGTTTGGTCCGATCGGTGAGGCGCTCGTCCGGCCCCTGGGCCCTCAGGATCGCGGCACGGTTCGAGTCGGAGCCGAAGCCGGTGCCGTCACGGCCGACCTCGTTGGCCACCAGGAGATCGAGATGTTTGCGCGCGAGTTTGGCGCGGCCCGCCGACACGACATCATGGGTCTCGGCGGCGAACCCCACCAGCACCTGTCCGTCCCGTCGACCCGCGCCCAGCTCCGCCAGGATGTCGGGGGTGGGCTCCAGGTGGAGTTCGGGGATCCCCTGGTCCTTCTTCAGCTTCGCTTCGGCCACCGCCTTCGGCCGGAAATCCGAGACCGCCGCAGCCATGATCATCGCGTCGGCCTCAGGAACCTCCCGCAGGACCGCATCGCGCATCTCCTCGGCCGTGGTCACCCACGTCACCGCAACATCCAAAGGAGGCGGCACGGTGCCCGGACCCATGATCAGCCGAACGTCGGCGCCACGGCGGCGTGACTCAGCCGCGATCGCCACCCCCATCTTGCCGCTGGACCGGTTGCCCACGAACCGGACCGGGTCGATCGGCTCGTGCGTGGGACCCGCGGTCACCACCACGACACGACCCGCCAGATCCTGAGGCTGCCCGCCGCAGCTCGCCCGCACAGCGGCGAGGATCTCCTCGGGCTCGGCGAGGCGTCCGATCCCCTCATCGCCGTGCGCCAACGGTCCGCTCGCCGGCCCGACGAAGCGCACGTCGCGCGCTCCGAGCGTCGCGACGTTCGTGAGCGTAGCGGGGTGCTCCCACATCCCCGAATGCATGGCCGGAGCCACCACCAGGGGTCCGGCATATTCGAGGAGCGTTGCCGTCAGCAGGTCGTCGGCCTGACCGGAGGCCAGCTTGGCGATCACGTTGGCCGTGGCGGGGGCCACCACTGCGACGTCGGTCCCGTGCGCCAGAGCCACGTGGAGCACTTCGCCCGGCCGCTCCCACAACGAGGTCAGGGTGGGGTTACCGGTGAGGGCGGAGAACGTGTCGGGGCCTACGAACCGGGTGGCTGACTCCGTCATGACCACCGAGACCTGCGCCCCGTCCGCGATCAGGAGCCGAACCAGATGCGCGGCCTTGTACGCCGCCACGCCGCCGGTGACACCGAGCAGGACCCGGCGGCCGGTCAGCCGAGGCACGTCACTCGTCGACGGGGTCCTCGGTGCGCTCGTAGTCGATCTTCCCCTCGGCGATCTCCTCGAGGGCGATCGAAAGGGGCTTGTTGCTGAAGCCGCTCTCCACCAGCGGCGGCACGAACTCGCCGCGGCCCTCGCCCAGCTGGTTGTAATAGGAGTTGATCTCGCGGGCACGCTTGGCCGACAGGATCACCAAGGAGTACTTCGAATCCACGGCAGCCAGTAGGTCGTCGATCTTGGGTTCGATCATGAAGAGAGGTCCTCCGGATGGGAGCGGGATGCCTCGATGATAGCAGCGACCTGCGATGACGCGCCCTCGAGGTCGTCGTTCACGACGACGTGGTCGAACCACCCGTCCTGCGTCAACTCCCACCGAGCCGTGTCGAGTCGTCGCTGGATCAGGGCCTCATCCTCCGTCCCGCGGCCCCTCAGCCGTGCTTCCAACTCCTCAAGCGAGGGAGGCGCCAGGAAGATCAGCACCGCCTCGGGTTGGATGCCCTTCACCTGGCCCGCGCCCTTGACATCGATCTCCAGGATCACGTCATGTCCGGCTTCGAGCTGTTCGCGGACGTACCGCACGGGGGTCCCGGACCGATGGCCGACGATCTCGGCCCATTCCAGCAGCTCCCCGTCCCTGATCATCCGATCGAACTCGTCCTCGCTCACGAACGCGTAGTGCATACCATCGACCTCGCCCGGGCGCGGGGCGCGCGTGGTGGCGGAGACCGAGAGCACGGGTGGATCCGGAACGGCGGCGAGGAGTTCCCTCACCAGACTTCCCTTGCCGACCCCCGATGGGCCGGCGATCACGAAAAGTCTGCCTCGGCGCGAGGCCAAGGCGTTACTTCGCGAACTTCTCGAGGAGCAGTTGACGCTGCTTCGCGCCGAGGCCCCGGACGCGGCGGCTCGCGGAGATGTCCAACTCTTCCATGATCTTCTGCGCGCGGACCTTCCCGACACCGGGGAGCGACTCCAGCACGTTCGACACCTTCATCTTGCCCACCGTGTCGTCACCCGATTGCGCCAGCACGTCCTTGAGCGACTTCTTGCCGGACTTCAGCTCGCCCTTCAGCTCGGCCCGCTTCTTGCGCGCGATGCCCGCTTTGGCGAGCGCCTGCTGACGCTGCTCGGGGGTGAGGGTGGGTAGAGCCATGACGCACTCCTTCTGCTCGATGTGGGTCGGGAACGGCGGGAGTATACGCGCGCGCCTCGGAGCGGGACAACGACGACACCCCGTGCTGCCTGCGGTTTCTGTTGGCCTTCGGTCAGCGAACGCCTAGCAGGATCCCGCGGACCACGCCCGCCGGATCCTCGGCGGAGGTGACGGGTCGACCCACGACGAGGTAGTCGGCGCCCTGTTCGATCGCGGCTGCCGGCGTCAACACGCGTACCTGATCGTCTCCGTTCGACCCGGCTGGACGGATGCCAGGCACGACGAGACAGAAGGCATCGCCGCACACGGAACGCACGTCCTCGACGTCGTCGCCGGATACCACCACGCCCTCCAAGCCGGCCTCTCGCGCCTCGAACGCCAGCGACGCGGGACTCGCCAGATCCTCGCCACTCTGGCTCGACAGCACGGTCACCGCGACGACCGCCGGGGTCGGATGCCCGCCCTCATCGGAACCGCGGTCGGCACCTTCCTTGGCCGCCCGCATCATCCGCTCGCCTCCTAGGGCGTGGACGTTGAACATCGATACGCCGAGACGGGCGATGTTCGCGGCCGCGCGCTCCACCGTGGTGGGGATGTCGTGCAGCTTCGCATCCACGAAGACCGGGGCGTGGCGAGCCACGAGCCTGACGGCGTCAGGACCATGGGCCCAGGCCAGCTCGAGCCCGACCTTCAACATCCCCACCTCGCGGGCCAACGCGTTCGCGAGCGCTTCCGCACGGTCAAGATCCGATGTGTCGATCGCTACGATCACGGGGTTCTCGGGACGAGGGATCACGTCGCGCTCTCCTCGCCCTGGGGCTCCGCCGCTCCGAAAGCTGCCGGGACCCGCAGCCGTCCACGGACGTCCGCCGGCGAGGCCAACCCTTTGGCCTTGAGGTAGCGGGCCAACCCGAGGGCCACCTCGACCGGCGAGCCGGGGTCGATCAGGACCGCGGCGCCCATCTGCACGGCCCACGCTCCGGCCAGCAACGCCTCGACGGCATCATCGGCCGTTCGGATCCCGCCCACCGCCAGGATCGGTGTCTCGGGGACCGCGCGCGCCACCTCGAAGACCGCCCGCAACATGAGCGGTTTCATCGCAGGACCCGATGACCATCCCGTCACGGCGCCCAGCGAGGGACGCAGTCGGGCCGGCTGCACGCCCATCGCGGGTGGCGGACCGCCGATCGTCAATCCGTGTGCCCCCGCTCGCACGACCGCGATGGCGATCTCGGCGAGGTCGGGCGCCGCCAGCGGCAGCTTCGCGAACGTGGGTACCAGGGACATGCGGGCGACGGCGCCCACGATCTCGGCCGCGCGATCGAGGTGAACACCGAGCTCGCGCCGTGCGAGCTCTACGTCGGGCTCGGCCAGATGGACCTCGATCGCGGCGACCTCGTTCCGACCCTGGAGCACGCCCGTGAGGCGGACGAACTCCTCGAGCGTCCCGCCCGCGATCGAGACGATCACATGGACGCCGCCGCGAGCGAGCCGCGTGAGCTCCGCCGCCACGAAGGCGTCGGCCCCGGGGTTCTGCAACCCCGTCGACCACACGATGCCGGACGGCGTCTCGGCGATCCGGGGTGTGGGGCTCCCCTTGCGCGGTTCGAGGGTGATGCTCCGCGACACGAGTCCCCCCACCTTCCGCAGATCCACCAGACCGGCGAGCTCCTTGCCGGTGCCCGCACAGCCCGACGCGATCAGCACCGGGGTCGGTATCACCAGGCCGGCCCCCAGGTCCACCGAGAGCGTCCGTCTCAGCCCGGCCACGAGCGCACCACTGGCAATCCTTCGGCTGGCGTCGGGAGCATCGTGGGCTCGTCGGAGAGCCACCGGTCCCACACGACCCGCGCCGGGTTGAAGACGGGACCATCGACGCATGCGCGGAGGTTGTCGTACCCGCTGCCGTCCTTGCGTCCCACGGGGACGACGCACGTGTTGCACACGCCGAAGCCACACCCCATCCGCTCCTCGACGGCGACCTGGGCCGGGAGCTTCCGCTCCCCGCAGAACGCGGCGATCCGCTGGAGGGTGAGCGACGACGCCGACGCGTAGACGACTTCCGTCTGGCTCCTCTCCACCATCTCCGGGAGCGCGTCCAGCACCGTTCCGCGATCCCCAAGGCTCCCGTCGGCCGTGACGATCGCGATCGTCTGGGATAGGCGCTTGCCCTCGATCGGCTTGAAGACACGCTCCATCGTCTCCGCGCCCACCACCATGTCCACGCGCTTGTGTCTCGCCAGCAGTTCCTGGGCCAAGAAGTAGAGCGATGCTGCTCCGCGTCCCTCCGCGATCAGCAGGCAATTGGTGAGTCTCTTCGGATAGGCGAACGCCTTGCCCATGGGACCGATGACGTCCAAGAACTCATGGGCCTTGGCTGTGGCGAGCCAGGCCGTGCCGGGCCCCCCGGGGTCGACCGCGAACTCCAACGTCCCGGCCCATCCGCCTCGTCGGGCCGCCTGATGGACGGCGAAGTGCCTGCGCAGCAGGAAGTCTCGTCCCTCGGGCATCTTGATCGAAAGGAACTGACCGGGCCGGGCACGCTCGGCGATCTCGGGCGCCACCAAGGTGAGCGCGTGATAGGCGCCCACCTTCCGTGTGGAGAGGATCTCGGCGCGCACGCGTTTCATCGGACGCCTCCGTCCCCCGCCACCCCGGCGGCCGCGGCCTCATCGAACGAGAGCCGCACCTGGCGTGGGCTGGTGGCGATCTCGGCGTGGTATTCCTGGATCGAGCGTGGCTCCGTGGGGGGACCCAACAGCGCCTCGATGCCGCGCACCGACGCGAACACACCGGGAAGGGTGGTGATGCACGGAACCCCGGCCGCCGCCGCGGCCGTGCGGATCCACGAGCCATCGCTCCGAGGCTCCCGACCGAACGGCGTGTTGATCACCAGCGCGATCCGACCGGCTCGGATCAGTTCGGCCACGTTGTCCGGGCTTTCGCTCACCTTCGCCACGCGCTCTACCGGGATGCCGGCCCGCTCCAGCACCCCCGCGGTCCCCGAGGTGGCGACCAGGCGGAACCCGAGGTCGCTGAGCCGCTTCGCGGGGAAGACGATCGCGCGCTTATCGCGGTTCGCCACGCTGACGAACACGGTTCCCGTACTCGGCAGGGAGGCCCCCGACGACACCAGCGCCTTCGCCAGAGCCCACCCCGAGTCGGCGTCGATCCCCATGACCTCCCCGGTCGAGCGCATCTCAGGGCCGAGCACCGTGTCGACGCCGGGGAACCGCCCGAACGGCAGGACCGCCGCTTTCACCGACGTGTAAGGCAGGTGGCGGTAGAGATGGGGGTCGGCGGGGAGCACCCCCTCCGCATGCAGCTGCGCCAAGGTCCTGCCGGCAAGGACCAGGGTCGCCACTCGGCCCAGGGACACCCCGACCACCTTCGAGACGAACGGAACCGTCCGGGAGGCACGAGGGTTCGCCTCCAGCACCCAGATGCGTTCATCCTTGACGGCCAGCTGGAGGTTGATCAGACCCACGACGCCCAGACGCCTGGCGAGGCGTCGTGTGATGTCCTCGATCTCGTCCAGCTCGTCGTCGCTAAGGGTCGCGGGCGGGATCTGACACGACGAGTCTCCCGAGTGCACACCGGCTTCCTCGATGTGCTCCATCACGGCGCCGATGAACACGTCGCCTTGCGCGTCGCTGACGGCGTCCACGTCCACCTCGATCGCTCCCTCGAGGAACCGGTCGATCAAGACGGGGTGATCGGGAGATGCCTCGGCCGCGGTCTGCACGAACCGTTGCAGTTCCTCATCGTCGTAGACGATCTCCATGGCGCGACCCCCCAGGACGTAGCTGGGGCGCACGACCACCGGATAGCCGATGCGGCGCGCGACCGCCTGCGCCTCCCCCACGTTCCGCGCCTCGCCATGAGGAGGAGCCGGGATCGCGAGCTCGGCCAACACCTGGGCGAACTTCCCGCGGTC